>CAZUOV010000012.1:0-66708 GCA_964621355.1 uncultured Novosphingobium sp. | reverse complement strand
CCATGCTGTTCGTCTCGGGGCTGATGGGGCCGTATATGGCGCCGATCCCGGTCAACGCTTCGGCCGCGATGATCTTTTCCTTCTTCGTCGCCGTGGTCATCGCGCCCTGGCTGATGATCCGTTTCGCCCGGAAGGCGCTGGCCCATGGCTCTGACGAAAGCGGCGGCAAGCTGGGCAGGCTCTATGCCCGCGCCGCGCGCCGTGTGATCGACACCCGCCGGTCCGCGCGCAATTTCCTCATCGCGGTCGGCGTGGCGACCGTGCTGGCCTGCTCGATGTTCTATTTCAAGGCGGTCACGGTGAAGCTGCTGCCGTTCGACAACAAGTCGGAGGTTCAGGTAGTGGTGGACATGCCGGAAGGCACCGCGCTGGAAAGCACCGGCCGCGTGCTGGAGGATGTCGCGGGCGTGGTGCGCGGGCTTCCCGAAGCGACGGCGATGGAAGCCTATGCCGGCACATCGGCGCCGTTCAACTTCAATGGCCTTGTCCGCCACTATTTCCTGCGCTCGCAGCCCGAACAGGGCGACGTCATGGTCACGCTGCTGCCCAAGGGCGACCGCGACCGTTCCAGCCACGGGATCGCGCTCGACCTGCGCGAGCGGTTGAAGGCGTTGATGCTGCCGGACGGCGCGTCGATCAAGGTGGTCGAGACGCCGCCCGGCCCGCCGGTGCTCGCGACGCTGCTCGCGGAAGTTTACGGCCCGGATGCGGCGACGCGCCAGAGGACGGCGGCCGAGCTTGAGAAAATCTTCAAGTCAGTTCCTTTCATCGTCGATGTCGACAACAGCCTCGGCGAGGCGCGCGCCAGGCTGCGGCTCGTGCCCGTGCGCGACCGTATCGACTATTACGGTCTGTCGCAGCGGCAAGTCGCCGATAGCATCGCCATGCTGATGGACAGCCGGACCGTCGGCTATGCCCCACGCGGCGACGGGCGCACGCCGCTTCCGATCACTATCGCGCTTGAGCAGAAGAATCGAAGCTGGACGCAGGCGCTGGCCAGCACGCCCATCGCGCAGATGCCGGGCGGCCAGCTTATCGACCTTGGCGCCGTGGTCGATGCGCGGATCGAGGCGGGAAGCCCCGCGATCTTCCGCCGCGACGGCCGCTATGCGGATATGGTGACGGCGGAGCTTGCCGGAACCTACGAAGCGCCGATCTATGGCATGCTGGCGGTCAATCGGGCCGTGGACAGCCATGACTGGGCGGCCAAGGGACTGGTGAAGCCGGAAATCCGCCTCAACGGCCAACCCGAGGACGAGAGCGGGCCGTCGCTGCTCTGGGACGGCGAGTGGGAAATAACCTGGGTCACGTTCCGCGACATGGGCGGGGCGTTCCTGGTCGCCTTGCTGGGGATCTACATTCTCGTCGTCGCGCAGTTTCAAAGCTTCCGCCTGCCGCTGGTGATCCTGACGCCGGTGCCGCTGACTCTGGTCGGCATCGTCATCGGGCACATGCTGTTTCGCGCGCCCTTCACGGCAACCTCGATGATCGGCTTCATTGCGCTGGCCGGCATCATCGTAAGGAACTCGATCCTGCTGGTCGACTTCATCCGCCACGCGTCGGCCCCGGAAAAACCCCTGCGCGACGTGCTGCTGGAGGCTGGCACCATCCGGTTCAAGCCGATTGTGCTGACGGCGGCGGCGGCGATGATCGGCGCGGCCGTGATCCTGACCGACCCGATCTTTCAGGGCCTCGCGATTTCGCTGCTGTTCGGTCTTGCATCCTCGACGCTGCTGACCGTCCTGGTCATCCCGGCGATCTACATCGTGCTGCGGGATGACGGGCGGCCTGCCACTCGCTGACCGTCTTGCCTTCGGATCGCGCCGGCCTAGTCTATGATACCGTCCGGTATGGGGAAAGGGTGGCAGGGATGCGCGTGAGATGGCTGGCAGGATGCGGATGACGAGGAATAACGCGGCGGGCCGGTTCAATCCCGCGCGCGTGCCGCCGCCTCGTCGCAGGCGTGCCGCGCCCGCCGGTTGCGCCGCCGTTCCAGCGTGGCGAGCCGGGGCACGGTGCCGTCGACCTGATCGGCCAGAACCGCGCCGCGCTCGCCCATGGGCAGAGGTGGCCCCGCCGTGGTATCGCAGGCGGTCTGCCGCTCAATTTCCGCGTTGAGCGTCGCGCCGACGAGGACGCCGTAGGCTGAAAGGAACAGCCACATCAGGAATACGACCACGGCGGAGAGCGAACCGTAAGTGGCGTTGTAGTCGGCAATCGTCGCGACATAGAGCGAGAAGCCGAACGAAACCGCCAGCCACAGCAGCGTGGCGATCAGGGCGCCCGGCGCCAGCCAGCGCCATTTGGCCGGCCTCCGGTCCGGCCCGAAGCGCATGATGAGCGCGAAGCCCACCGAACCCAGCGCGATGGCCGCCAGCCATGTCAGCCCGTGGAACAGCAATTCCGTCCCCGCTCCGGCGATGGTGGTGGTCTGCATCTGGAGCCAGGCGAAAACGCTGCCACTGACAAGGCCGGTCAGCGCAATGAACACGGCGCCGACCGTGAGAGCGGCGGCGCGCCATGTCAGGGAGACGATTCCGCGCGTCTCGTGCTCTCCGTTGATGATGTTGAGCGCGCCGATCAGGCCCGTCGCGGCGCGCATTCCCCCATAGATCGCAAAGAACAGCGCGATGACGAGGGCGATTCCGGTCACTCCGGCGCTGGTGCTGACGACGCCCAGCAACTGGTCCTCCAGCAATCCGGCGGCTTCGGCGGGGACGACTTCGGCGATCTCGGTCATCTGCCGCTGGACGGTGTCCACATCGCCGACAAGGCCATAGATCATCACGGTCGCGGCAAAGATCGGCGTGATCGCCAGGAACGCATAGAACGCGACTCCCGCCGCCAGCAGAGCTATCGCGTGAAAGCCGATCATCACCCAGACGCGCCTAACAATCTGTAACCATGCGGCTTTTGGCATGGCCCATGGCGATTCAGCGGTTGCGCCCGGCGCGTCGGCAGGCGATGATGCATCGTCGCCGGGGATGATGCCGGCGTCGGCATCGGCGGAACGATCGGCAGTGGGCGGCGTTGGTGAAGAAATGTTGACGGGCGCCAAGGTCGGGTCTCTGTCAGTCCATTGTCGTCAGGTCGCCGTAGCGAGCGTGGCCGTAGCGAGCGGGGTTGTGTGCGTAGGATAATAGTCAGGCCGCAGACAAGTTCCATGCGTGCCGCTCTGCTTGGCAGCCTTGCGTTTGCAACCATGGTCACCTCGCAGCCCGCGCTGGCGCAACCGGCTTCCGCCCGATCGGGAGACGCGCGGGAGCGGGCGGGCGATTCGCCGGATGATCCTGATGAATTGCGGGCGGGTTCCGTCTCCGTCCCTGTTGCGCCCGCGGACGCGGCCTTGCCGCAAGTCGAGACGATCATTCCCGATGCCGAGTTCAATGCGGCGATCCCTTCGCTCGATGTGGCGGACGACCCCGAACTGGACCGTCCGCTGGAATCCATCGAGGCGTTCGAGCGCGCGATCGCGGCGAAGGAATCGGGCGCGAATCCGGCGGACGGGCAGGCCGCTCCGCTGGACGACCCGGCGCTGGCCGATGGCCGGACGCGCGAGTTGATCGGCGATGCGCCTGTCACGGATGCCGCTCTCAACGAGCCGTTGCCCCCTATCGACGAATTTGACGTTTCGCGGATCAGGTTCGCGGAAGCGGCGTCCGAAGACGAGGACGCCGAAGTCCGCTACCGGGCGCAAGTGAACGGGCTGGCCGCCGCCGACGGTGAAACCGATGCGCATCTGCGCGGCCTGTTCAGGGAACTTTCCGCGCTCAGGGACGGCGACAGGAAAGCCGCGAATGTCGCCATGATATCCGCGCGGCTGGCCGAGGACAGCGTACTGGTGGAGCGCATCCTGGCATCGGAAGGCTGGTATGACGCGCGCGTGACGACGCGGATAGACCGGTCGGACACCGAGGACGGACAGCCGTTTCTGGCTGTGCTGGATGTGGTGCCGGGCAACCGGTATACACTGTCGGACATCGTGGTTCAGGCCCGGCCCACCGTGCCGCCGGGGCTGATAGAGAAAAATCTCGCGCTCAGGGTGGGCGAGCCGGTCGTGGCGGACCGGATCCAGGGCGCGGAGGCGCAAGTGGCGATAGCGCTGCCGCAGAACGGCTATGCCTTCGCCGAAGTGGGGCAGCGCGATATCCTGCTGGACAGGGAGACGGGCGATGGCGTCTATACGCTGCCGGTCGATATCGGTCCGCGTTCGCGTTTCGGCGGCTTCACCACCGAAGGCGATCTGGCGTTCGATGCCGATCATGTTTCGGTGCTGGCCCGGTTCCGGCGCGGCGATCTGTATGACAGCCGCAAGGTGGACGATCTGCGGCAGGCGCTGGTCGCGACGGGCCTGTTCTCCACCGTGGCGGTCGAGCCGAAGCGCAGCGGGGAAAGCGCGGGTGACGACACCGAATACGTGACGATGCTCGTCAGGCAGGACGCGGGGCCGCCGCGCACTATCGCGGGCACGGTGGGCTATGGCACGGGGCAGGGCTTCCGCGCCGAGGGAAGCTGGACGCATCGCAACCTGTTCCCGCCCGAAGGCGCGCTGATCCTGCATGGCGTGGCCGGCACCAAGGAGCAGGGGCTGGGCGCGACGTTCCGCCGGTCCAATGCCGGGCAGCGCGACCGCACGTTCGAGGTCGTGGCCGAAGCGCTTCATGCCGATTACGAGGCATTCAGCGCCTATACCGGCCGCGTTGCCGCCACGATGAGCTATGCTTCCACGCCCATCTGGCAGAAGAAGCTGACATATGCCTTCGGTGGGCAGATCCTGGCGACGGCGGAGAAAGTCTACGATTTCACGAAGCAGCAGCGCGACCGCAAGACCTATTTCATCGGCGGGCTGACGGGGCAGGTGGGGCTGGACCTCACCGACGACCTGCTCAATCCGACGAAGGGCGGCCGGCTGACCGCGCTGATCGAGCCGGAAGGGTCGCTGCGGGGGAGCTTCCATCCCTACGTTCGCGCCCGGCTCGATGCGTCGGGATACTTTCCGGTCAGCGATTCGCTGGTTCTGGCGGCCCGTGCGCGGGTTGGCACGATCCAGGGCGCGACGCTGGTGGAGATACCGCCATCGCGCAGGTTCTATGCGGGCGGCGGCGGATCGGTGCGGGGCTTCGGCTTCCAGAAGCTCGGACCGCTCGATCCCAACGGCGATCCGGTCGGCGGGCGCAGCCTGAACGAAGCGGCGGCGGAAGTGCGCTATCGCTTCGGCAATTTCGGTGTGGTCGGCTTCGTGGACGTGGGCCAGTCCTATGCCTCGACCACGCCGCAATTCAAGGATTTGCGCTATGGCGTGGGCGTGGGCGGGCGCTTCTATACCAATTTCGGGCCGATGCGGCTGGACATTGCCACGCCGCTTGACCGGCGCAAGGGCGAAAGCCGTTTCAATGTCTACGTTTCCATCGGGCAGGCGTTCTGATGACGGATGCAGCCCCGCTCGAACCCGCTGAGCCCGGTCCCGCTGAATCCGGCCCCGCGGACGCGCCGAAGCGCCGGGACGGCTGGCGCGTGCGGCTGGTCAAGACAGGGGTGGCCGCCGTTCTGGGGCTGGCGGCGCTCGCCGCGCTGATCGTCTTCGGGCTGGATACGGGGCCGGGCCACCGCTTTGTGGCGGACCAGATCGCGGGTCTCAGGTTCGAGAATGGCATGCGCATCCGCGTTGGCCGGATCGAAGGCTCGATCTATGGCAGGATGCGCGTGAAGGGGCTGTCGCTGCACGATCCCAACGGTGAGTTCCTTTATTCGCCGGAAGTGGCGATCGACTGGCGGCCCTTCGCCTATCTGCGCAATCACGTCGATATCCGCTCGGCAACGGCGCAGCGCATGAACCTGCGCCGCGCCCCCGAGTTCGCGCCCACGCCGCCGAGCGAGGAGCCGCTGCTCCCCGATATCGACATCGACGTCGGCAAGCTTTCCGTCGCGCGGCTGATCGCCGAAAAGCCGGTGACGGGGAAACGCCGCGACCTGTCGCTGGCGGGTGCGGCGCATATCGCGGACGGCCGGGCGCAGATCACTTTCGACGGGCGCACCATCGCGGGCCAAGGGGACGGCGGCGGCGATCTGCTCAAGCTGGTGCTCGATGCGGTGCCGGCAAAGGACCGGCTGGCGATAGACCTGCGAGTCGATGCGCCGAAGGACGGCGTCGTCGCGGCGCTGGCCGGGTTCGAGGCGCCGCTCGCCATCCGCGCCACCGGGCGCGGCGAATGGAAGGCATGGAACGGCGCGCTGGACGCCACCTATGACGGACAGGAACTGGCGAAGCTGGCTTTCACCGGGCGGGACGGCACGTTCCGCCTGCACGGGCCGACGCGGGTGTCGCGGCTGGCGACGGGGCCAACGGCATCGCTGCTCGGCCCCGTCACGAATGTCGATCTGACGGCGGCGTGGGAGAAACGGCGCGCCACGCTGTCCGGCTCCATCAGCAGCGACGCTTTCGCGCTGACGCCGAACGGCCTGGTCGACTTGTCCGAAAACCGGTTCGAGGAATTGAAGCTGGCTTTCACGCTGCTCAAACCTTCGGCGCTGGCGCCCAACCTTTCGGGCAGCGGCCTTCGCGGCATCTTCACGCTGAACGGCCCCTTCGCCACGCCGAAAGTGGTCTATGCGCTGCATGCCGACCGGCTGGCGATGGGCAGCGGGGGGAACGACATGGGGATCAACCGGCTGACCGCTTCAGGCGAAGCGCGGGTGGATGCGCGGCGGATCGTGATTCCCGTCGCGGCGCGGGCGGCGCGGATCACCGGACTGGACACCGTGGCGGGCGGATCGCTCGTCAACGTGCGGCTGGACGGCGATCTTGCTGTGGACGGCACGCGCATCCTGTCCGACAACATGCGCCTCCGCTCGGACCGGATCGACGCCAGGACCATTCTGGTCGCGGATGTTTCCAGGGGGTTCTATACCGGCGCCATCAACGGCAGGATTGACGACTATCGCATCGAAAGCGTCGGCATCTTCAATGTCTCCACGGACATGGAGTTGCAGTCCGAAGCGCAGGGCTTTGCCATGGCGGGCAAGGTGCGGGCGCGGTCCACTCGCCTGCTGAACTCCGGTGTCGAGAGCTTTCTGGGCGGCAATGCCGTCGCGTCCAGCGATGTGCGCTACGGCGCTGACGGCGTGGTGCGCTTCGCCAACCTCCGCCTGGAAGCGCCCTTGCTGCGCGTGACGGGCGGGCAAGGCAGCTACTCGCCCGATGGCGGGCGGATCGTGCTCAATGCCAATGGCGTGTCACGGCAATATGGGCTGCTTGGCGTGCAGGTCGCGGGCACCATCGCCAGCCCCGATGCCGTCGTCACGGCGGATCGCCCCGGCCTTGGCATCGGCCTTGCCAATCTGCGCGCGCGCGTGACGGGCGCTACGGGCGGCTATCGTCTCGCGGCGACGGGGGATACCGACTACGGCCCGCTGACGGCGGACGTGATCCTGGGCACGAGCGGGGGGACAAGCCTTGCCATCACCAGCGCCAACCTTGGCGGCATAGATTTCGCGGGCTCGCTCAGGCAGACGGCGGCAGGGCCTTTCGCGGGAGAACTGACGGCGAGCGGGCGCGGGCTGGGCGGCGTCGTGCGGCTGGGCGCGCAAGGCAAGTATCAGGAAGTGCTCGCCAATCTGCGCGCGAACAACACGGTCCTGCCCGGCCCGGCGAACCTCGCCATCGGCTCCGCCATCGTCGATGCGCGCGTAGTGCTCTACGACCAGCCGTGGATCGTGGCGGACGCGCAGCTATCGCAAACACGCATCGGCGCGTTCGATCTGGCGGCGGCGCGCGTGCTGGTGGATTACCGCGACGGCAAGGGGCAGGCCAAGGCGATGATCGAGGGGACCAGCGGCGTGCCGTTCCGCGCGGCGCTCAACGCCCAACTCGCACCAAAGCTGTGGCGGGTGATGCTGGATGGCCGCGCGCGCGGCATCGCCTTCAAGACGGCCAGTCCGGCACGCATCGTTCCCGGCGCCGATGACTATGAACTGCTGCCGACGCGCATTGATTTCGGTTCCGGCAATGTGCGGCTGGCGGGGCGTTACGGCGCGGGCATCACGGTCGAAAGCCGGATGGACGGGATGGACCTGGCCCTGTTCAACGCGTTCATGCCGGGGCTGGGGATCGGCGGCAAGGCGACCGGCAGCCTCGATTTCGAGCAAGCCCACCCCGGTGCTTTCCCCCGCGCCGACGCGCGACTTTCCATCAGCCGGTTCACGCGCACGACATCGGCCCTGGTCAGCGATCCGCTGGACGTCAATTTCGTGGGCAAGCTGCTGCCCGATGGCGGCGAGGCGCGTGCTGTGTTCCGCGAGCGGGGCACCGTGATCGGGCGGCTGGCGGCGACGATGCGCCCGTTGGGACCGGGCGCGGGAAGCTGGACCGAACGTCTCTTCGCCGCGCCGTTGAGCGGCGGCATCCGCTATAACGGTCCTTCCGGCACGCTGTTGTCTTTCGCCGGTCAGGCCGGGCACGAATTGCGCGGCCCCATCGCGGTCGCGGCGGATTTCTCGTGCCGCGTTTCGGCGCCCTGCCTCAATGGTGTGATCCGCGCGAACCGCCTGCGCTATGAAAACCAGGCCTACGGCACGCAACTGACCCGGATCGCGGTGGACGGGCGCTTCACCGGAGACCGCCTGACCATCGAAAAGCTGACCGCCAATGCCGGGAACGGCACGGTATCGGCGCAAGGCTTCGTGAGCCTTTCGGCGGAGGCGGGCTATCCGATGGATGTTTCCGCCACGCTCGACAATGCGCGCCTTGCCCGCAGCGATGCGCTGTCCGCCCGCGCGACGGGCGATTTGCGGCTGACCAAGGCCACGGGGCAGACGGCGCTGCTTTCCGGCCGGTTGCGGTTGCCGGAAACGCGCTACAAGATCGTGCGCGAAGGGGCGGCGCAAGTGCCGGAACTGACGGGTGTGCGGTTCAAGCCGGCGCGCGGGCCGCAGCGTATCACCGGGGACGAACCCGCGAAGGCGTCGCCCGGCATGTTCCAGCTTGTCCGTCTCGATATCCAGCTTTCCGCGCCCGAGGAACTCTACGTATCCGGCATGGGGCTGGATTCCGAATGGAAGGCGAATTTCCGCGTCGGCGGCACCAGCGCCGCGCCCACCGTGACCGGCGAGGTGGAACTCCTGCGCGGCAACCTGGACTTCGCCGGGCGTTCCTTCGATCTCAATGAGGGGCGCCTGCTGTTCACCGGCGGATCGCCGATAGACCCCACCGTCACCATGCAGGCGACCGAGGATATCGAGGACGTGACAGTCAACGTGAACGTGTCGGGACGATCGTCGAACCCACAAGTCACGTTCACCAGCATTCCGGGGTTGCCGCAGGACGAGATCATGGCGCGCATCCTGTTCGGCAGTTCGATCTCGAACCTGTCGGCGATCCAGGCCGTGCAACTGGCCTCGTCGCTCAATGCCTTGCGCGGTGGGGGCGGCGGGCTGAATCCGCTCGGCAAGCTGCGCTCCGCCGCGGGTGTCGACCGGTTGCGTATCCTCGGCGCCGACGAGGCGAACGGGCGCGGCACGGCGCTGGCCGCCGGACAATACATCACGGACGACATCTACGTCGAAGTCATCACCGACGCGCGCGGGTTCACGGCCACGCAGCTTGAGATCGCGCTGACCAAGTGGCTCTCGCTGCTCAGCCAGGCGGGCGGTTCGGGCGGCAGCGAACTCAACTTGCGCGTGAAGAAGAACTATTGATGCGCGTGGGCCTTGTCCTGATGACTGTCGTTCTGCTGGCCGGATGCCAGCGGGAAAAGAGCTTCGACGAGCGCTACGCCGAAGCGGCGGACACCATCGGCGGCATGGCGCGGGATATCGACGCGGAACTGACGGCGAAGGCGAGTGGCGCGATGGAAAGTCCCATCCCGACAGCTTCCCCGTCCGGCAACTAGGGCCAATCGACATTCAACCCTGACGGCCTGCAAATGGCGGCTTTCCGCGCTTCCGGTGCTCACGTATAGGAAATACGCTGCGCTCCGGGTCGCGGAAAGCCACCATTTTCGTCACGCCATCATCTGAATGTCGATCGGCCCTAGCGCCTTTCCGGCCCGAGCATGTCCTCCGGCCGGACGGCGCGGGTGAAATCCTCGGTGCTCAGCCCGGCCAGTTCCTCCGCCGCTTGCTGCAAGGTCACGCCTTTGGCATGGGCATGTTTGGCGATGGCGGCGGCGCGGTCATACCCGATCACGGGCGCCAGCGCCGTTACCAGCATGAGCGAGCGTTCGACGCCCGCGCGCAGGTTGTCCTCGCGCGGTTTCAGCCCCAGCACCAGATTCCGCGTGAAACTCGCCGCCGCGTCGCCCAGCAGGCGGATGGATTGCAGCATCGCGTCCGCCATCACGGGGCGATAGACGTTCAGTTCGAACTGGCCCTGGCTTCCCGCGAACGTCATTGCCGCATGGTTGCCGAACACGCGCGCGCAGACCTGAGTCATCGCCTCGCACTGGGTCGGATTGACCTTGCCCGGCATGATCGAGGAGCCGGGCTCGTTTTCCGGCAGGGCCAGTTCGCCCAGCCCCGCGCGCGGCCCCGATCCCAGCAGGCGGATGTCGCTGGCGATCTTGTAGAGCCCCATCGCCAGCGCGGAGAGCGCCGCATGCGTAAAGACAAGCCCGTCCTCGCTCGCCAGCGCCGTGAACTTGTTCGGCGCGCCGGTGAAGGCAAGGCCGGTATCCCGCGCCAGTTCCTCCGCCACGGCTTCGCCGAAGCCCGCCGGTGCGTTCAATCCCGTGCCGACCGCCGTTCCGCCCTGCGCCAGTTGCAACAGGCCGGGCATGGTCAGGCCGATGCGCTCGATCCCGTCCGCCACTTGCGCGGCATAGCCCGAAAACTCCTGCCCCAGCGTGATGGGCGTGGCGTCCTGCGTGTGCGTGCGGCCGATCTTGATGATACCCGCCCATTCCCGCGCCTTGGCGTCGAGCGCGTCGTGCAGGGCGTGCAGCGACGGGATCAGATGCCGTTCGATGGCCAGTGCCGAAGCGACGCGGATCGCGCTGGGGAAGGTGTCGTTGGAGGACTGGCCCATGTTGACGTGATCGTTGGGATGCACGGGAGCCTTGTCGCCCGGCGCGCCACCGAGCATCTGGTTCGCCCGGTTGGCAATCACTTCGTTGACGTTCATGTTGGTCTGCGTGCCGGAGCCGGTCTGCCACACGACCAGCGGGAAATGATCGTCGAGCCGGCCGTCGATCACTTCGCGCGCCGCCGCGCCGATGGCCTCGCCCAGCGGTATCGGCAGGAGGCCCAGCCTGCCGTTCACGTTTGCCGCGGCCCGCTTGATGCGCGCCATGGCATGAACGACGGCAATGGGCATGCGCTGATCGCCGATACGAAAATTTTCCAGCGAGCGTTGCGTCTGCGCGCCCCACAGCCGCTCGGCGGGGACCGCGATTTCGCCCATGGTGTCGCGTTCGATGCGGGTTGCGGGCATGGGCGTCTCCTGTCGTGGATCGGGCGATAAGGGGCGGGCGGCAGGTTCATCTTCCCGGCACGCGATTGCAAGGGCGATTGCGGGGAACGGTTTGTCCGGGCATGACGCCCGAATGGACCGGATATTGGACGAAGCGCCGTGACGGGCGGCTTGCTCGCCGTGCTGGCGGCCGTGGCGGCTGGCGCGCAGGCGCCCGCTGAAGCGCCGCCGCTGTGCCTGACGGGCCTTTATGACGGCAGCGGGTTCGAGATGGCCTCCACGCTCGAACTGTCGGGCAATGGCCGGTTCCGCTATATGCTGTCCTACGGCGCGTTGGACGAGGAGGCCGAAGGAACATGGCGCGTACGGGGCGACACCGTGTTGCTGACCAGCGATCCGGTGAACCCGCCGCGTTACGCGCTGATCTCCGATACGGCGGGCGAGGGGGAGGGTATGAAGATCACGCTCCGCCCGCCGCGCGGCCTTTCGGTGCAGTATTTCGCCCTGATCGCGACTTATGCGGGCGGCAGGCATCGTGCCCTGCAATTCGTGGAGGACGACCTTGTCATCGGGCCGGACGGGCATGGAGAGGCGCTTCCCGAATCGGTGCGAGTCACGCTGCCGGTGTTCGACGTGACGAGCGATCCGTTGCCGGTCGGCGCCGGGCGCGAAATCGTCGTCCGGTTCGATCCGAACGAACTGGGCAAAGTGGCTTTCGCCGCGACGCCGCTCGTGCGCGGGGAGAGTGGCCTGACGTTCGAACGGCATGGCCGGGACATCACTTTCCGCCACTGCAGCGGCCCCTGCCTGAAACGCTGAACGCCTTGCTCAGCCCCCGCATATCTGCCGGTGCAGCCGGTCGATATCGTCGGGATAGGCAAGGCCGGAACCGGGCGTGAGGACGGCCGCCGCGCCTGCCGCCATGCCCCGGCAGAAGGCATCTTCCACGGACGCCCCCGTCGACAGCGCATGGACCATGGCGGCGACGAAGCTGTCGCCCGCGCCTACCGCGCTCTTTGCCTCTATCTCCGGCGCGGCCATGAATTTCGTGCCGCCTTCGTGCGCCAGCACCGCGCCGCGATGGCCCATCGTGACGCAGACGATCCTGGCCTGTCCGCGCGCGACGATATCCCGCGCGGCGGCGGTGATTTCGTCCGTGGTGTCCACGTCCCTGCCGATCAACTGGCGCAATTCGCCAAGGCTCGGCTTCACCAGCAGCACGCCGCCCGCCGCCAGTCCTTCGCGCAGGGCCGGGCCGGACGAATCCAGCACCACGGGCACGTCTCGGGCGCGCATCATGGCCACGACGCGGGCATAGAAATCATCCGGTACGCCGGGCGGCAGCGAGCCGCTGGCGACCAGCATGGCGCAGCGGGCCTGCTCCAGAGCGCGCAGGCATGCCGTCCATTCCGCTTCGCTTATCTCCGGCCCTTGCGGCGTGAAGCGGAATTCCTTGCCGCTCTCGCGTTCCAGCACCGCCGTGGCCATCCGGGTCGGCCCTTCGATGGCGATGCGCGTGCGGGCGAGGCAATGGAGGTCGATCAGCCCGTCGAAGGCGGGCCCGGTGGCGCCGCCGGACAGATAGAAGCACCGGGCGTTCGCGCCCAGCCTGACGACGACGCGAGCGACGTTGATGCCGCCGCCGCCCGGTGCATAGTGTTCGGTGCGGGTACGCATCTTGTGTGTGTGAAAGACGCGATCGACTTCGTAGGCGATGTCGATCGTGGGGTTCAGCGTGAGTGTCGCGATTTCCGGCATGACGCGGTGTTAACGTCTCAGGCGTGCATTGTCTCCGCCGCCGCAAAAAAATGGCCCGCCGCGCATCAGGGGGCGCGGCGGGCCATACTTTCCTCCCCAGGAAAGACCGGACGGCGCGTCAGCGCCCGCGGGCGCTGCCGAGCCGATGATAGAGATTGCTGTATTTCGACGAAATGGGATCGTCCTCATGGTGCTGGATGTAGAAACGCACGGCTTCCTGCAACAGCTTGAAGTCCTCGTTCGAAAGCACGGCGCGGGAGCGTGTCGGTTCGCTCATGGTCTTGATCCCTTTCCTTGGAGAGAGCCGCCGCCTTTACCGGCGGCTGCCCGTCTCCCGCAGCGTAGCTATGCCGCGAACTGATTCATAGTGTTGTCCTTGCCGCCCGCCTTCAGCGCGGCCTCGCCGGCAAAGTATTCCTTGTGGTCGTCGCCGATGTCGGAGCCCGCCATGTTCTGGTGCTTGACGCACGCGATGCCCTGGCGGATTTCCTGGCGCTGCACGCCCTTGACATAACCCAGCATGCCCTGTTCACCGAAGTATTCCCTGGCGAGGTTGTCGGTCGACAGCGCGGCGGTGTGATAGGTCGGCAGCGTGATGAGGTGGTGGAAGATACCCGCTTCGCGCGCCGCGTCCTTCTGGAAGGTGCGGATGCGCTCGTCGGCTTCGGCGGCGAGGTCGCTGTTGTCGTAATCGACGCTCATCAGCCTGGCGCGATCATAGGCCGAAACGTCCTTGCCCGCCTGCTGCCACGCATCGAACACCTGCTGGCGGAAGTTCAGCGTCCAGTTGAAGCTGGGCGAGTTGTTGTAGACCAGCTTGGCGTTGGGGATCACTTCGCGGATGCGGTTCACCATGCCGCCGATCTGGCCGATGTGCGGCTTTTCGGTTTCGATCCACAACAGGTCCGCGCCGTTCTGGAGCGACGTGATGCAGTCCAGCACGCAACGGTCCTCGCCTGTTCCGGGGCGGAACTGGAAGAGGTTCGAAGGCAGGCGCTTCGGACGCAGCAGCTTGCCGTCGCGCGAGATGAACACGTCGCCGTGGCCGATCTGGCCGGCGTCGACTTCGTCGCAATCGAGGAAGCTGTTATATTGGTCACCGATGTCGCCCTTTTCGCGGACACAGGCGATCTGCTTGGTCAGGCCCGCGCCCAGCGAGTCCGTGCGGGCGACGATGACGCCATCGTCCACGCCCAGTTCCATGAATGCATAGCGCACGGCGCGGATCTTCGCGAGGAAGTCCTCATGCGGGACAGTGACCTTGCCGTCCTGGTGGCCGCACTGCTTTTCGTCCGAGACCTGGTTTTCGATCTGGATGCAGCAGGCGCCCGCCTCGATGAACTTCTTGGCGAGAAGATAAGTCGCTTCCGCGTTGCCGAAGCCCGCGTCGATATCGGCGACGATGGGAACGACATGCGTTTCGTAGTTGTCGATGGCGGCCTGGATCTGCTTTGCCTTCACTTCGTCGCCCGCTTCGCGCGCGGCGTCGAGATCGCGGAACATGCCGCCCAGTTCGCGCGCGTCCGCCTGCTTGAGGAACGTATAGAGTTCCTCGATCAGTGCGGGCACGCTCGTCTTTTCGTGCATCGACTGGTCGGGCAGCGGGCCGAACTCGCTGCGCAGCGCGGCGACCATCCAGCCGGAGAGATAGAGGTAACGGCGCTTGGTGGTGCCGAAATGCTTCTTGATCGAGATCAGCTTCTGCTGGCCGATGAAGCCGTGCCAGCAACCCAGCGACTGCGTGTAGTTCGCCGGATCGGCGTCATAGGCGGCCATGTCCTCGCGCATGATCTTCGCGGTGTATTTCGCGATGTCGAGGCCCGTGCGGAAGCGGTTCTGGAGGCGCATACGCGCGACGTTTTCCGCTTCGATGCCGCTCCAGGTCTGCTGGAAACGGCCGATGGCCTGGTCGGCTTCGACGATGTTCTGCTGATAGGTCACGATGCTGGTTCCTTGCCGGAGGCGTTGATAACTGGCGCTGCGGATAATGTGTGCAGTGCAACATGGGAATGCGTCGCGGAGTCGCGCTGTCAATCTTTACAATCATCTGTTGTAAAGATGTAAGAATTAGACAATAAGGGGCCGTGGCGGAAGCGAAGCCTCTCTATATCGGCCCGCGCATCAAGCGGTTGCGGCGTGAACTGGGCCTGACCCAGCAGGTCATGGCCGACGATCTGGGTATCTCGCCCAGCTATGTCGCCTTGCTGGAACGCAACCAGCGCCCGGTGACGGCGGACCTGCTGCTGCGGCTGGCGCGGACTTATCGCCTCGACATCGGCGACATCGCCGCTGAGGACGCCGAAGGCTATGCCCGCCGTATCGGCGATGTGCTGCGCGATCCGATCTTCTCCGACATAGACTTGCCCGCGCTCGAAGTGGCGGACCTTGCCACCAGCTTTCCCGGCATCAGCGAGGCGCTGCTGCGTCTTTACGGGGCCTGGCGCCGGGAGCAGGAGGCGCTGGCCGATCAGCGCGTTTCGGGCGGCAGCGTGGAACAGCCCGATCCCTTTACCGAGGTTCGCCGCTATTTCACGGCGCAGCGCAACCACTTCCCGTCGCTGGAAACGCGCGCCGAGGAACTGGCTGGGGAAATCGCGACGGCGGGAGGAAGCGAAGCCTGGCTGCGCGCCAGGGGCACGCGCCCGCGCTTCCTGCCGCCGGACGTGCTGATGGATACCCTGCGCCGCTATGACCGGCACAACGACGAATTGCTACTAGTCGATACGCTCGATGCGCCGGGCCGCGCCTGGCAGCTTGCCACGCACATCGCCTATACCGCGATGCGGCAGGATCTGGCCCGCATCCTGCACGACACGGCTTTTGCGTCTGAAACGAGCGCCAATCTCGTGCGCCGGTCGCTGGCCGCCTATGCCGCCGCCGCGCTGCTCATGCCATACGATCGCTTTGCGCGCGCGGTGGAGGCGCGGCATTACGACGTGGAGGCGCTGTCCCGCCAGTTCGGCATGAGCTTCGAGCAAGTGGCGCACCGGCTGACCACTCTGAACCGGCCGGGGCAGGAGCGCGTGCCGTTCTTCTTCATCCGCGTCGATCAGGCGGGCAACGTGTCCAAGCGGCTGGACGGCGCTGGTTTTCCTTTTGCCGCGCATGGCGGCGGCTGTCCGTTGTGGAGCGTCCATTCGGTGTTCTCCACGCCGGGGCAGATCGTGACGCAGTGGCTGGAACTGCCCGAAGGCCAGCGGTTCTTTTCCATTGCGCGCACCGTGACTCAGGGCGGGGGCGCGCACGGCATGCCGCGTGTGCGGCGGGCCGTTGCGCTGGCCTGCGCGGCGGAACATGCGCCGCGCTTGATCTATGCGCGGGGCAGCGATCCGCGTGCGGTTCCGGCGACGCCCATCGGTGTGTCGTGCCGGTTGTGCCACCGCGAGGCCTGTCCCGCCCGCTCCGCGCCGCCGATCGGGCGCGAGATCCTGCCGGACGACTATCGCCGCACGACTCAGCCCTTCGCCTTCGCGGAAAGCTGATCCGCTTTCCTTGCGCGTGATTGCCCGTGGCGCGGCCACATGGCATATTCGCATCCCATGACGCAGGCAGACCTATCGACGCCGCGCCCGGCCCGCTTCGGGGTGGCCTTGCTGGTGGTCATGCTGCACGTCGCGGCCGTCGCGGCGCTAGTGAGGGCCTTCGCCCCCGATCTGCCGGACCGCATCGCGCAGGAAGTCGTCGCGGCTTTCTCCATCACCGTGGCGACGCCCCCGCCCCCGCCCCCGTCCCCGCCTTCGCCGACACCAGAGCCGAAGCCCGTCCCCAAACCTGCCGAGCCGGAAGGCGCCGCGGCACCGGCTGGCAAGAAGGCGACGCCCAGGGAAGTGGCCGCGCCCAAACCGAAGATCCCGCTGGCGCCCAGTCCCGCGCCGAAAGTGGCGGGCACGGGAAGCGCGGTGAGCGCGGGCGCGGCTTCGGCGGGCGAAGGGACCGGCGCGGGCGGCACGGGCGACGGGACGGGCTCGGGCAACGCGGGAACGGGCGCGGGCGGCGGCGGTGCGGCGGCCAAGGCGGTCAAGATCGCGGGCGATATCAATTCGGCGCGCGATTATCCGCGCGAAACACGGGACTTGCGGATTGATGACTACGTTATCGTGGCGCTGAACGTCGGCGCGGACGGGCGCGTCACGGGATGCCGCGTCACGCGCGCCAGCCGCGATGCCCAGGCCGATGCGATTACCTGCCGCCTTGCGACCGAACGGTTCCGGTTCCGCCCGGCCACGGATGCGCAAGGCCGCGCCGTCGCTTCGGTCTACGGCTGGCGGCAGCGCTGGTTCTATCCCGGCAAAAAATCGTGAAGTTGTGGGAGCCTGTTAAGACCCCAGCCGTTACACTGGAACACCATGAGCACCATCGTCCCAGTCATTCTCTGCGGCGGCAGCGGCACACGCCTGTGGCCGCGCAGCCGCGCATCGAAACCCAAGCCGTTCCTGCCGCTGGTCGGTGACAGCACACTCTTCGAGGCGACGATCGCGCGCTGCGGGCGCGAAGCGGGCTTCGCCGCGCCTGTGGTCGTCACGGGGCAGGCGCATCTCGATCATGTGGACGCGCAGACCGGCGGCGCGGGCGATGCCGCGATCATCGTGGAACCGGCGGCGAAGAACACGGCCGCCGCCATCGCGCTCGCCGCTCGCCGTTTGCCCGAGGACGCCGTGATGCTGGTTTGCCCCAGCGACCACCATATCGCGGATTGCGGCGCGTTCCAGCGCGCCGCCCGTGCCGCCGCCGCTCTGGCGGAAGAGGGCTGGCTCGTCTCGTTCGGGATCGAGGCGAAGGCGCCGGAAACGGGTTTCGGCTATTTGCGGCGCGGCGAGGCGATTGCGAATCGGGGCTTCCGAGTCGCGGAATTCGTGGAAAAACCCGATCTGGAACGAGCGCGGCAATTCCTTGCGGCAGGCGCCTATGCCTGGAACGGGGGTATCTTCGCTTTCCGGGTGAAGGACTTCCTGGCCGAACTGCAAGCGCATCGCCCGGACATTGCCGATGCCGTGCGTGCATCGGTCGCGGCGGGCCGCGAGGAGGGCAGGCGTTTCCATCCTGATGCCGCCGCGTTCAGCGCCATAAAAGGCGAATCGGTGGACTATGCCGTCATGGAAAAGACGGCGCGCGCCGCCATGGTGCCCGCCGACATGGGCTGGTCCGACATCGGCAACTGGCAGGCGCTCCATGCCGCGCGTGCGCGCGATGAATGGGGCAATGCCGCCAAAGGCGATGTCGAACTGGTCGATTGCCGTAACGTCCTTGTCGACAGCGACGGACCGCGCGTTTCCGTGATCGGGCTGGAAAACGTGATCGTCGTTGTCGACGGCGGCGATGTGCTCGTCACGTCGGCGGACGGCGTTCAGGCCGTCGGCAAGCTGCGCGGGGCCGTCAATCAATGAGCGGGATTCTGCCGGTCCGGCAGATGGAGAAGCCGTGGGGCAAGGACGATCTTCCCGCGCCGTTCACGACCGTTCCCGGCAGGCGCATCGGCGAAATCTGGTTCGAGCCGCCGCCCGAACTGCCGCAACTTCTGGTGAAATACATTTTCACCAGCGAGGCACTGTCGGTGCAGGTCCACCCGTCCGAAGCGCAGCGGCCCGGCCACGGCAAGGAGGAGTGCTGGCTGATCGTGGATGCCGAACCTGGCGCGAAGCTGGGCATCGGCTTCGGCGCGCCGCTGGATGCGGATGCGATGCGCAAGGCCGCCATCGACGGCAGCATCGAGCATTTGCTGACATGGCACAGCGTGGCGCCGGGCGATTTCTTCTATGTTCCGGCAAACACCGTCCATGCCATCGGCGCGGGCGTGAGCCTGATCGAAGTGCAGCAGAACAGCGACGTCACCTATCGCCTCTATGACTATGGGCGCCCTCGCGAACTGCACCTCGCCGAAGGCATGGCCGTGGCCAGGGGCGAGCCTTACGACCGGGCGCGCTGGCATGCCGCGGTGCCGCGTGAAGGCACGGTCACGCTTTGCGACGGGCCGTGGTTCCGGCTCGATCAGGTGGCGGGGCCGCCGCCCGAAACGGTGGCGGCGCGCTATGGCGATGCGCCGTTGCTGGTCATCCCGCGCGAAGGCGTGTTTCATGTGAACGGCGCGCCGGTTCGCGCCGGGCAATGCGCCGTGGCGGACGATCTGCCGGGAGTGGATTTTCCGCGTTACGGCGTGGCGCTGATCGCGCAGCCCTGCGCTATTTGAGCACCGGCCGCGTTCAGGCGGCCAGCTTGTAAGGCTCTATCTGCCCTTCGAGGTAGAGCTTCTTGGCCTTGGCGCGGCTGAGCTTGCCGGAACTGGTGCGCGGCAGCGTGCGCGGCGGCACCAACTCGACGACGCAGTTCATGCCGGTGATGGAGCGCACCTTGTCGCGGATCTCGTCGTGCAGCTTGAGGCGCTCGACCGGGTCGGACACGCGGCAATGGACGAGGACGGCGGGCACTTCCTCGCCGTTTTCGGTTTCCACGGCGAAGGCCGCGATATCGCCCTGATGGAAGCCGGGAAGTTGTTCCACGGCCCATTCGATATCCTGCGGCCAGTGGTTCTTGCCGTTGATGATAATCATGTCCTTCGCCCGGCCGACAATGAACAGATAGCCGCCCGCCGTGTATCCCATGTCGCCGGTGTCGAGCCAGCCGTCGACCATGCAAGCCGCCGTCGCTTCGGGATCGCGGTAATAGGAATGCATCACGCTGTCGCCGCTGCACCACACCTTGCCGATGTGGCGATCGGGCAGGGCGTGGCCTGCTTCGCCGCGTACTTCCACTTTCATGCCGCGCACCGGCTTGCCGCAGTTGACGATGGCGCGATAGCGCGCGGGACGCGAAAGATCGCGCGGCGTGCCCGAAAGGCGCTCTTCCTCGACAAGCTCCACCCGGATGCCTTCGCCCGGAGGCATGAGCGTGACCGCCAGGGTGGATTCGGCAAGGCCGTAGCTGGGCAGGAAGGCACCGGCCCGGAAACCCGCGTCGGCAAAGGCGTTGACGAAGCCCTGCATCACATCGGGCCGGATCATGTCGGCGCCGTTGCCCGCGATGCGCCAGCGGGAAAGGTCGAAGCGTTCGGCGACGCTGCTCTGGCTCGAAATGCGGCGGGCACAGATGTCGTAGCCGAAAGTGGGGGAATACGAGATGGAACTGCCGGGGTTGCGGCTGATGAGGTCCAGCCACGCCAGCGGGCGGCGGGCGAAATCCTCGGTCTTGAGGTAATCGCAGCTCACCTGGTTGGCGATGACCGACAGGAAGCAGCCGACCAGCCCCATGTCGTGATACCACGGCAGCCAGCTTATGCAGCGGTCCGCCGGCTCCAGCTTCATGCCGATGCCGTGCCCCGCCAGATTGTGCAGGAGTGCGCGGTGCGTGACGGCGACGCCGTGCGGAAAGCGGGTCGATCCGCTGGAATATTGCAGGAAGCAGATATCGTCCGGCGCAAGCGCGGGCAGATCGACCCGCGGTGCATCCTCAGCCGCGAAATCGTCCCACGCCATGTCCTCGCAGCCCTGTCGCCGCGCCGCCGCGCCCGCGATGGCCGCCAGTTCCGCCGGATAGAACAGGATGCTCGGTTCCGCGCTCTGCATCTGGACGCAGATCTGGTCGATATAGTTTTCCTTGCCGCCGAAGCTGGTGGGCAAGGGCAGGGGCACCGGCCACGCGCCCGCATAGATCGCGCCGCAGAACAATGCGGCGAAATCCGGCCCCGTTTCCGCGATGAGGGCGATGCGGTCTCCCGGCTTCACGCCGCGCGCGATCAGGCGACGGGCCGTCGCCAGCGCGTCCTCGCGCAGCTCGGCAAAGGGATAGACGTGCGCCAGCGCGCCGCGCGGATCGTGAAAGTTAAGCCCGCGCCTGCCTTGCGCGGCATAGTCGAGCGCTTCCGCGAACGTTGCGAAATCGGCGTTTCGCCGGGGCAGCGCATCTTCGTTCGGGGTCGGAACCATGCCCGGATTTGCCTTCGTCACCAGCGTTGCGGTGTCGGCCATGTGTGTTAACCCGCTGTTGTTAAACCGTTTGTGCGAAAGGATGAGGGGCCTTAGCCGATTTTTTCCAGCCGCGCATGGAAAATCCCTTCACCTTGACGCATTTCCCTTCCGTGGTGACTGTGGCACGATTAGGGCAAATGGTTACCGGACCATCCGCAAATCCCCGCAGGAAAACGCCTCGTCCCATCGATTCGCCGCGGCTGGAGGAACTGGCCCTGGCCTATGTCGCGCGGTTCGCGACGAGCCGGGCAAAGCTGGAATCCTATCTGCGGCGCAAGCTGCGCGAGCATGGCTGGGACGGAGTGGACGAACCGCCCGTTGGCGCGATCGCGGATCGTTTCGAGGCGGCGGGCTATATCGACGATGCCGCCTATTCACGGGCGCGGAGCGGGAGCTTGCTGCGGCGCGGCTATGGCGACAGGCGGGTGGCGCAGGCGCTTGTCGCGGCGGGGATCGCCGGGGACGTGCGCGATGGACTGGAGATTGCCCCGGTTGAACTGCGCCGCGCGGCGCTGACCATGGCGCGCAAGCGGCGGTTCGGTCCGTTCGGCGCCGGCCCGCCCGACCGTGCCGTGCGGGAAAAGCAGCTTGCCGCGATGCTGCGCGCGGGCCATCGCCTCGCCCTGGCGCGTGCGGTATTGGGCGCGGCGAGTGTGGAGGATGCCGAACGATGGGCGGAAACGGAGAACGAATGAGAAAATGTCTCGCCGCGTTCGCGGCCCTTGCCGTCGCGGCGTGTTCTCCCGCGCCCGCCGATGTCGCGGCCACATCTTCCACTGCCGCGAAAGCGGTTCATCCGGTGTCCGGCCTGCCGGTGGTGCCGCTGACTGTCGAAAGCGAGGGCCGCTCGCACAGGTTCATGGTGGAAGTGGCGCGCACATCGGCGGAGCAGGCGCGCGGGCTGATGTTCCGGGAAGCGATGGGCGTGGACGAGGGCATGATCTTCCCGATGAAGCCGCCGCGATCCGCTTCGTTCTGGATGCACAACACCGTGATTTCGCTGGACCTCATTTTCATCGGGCCGGACGGGCGCGTGCGGAATATCGCGGCGAATGCCGTGCCATATGACGAAACGCCGCTGGTTTCGCGCGGGGCCGTTTCGGCGGTTCTGGAACTGAACGGCGGGCGGGCGGCGCAACTGGGCATCGGCGAAGGCGATGTGGTGCGCTGGTAGCGCTTGCGCAGGCGGGGCCAGAGGCGCTAACGCGCAGGCCATGGGAATCTTCGGCAAGATCTTCACCTGGTGGGACGGCGCCACCATCGGAACGCTGCTCTACAGTTCGCGCAAGGGCGAACTGGTGGGCACCGATGCGCAGGGCAACCGCTATTACCGGGAACGCAAGCGCGCGGACAACGATGCTTTCGGCCGGGAACGGCGGTGGGTGATCTATTCCGGCGCCAACGACGCCAGCCGCGTTCCGGCGGAATGGCATGGCTGGCTGCACGGCAGCTTCGGCGATGGCGGCGTGCCGGAAAGCAACCTGCCGCCGCCGCGCATCTGGGAAGCCGATTATACGCCCAACGCCACCGGAACCTCGGGCGCCTATCGTCCGCAAGGCGCGCTGGAACGCGGCGGGCATCGCGCGAAGGCGACAGGCGATTATGAGGCCTGGACGCCGGATTCCTGACGCGGCCCCCATGTGGCAGGCAGATCGCATCCTTCGCGGTTTCAGACGCTGGTCCGGTGTGGCGGGCCTGCTGGCGCTGACAGGCGCGATTGCGGCGTGCGGCGCGGGCGGCGGCGATACGCCGAAGGATTCGGCGACTGCCGTGCCCAGGGCTGTCGCCTCCGCCCCGGCCGGCGCGCCCGCGGTGGAAAGCGATTACGGCACTCCGGTCAAGGACAGGGTCGCCACGCTGGGCCTGCTCAACAAACGCAACAATCTGACGCAGGACATCGTGATGAAGTCCGGCGAAACGAAGCGTTTCGGCAATGTCATCATCCGGCTGGAGACGTGCGAGCGCACGCTGCCGTGGGAAAAACCGCAGGAAACCGGCGCGTTCGCGCAAGTCTATGTGCAGGAGCGCGCGCGCGCGAACGAACCGCTGAGGTGGCGCAGCGTCTTTTCCGGCTGGCTGTTCAAGGATTCGCCTTCCTTGAACGTGGTCGAACACCCGGTCTATGATGTCTGGGTCAAGGATTGCGCGATGAAGTTTCCCGGCGAGGAAGAGACGCCTTCCGCTTCGCCGGGCAGCGCGGCGAAGGCGGCGGGCAGGGCAACGGCTTCGCCATCTCCGTCCCCATCCCCGTCGCCCGCATCTTCGCCCGCTTCCGGGGACGGCGCGGAACGCTGAGCGGCCTTGAGCAACCGCACATAGTGCGCTTGCGTGATCTCTATCGCACCCAGCGATTCGAGGTGCGGCGTCATGAACTGGCAGTCCAGCAGCGCGAAGCCGCCCGCGCGCATCGCGGCCACCAGCCAGCACAGCGCCACTTTCGAGGCGTCCGGCATGCGGGAGAACATGCTCTCTCCGCAGAACACCCGGTCGAACCCCACGCCGTAGAGCCCGCCGACCAGCCGGTCGTCGCGCCAGCATTCGATCGAATGGGCGTGGCCCAGTTCGTGCAGCCGCATATAGCTGGCCGCGATCCGGCGGCTGATCCAGCTTTCGCCGCCCTCGTCCTCGCCCTTGTCCTCGCCTGGGCGCGGGGCCGCACATTCCCCAAGCACCTGACCGAAGGCCGCGTTGCAGGTCACGCGGAAACGCTCGCGCCGCAGCGCGCGGGCCAGGGAACGGGACACTTTCAGCCCGTCGAGCGGCAGAATCGCGCGCTTGCGGGGTTCGACCCAGAAGATGTCGGGATCGTCGCGGTGGTCCGCCATCGGAAAGATGCCGCCGCGATAGGCCAGCATCAGCAGCTCTGGCGCGATGATTTCCGGTTGCTTTCGGGCGTGCACGCCAGCGTGCATAGCACCGCGCCGCGTCGAAGGGGAGCCGGAAGGCGCCATCGGTCGGCGCCCTTCGTGGATGGTTTCATCGGCGCTTGCCATGCGCTTCGTCAGCCACTAGAGGCACGAACGCCCGCAGGAGTGTAGCTCAGTTGGTAGAGCATCGGTCTCCAAAACCGAGGGCCGCGGGTTCGAATCCTGCCACTCCTGCCAGCGTTTTCCTCAACATCGGTGTCAATCGGCGCAACGGCCCGTTGGCGAATGTCCGATCCCGCATTATCAGCCGCGCCCATGCACATGCCACGGGACATGAACCAGACGGATGCGCGGCAGGATGCTCGAGGGAGCCTGATCGTCGGCGTCCTGCTGTCGCTGCTGGCGGCATTGCCTTTTCTGGTGGCGGGACGGCCGCAACTTACCGATTATCCCTCGCACCTTGCGCGCTACCACATCATGCTGGATGGCGGCCGCAGTCCCTGGCTGGCGCGCTACTACGAATTCGACTGGATGTTCACCGGCAATCTGGGCGCGGACCTGCTGATGAGCGGGCTGGGCCGGATCCTGCCGCTGGAAACGGCGGGCTGGCTGGTCGGCCTGATGATCCCGGTGCTGACCGGTCTGGGTATTGTCGCCGTGATGCGGGCGCTGGGCCGTCCCATCGGGTTCGGACCGCTTCTGGCCTTCGCGACGATCTGGTCGCCCGCCATGGGGATGGGATTCTACAATTTCACACTGTCGCTGGCCCTGGCGCTGCTGGCTTTCGCGTTGTGGATCAGGCTTGAGGGGAAGCGCTGGCGCTGGGCGCTGTTCGTGCCGGTGGGGCTTGGTATCTGGCTGTGCCATATTTCCGGCTGGGGCGCGCTCGGTATTCTCGTGTTCGGCTATGAATGGCATCGGCGCAAGGACTGGCGCGCTTTCGCCGCGCCGTGGCCGCTGTTCTTTGCCGTTATCCCGCAGCTTCTGGCCGAAGGGACGAAAGGCGGCCTTTCGTTCGGGCCGAACGTAGCCAGCTACAAGTTCCGTATCTGGTTGCAGGCCATGCGGGACCAGTCGATGCTCTTTGACGTCGCGACGCTTGCCATCCTGTGCGGCGTCATTCTGCTGGCGTTGGCATGGCGCAGGATCGACGGGAGGCTGGGCTGGGCGGCGCTGATCTTCGCGGCGCTTTCGATCGTCATGCCGCGCCATTTCGGGGGCGGCGACTATGCCGATTACCGGCTGATCGCGATCGCGTTGATGATCGGCTGCATGGCCGTCCAATACCGCGCCGCTGGCCGTGGGCGTGGCGTGCTGCTGGCGCTGGCGGCCGGGCTGTTCCTCACGCGCCTTGCGGTTACGGCGGGGGCCTGGCACGCCAGCGACCGGCAGGCGGGCGCCATGCTCACGGTGCTGGACCGCCTCCCCGAAGGCGCGCGCGTGGCGGGCGCGGTGCTGTTGCCGCGCAAAGGCTGGGCGCTCAATCCTTTCGAGCATCTGCCCAGCTATGCGACCGTGCGCAAGGACGCGCTGGTCAACACGCATTTCGCGATTCCCGGCGTGCACATGCTGCGGCTGAAACAGGGCGGGCCGGAATTTGCCGATCCGTCGCATCGCGTGTTCCACCGGCGCGGCGAACGCATCGACCTCAGCCGGTTCGCGCCCGCGCGGCAGGCGGATTACCTGTGGTATGTGGGCCGCCCGCGGCCGGACGCGGTGCCCGCCGGGGCCAGGATCGTGGCAAGGGTTCCCGGCTCCCTGCTGCTGCGGCTTGCAAATCGCCCCGCGCCCCGCTAGATCGCGATCCACTTCCGACAAGACGGACCATCCCGCCCCTCCCGGCACAAGCCGGGGCGGCGATAGGCCCATGGCGGAAGGCATGGCAGGCAACATACGAAGCAGGCAGGATCAGGAACGTCATGGCCAAGATCAGTCCCGGCGAATTCGTCAATCAGGTTCGCGCCGAGGCGCGCAAGGTCGTCTGGCCGACGCGTCAGGAAACCGTGACGACGGCGATCTTCGTGGCGATCATGATGCTGCTTCTCGCCTTGTTCTTCCTGGGTATCGATTCCCTTTTCGGAACCGTGGTCAGCTGGCTTCTGTCGCTCGCCTGACCGCCGCGTCCCTCCATCCATAGAGAGCAGACATGTCCCGCTGGTATATCATCCACGCCTATTCCGGTTTCGAGAACAAGGTGCGCGATTCGATCATCTCCGAGGCAGAGCGCATGGGCCTGTCGCAACTGGTCGAGGCGGTGGAAGTGCCGACCGAATCCGTGACGGAAGTGAAGCGCGGCAAGAAAGTCCAGGTCGAGCGCAAGTTCATGCCCGGCTACGTCCTCGCCAAACTGACCATGAACGACGATGTCTACCACCTCGTCAAGAACACGCCCAAGGTCACGGGTTTCCTGGGCGCGAGCGGCAAGCCGCAGCCGATTTCGGAGCGCGAGGCCGCGCGCTATTTCGGCGCGCGCGAGCAGGCGGCCTCGCAGCCGCGCCAGCACGTTTCGGTCGATTACGAGATCGGCGATTCGGTCAAGGTGCTCGATGGCCCCTTCGCCAGCTTCAACGGCGTGGTCGAGGAGCTGGATTTCGACAAGAACCGCGTCAAGGTTTCGGTCTCGATCTTCGGACGCGCCACGCCGGTCGAACTGGATTTCGAGCAGGTCGAACTCGTCAAGTAACGAGGACGTCCTTGCTTTCGCGCGCGGGTTCGACTACGCGCGCGCCTTCGCTTGCGCTCCATGGAGCAAGGGTGATTCCGTGCGGGAGGAGGCTTCGCCTCTGTCTGACCGCTCACTCTGAGGGCCGGTTCCGGCCCGACAGGAAGAAAGGAGGCCCTTCGTGGCCAAGAAGATTGAAGGCTATATCAAGTTGCAGGTGCCTGCCGGCTCCGCGACGCCGTCTCCGCCGATCGGCCCCGCGCTCGGTCAGCGCGGCGTGAACATCATGGAGTTCTGCAAGGCGTTCAACGCCGCCACGCAGGAACTTGAAAAGGCGATGCCGATCCCGACGATCATCACGGTCTACGCGGATCGCAGCTTCACTTTCGTGACCAAGTCGCCCCCGGCGACGTTCCTCATCAAGAAGGCCGCCAACCTCAAGTCCGGCTCCAAGGAACCGGGCAAGGTTTCGGCCGGAACGATCAAGCGTTCGCAGCTTGCCGAGATCGCTGAGGCCAAGATGAAGGATCTCAACGCCAACGATATCGAACAGGCGACGAAGATCATCGAAGGTTCCGCCCGTTCGATGGGCCTTCAGGTTGTGGAGGGCTGATCCGATGGCGAAGCTGACGAAAAAGCAGAAGAATCTGGCCGAAAAGCTGGGCGACAACCAGAAGCTCTACGGCGTCGCCGAAGCGCTCCAGGCACTGCGCGACCTCAAGACCACCAAGTTCGACGAGACGATCGAAGTCGCGCTGAACCTGGGCGTCGATCCGCGCCATGCCGACCAGATGGTGCGCGGCATGGTCACTCTGCCTTCGGGCACGGGCAAGGACGTCAAGGTCGCGGTCTTTGCGCGCGGCGACAAGGCGGAAGCGGCGCTGGCCGCCGGTGCCGACAAGGTCGGCGCGGAAGACCTGCTGGAAGACATGCAGGCGGGCAACCTCGATTATGGCCGCGTGATCGCCACGCCGGACATGATGGGCATCGTCGGCCGTCTGGGCAAGGTGCTCGGCCCCAAGGGCCTGATGCCGAACCCCAAGCTGGGCACCGTGACGCCGAACGTGGCCGAAGCCGTGAAGGCGGCCAAGGGCGGCCAGATCGAATTCCGCGTCGAGAAGGCGGGCATCATCCACGCCGGTATCGGCAAGATGTCGTTCTCCGACGACGCGCTGAAGGCGAACTTCGCCGCTTTCGTGGACGCCATCGTCAAGGCCAAGCCCTCGGGCGCCAAGGGCAAGTATGTGAAGAAAGTCGCGCTGTCCTCCTCCATGGGGCCGGGCCTCAAGATCGACGTGGCCGAAGTCCACGGCGCCTGATCGCTGGCGCGATCATCGCGAAATAGAAAGGCCGGGAAGGGAAACCTTCCCGGCCTTTTTCGTTGCGGGGGGAGGGGAAGCGATCCGCAGCGTTTTTGCAAAGTTTACACCCTGTCGCCTTTGCTAACTTCCAGTTGCCGCACGGCTTCGCCGCTCGCAATGACGAGGGAGGTATGTCGCCATGCTTCGTCATTGCGATGCCGCAGGCAGAAGCAATCCATGGCGAACGGGTAGCCGCAAGCCGCCCGGTCAAGCTCCCGGAAAGCTGTCACTCCACCGGCAGAATCTCGCCCGTGTAGCATTCCGTCAGCAGCGCCAGCGGCCTTCCATCCGGCAGGTTCAGCCGAGCATGCTGGGCGAGCACGGTTCCGTCCGGGCAGTCCGCGCCTTGCCCGCGTTCGCTGGCCAGCCGGGTGCGTTTGAAGTTCAGCGCGGCGACGGCCTTGCCGAAAGGCGTGTCGGTCGTTTCCAGCGCGTGCCGCATGCCCGGCGTCAGGGCATCGGGCAGATACCAGTTGTGCGCATCGGACAGCACCTTGTCGCCGCAGAGCAGGCGGACATGGCGATAGGCGAGCGGAGTAGAGGGAGGCACGCCCAATCTTGCCCATGTTTCGGCGGAGGCAGGCCGTTCCTCGCCCCGGACGAGCACGGCGCGGATTTGCGGGTCGGCCGCGATGCCTTCGGCGCGGCACCATGCCACGAGCGCCTCCGTCGCGCTGTCATGCGCGGCGAGCAGAGTCTCGAATCGGTCGAGCGTATCGGGGTGAGGCATCACGCAGGCGCCCACGGCGATGAGGGAAGCGGCAACGGGAACAAGCGGCCTAGATCCCACCGGCAACACCGGGCTTGCCCATGGCGTCGAGCGACTGGATCAGGTCGCGCACGCAGGCGGCCAGTGCGTCCGCATCCGTCGAACGGATCACGAAATTGGCGCCGCCGCGCCCCTCGCGCCAGAAGGGATAGCTGCCGATCTGGCAGCCCGCGTGGGCCTTTTCCGTTTCGCGCAGCAGGTCCGCCACCGCGCTTTCCTGCACCCAGCAGCCCACGGTCTCGCTGAGCATGACGGCGCCGCCTTCGAGTTTTCCGGTCAGTGCGTCGAGCATCCCGGCGGTGATTTCCGGCACGCCCGCCATGATGAACACATTGCCCGCGCGGATGCCGGGCGCGCCGGAATAGCGGTTGGGGATCAGTTCCGCCCCGGCGGGCACGCGGGCCATGCGCAGGCGCGCCTCGGTCAGTCCGCCGCGATTGGCGTAGTGCTCTTCCAGAACCGCGCGCGCTTCGGGGTGGACGATCACATCGACGTCCAGCGCCTCGGCAATGGCGTCGACGGTTATGTCGTCATGCGTCGGGCCGATGCCGCCGGTGGTGAACAGGTAATCGTTGCGGGCGCGCAAGGCGTTGACCGCTTCGACGATGGCGGCGGTATCGTCCGCGACGACGCGCACTTCGCGCAGGCGGATACCCTGAATGCCCAGCCATGCCGCCACCTGGGCGATATTGCGGTCATGCGTCCGCCCGGAGAGGATCTCGTCGCCGATGACGACGAGCGCGGCCGTGAATATGCGGGAATCGGAAGCCATCCTGTCCCGCCTAGCGGGTTCGCTCCGCATTGTCAGCACCGGGCGGTTTTGCCAGAACGCGGTCCATGACGATCATCGCTGCCCGCCGCTATGTGTCCGGCAAACCCGACCGGGAGCTTGCCATCGACGGCGCGCCGCGCGGGCCGCTTGCCGAAGGGGTGTTCGACTGGGTGGGCCTTGCCGAACCGGACCGGCAGGAGCTTGACCTGGTGAAGCGCCAGTTCGAGCTGCATCCGCTGGCGGTCGAGGACGCGATGACGCCGGGGCAGGTGGCGAAGCTCGATATCTACGGCCAGCAGATTTTCATCGTCGCGCGCACGGCGGCCTTCGTGGAAGGTGAGCGGCTGGACTACGGCCAGACCGCGATCTTCATCGGCCGCGATTTCGTGGTCAGCGTGCGGCTGGGGTCGGCGCGGGCGCATACCGCGTTGCGTGCCCGGCTGGAGGCGAACGACGAACATCTGGCGCAGGGCCCCGATTATGTCGCGCATGCCGTCCTGGATTTCATCGTCGACGGCTATGGCCCGATCATGGACCGTATCGAGGAGGCCGTGCAGGACATGGAAGAGCGGACAATCGCCGCGTTCCCCGATCAGTCGACCATCCGGCGCATTTTCCGGCTGCGCCGCCAGTTGCGGCGGTTCGACGCGATCGTCGCGCCGATGCTGGGCGTGTGTGACAAACTGGTGGAGGAGGAACTGCCGCCGATAGATCCCGCGACGCGCGTATGGTTCCGCGACGTGGCCGATCATGTCCGCCGGACGCTGAGCCGCTTGCGCGGATTGCAGGATACGCTGGCGAACATCGTCGAGACGGCAAGCCTGCTCGAACAGCACCGGCAGGGCGAGATGACGCGCAAGCTGGCCGCCTGGGCCGCGATTCTCGCCGTGCCGACGGCCATCGCGGGCATCTATGGGATGAACTTCGATTTCATGCCTGAACTGGAATGGCGATACGGCTATTTCCTTGTGCTGGGCACCATCGCCGCGATCTGCGGCGGCCTGTGGCTACGCTTCCGGCGGATCGGCTGGCTTTGAAAGGCAGGCAAGAAAAAAGGGCCGATCCGAAGACCGGCCCTGGAAGTTTTGGGAGAGGATGCCTGAAAGGCCCGCCCTTTTTGTGCGATTGCTAACATTGCTGCAAGTGCGAAAAGAGCGCTGATGGTTGCATAATTTGCAACTCAAGGTTCAGGCTCCCGCAATAATACCGAACAGGTCATGGGCGTCGGAATCCTCGACCAGAACGTCCACGATCTCGCCCGCCTGGAGGCTCCCCGGCACATTGCGGAGAAACACCGCGCCGTCGATTTCCGGGGCGTCGGCCTGGCTGCGCCCGGTTGCGCCGATATCTCCATCCTCGTCCGATTCGCCCACTTCGTCGATGATGACGGGCAGGATGCGGCCCACCTTGGCCGCCAGCTTTGCCGCGCTGATCGCCTCGGTCTTTTCCATGATCCGGGCGAATCGCTCTTCCTTAATTTCTTCCGGCACGGCGCCGGGCAGGGCGTTGGCGGCGGCGCCTTCCACCGGCTCGAACCGGAACGCGCCGACGCGATCCAGTTGCGCTTCGTCCAGCCAGTCCAGCAGATACTGGAAATCGGCTTCCGTCTCGCCGGGAAAGCCCACCACGAAGCTGGAGCGGATGGCGATATCCGGGCAGATCTCACGCCATGCGCGCAGGCGTTCGAGCACCTTGGCCTCGTTCGCGGGGCGCTTCATCGCCTTCAGGACCGAAGGACTGGCGTGCTGGAAGGGAATGTCGAGATAGGGCGTCAGCAACCCTTCGGCCATGAGCGGGATCACGGCGTCGACGTGCGGATAGGGATAGACATAGTGCAGCCGCACCCAGGGCCCACGCCCGGCCGCATCGCGCAACTGGCCCAGTTCGCGCGCCAGGTCGGTCATATGCGCGCGCACTTCGCGGCCGTGCCATGCGCGTGCCTCATGCCGGATGTCGACACCATAGGCCGAAGTGTCCTGGCTGATGACCAGCAGTTCACGCGTTCCCGCCGCGACCAGCTTTTCCGCCTCGCGCAGCACCGCGTCCACGCGGCGGCTGGCCAGTTTTCCGCGCAGTTGCGGGATGATGCAGAAGCTGCACGCATGGTTGCAGCCTTCCGAAATCTTGAGATAGCCGTAGTGCCGGGGCGTGAGTTTCACATCTCCCTGCGGCACGAGATCGACGAAACGCCCCTGCACCGGCGGCGCGGCGTCGTGCACGGCCTCGACCACGGCTTCATACTGGTGCGCGCCGGTTACGGCCAGCACATCGGGAAAGCGCGCGCGGATCGTTTCCGCTTCGTTGCCCATGCAGCCGGTCACGATCACGCGGCCGTTTTCGGCGATCGCTTCGCCGATGGCGGCAAGGCTTTCTTCCTTGGCGGAATCGAGAAAGCCGCAGGTATTGACCAGCACCACGTCCGCGCCCGCATAGTCCCCGCTCATCGCATAGCCATCCGCGCGCAGCCGCGTCAGGATGCGTTCCGAGTCGACCAGCGCCTTGGGGCAGCCGAGGCTGACCATGCCGATCTTCTTCTGATCGGGGATGCGATGAGGTGAAGCGTGGCTTGCCATGGCCGTGGCCCCCTACACGCAAACGCCCCGTTCCGCTACTGTCGCGCCCGATACCGATAAAAGGAGTGTTCGTGGGACCGGTGGACTGGATGGCGGTGCTCGTCGCGGGCGTGCTGGGCGGGCTGGTGCTTGTCGTGCTGATGCCGGGCACCGGCAGGCTGGGCGCGGCGCGCCGCGATCTCAACTGGAAAGCCGTGGTCCCGGCGATTGCCGTCACTCTGATCGCGGCGGTCATGCTGGGACACAACTTCGCGCGGGTCGGGCACACGGCGCTGGATGGGAAGCCATGGCTCTACTGGATGATGACCGGCGGCTTCGCGCTGTGGTTCGTCGTGCCCGCGCTGATCCTGTCGCTGGGCCGCCAGAATGTGGGGTGGCGCGCCCGGCTGGCCGAAGCCGGCGCGTGGCTGGCCGCCTATCTGGCGATGGGCACGGTGTTCTGGCTGGCGCGATAACGGTTCAGGCGCTGCCGACGATCTCCACGATGGTATCGCCCGGTTCGAGCCGTTTCGCGCCTTCCTCCCAGAAGCCGATCTCCCGTTCGCCGCGATAGACGCGCAAGCCACGCCCGCCAGTGGCGAGCTGATCGAGCGAACGGCCGACTTCATCCGGGCTACCGGTCTTTCGACAAGCTGGACGCGACCGGAAACGGACGCGAGATCGGCCAGATATTCGGAAATATGCTGCCCTTCCGCGGACCCGGCCAGCAACAGCCCGGTGAAATGCACGGGATTGATGACGTTGTTGGCGCCCGCCTGCCGGGCCAGCAGTTCGTTGTCCTGCGCCCGGACAACGACCGTGATCGGCACGTCGGGGGCCAGGTGGCGCACCGTCAGCACGATCAGGATCGACGTGTCGTCGCGCCCGGCGGAAACTAGCACGGCCCGCGCATCCGCGATCCGCACGGCCAGCAGCACATCGTCGCGGCTGGCGTCGCCTTCCATCACGTTGCAACCCATGCGTTCGGCGATGGCGAGCCGGCCGGGGCTGGGATCGAGCACGACGATGCCGTGCGGCGCGGTGCCCCGGTCGATCAGTTCCTGCACGGCCTGCGATCCGCTGACGCCGAAGCCCAGCACGACGATATGGCCGGAAAGCCTTTCCTGGATGCGCGCCATGCGCCACGTCTCCCAGCTATGCTTGATGAGGAATCTATAGGCGGTGCCGATGAAGATGAAGATCACCGCCAGCCGGATCGGCGTGACGATGACGGCTTCGATCAGGCGTGCGTTGTTGCTGACGGGCGTGATGTCGCCAAAACCTGTCGTCGTGATGGAAATCATCGTGAAATAGACGATATCGAGCAGACCGACCGTGCCGTCATGCTGGTCGTAAAGCCCGTCGCGGCCCAGCCAGTGAATGAGAATGACGATGCCGATCAGGGCGAAGGCTGCCCCGAAACGGAGCGCCACGTCCGCCCAGACCGGCAGGTCCACAGCCCGCCGCAGCGGCTTGAAACGGCGGGTGGGGCGCAGGTTCGGGCGCAAGGCCGGTCAGTTGCGCGGGGGAAGGTGGGCGGTGGGGTCGACCGGCCGGTTGTTGCGCCGCAACTCGAAATGCAGTTCGTTGCCCTTGGCCTGCCCGGTGCTGCCGACCAGGCCGACGCGCTCGCCCGCGCTCACCTCGTCGCCCTGCTTCACGGTCAGGCGGCTGAGGAACGCATAGGCGGAATGCCAGCCGTTGCCGTGATCGACGACCGCCATGTTGCCGAACTGCGCCGGTTCGCGCCCGGCGAAGATCACTTTCCCGGCGGCGGTGGACCGGACGGCGGTGCCTTCCGGGGCGCGGATGTCCATGCCGTCATGATAATTGGTGGTGGTGCGGGGGGCATAGCCGCGCCGCACCGTGCCCGACAGCGGCCAGCGCCACGCCGGTGCTTCGCCCACGGTGCTGGTCGTGGAGGCGGGGGCCGATGCCGCGACGGCGGCGCCGCCGTCCGGCTGGTCGATGATCGTGGGGATCAGCAGCTTCTGGCCCGGCTGGATCGGAGCGTCAGGCTCCATCCCGTTGGCGACGGCAATGGCGCGCCACGGCACGGCATGGATATAGGCGATCGTGAACCCGGTTTCGCCGCGCTTCACGGTGTGATGCCGGGTGCGCGGAATCTTCAGCGTCTGTCCCGCCTTGAGGGTGTAGGGCGGCTTGAGGCCGTTCGCTTCGGCGATCAGGATGCGCGGAACCCTGGCCCGGCTGGCGATGCCGCCCAGCGTTTCGCCGGGCTTCACCACATGCTCGGTTTCCTCTTCCGGCGGCGTTTGCGCCAGAACCGGCGTCGTGGCGAGGAGGGCCGCAAGCCCCGAAAGGAGGAGCGCGCGCCTCATGAACCGAGGCGGGATGAAAGCGTGGCCAGCGAGGCATCGTGCGTGAAATCGAGGTGCAGCGGCGTCACCGAGACGAAGCCGTCGGCGATCGCTTCCAGATCGGTATCGCGCGTCGGCGTCGTCTCGATCCCGTGCAGGCCGAACCAGTAATAGGAAAAGCCGCGCGGATCGGTGCCTTTCACGACCGAACCCCTCGCATAGTCATGGAACCCCTGGCGCACGACCTTGATCCCTTTCACGTTCTCCGCAGGCAGCGGCGGGAAGTTTATATTGAGCAGTGTGCGTTCGGCAAACGGCATATCGACCAGCGGTTTCAGAACGCGGGCGCCCCACTGTTCGGCGGCGTCGAACGAGACGGCTCTGCCCGCGTCCTCACGGGCATAGACCTGGCTCAGCGCGATCGAACGGATGCCTGCCAGCGCCCCTTCGATGGCGGCGGCGACCGTGCCGGAATAGCTTACATCGTCGCCCAGATTGGCGCCGCGATTGACGCCGGACAGGATCAGGTCCGGCGGTTCCGGCAGGATCGTGCGCAGTGCCATGGTGACCGAATCGGTGGGCGTGCCCGTCACCGAAAAGCGCCGCTCGGCATGTTTGCGAAGCCGCACGGGGCGCGTCAGTGTGAGCGAGTGGCCCGCGCCCGACTGCTCCTCGGAAGGCGCGCAGATCCAGATGTCGTCGCTGAGTTGTGCCGCGATCTTTTCCAGAACATAGAGGCCCGGCGCGTTGATGCCGTCGTCGTTGGTGAGCAGGATACGCATCAGGCAAGAGGCTCCAGACGGGTCAGTCCGCCCATGTAGGGGGCGAGGGCGGCGGGGACGTCGACCGAGCCGTCTTCCCGCTGATAGTTCTCCAGCACCGCGACCAGTGTGCGGCCCACGGCAAGGCCCGATCCGTTCAGGGTATGGACGAACCGCGTGCCTTTCTGCCCTTCCGGCCGATAGCGCGCGTTCATCCGCCGCGCCTGGAAATCGCCGCAGTCGGAACAGCTCGATATCTCGCGATAGGTGTCCTGCCCCGGCAGCCAGACTTCGAGGTCATAGGTCTTGCGCGCGGAAAAGCCCATGTCGCCGGTGCAGAGCAGAACCTTGCGATAGGGCAGATCCAGCGCCCGGAGGATGGATTCGGCGGCCAGCGTCATGCGCTCGTGCTCGGCGGGCGAATCTTCGGGGCGGCACACCGCGACAAGCTCCACCTTGTCGAACTGGTGCTGGCGGATATAGCCGCGCGTGTCCTTGCCCGCCGCGCCCGCTTCGGACCGGAAACAGGGTGTCAGCGCCGTCATGCGGATAGGCAGTCGCGCGTCCGTCAGGATTTGCTCGCGCACGGCGTTGGTCAGGCTGACCTCGGCGGTGGGGATCAGCCAGCGGCCATCCGTGGTGCGGAACAGGTCTTCGGCGAACTTGGGCAACTGGCCGGTGCCGAACATGGCTTCATCACGCACCAGCAGCGGCGGGGCACACTCGGTAAAGCCGTTCTTGCCGGTCTGCCGGTCCAGCATGAACTGGGCGAGGGCGCGTTGCAGCCGCGCCATCTGTCCGCGCAGGAACGTGAAGCGCGCGCCGGAAAGCAGCGCGCCGGTTTCAAAATCCAGCCCCAGCGCCGGGCCGAGATCGGCGTGCTCCTTCGGCGTGAAATCGAACGCGCGCGGCGTGCCCCAGCGCAGAACCTCGACATTGCCGTTTTCGTCCGCGCCGTCCGGCACGTCATCGGCGGGGAGGTTGGGCATGTCGGCCAGCGCGTTCTGGAGTCGCGCTGAAAGCGCCTTGTCCTCCAGTTCCAGATGGGCAAGCGTTTCCTTCAATTCCGCAACTTCGGCCTTGAGCGCATCGGCGGTGGCGGTATCGCCCTGGCCCATCGCCTTGCCGATGGATTTCGAGGCTTCGTTGCGCCTGTTTTGTGCTTCCTGCGTCCGGGTCGCCACGGCGCGGCGCTCGGCATCCAGTTCCACAAGTGCGTGGGCGCAAGGCGCCGCTCCCCGCCGGGCCAGCGCGGCATCGAAGGCTTCAGGATTTTCGCGGATCAGGCGGATATTGTGCATGGCGGCGTCCTATGCCCGCTCACACGCATGCTTTCAACGTCCGCGATGGCCGTTCTCATCTGTTGTGGAGAACGCAGCGTGCGGGCTGGCCGTGCCCTTATCAGAAACGCGGCGATGAGGTTTGCATCGCACAAGTCGTTCCTGTAAATTACATGTATTATGAAGGAATCAAAACAGCAGGCCGCGGACGAGTTCCGGCGGATGGTGAAATGGATCGCGTTCGCCGGGGTGTTCATGGTGGCGGGCGCCCTGGTTTATCTGCATCTGATGGGCGCATGGAGCACGCATGCCGTCATCGCGACGGTCCTGGGCGTGTTCGTCTCGGTGCTGCTGGGGTGCGGCCTGTTCGCGCTGGCGTTTTTCAGCGACAAGAGCGGACACGATGATGACGTCAACAGCGCCGCCTCGAAGCGGGAGGATCGCTGATTTGGAGCGAATCGAAGTGCTGATGGCTGCCTGACGCAAGAGACAGATTTTACACTGTCGGAAAGCCGCCGCCCGGATAGATTCAAGACACCAGGCCAGGAAAACAGCCGTTCCAATGTCGTGCCCCTCCGATGTGCATCGCGTCGATCACTCGGTTCGGTTCATGGACAAGGGCGTCTGCCGGGCTCTGCCGCTGTCGATGATGCTTGCGTTCGAACAGAGATTCAGTCGATGATCGGTTTGGGCATTCGTCACATTGAAGGGAGAATAGATGAAATGCGTTCGTAGCCGGTTGTGGCTCTCGGCTGCGTTCGTACTGCTCCCTTTGCTCGTTGCCTCCCCCGCCCATGCGCAGGAAATAGGGTCTCTCATCGACCTGACCCGTCATCCGATAGGTTATCTGGCGCTGCTGATCTTTTTCATCGCCTATGGATTTGTGGCCATCGAGAAGGCCACCCACATGCGCAAGTCGAAACCGGTGATGCTGGCGGCGGGCATCATCTGGGCGCTGCTTGGCCTCGTCTACGCTGTGCGGGGCCGGAGTGCGGCGCTCGAAGCCGCGGCGAAGCATGTGATCCTCGACTATGGCGAACTGATGCTGTTCCTCATCGTAGCGATCACTTATGTGAACACGATGCGGGAACGGCGTGTCTTCGACGCGCTGAGATCCAGGCTCGTCAGCATGAACCTCACCTATCGGCAGCTTTTCTGGCTTGTTGGCGGGCTTGCATTTGTTTTCGGTCCGATCATCGACAATCTGACCACTGCGCTGGTGCTCGGCGCCGTGGTGGTCGCCGTCGGGGTGGGCAGCTACCATTTCATCGTACTGGGCTGCATCATCGTCGTCGTAGCGGCCAATGCGGGCGGTGTTTTCTCGCCGTTCGGCGACATCACCTCGCTGATGGTATGGCAAAAAGGCAAATTGCAGTTTCTGGAATTCTTCAACCTCTTCCTCCCGTCGCTTGTGAATTTCCTCGTGCCAGCGGCCTTCATGCATTTCAGCGTACCGAAAGGAGCGCCGGAACCGATGAATGAAACCACTCGGCTGAAGGCCGGGGGAACCGTGGTGATCCTGCTGTTCCTTGCAACGATCGCAACGGCTGTTCTTTTCAAAAGCGTCATCGGACTGCCGCCGGCGATGGGGATGATGCTGGGACTCGGATATCTGCAGATGTACGCCTACGTTCTGCAGACGATCGGTCGCCGTCGAGGCGACGAAACGATCGCATTCGATTCCTTTCGGGTCATGCGCCATGTCGAGTGGGATACGCTGCTGTTCTTTTTCGGCATCATCTTCGCTGTCGGCGGACTTGGAGTCGCCGGCTATCTCGCGTTGGCGTCGAACTATCTCTATGGCGATTTGGGACCGACCACCGCCAACATCACGATTGGCGTGCTCGGTGCCGCCTTCGACAATATCCCGCTGATGTTCGCCGTACTCGCCATGAACCCGGACATGTCGAGTGGCCAGTGGATGCTCGTCACGCTCAGCACGGGCGTTGGCGGCAGTCTGGTCTCCATCGGCAGCGCGGCCGGCATCGTGCTGATGGGGATCGTGCGCAACCACTATACGTTCATGAACCATCTTCGATGGTCCTGGGCCATTGCGCTGGGCTACGTGGCGAGCGTCCTTACACACCTGTGGGTCAATGCCGCACACATGTAGCACTTGGGGGGTGACGCTAACCTCCCAGGAAGGGCAAGGGCCCAGAGCGTCAAAGTAGCCCACACCCCCATCCGTCCGTTCCGTGTCGTCCTGCGGGCATGGGCGAAGGAGGGGCTAAAACCTGTTGGCAGCCGAAAGACCGCTTGGCGGATCATGCGGCGGACGCTCGGCTTTTCGGATGACGTTCACGCCAAGACGATACGCTTCACGATTGCGACCTGGCTTTACGAGATAGACTGGGTTCCAGAGCGACAAATCAGCGAGATGCTGGGGCACACCGACCAGAGTGGATCAACACGCACAAGTCGCAAATATGCCCAATACCGGCCCGAGAAAATGGGCAAGGTGGTAAAGGGGCTGGAGGTCATCTGGCTCCAGGTTTCACGCCGTGCCAGAGCATATTCTGCTGGTCACTTGCTGGTCACTCGCGTCGGGGTGAAGGGCAAAACCTGCAAAGTGGCCCATAAAATTCAATGAAATCAATCTGGGAATGGTGGGCGCGACAGGGATTGAACCTGTGACCCCACCCGTGTGAAGGGTGTGCTCTACCGCTGAGCTACGCGCCCATTCCCATGGGAAGGCGCCCCTTAGAAGGGTGGACGGGAATTGACAAGCGGCGAATTGGCGCGCCGCGAATTGACAAGCGCGGGCGGCGATCTAAGGCGCGAGGCATGACAGACCAGACAGACCCTCCGGTTTCCCCCGTAACCGACGTTCCGCCCGACCGGCTGGCGATCAACCCGCGCAGCCCGCATTTCGATGGCGAAAAGCTGGGGCGCGGCGTGGGCATCCGCTTCAAGGGCGCGGTGCGCACCAATATCGAGGAATACTGCATCTCCGAAGGCTGGGTGAAGGTTCAGGCCGGAAAAACGCTGGACCGCAAGGGGCAGCCGCTGCTGTTGAAGCTCAGCGGCCCGGTCGAGGCATGGTTCGAGGATCTGGGCGAGAATCCGCCGGTGGCGAAAGCCTGACCGCGCTTTTCGCTTCCCGTGCGTCAACGCCAGCTTCGCAGCCACATCCATTGTTCAAACGAGGTGCGCCCGTGGTGCAGGGGCGCGGCTGAGATGATCGGGTAGAAATAGACGAACACACCATAGGCTGCGACAATCAGCGCGACCGGCGGCCAGCGCCATTTTCCGCCCTTTTCCCAAAGCGCGTCCGCCGCCAGCGCGAGGCATCCCATCAGGAACGCGCCGGGCAGCAGGTAGTGGTAATAGAACTGGATCGGCTTTGATGTGACGATCCACAGGCCGAGACAGGCGAGATAAAGGACAACGAACGCCAGCGCGTCCGGGCGCTTGCGCCGCCAGGCCGCCCATCCGCACCAGACCAGCGCGCCGAGGCCGAGAATCATCGTGACGGGATTGCCGATCAGCACGATGCCGCGCTGCGCCCCGTCCACCGGCTGATAGAGATACCAGATGGCGCGCCAGTCCACGACCCACTGATACCAGACGCTGCGATAGGGATGGAGCTTCACCACGCTGTCCTGCAATTGCAGCATATAGCGGTGATGCTCGATAAAGCCGAGCGGGTGAATGGGATGATCGCGCAGGAAGAAGCCGGGGGCATATGTCGCCCAATAGACGGCGAGCGGCAGCGCGCCGAGCCAGAACGCGGCCTCGATCAGCGAAATGCCTGGCACCGGCCGCGTGCCGCAGCGCCATGCGAATGCCCGTCCGTGGTCGCGCAGGCGCAGGACCAGGAAAGCGAGGCCGGGCAGTATCGCGGCGGGTGCCACGCTCCACTTGCTGCCGAGCGCCAGGCCCAGGCACAATCCGCAAAACGCCAGGTGCAGCCGCGCCCGGCCCGGAGCGGAGGCGCGAATCGCCGCCGCGAACTGCCAGAGCGCCGCCATGGCGAAGCCCGCCATGAACATGTCCAGCATGGCGATCCGGCTTTGGATGAACCACATGAAGTTGGTCGCCAGCAGCAGCATGGCGGCGATCGTGGCGAACCGGCGGCCGCTTGCCAGCCACATGAGGCGGCCGAAGGCGAACAGGCCCAGCGCGCCGAACAGCGCGGAGGGAATCCGCCAGTGGAGCGGCGCGTCGCCCAGCAGCCGGATCGCGGCGGCGATGATCTCCTTGCCCAGCATCGGATGTTCGGGATTGGCGCGCTTCAGTTCCAGCAGGCTGCGCGCGGCATTCACGTAATGCACTTCGTCGAAATAGATTTCCGAAGGAATCGAGAGGCGCTGGCAGCACATCGCCAGAAAGCCCAGAGTCAGGACAATGCACCAGCCGACCGGATCGCGTTGGGGGATAGTCGCCTGCAAGGTGGTCGTGCGCATCGACGCTTCGCATAAGGGCGCGCGGGCGCGGCGGCAACGGGAAAGCGGCGGGGCGGAAAAGCGCGTCTCGTGCTTGCGCTGCCTTGCTCGCGCTCCTAATCGCCGGTCCATGAAACGCGCGACAGGACAGAACCGCTCCATCACCGAAAAATGGCGCCCGGCCACTCGTGCCGTGCGGGCCGGCACATGGCGATCCGAACAGGGCGAGACGAGCGAGGCGATCTACGTCACGTCCGGCTACAGCTATGAGGACGCGGCGACACCTGCCGCGCGCTTCGCGGGCGAGCAGACGGGGATGACCTATTCCCGCACGCAGAACCCGTCCGTGCAGATGCTGGAAGAACGCATCGCCATGATGGAAGGGGCGCAGGCATGCCGGGTGCAGGCATCCGGCATGGCGGCGATGACGGCTTCCATGCTCTGCCAGCTTTCGGCGGGCGACCACATGGTGATCGCGCGCGCCGCCTTCGGCCCGACGCGCTGGGTGACGGACAACCTGCTGCCCCGCTTCGGGATCGAAACGACGGCGGTGGACGGGCGCGACCTCGATGCGTGGAAAGCTGCGATCAGGCCTAACACCAAAGTCTTTTTCTTCGAGACGCCCGCCAACCCGACGATGGATATCGTGGATATCGCGGGCGTTTGTGCTCTGGCGAAGGAGCGCGGCATCGTCTCTGTGGTGGACAATGCCTTCGCCACCAGCGCGTTGCAGCGGCCCATGGAGTTCGGCGCGGATGTGGTCGCCTATGCCGCCACCAAGCTGATGGACGGGCAAGGCCGCGTTCTGGCGGGGGCGGTCTGCGGGTCCGCCGATTTCATCAACAACGTGCTGCTGCCGTTCCAGCGCAACACCGGGCCGACGCTTTCGCCGTTCAGCGCGTGGGTGGTGCTCAAGGGGCTGGAGACGCTGGACCTGCGCGCGCACCGGCAAGCGGAAAACGCCATGAAAGTGGCGCGTTTCCTGGAAACGCGGGTGCCTCGCATCCTTCATCCGGGGCTTGAGAGCCATCCCCAGCACGATCTGGTAAAGAAGCAGATGATCGCGGCGGGTTCCGTGTTCTCGTTCGAGGTCGATGGCGGACGCGCGCGGGCGCACGCCGTTCTCGACGCGCTGGAACTAATCGACATCTCGAACAATATTGGTGATGCGAAGACGCTTATGACGCATCCATCCACGACCACCCATTCGAGCCTGACGCCGCAAGTGCGCGAGGATATGGGCGTGCGCGAAGGCATGCTGCGGATCAGCGTCGGGCTGGAGGACCCGGACGACGTGATCGACGATCTGGATCAGGCGCTGAGGAAGGCGGGGCACTGACGCAGGCGTTCTCCACCGATCCCGCGCCGTTCCTGGCGGCGATCGTGGAGTCCTCGCAGGATGCCATCATCGGCAAGGCCCTGGACGGAACGGTGCTGAGCTGGAATGCGGCCGCCGAACGCATTTTCGGCTATGAAGCGGGGGAAATGGTCGGCCAGTCCATCCGGCGCCTGATCCCGGCCGACCGGCAGGCGGAAGAGGACCGCATCCTCGCCAGCGTGAGCGGGGGCGAACTGGTGCCTGCCTTTGAAACCGTGCGGCTGCGGAAAGATGGCGGCGAAGTCCAGCTTTCCGTCACGGTGTCCCCGGTGCGGGACGATGGGGGCCGCATCGTCGCCGCCAGCAAGATCGCCCGCGACATTACCGAGCAGAAGGCCGTTCAGACCCGCCTGATCGAAAGCGAATCGCGCTTTCACCTGCTGGCGGACAACATCGTGCAACTGGCCTGGATCGCCGACGCGGCGGGGGCGTATATCTGGTATAACAAGCGCTGGCTGGACTACACCGGCGCGGCCATGGCGCAGATGGAAGGCTGGGGCTGGAAGGCGGTCCACCATCCCGACCACGTCGAGGCAGTGACCGAACGCTGGCTTGCCCACCTTGCCAGCGGGGAGGAGTGGGAAGACACCTTCCCGCTTCGGGGCGCCGATGGCGGATATCGCTGGTTCCTTTCGCGCGCGATGCCGATGAAGGATGAAACGGGGCGGATCGCCTGCTGGTTCGGCACCAACACGGACATCACGGAAATGCGCGATGCCGAACAGCGTATCGAACTGCTGCTTGCGGAAGTGAACCATCGCTCCAAGAACATGCTGGCCATGGTGCAATCGCTCGCGCGGCGGACCGTGGCGCAGGGCGGCGACTATGTGAACCGGCTGGAACAGCGCATACAGGCACTGGCGATCAATCAGGATCTGCTGGTTGATCGCTACTGGTCGAGCGTCCCTTTGCGCGATCTCGTCGACGCGCAATTGCGCTTTCTGGAAGATGCGGACCGGCGCCGTGTGCTGGTGGAGGGCCCGGATATCGCGCTGGTGCCCGGAGCGGCCGAAGCGATCGGCATGGCAGTGCATGAAATGGCCAGCAACGCCTTGAGCCATGGGGCGCTGTCCGGGGCCGTCGGCATTGTGGCGATCCGCTGGGACGTGCCCGGAAAAGGCGACGGCGCGCGCTTTCGCATGACATGGCGGGAGCAGGACGGCCCCGCGGTCGCCGAACCGGCGGTGCGCGGCCTGGGGATGCGGATCATCCGCGACGTGCCGCGCTCCAAGCTCGATGCGGCGGTGGAACTGGATTTCGCGGGTTCCGGTTTCGCCTGGTTTCTGGATTGCCCGGCGGGGCGGGTCACGGGCGCCGCGGCCTGACGGCAGCAAGAGAGGTTGGGGACGGGAAATCCGGCGGTGTTGTCCGCCGCCCGATTAGACGCTAGCGTGAGGCCACCATGAAGGAACTGTTCCAGCACGCTGCCATCACTGATGGCATTACGATCCGCGTCGCGGTCAACTTCCTGCCTGAGCAATCGCGCATTGAAGCCGGAAAGTGGTTCTGGGTCTATCATATCAGGATCGAAAACGATTCCGATCGGGCCGTGCAACTGCTGACGCGCCATTGGCGGATCACTGATGGCCGGGGGGACGTGAATTTCGTGGATGGCGACGGCGTGGTGGGCGAGCAGCCGTTGATCCGGCCGGGCGAAAGCCATGATTATGTTTCCGGCTGCCCCTTGTCCACGCCGACCGGCAGCATGGAGGGTCATTACATGTTCCGGCGTGAAGACGGCACGATGATTCAGGCGGCGATTCCCTTCTTCCCGCTCGCCGCCCCGGCCACGGCGGGATAAGGCTGTCGGGCCGCCCGGCTGCTCCATGAAGCGCACGCACCTGCCTCTCAACGCCTTGCGCGTTTTCGATGCGGCGGCCCGCCACCTGTCGTTCACGCGGGCGGCGGATGAACTGGCCGTCACGCCCGCCGCCGTGGGGCAGCAAATCCGCGCGCTGGAAGATCTGCTGGGCGTGGTCCTGTTCCGCCGGACCAGCAAGGGGCTGGAACTGACGGAAGAGGCCAATGCCGGCCTTGCCGCGCTGCGCACCGGGTTCCTGCATTTCGAGGATGCCGTGCGCGCGATGCAGGCGGGGCAATCGAGCCATGTCTTTACCATCGCCGCGCCGCGCGACATCTTTTCCGTATGGCTTGCGCCGCGCCTCGCCCGGTTCCGGGAAGAAAATCCGCAATCCCGCTTCGTCATCGCCGATGGCGAGACGGATGATTTCACGCAGGCGAATCTCGATCTCGCGCTGCGCTGGACGGACGGCCCCGGCGATCTGGAAGGCATGCCGCTGGGCCCGGCCGAACGCATCGTCGTAGGCGCGGGAGAGCGGATCGCCTGGCCGGGCGATCCCGACGCGGGACGCGATACCGAGACGGACGCGCCGGATGAGGAAGCCGTGCCTGGCCTCAGCGTGGCCGATGCGGGACAGGCTCTGGCGGCGGCTTTGGCGGGGTTGGGCAGCGCGCGCCTGCCCGCGCTGCTGGTCCGTGCGGTGCGGGACAGCGGCGTGTCCATGGAGGAAAGCGCGCCGGAACCGTCACGGCGCCGTTACTGGCTGGTCGCGCCGTTGCCACAATGGCGTCAGGCCAAGGTCCGGGCGCTGGTCGCGGCGCTGACGGCGGAAAACTAGCCTCCGCTTAGCGGGTCAAGAGCCGAACGCCGCTTGCCGGCGGCCGGCGCGGTGATCGCGGACATGCCGCCCGCCAGTTTCTCCAGTTCCGCGATGCGGCGCTCGGTCGCCGGGTGTGTGGAGAACAGCTCCGATACGCCGGTCGGTACGATGTAGAGTTGCGCCGCTGCCGGATTGCGCTGTGAAGCGATGCTGGGAATCTGGCTGGCGGGCGCCGCGATCTTGCGCAGCGCCGAAGCGAGCGCCAGCGGATTGCCGGAAATTTCCGCTCCCGCCCTGTCCGCGCCGAATTCGCGCGTGCGGCTGATCGCCATCTGCACGATCATCGCCGCAAAAGGGGCCATGAACACGGCCAGCAGCGCGACAAGCGGGTGCGGGCGGTTGTCGCCGTGGCCGAAGAACAGCCCGAAGTTGGCGATCATCGAAATCGCGCCCGCGATCGTGGCGACCATCGTCATGATAAGCGTGTCGCGATTGCGGACATGACCGAGTTCGTGCGCCATGACGGCGGCCACTTCGTCCCGCGTGAGCATGTTCAGCAGTCCGGTCGTCGCCGCAACCGCGGCGTTCTGCGGATTGCGGCCGGTGGCGAAGGCATTGGGATTGGGGCTGTCGACCAGATAGACCTTGGGCATCGGCATGTTGGCGCGCCGGGCAAGGTCCGCCACCATCGGATAGAGCAAGGTGTCCGTCCGGGCATCGACTTCCCGCGCGCCGTGCATGGAAAGCACCAGCTTGTCGGCGTTCCAGTACGTGAACAGGTTGAGGCCCGCCGCGACGACAAGCGCGATCAGCGCGCCGCCGCTGCCGCCGAAAAGATAGCCGATACTCATGAACAGCGCGGTCAGCGCCGCCAGCAGCATGGCTGTCTTCATTCCATTCATGCAAACACACTCCGAGCAAGCGTTCCCGATCCTGAATCTAGGCGCGGGTTCGTGTCATTCAATATGCCTTGCCACGCGGGCGATCCTGCCGCATCGGCCGCGCATGATCTGGTTTGGCGGCAAGCGGCCCACGGCCGCGGCGATCAATGCATCGGGCACGGCAAGCATGCCCGGCTTCGTGGGCATCGAATTCGTTGATGCAGGGGACGACTGGTTTTCCATGCGCATGCCGGTCGACCGGCGGACCCGGCAGCCGCAGGGGCGCCTGCACGGCGGTGCGTCGGTCGTGCTGGCCGAAACGATCGGCTCGATCGCCGCGAACTGCTGCATAGACCCGTCGCGCTGGCTGGCCGTGGGCATGGAAATCAACGCCAACCATATCCGCCCCGCCTATGACGGGTGGGTGACGGCGACGGCACGGCCCGAGGCGCTGGGGCGAACGTCGCATGTCTGGTCGATACGGATCGAGGACGAGGCGGGAAAACTCGTCTGCATTTCGCGTTTTACGGTCGCGGTCATTCCTGTCGAACGCAAATAGGCCTGTCGAACGCACATAGAGGGTCGAACGCGTTCAGATCAGTTCGGCGAAACCGCCGTATCGTCCGCGATGGAACAGCATCGGATCGCCGTCGCGAGTCACGTCCATGCCCAGCACGCGCCCCAGCACGAAGAGGTGATCGCCCGCGTCCGTCACGGAATGGATGTCGCATTCGATGCGCGCGATGGTGCCGTCGAGGACCGGGAGCCGCTTGTCCGACAGGCGGAAGGCCACATCCGTGAACTTGTCCGGCCCCGGCGTCGCGATCTGGCGGCACAATTGCTGCTGGTCGCTGGCGAGCACGTTCACGCAGAAGCGGCCCGCCTTCTGAATCCGGGGCCACGACGTGCTGGCGCGATCCGGCAGGAATCCCACAAGCGGGGGATCGAGCGAAACCGATGTGAACGTGCCGACAACCATGCCCGCGACGTTTCCGTCCTCTTCGAGCGCGGTAATCACGCAGACTCCGGTGGGATAGGCCCCCATGACTTGCCGGAAAGTCGCCGGATCGATCGCGCTGTCGCTCACACCTGTTCCTGTCATCGCGATGGGCCTCCTCTCTTGGCGTATGTGCCGAGGGCGATCAAGCACTTGCCTGCGGCGGCATCAGCACGGCACGGTCGGCCTCCACCGTCGATGTCAGCCAGTCCAGCCCGGCGCGGACGCGCGCCAGCCGATGCGTGTCGCGGTGCGTGACCAGCCAGAAATTTCGGATGATCCGCCTGCGCGGCATGACGGCGACAAGGCCCGGCTCCGATTCGGCGAGGAAGCAGGGCAGGACGCCGATACCGGCGCCGCTGGCCACACAGCGGAACTGCGCGACGATGCTGGGAGAGCGCAACGTCGCGGCCAGGCCGGGGCGCATTTCATCGAGGTATCGCAGTTCCGGCGCATAGAGCATGTCCGGCACGTAACCGACCAGGCGATGACCGCCCAGCAGGTCGGCGGGGCTTGCGGGCACGCCGTTTTCGGCCAGATAGCGCCGCGATGCGTAGAGGCCGAGCGCATAATCGGAGAGCTTGCGCGCCACGACCGGCCCCGCTTGCGGGCGCGACAGCATCACCGCGATATCGGCTTCGCGGCGCGAGGGGCTGAGAAAGCCGTTGCTGGCCACGAGGTCCAGCGTCAGCCGGGGGTGGGCCGCGGCGAACGAGGCGATGCGCGGTGCGAGGAAGGCGCTGCCGAAGCCTTCCGAAACGCTGATTCGCAGGGTTCCCGAAAGACCTCCGCCTTGCTCGAACGCTTCGTCGATGCCAGACAGGGCGTGTTCCATGGCCTCGACCCGGACCAGCAGCCGTTCGCCTGCTTCGGTCAGGGTCTGCCCTTCGCGCGTCTGCTCGAAAAGTGTCGCCCCCAACGCGGATTCGAGACGGCGCAGGCGCCGCCCGATCGTCGTGGCGTCCACGCGCAGCGTCCGGGCCGCCGTCGTCAGGCTGCCCGCGCGGGCAATGGCCAGGAATGTCCGGCAATCGTTCCAGTTCATCTGCTGCATTTATGCAGATCATACTCGCAGACTTGGGTCTTGCCTGCAATCACTTCGCGGTGCAGGCGTGTTTTGCCTGGGAAGAAGCGCGCAAGGGCGTTACCGGCGACAGGATTGGGAAGGAAAGCAGCATGCGCCAGATCGATCATTTCATCGCGGGCGGTTCCGCGCCGGCTTCCGTTCCGGCGCGATCGGCCGACGTGTTCGATCCCAACAACGGCGGCGTTCAGGCCCGCGTCGTCCTTGGCGACGCGGCGGTGCTGGAACGCGCGGTTCAGGCGGCGCTGGCCGCGCAACCGGGCTGGGCGGCGACAAACCCGCAACGCCGCGCGCGCGTGATGTTCCGCTTCAAGGAACTGGTCGAGGCCAATATCGACGAACTGGCCCATCTGCTGTCTTCGGAGCACGGCAAGGTCGTCGCGGATGCGCGCGGCGACGTCCAGCGTGGTCTGGATGTCATCGAGTTTGCCTGCGGCATCCCGCATGCGCTGAAGGGGGAATATACCCAAGGCGCGGGGCCGGGGATCGACGTCTATTCCATGCGCCAGCCCATCGGTATCGGCGCGGGGATCACGCCGTTCAACTTTCCCGCCATGATCCCGATGTGGATGTTCGGCGTGGCCATCGCCTGTGGCAATGCCTTCATCCTCAAGCCCAGCGAGCGCGATCCGTCCGTGCCGGTGCGCCTTGCCGAACTGATGCTGGAGGCAGGCGCGCCCGAAGGTATTCTCCAGGTCGTGCATGGCGACAAGGAAATGGTCGACGCGATCCTCGATCACCCGGAAATCGGCGCGGTCAGCTTCGTGGGGTCGTCCGATATCGCGCACTACGTCTATAATCGGGGCGTTGCCGCCGCAAAGCGCGTGCAGGCCATGGGCGGCGCCAAGAATCACGGCATCGTCATGCCGGACGCGGATCTCGATCAGGTTGTGAACGATCTGGCGGGTGCGGCATTCGGCTCCGCGGGCGAACGGTGCATGGCGCTGCCGGTGGTGGTGCCAGTGGGCGACGACACGGCGGAACGGCTGAAAGCGAAGCTGATCCCGGCGATAGAAGCGTTGCGCGTCGGCGTTTCGACCGACCCCGAAGCGCATTATGGCCCGGTTGTGACGGCGGCACACAAGGAAAAGATCGAAGGCTGGATCGCGAAATGCGGCGCGGAAGGCGGCGAGATCGTTATCGACGGACGCGGTTTCACGCTGCAGGGGCATGAGAACGGCTTCTTTGTCGGGCCGACGCTGATCGACCGCGTTACGCCGGATATGGACAGCTATCACAACGAGATTTTCGGGCCGGTCCTCCAGATCGTGCGCGCGGCGGATTTCGAGGAGGCCCTTTCGCTGCCGTCGAAGCACCAGTATGGCAACGGCGTTGCCATCTTCACCAGAAACGGCCATGCGGCGCGGGAATTCGCCGCCCGGGTCGATGTCGGCATGGTGGGCATCAACGTGCCGATCCCGGTCCCGGTGGCGTATCATACGTTCGGCGGATGGAAGCGTTCGGCGTTCGGCGACACCAACCAGCACGGGATGGAAGGCGTGAAGTTCTGGACGAAAGTCAAGACCGTCACGTCGCGCTGGCCCGACGGCGGTGGCGACGGCAGCAATGCTTTCGTGATCCCGACCATGGGATGAACAAGGACAGACCGGCACGATGACAGACCAGTTTCACCTGACCGACGACCAGCTTGCCATCCAGGACATGGCGCGCAAGTTCACGGCGGATCGCATCACGCCGTTCGCCGCGCAATGGGACGAGGATCATCACTTTCCGCTCGACGTCATCCGGGCGGCGGGGGAACTGGGTTTCGGCGCGATCTATGTCTCGCCGGATTCGGGCGGGATCGGACTGGGGCGGCTGGAAGCGGCCCTTGTCATGGAGGCCATGTCCTACGGCTGTGCAGCGACCAGTGCCTACATTTCCATCCACAACATGACGGCGTGGATGATCGACACGTTCGGCGGCGAGGAAATCAAGACCCGCTTCCTGCCCCGCATGGTGACGATGGAGACGATCGGCAGCTATTGCCTGACGGAGCCCGGCTCCGGTTCGGACGCGGCCGCGCTCAAGACGACGGCGCGGCTGGACGGCGATCATTATGTCATCAACGGCGCCAAGCAGTTCATTTCGGGCGGCGGCGTCAACGACCTCTATGTCGTGATGGTCCGCACCGGCGATGACGGCCCGCGCGGCATTTCCTGCGTCGTGGTCGAAAAGGGAACGGAAGGGCTGAGCTTCGGCGCGCCGGAGCGCAAGCTGGGCTGGCATGCCTCGCCCACGGCGCAGGTCATGTTCGACAATGTGCGCGTGCCGGTGGAAAACCGCGTCGGCGCGGAAGGCGACGGTTTCCGCTTCGCCATGGCCGGGCTGGATGGTGGGCGGCTCAACATCGGGGCCTGCTCGCTGGGCGGGGCGCAACGCTGCCTCGACGAAGCGGTCGGCTATGTGAAGGACCGCAGGCAGTTCGGCAAGGCCATCGCCGATTTCCAGAACACGCAGTTCAGGTTGGCTGATATGGCGACCGAACTGGAAGCGGCGCGGGCGCTGCTTTATCTCGCCGCCTCGAAAGTGACGGCGGGGGCGCCGGACAAGACGCGCTTCGCAGCGATGGCCAAGAAGCTCGCCAGCGATACCGGCAGTTCGGTGGTGGACCGCGCGCTCCAGATGTTCGGGGGCTACGGCTATCTGATGGATTACCCGATAGAACGGTTCTGGCGCGACTTGCGCGTTCACCGCATCCTCGAAGGCACCAACGAAGTGATGCAGATGATTATCGGCCGGGATCTGCTGAAATGACCGACGAAGTCATCATCCGCCGCGAAGGCGCGACGGGTATCCTGACGTTGAACCGCCCGCGCGCCATCCACGCGTTGACGCTTGGCATGTGCCGGGCGATGACGGACGCTTTGCTGGCATGGCGCGATGACGATGCCGTGAAAGCGGTCATCCTCGATCATGGCGAGGGCCGGGGATTCTGCTCCGGTGGAGATATCGCGCTCCTGCGCGAATCGGCGCTCAACGATGGCGGCAAGGCGGCGGCGGAGTTCTTCTTCGTCGAATACCGCCTGAACCATTTGCTGTTCACCTATCCCAAGCCCGTCGTCGCCTTCATGGACGGGATCACCATGGGCGGCGGTGTCGGCATCTCGCAGCCCGCGAAGTTCCGCGTGGCGACGGAAAACACCCGTTTCGCCATGCCGGAGACGGCCATCGGCTTTTTCCCCGATGTGGGCGGCGGCTGGTATCTCTCGCGGCTGCCGGGGCGGATCGGGCAGTTCCTGGGGCTGACGGGCGCGCGCCTCGACGGCGCCGAATCGCTCTGGGTGGGCCTTGCGACTCACTACCTGGCCGCCGATTCGCAGGCGGAAGCCAAGCGGCGCATCATCGCCGGGCACGATATCGCGGGCGTGCTCACCGCGCTGGCCGCGCCTGTTCCCGAAGCGCGCATCGCGGGCAACGCGGCGCCGATCGCGCGCCATTTCGCGCCGGACCGGCTGGAAGATATTCTGGCATCGCTCTGTGCCGATGATGGTGAGTGGGCGGCGAAGGAACTGGCGACCTTGCGCACGAAAAGCCCGTTTTCCTGCAAGATCACGCTGCACCAGCTTGCGACCAGCGCGGAATTGGCGGACTTCGCCGCCAACATGGCGATGGAATACCGCATGGCCCTGCGCACGATCCTGCTGCCCGATTTCGCCGAAGGTGTCCGCGCGGTCATAGTTGACAAGGACAACGCGCCAAGCTGGACGCCTGCACAGCCGGAAGGCATCGGCGCCGATCTTGTCGATTCGGTCTTCGCGCCGCTGCCGGCCGCACAGGAATGGAGTCCGCTATGAGCTATGAAACGATACTCGTCGAAACCCGTGGCGCCGTCACGCTGATTACGCTGAACCGCCCGCAGGCGCTCAACGCGCTGAGCTCGCAGGTTCTGGCCGATCTGGTCGACGCTTTCGCGAAGTTTGAGGCCGACGCCTCGCAGGGCTGCGCGGTCATCACCGGATCGGGCGACAAGGCGTTCGCGGCTGGCGCCGACATCAAGGAGATGCTGGATAAGCCGGCGTCCGAATTCTACGCCGAGGATTTCTTCGCGCAGTGGACCAGCCATGTGACGAAGCAGACGCGCAAGCCGTGGATCGCGGCGGTCAACGGCTTCGCTCTGGGCGGCGGCTGCGAACTGGCCATGATGGCGGATTTCATCATTGCCGCCGATACCGCGAAGTTCGGGCAGCCGGAAATCAAGCTGGGCGTTGCGCCGGGCATGGGCGGGTCGCAGCGCCTGACGCGCGCCGTGGGCAAGGCCAAGGCCATGGAAATGTGCCTGACGGGGCGGATGATGGACGCGGCGGAAGCGGAACGCGCCGGGCTGGTGAGCCGGGTGGTGCCGCTGGCGGATCTGCTGGATGATGCGCTCAAGACCGCCGCAGCGATCGCCGCGATGCCGCCGCTCGCCACGCTCATCAACAAGGAAATGGTGAACGCGGCGTTCGAGACGACACTGGACCAGGGCCTGCTCATGGAACGCCGCATGTTCCAGATCCTCACCGCTACCGAGGACAAGGCCGAAGGCATGGCCGCATTCGTCGAGAAGCGGCCCGGCGTCTGGAAAGGGCGCTGAGGACCATCGCATAAGTTGAAAGGATGGACATGAGGATCGCTTTCATCGGGTTGGGCAACATGGGCGGCGGGATGGCCGCCAATCTGGTGAAGGCGGGCCACGAAGTCCGCGCCTTCGACTTGTCGGCCGAAGCGCTGGCCCGCGCGAAGGACAGCGGTTGCACGCCGTTGTCGGCTGTGGGCGAAGCCGTGGAAGGCGCCGAAGCGGTCGTTTCCATGCTTCCCAACGGCAAGATCGTGGATACTGTGTGGACCGCCGACGTGATCGGCGCGGCGCCTGCATACGCCCTGCTGATCGACTGTTCGACGATTGACGTGGCGACGGCGAAAAAGGTCGGCGCGGCGGCTCTGGCGGCGGGATACGAGGCAGTGGACGCGCCGGTCTCCGGCGGGATCGCCGCCGCCGACGCGGGCACCTTGACGTTCATGGTCGGCGGCGGCGATGCGGCTTTCGCGCGCGCGGAGCCGATCCTCGCGGCCATGGGCAAGGCCGTGATCCACGCGGGGGCCATCGGTGCGGGCCAGGCCGCGAAAATCTGCAACAACATGATCCTCGGCGCGACCATGATCGCGACGTGCGAGGCATTCGCACTGGCGGAAAAGCTCGGTCTCGATCCGCAGGTGTTCTATGATATCGCCTCGAAGGCGTCCGGGCAGTCATGGTCGATGACCAGCTATTGCCCGGTGCCGGGCGTCGGTCCGCAAAGCCCCGCCGACAACGATTATCAGGGCGGCTTCGCAACCGCGCTGATGCTCAAGGATCTGCGGCTGGCGCTGGACGCCGCGCGTGGCGCCGGTGCTTCGGTGCCGATGGGCGAGCGGGCCAGGGAGCTTTACGAGGCGTTCGACGCGGCGGGGAATGGTGCGCTCGATTTCTCGGCCATCATCAGGACGCTGTGACGCGATTGGTCAATTCAGGTTATCAAACCGGCTGGACGTGATATGGCCTGCCGCGAGGGGCGGCTTGCGTTATGACGGCCCCTGTCAGGAATGGAAACGGGCCGGACTGATTCATGAAGATTTGTGTCCTGAAGGATGAGACCGACGGGGAACGCCGCGTCGCGGCGACGCCTGAAACCGTGAAGAAGCTTGCCGCTCTGGGCGCGCAAATGGCGCTGGAAACAGGAGCGGGGGCAGCGTCATCGCTGGCCGACGAGGACTATGCCGCGGCCGGTGCCGCCGTGGGGAGCCGGTCCGAGGCGCTGGCGGGCGCTGATCTGGTGCTGGCGGTGCAGTCTCCCGCGCCGGAGTCGCTGTCCGGCGCGAAGCAGGGCGCGGTCCTGATGGGGCTGCTCAATCCCTTCGGGCAGGGTGAGCGCGTGGCGCGCTTCGCCGACATGGGGCTGGAAGCGCTGGCCATGGAATTCGTGCCGCGCATCACGCGCGCGCAATCCATGGACGTCCTGTCCTCGCAATCGAACCTTGCCGGTTATCGCGCGGTGATCGACGCGGCGCACGAATACGGGCGGGCCTTTCCGATGATGATGACGGCGGCGGGCACCATCGCGGCGGCGCGCGTCTTCGTGATCGGCGTGGGTGTGGCAGGGCTTCAGGCCATCGCCACGGCGCGGCGCCTGGGCGCGCAGGTTTCCGCGACGGACGTGCGCCCCGCGGTGAAGGAACAGATCGAATCGCTGGGGGCCAAGGCGATCTTCGTGGAGAGCGCGAGCGGCGAGGGCGAAGGGACGGGAGGCTACGCGGCCGAAGTCTCGGACGAATACAAGCAGGCCCAGGCCGAACTGGTCGCCTCTCATATCGCCAAACAGGATATCGTCATCACCACCGCGCTGATCCCCGGCAGGCCCGCGCCGCGTCTCGTCAGCGACGCGCACATCGCCTCGATGAAGCCGGGCAGCGTGATCGTCGATCTGGCGATAGAGCAGGGCGGCAACGTGGAAGGCGCGGTGCTGGGCGAAGTCGCGCGCAGGCACGGCGTTTCCATCGTCGGCCACGCCAACGTGCCGTCGCGGCTCGCCTCAGACGCTTCGGCGCTCTATTCGCGCAATCTCTATAACTTCATTGCCGCGTTCTGGCACAAGGACGCGGGAAAACTGGTGCTTCCCGATGACGACGAGATCGTGCGCGGGGTGCGCCTGACGCACGGTGGACGGGTTGTGCATGAGCGGTTGGCCACTCCCGTTCCCGCCTGATTCCTTCAATCGTTGCCCCGAATGGTTCAATCATTGCTTTTTGGCGCAACATGCATTATCTGCCTCCCCGACCGGTGCGCGGCGCTCGCTTGCGCATAGTCCTTTTCGCAGCGTGATGGCCGCTTTGCAAGGCGTGCCGTGCGAGGGACGAGCGATCCAACTCGCCTGACGCTTCCTTATTCACGCAGGGTCGCTTCGAACGAACCCTGCCGCGCGTCCGCGCCGTTTTGGCGCACGCGCCCCATTGAAAGATTTCCATGTCCTATTTCTCCGAGCTTGGCCTTGCCGAGCCCATCCTTCGCGCGCTTGGCACGAAGGGTTATTCCGAACCGACACCGATCCAGCGGCAGGCCATTCCGGCGCTGCTGGAAGGCCGCGACCTGCTGGGCATCGCGCAGACCGGAACGGGCAAGACGGCGGCGTTCTCGCTGCCCTCGCTGCACCGGCTGGCCGCGGAGCCCGCGCCGCGTAAATCCGCCTCCTGCCGTATGCTCGTCCTTTCGCCAACGCGCGAACTGGCCGCGCAGATCGCGGAGAACATGCGCGGTTATGCGCGCTATCTGCAACTGAGCGTGCAGACCGTGTTCGGCGGCGTGCCCGTGGGCAAGCAGGCAAGGGCGCTCGTTCCCGGTTGCGACGTGCTGGTCGCGACGCCGGGCCGGCTGCTCGACCTGATCGACCAGCGGGCGCTGACTTTGCGCCATGTCGAGATCTTCGTGCTCGACGAAGCGGACCAGATGATGGACCTCGGCTTCATCCACGCCTTGCGCCGGGTCGCCGCGTTGCTGCCGAAAAAGCGGCAGAGCCTGTTCTTTTCGGCAACGATGCCCGCGTCCATCGCGGAGCTGGGCAAGCAGTTCATCCACGATCCGGTGCGCGTCGAAGTCGCGCCGCAGTCCACGACCGCCGAGCGCGTGGAACAGTTCGCCACCTTCGTGAACCAGGCGGAAAAGCAGGCGCTGCTGACGCTGCAACTGCGTGCCGCGCTGGCCGACGGGTCGCTGGATCGCGCGCTGGTGTTCACGCGCACCAAGCACGGCGCGGACCGTGTTGTGCGGCATCTGGCGGCCGCGGGCATCGCCTGCGCCGCCATTCACGGCAACAAGAGCCAGCCGCAGCGCACCGCCGCGATCAACGGCTTCCGTTCGGGCGCAATTCGCGTGCTGGTGGCGACGGACATCGCCGCGCGCGGGATCGACATTCCCGGCGTGAGCCACGTCTTCAATTTCGAGATGCCCAACGTGCCGGAACAGTATGTCCACCGGATCGGGCGGACGGCGCGCGCGGGGGCGGACGGTCTTGCCTTCAGCTTCGTCGCGCCGGACGAAAAACCTTATCTGCGTGCTATCGAGCGGCTCACGGGCGTGAAGTTGGCGACGCAGTCTCTGCCCGAGGATTTCGCGAAATCCGCCGCCGGGTTGCCCGCTCCGTCGCGCAAGCCGGAACGCGAGGAAGCATCGCGCGGGCCCGGATCGCGCCGGGACGCGCCGCGCAATCGCAGGCCGAACGCGCCGGGCGAACGCAGCGCACGCGGGGACGGCGAACGCCGTCCGGTGCGGGCAGGCGAACGGCGCGACCGCGCCGATCGACCCCATTCCGATCGTCACGCCGATCGTCCCCGGAACGAGCGTCCGCACGCGGATCGCCCGAGAGGCGAACGTCCCGCGGGCGACCGGCCCCGGCATGACCGTTCCGGCCAGCCGCAGCGCCGTTCGCGGGGTTCGGCAAGGGGGCCGGCAAGGGAAGCCTGATAGCCGTCACGGATTGACGCGGCGGGCAGGTCGGCCCTATCTGCGCGCGCCGGTTTTCACCCGGCGCGCCACGGATCATGTCCACGTTCGATACCCGGATGGAAGCCGCTTTGCAGGCAATCGCGGATCGCGGCCAGCGCCGCGTTCTCGCGCCCGCGCGCCTTATGCCGGGTGGCCGGATGGAGCGTGACGGCGGCGCTCTCAGCGATTTTTCCAGCAACGACTATCTCGGCCTCTCGCTACACCCTGAACTGGCCGACCGTTCGGCCCGGTTCGCGCGCGAATGGGGCGCGGGCGCGGGCGCGTCCCGGCTGGTGACGGGCACGTCCCCGGCGCACCTTGCGCTGGAACGGCGCATCGCCCGCTTCAAGGGCACCGAAGCGGCTCTGCTGTTCGCATCCGGCTGGCAGGCCAACGCGGCGGTCCTGCCCGCGTTGCTCGCCGCCGCGCCGGGGGCTTGCGTCTTTACCGACCGGCTCAATCATTCGAGCCTGCATCACGGCTGCGCGGCGGCGCGGGTGCGGGAAATTCGCTTCCGGCATAACGACCTGGCGCATCTGGAAGAGTTGCTCGTCCGGCACGGCGGGCAAGCGCCCGCGCGGCTGATCGTGACGGAAAGCGTGTTCAGCATGGATGGAGACCGCGCGGATGTGGCCGCGCTTTCCACGCTGGCGCGGCGTCATGATGCTTTCCTGTTCATCGACGAAGCACATGCCACCGGCGTTCTCGGGCCGGCCGGAGCGGGGCTTTCCGCGCGAGTGTCGGGCGGTGTCGATCTGGTGATGGGCACATTCAGCAAGGCGCTGGGCGGTTTCGGCGCTTATGTCGCCGGGTCGGCGCTGCTGTGCGATTATCTCGTCAATGCCTGTTCGGGCTTCATTTTTTCCACCGCGCCGCCGCCGTCCGTGCTGGGGGCCATCGACGCGGCGCTCGATCTCGTGCCCGGCATGGATGCGGAGCGCGCGCATCTTGCGGCACTGGCGGACCGGCTGCGCGACGGGTTGTGGGCGATGGGCATCGACACCGGGGCATCGACCACGCAGATCGTGCCCGCGATCATTGGTGGAGAGGATGAGGCGATGCGTCTCTCCACGCGCCTTGCCGAACGCGGCATGGCGGTTGCCGCGATCCGTCCGCCGACGGTGCCCAAAGGGTCCAGCCGCCTGCGCATCGCGCTGCGCGCCACGCACGGCGTCGGGGATGTCGACAGGCTGCTGGCGGCGGTTCGCGAATGCCGCTGACGCTGGTGTTCCTGCACGGTTGGGGGTTCGGCGCCGATGTCTGGCGCGATGTTTTGCCGCGCCTCGATGCGTTCGATTGCGTGGTGGCGGATCGCGGCTATTTCGGGGAATGTGTTGAACCCCCTTTGCCCGACGCCTTCGCCATGGTGACGCACAGCCTGGGTGCGATGCTGGCGCTTCGCCAGCCTCTGCCGGGATGCCGGACGCTGGTGGCGATCAACGGCTTCGACCGTTTTGCCGCCGGGCCTGGCTCGCCAGGCGTCGCGAAGCGCGTGCTGGATCGCATGGTCGCGCGGCTGGAGGCGGACGTTCGCGCAACGGTCGCGGATTTCCGCGCGCGCTGCGGGGAAATCGCGCCTTTCGAAGAGCCGGACAAGGCGCGTCTTGCCCGGGATCTCGCTTTTCTGCGTGACGGCGATTGTCGGGCGGACGCCGCGGCGGCCCCGTTCCCGATCCTGTCCCTGCAGGGCGAGGCGGATCCGATCCTGCCGCGCGCCTTGCGCGATGCCGCTTTCGCGGGCGCGCGGAACAGGCGAATGGAAGTCCACGACGATGCGGGCCACCTCCTGCCCTTGACGCATGCGGATTGGTGCGCGGAGCGGATCGCGGCTTTCGTGGATGCTCCGGCATGAGAACGCCGGTTTCTCCCGTCGCCAGCGCCTTCGATGGCGCGCGCGATTATGACCGGCACGCCCGCGTCCAGCGGCAGGTGGCTGTCCGGCTGGCGCGTGACATTGCGGACACGGTGCCGAAATCCGGCGTCCGGGTGCTGGAAATCGGCTGCGGCACCGGCTTTCTCACGCAGGCGCTTTGTGAAAGCGGCGGGGTGGAGTCGCTGCTGGCGACGGACATCGCTCCCGCCATGCTGGATCGCTGCCGCGAACGGATGAGGGGCGATTCGCGCCTGTGTTTCGCGTTGCTGGACGGGGAGTGCGGCAGGCCGCCGGATGGGGGCGGCTATGGCCTCATCTGTTCGAGCCTGGCGTTTCAGTGGTTTGCCGATCCGGCTGGCGCCATCGCTCGGATCGCAAGCTGGCTGGCGCCCGGTGGGAGCCTGATTTTCACATCGCTGCTGTCCGCCACTTTTGCCGAATGGCGCGCCGCGCATGAGGCAGTAGGGTTGCGCGCCGGGCTGCGCGTGCTGCCCGGGCGCGCCTTGTTCGACGGCCTGCTGCCCGAAATGCAGGTTATGCCCCACCGGGTCGACCGCCTGATCGAGCCGCACGGCAATGCCCTGTCCTTCCTGCGGTCCCTGCGCGCCATCGGCGCGGATACCGCGGAGCCGGGGCATGCGCCGCTGGGGCCCGCCGCGATGCGCCGCGTCATGCGCCGTTTCGAGGCCGGCGGCGCGCGGGTTTCCTATGAAGTCATAACCTGCCATTACCGGCGGAGTGACTGACCCCGTGCCGCATACTCGCCTTGTCGTCACCGGCACGGACACCGGTATCGGCAAGACCGTGCTCGCCGCCGCGCTGACCGGCGCGCTCGATGCGTTCTATTGGAAGCCGGTGCAGTCCGGGCCGGACGAGTTCAATGGTACGGACGCGCGCCGCGTGGCGCACCTTTCCGGCGTGGCGGCGGAGCGTATCCTGCCCGAAGGATACAGACTGACCCGGCCGCTGTCCCCGCATCGCGCGGCGGAACTGGACGGCGTGGCGATAGACCCCGACGCGCTGGCCGTGCCCGAAGTGCCGGGGCATCTGGTGATCGAAGGGGCGGGCGGCGCGCTGGTGCCCCTGACCCGCCGCGTGGTCTATGCGGACCTGTTTGCCCGCTGGGGCTTGCCGGTGGTGGTCGTGGCGCGCACCGGCCTGGGCACGATCAATCACAACCTGCTGACGCTGGAGGCCCTGCGCGCGCGCGGCGTGGACGTGCTCGGCATCGCGTTCGTGGGTGACGCGGACGAGGACAACGAAGCGACGATTGCCGAAATGGGGCAGGTGCGGCGGTTGGGCCGCCTGCCGGTCCTGGAGCGGCTGGACCGGCAGAGCCTGTCGCAAGCCTTCGCCGCGCACTTCCGCCTCGCGGATTTCCTGCCGTGACGTCATCGTCCATCTGGCATCCCTTCACCCAGCACGGGCTGGAAGAGCCGGTTCCGCTGGTCGAGCGCGGGGAAGGCGCGGCGCTCTACACGCGCGACGGACGGCGAGTGATCGATGCCATATCGTCATGGTGGGTAACGACGCACGGTCACTGCCATCCTCGTATCATGGCCGCTATTGCCGAGCAGGCGGGCAAGCTCGATCAACTGATCTTCGCGGGCTGGACGCACGAACCGGCGGAACAAGTGGCGCGCGGCTTGCGCGCCGTGATGCCGGACAACCTGACGCGCGTGTTCTTTTCCGATTCCGGCTCCACCAGCGTGGAAGTGGCGCTCAAGATGGCGCTCGGCATGTGGGCGGGACGGGGCGAGCCGCGCCACGGCATCGCGGTGATGGAGCACAGCTATCACGGCGACACCATCGGCGCGATGTCGGTAGGCGCGCGCGGCGTGTTCAACCGGGCATACGAACCGCTGCTGTTCGACGTTCTGCGCGTGCCGTTTCCCCACGCCGGGCGGGAGCAGGCGACATACGATGCGCTGGATCGGGCCTGCCGCGAAGGCGCGGCGGCTTTCATCGTCGAGCCGCTGATTCTCGGCGCGGGCGGGATGCTGATCTATCCGCCCTCCGTTCTGGCCGAAATGCACGCCATATGCGCGCGGCATGGCGTGCTGTTCATTGCCGATGAAGTGATGACGGGCTGGGGCCGCACCGGCACTTTGCTGGCCTGCGGGCAGGCGGGCGTGGCGCCGGACATCCTGTGTCTGTCCAAGGGGCTGACGGGCGGCGCGGTGCCCCTTGCCGTCACCATGGCGAGCGAGCCGGTGTTCGCGGCGCACTACAGCACCGACCGGGCGCGGATGTTCTTCCACTCCTCCAGCTATACCGCCAATCCGCTGGCCTGCGCGGCGGCGGCGGCCAATCTCGCCATCTGGCGCGAAGAGCCGGTGCCGGATCGTGTGGCTGACCTGTCGCGCCGGCAGGGGGAGCGGCTTGCCGGGCTGGCGGGAAGATTTCCTATCGCGAATCCCCGCCGCGTCGGCACGATCACGGCGTTCGAGGTGGGCGGCGAAGGCGATTACCTCGCCGATCTCGGGCCGCGCCTGCTGGCGTTCTTCCGCGAGAATGACGTGTTGCTGCGGCCGCTGGGCAATACGGTCTATGTCATGCCGCCCTATTGCATCGACGATGCCGATCTCGACCGCATCTATGGCGTGATTGTCGCTGCGCTGACGGCGCTGCGGTGTGATCTGCCTTAAATCCGTATTCCGCCCCGAGCGGCCACCTTGTCCTCGGTATTGGTGTCGAAGTCGGCGGCGTCGTGGCGTTCACGCAGTTGCGACGCGGGGTCGCCGGAGGAGCGGTTCACCATCCGCCCGCGCCTGACGCCCGGCCTTGCCAGCAACTGGTCCGTCCAGCGGGCGACATTGCGGTATTCGTCGATAGCGAGAAATTCCCGCGCACCGTAATTCTCGCGCATGCCCACGCCATACCACGGCAGGATCGCCATGTCGGCGATGGTGTATTCGCTGCCTGCGACATATTCATTGCGCGCCAGTTGCGTGTCCAGCACGTGAAGCTGGCGCTTGGCCTCCATGGCGTAGCGATCAATGGCATATTCGATCCTGATCGGGGCATAGGCATAGAAATGCCCGAAGCCGCCGCCCACGAATGGCGCGCTGCCCATCTGCCACATCAGCCAGTTGAAGGTTTCCGCGCGGGCGCGGCCTTCGGAGGGCAGGAACCTGCCGAATTTCTCAGCCAGATGAACAAGAATCGAGCCGCTCTCGAACAGGCGCACCGGCGGATCGAGCGAGCAATCGAGCATGGCGGGGATCTTGGAATTGGGGTTCACCGAAACGAAGCCGCTGCCGAACTGATCGCCTTCGCCGATGTCGATATACCACGCATCGTATTCCGCGCCGGAAACCCCTGCCTCCAGCAGTTCCTCCAGCATGATCGTGACTTTCTGGCCGTTGGGCGTGCCCAGCGAATAGAGTTGCAGGGGATGCCTCCCGCGCGGCAGTTCCTTTTCGTGAGTCGCGCCCGATACGGGCCGGTTGATGCTGGCGAAGCGTCCGCCGCTGGGCTTTTCCCATGTCCAGACCGGGGGCGGGACATAGCCTGCGGGAAAGTTGTCGGCCGGATCGCCTTCGGGCATCGAAAATCTCCTGCTTCGTTCACCGGAAAGGGTTCATTCTGGCATCGGACGGCAACGGGGTAAATCCGGCGATGCAGGGAAGATGGCCGAAATTTCCGGTTCTTCCCGATTGACCTGCCGGGCCGATTGGCCGAACAGCGCGCCGGTATCGGAAAATCGGGGAAGGGGGCAGGGGTGCCGCGCCGGATCATCATTCTGACATTGTCCTGCCCGGACAAGCCCGGCCTTGTGGCGGGCGTGGCGCGATTGCTGGCCGACAGCGGCGGCAATATCCTGGAAGCGGAACAGTTCAACGATACCGAGACGGCGCGCTTCTTCATGCGGGTTGCGGCGGAGTTCGAGGGCGATGCCGCGCAAAATGCGTTCGCCGCCGCTTTTGTGCCTTTCGCGGCGGAACATGCGATGGAATGGCGGCTGCGCGACAAGGCGGAGCGGCGCAAGGTTCTGTTGCTGGTCAGCAAGTTCGATCATTGCCTGGGCGATCTGCTCTATCGTTATCGCATCGGCGAGTTGCCGATGGACGTGGCGGGCATCGTCAGCAACCATCCGGCGAGCGCCCTCACCACGCCGATGGCGGCCGACATTCCGTTCCATCACTTGCCGGTCACGCCGGAAAGCAAGCCCGATCAGGAAGCCCGCATCCGCGCTCTCGTGGAGGAAACGGGGGCGGAACTGGTCGTGCTGGCCCGCTACATGCAGATCCTGTCGGACGGGATGGCCGCCTGGCTTTCCGGGCGCTGCATCAACATCCATCACAGCTTCCTGCCGGGGTTCAAGGGCGCCAAGCCCTATCATCAGGCCCACGAGCGCGGCGTGAAGATGATTGGCGCGACGGCGCATTACGTCACTGCCGATCTTGATGAAGGCCCGATCATCCATCAGGATGTCGAAGCGATCAGCCATGCCGACAGCCCGGAAGATCTGGTCCGCAAGGGCAGGGATATCGAGCGCCGTGTGCTGGCGCAGGCCGTGCATTGGCACCTTGAGGACCGGGTGTTCCTCAACGGCAACCGGACCGTGGTGTTCCGCGCCTGACATCATTTGATCCCATAGCAGACAGGAGAGAGACGCCATGGAACGCATGATCGGTGGACGGATGGTCGAAGCGATCGGCCTCGGCTGCATGAACGTGAATCATGCCTACGCGGCGGCGATCGACCCCGCAGCGGCGATCGCCCTGTTCCGGCGGGCCGTTGAGTGCGGTTATCGCCATTTCGATACCTCGCGCCTCTATGGCGGCGGCATCAACGAGCAGCTTGTGGGCGAAGCGTTGAAAAGCCAGCGAGACAGGGTTTTCCTGGCGTCGAAGATGGGCATCTTCGTCGAAGATCGCAAACGGTGGATAGATTGCCGTCCGCAAACCATCCGCGCCGAACTGGAAAAGAGCCTGCGCGCGCTCCAGACCGACCATATTGATCTCTACTACATGCACCGTCGCGATTTCGACACGCCGATCGAGGAATCGGCGCTGGCCATGGCGGACCTGATCCGCGAGGGGAAAATCGGCAGTTACGGCCTTTCGGAAATGAGTGCCGAGACATTGCGGCGCGCGCATGCCGTGGCGCCGGTGGGCGCGATGCAGACGGAATACTCACTGATGACGCGCAACGTCGAAATCGGCGTTCTGGAGGCAGCGCGGGAACTGGGGGTGGCGCTGGTGGCGTTCTCTCCGGTCGGGCGCGGGGCGCTGGCCGATGCGGCGCTCGATCCGTCCGGTTTCGGCAAGCACGACCTGCGCCATTCCATGCCGCGTTTCAACGCCGAAAACTGGCCCCGCAATGTCGAACTGACACGCGGTTTCGCGGCTATCGCGCGGGAGGAAGGCGTCACGCCCGCGCAACTTTCGCTGGGCTGGGTGCTTTCGCGCGGGGAACACGTCCATGCGATTCCCGGCACGTCCAGCATGGCGCACATGGAAGAGAACATCGCGCGCGCCGGATGGATGCCCGGCCCGGATACCGTCCGGCGCCTCGATGCGCTCATCAATCAGCAGACGGTTGCCGGACCGCGCTATTCACCGGGATTGCAGGCAACGATCGACACCGAGGAATTCGCCTGACAGCACTGCCCGGTCGGGCGTCGGAATCAGCGCCCGGGGGGCTCAGGCGATAGTGCCGGGAATCCCGCCGAAGGTATCGTCGAGCGCATAGGTATCGAGCATGAGGGCAGCCAATGCCGTGTTCGCGGATACGGCATTGGCGTCTTCCACCACCTGAATCACCAGCGAAGGGGAGTTCGCGCTCAGGTTGCCGGCGACATCGACGGTCCTGGCGACAAGCGTGTGCGTGCCGAGGGAGAGGTTGGCCTCGAAGGAAAACAGACCGCTCGCATCGGCAACCGTGGTCGCCACCTTGGATGCGCCGTTGTAAAGATCCACCGTTATTCCGGCATCCGTCATGCCGGTGATGGTCAATCCCGTTCTGACGTCAGTGATGCCGTCGCTATTGGAAGGTCCGGTATCGTCTTCCGGCGCGAGCGTAAGCTGGGTCGGTGCGCTCGGCGCCGTCGTATCGACGATGATGGGCAGCGCGCTGCTGGCCTCGCTCACATTGCCTGCGATGTCGGTTGCCGTCGCGGTGATATTGTGCGTGCCTTCGGGCAGGGCGATGTCGAGCGTGAACTTGCCGTCCGTGCCAGCGGTTGCCTTGCCGAGACTGGCCGTGCCGTTGAACAGTTCCACCACGGCGCCCGCATCGGTCGTGCCGGTGATGGTCAGCCCGCTGGTCTTGTTGGTGATGTTGTCTTCGGAAGACACGCCCGTATCGTCCGCTGCGGCAAGATCGAGGGCGGTAACGGTCGCGGGGGCCGTGGTATCCACCGTGATGTTGAGCGCGGTGGACCCCGCGCTCTTGTTGCCCGCGATGTCCGTGGCGATAGCGCGAATGGCGTGAGTGCCTTCGGCCAGGGTGATATCCATCGTGAAAGTGCCGGTGGCGCTGGCCGTCACGGTGCCGAGGCTGGTGTTGCCGTCGAACAGTTCGACCGTGGAGCCGGCTTCGGCGGTGCCGGTGATGGTCAGCCCGCTGGTCTTGTTGGTGATGTTGTCGGTGTTTGATGAACCTGTGTCGTCATCTTCCGCGAGATCCAGCCCTGTCGGCGCGGCGGGCGCGATTGTGTCTTTCGGCTGATCCTTGTCGCTGGCGACCGCGACGCCCACGCCGATCGCGGCGCCCACGGCTCCGCCGATGAGCAGAGTGGTCTTGTCGAAGCCCAGGACACTGTCGCCCTTCGGTTCCGTGCCCGCCGCGAACCAGTCGCTGGTGGTGATGTCGCTGGACAGGTTCTGATCCATGTGCGCAAGCCATGCCTCGGCTTCCTGCCAGTCCTGCACCGTTTCGACCGTCACTCTGTCGCGCGCGCCGGATTCGTCCGAATCCTTGTCCTTATCCTTGTGGCGCGAGCGTTCGTTGATGTAGTGGCCCAGCGTTTCGCGGACGCCCGTGGACTTGTCGATCACTTCCACGCGCGCGCCCGCGGGCACTTTCAGGTGCGAGGGCAGGGCAGGCAGAACCCGCGAAATAACCTTCTTGCCGTCGGCAGAGATAATCCGAACGATCAACGCCACGTCACTTACCCCTCAACAGAAATCGCCCGCCGCAATGCGCGCCGACGCGCCCTTTGCTCCCGCGTTTCTGGCTCCACGATGAATGAAATGTCAGGTTTAAGGCGGGGGGCGCGGAAAAAAGCACGGCGCCTGTTAGCAGAGGCCACGGCCCGGGTAACCGGCCCTGTCGGCGATGTGCACAGTTTTCACGCCAACCGCCCCTTTCCGGTAGCGCCGCCCGCCTGCCTCGCGCAAACCCCGGGCGCGTAACCGGAAACGAAATGGGGCCGGCATCGCTGCCGGCCCCCTGGGCGCCGTCAATCCGCATGTTGCCAGATCGGCCACGCGGACAGTCGCGCTCGGTCCCGTCAGGCGGTGGGGCGGTGCTCGCGCACGCGCTTCCCGTTCCGCCTGGCGGTTCCAATGACTTTCCGGCCAAGCGCCTGCCACATCGCCAGAAGCGGTGTGTCGGCGTCCCTCGATGCTTCCTCTGCCTGACGATGCTGATTGCTCAGACTCTTCAAAGCAGTGGCAGCGATCCTGCCTTCCGGTCAAACAGCGGCATTACACTGTCGCATCTGCGGTTCGCCGACGTTGGCCCCGAAGGGTTGATGCACAGCGCGTTTTCCGACGCGGACGAAGTGCCTTCCACTGTATCGTCTGGCTGAAAATCTCTCTTCAAAAGCAACTTGTTACGGCTGCTTCTTCAATCGACTTTCCAACCTTTCGACCCTTGCAGGCTGCGCCTTGAAAGTGAGTCGCGCAAGCGGAATCTGTGGATTTTATCCACAGATCGCCATTTTGGCAGTGGACAACGGTGGAAAACCCCGTCAATTAGCGCGGTTTTCCTGCTGAATCAGGCTAGTTGCGGTCGCGTTGTGCCAGCAATCGCAGCCGCAGCGCGTTGAGCTTGATGAAACCGGCTGCATCCTTCTGGTCGTAGGCTCCGGCATCGTCCTCGAACGTCACATGCCGTTCCGAATAGAGGCTGTCGGGCGACTTGCGGCCGACGACGGAAGCCAGCCCCTTGTAGAGCTTCAGGCGGACCGTGCCGTTCACCCGCGGCTGCGAATGGTCGATGGCGGCCTGGAGCATCTCGCGCTCCGGGGCGAACCAGAAACCGTTGTAGATGAGTTCCGCATAGCGCGGCATCAGTTCGTCCTTGAGATGCGCCGCGCCGCGATCGAGCGTGATCTGCTCGATCCCCCGATGCGCGGCGGCATAGATCGTGCCGCCCGGCGTTTCATACATGCCCCGGCTCTTCATGCCGACGAAGCGGTTCTCGACCAGATCGAGCCGTCCGATGCCGTGCTTGCGGCCCAGTTCGTTCAGGGCGGTGAGCAAAGTGGCGGGGCTCATCGCCTGACCGTTGAGGGCAACGCCGTCGCCGCGCGCGAAGTCAATCGTGATGTATTCGGGCTGGTCCGGCGCGT
>CAZUOV010000011.1:0-72267 GCA_964621355.1 uncultured Novosphingobium sp. | reverse complement strand
ATGCCGAAGCCCGGCAGGATCATGATGTAGACTTCGGGGTGGCCGAAGAACCAGAACAGGTGCTGGTAGAGCACCGGATCGCCACCGCCCGCCGCGTCGAAGAACGTCGTGCCGAAGTTGCGGTCGGTAATCAGCATGGTGATCGCCGCGGCGAGAACCGGCAGCGCCAGCAGCAGCAAGAACGCCGTGACCAGCACCGACCACGCGAACAGCGGCATCTTGTGCATGGTCATGCCCGGCGCGCGCATGTTGAAGATCGTGGTGATGAAGTTGATGGCGCCCAAGATCGAGCCGGCGCCGGCCAGGTGCAGCGCGAAGATCGCGAAGTCGACCGACAGGCCGGGCGATCCGCTCGTCGAAAGCGGCGCATAGACCGTCCAGCCCGTTGCCGGACCGTTACCCGTTCCGCCCGGCAAGAACGCCGAGATCAGCAGCGAGATGAAGCCTGTCACGGTCAGCCAGAACGAAATGTTGTTCATGCGCGGGAACGCCATGTCCGGCGCGCCGATCATGAGCGGCACGAACCAGTTGCCGAAACCGCCGATGATCGCGGGCATCACCATGAAGAACACCATGATGAGGCCGTGCGCGGTAATCAGCATGTTCCAGAGGTGAAGCGCCTGGTCGAACGTGGGGTTCGGATTGCCGAACCATTTCGCGAAGGTATCGAGATGCTGGATGCCCGGTTCCGCCAGCTCGACGCGCATCATGCCGGAGAAGGCGCCGCCGATGAGGCCCGCGAAGATCGCGAAGATCAGGTAGAGAGTGCCGATGTCCTTGTGATTCGTCGACATGAACCACCGGGCGAAGAAGCCCGGCTTGTGGTCATGATCGTGCGCCGAATGCCCATGCGCGTCGTCATGAGCCTGGAAGGTTTCGGGTGCGGTTGTGGCCATGATCGGTAACCTTAGTCTTGTGCGGGCTCAGGCGGCGGGCGCGGCGGAAGCTGCGGGCGCGGCCTCGGAAGAAGCAGGCGCGGCGGCGGTAGGGGTAGCGGCGGGCGCGCCTTCGGCGGCGGCCTCCGCGGGCGCCGGCTGGCCGTCGATCGCGCCGCCCGACTGAGTCAGCACCCACGCGTTATACTTGTCGCGCGGCAGCGCCTCGACCGCGATCGGCATGTAGCCGTGCTTGGCCCCGCACAGTTCCGAGCACTGGCCGTAATAGACGCCCGGCTCCTTGATGAAGAGAACCTTCTCGTTGATGCGGCCCGGCACGGCGTCCAGCTTGAACCACAGCGACGGCACGGCGAACGAGTGAATCACATCGGACGCCGTGATCTGCAGCCGGATCGGCTCCCCGGCGGGGACGACCATCCGGTTGTCCACTTCAAGGTGCGAAGGCCCGTCGCTGGGATCGGTGCCCAGTTCGCGCACGCCGTTGTTGACGACGGGCTGGCCCGGCAGGTTCAGCATGTAGGACATGACTTCGAACCCGCCGTTATCAGGGTAGGTATAGGTCCAGAACCACTGGTTGCCCGTGACCTTCACGGTCAGCGCCTTTTCCGGCGCGGGCTTGTATTGCTTGGCCAGCAGGTCGATCGACGGCACGGCGATGCCGACCAGGATCAGCACCGGCACCAGAGTCCATATCACTTCGATGAACGTGTTGTGACTGGTCTTGGACGGGACGGGATTGAAGCGGCGGTTATAGCGCGCCATCACCCACAGGAGCAGCCCCAGCACGATCAGCGTGATGACCGTGATGATCGGCATCAGCACGCCGTCATGGATCCACTGGGCATAGTCGCCAAGCGGCGAATACTGCGCCTGGAGGCCAAGCCCGTCGTCCACCGGCATACCCTTGCCCGGAGTCGGCTTCATGCGTTCATAAGCGCCCGCCGCCACAACGGCCGCGTCTTGCGCGAAAGCCTGGGGCGCGGCCAGAGCAGCCAGCACCGGACCGCCCATCGACAGGCCGAAAACCTTGAGCCCCCTGCGCAGGGTTCGTGCATCTTCGCCGAGTATCATTGTTTTCCTGCTTTCACCTTATGCAACCTGAAGAGCGCGCCTGACGGCTGCCCCCGGCTGTTCGGACATGAAAGGGACTTCACCCTGTTTTGCCGGGCCTATACGCGCGCTTGCCGGGCACCTCAAGCACCTCTAGGGGATATTTTTACCGGCGCGCCCCGGCCGCCGCCGCACCGCGATACGCAACAGCACGAAAGCCCGTTCCGAACTCATGGAAGATGAAGACATTCTCGCCGAATTCCGCGCCAGCAAAGCCCTGCTGGAAGGCCATTTCCTGCTCTCGTCCGGCCGTCACAGCGCGCATTACCTGCAATGCGCGCGCGTCCTGATGAACGCGGAGCGCGCCGCGCGCCTGGCCGTGGCGCTGGCGGCGAAGCTGCCGCGCGACTTGCGCAAGGACATCGACAAGGTGGTCTCCCCGGCCATGGGCGGCGTCGTCATCGGGCATGAGATGGGCCGCGCGCTGGGCATCGACGCGATGTTCGTGGAGCGGCCGGCCGGCACTTTCGAACTGCGCCGGGGATTCGACCTTTCCCCCGGAGACCGCGTGCTGATGGTGGAGGACGTCGTGACCACCGGCCTGTCCAGCCGCGAGGCGATCAAGGCCATCGAGGCGGCGGGCGGCAGAGTCGTCGCGGCGGCCGCGCTGGTGGACCGGTCCGGCGGCGCGGTCGACATCGGCGTCCCCTTCCACCCGCTCATCCAGCTCAGTTTCCCCACTTACGCGGAGGATGAGGTGCCGCCGGAACTCGCGGAGATTCCCGCCGTGAAACCCGGCAGCCGCGTGGCGTAGGACCGATGCTGAGACTTTTTCAATGTTGAGGCCTTTTCGATGCTGAGACTGGGCGTCAACATCGACCACGTCGCCACTATCCGAAACGCGCGAGGCGGCCTGCATCCCGATCCCGTGCGCGCCGCCGAAATCGTGGCGGCGGCGGGTGGCGACGGCATCACGGCGCACTTGCGCGAGGACCGGCGGCACATCATCGACGGCGACCTTGCCCGCATCCAGTCGGCGACCGGGCTGCCGCTCAACCTCGAAATGGCGGCGACGCCGGAAATGCTGGACATCGCGCTGACGCACCGCCCGCATGCCGCCTGCATCGTGCCCGAAAAGCGCGAGGAGCGCACGACCGAAGGCGGCCTCGACGCGGCGGGCCAGCACAATCACCTCGCGCCCGTCGTCGCCCGGCTCTCCGACGCGGGCATCCGGGTCAGCCTGTTCATCGCGCCCGATCCGCGCCAGCTCGAAGCGGCGATGCGACTCGGCGCGCCGGTGGTGGAGTTCCACACCGGCGAATATGCCCACGCGGAAGGAGAAGCGCGCGCCGTGGAACTGAAGCGCATCGCCGACATGGCCGCCCTCGCCGTCAAGAACGGGATAGAGCCGCACGCGGGCCACGGCCTCACTTACGACAACGTGCAGCCCGTCGCCGCCATCCCGCAAATCGCGGAACTGAACATCGGGCATTTCCTGATCGGCGAAGCGATCTTCACGGGCCTCGACGCGAGTATCCGCCGGATGCGCGAGTTGATGGACGCGGCAAGGTAGGAGAGCGCCCGCATGATCGTCGCCATCGGCTCCGACCTCTGCAATATCGAGCGCATCCAGGCTTCGCTCGATCGTTTCGGAGAGCGATTCGAGCAGCGCGTGTTCACGGACATCGAACGCGCGAAGGCCGCGCGCAGGCCGTTCACGAAAGCAGGCACTCTTGCCAAGCGCTTCGCCGCCAAGGAAGCCTTTTCCAAGGCCGTGGGAACCGGATTCAGGGCCGGGGTGTTCATGCGGGACATCGGCGTGGTCAATGCCCGCACCGGCGCGCCCACGCTGGCGCTCACCGGCGGCGCGGCGGCGCGCCTCGCCGTCCTCCTTCCCCCCGGCCATGAGGCCGTGGTCCATCTGACGCTGACCGACGATCATCCCTGGGCGCAGGCCTTCGTGGTGATAGAGGCCCGGCCCCTTTGCGCGAGTGCCGCTTGAAACAGAATGAATCCGCCGATCCCGCGAATCCGGCTTCCGGCCCGGCGCCGGACGAAGCCCCGCGAAAGGAGCGAGTCGACTGGCTGGCCGAGGCGCGCGGCCTCGCCGTGATGCTCATCGCCGTGCTGGCATTTCACAGCTTCATCGCCAAGCCGTTCTACATCCCCTCGATCTCGATGATGCCCAACCTGCTGGTGGGCGACCGGCTGGTGGTGTCCAAGTATCCCTACGGCTGGAACTGGTCGTCGGTTTCCTTCCACCTCGCGCCGCGCGGAACCTGGCGCTTTCTGGGGGCGACACCGGAATACGGCGACATCGCCATCGTCGTTCCGAAGAATCGCCGGGAAGATCTCATCAAGCGGATCGTCGCCCTGCCGGGTGACCGCATCGCCGTGGTCAACGGCCAGATCGTGCTGAACGGCAAGCCGGTGCCGCAGGCCGTCGAGCCGCCGCTGGAACTGCCGGTGGACGCCAACCAGCCCTGCGACGGGCTGACCTTTCCCGGCCTTGCCGCGCGGCGCCCCTCGGGTAAGCCCGTCTGCGAACTCCCGATCCTGCGCGAAACCCTGCCCAACGGCGCGACCTATCGCGTGATAGATCACATGAACCAGATGCTCGATCACATGGCGGAAATCACGGTTCCGGCAGGCCATGTGTTCCTGATGGGCGACAACCGCGACCATTCCGCAGACAGCCGCGCCACTCTCGATGAAAACGGCCTGGGCGGGCCGGTGCCGCTGTCCGATGTCGGCGGGCGGGCCGAGTTCATCACGTTCTCGCTGGACGGCGGCGAAACGTGGAACCCGCTGTCATGGTGGCGCGCATTGCGCAAGGATCGCGCGTGGAGCACACTGCGCCCGGCCGTAGTGGAATCTGCCGGGGAGAAATCGTCATGACGGATGACGCGGACAAGACCGGCCAACAGGAAGCCTCGAAGCTCAGCAAGGCCGGGCCGACCGACATTTCCGATCCGCTGCTGCGCCATGAGGCCAAGCGCGCCTTCGTCTGGCTGGGCATCGCGGCCCTGTTCGCGCTGGTCGTCCTGCTGGCCCAGCCCCTGCTGGTCATCTTCGGCGGCATGGTCTTCGCCGCGATGATCGACGGCGGCGCGCGCCTGTTGGGCCGGGTGCTGAAGATCGGACGGGGCTGGCGCGTGGGAATCGTGCTTCTGGCCACTCTCGCCTTCCTCGTCTGGCTGGGATACTTCGCGGGCAGCCAGATCACGCAACAGGCCGCCGAACTTCCCGCGACCATCGAGGCGCAAGCGATGCGCGCGGCGGCGTGGCTGACGGCGCACGGCTATACGTTCGAGGATTTCGATCTTCAGAACATTCTCCAGCAGGCCATGGGCGGAGTGGCCCAGCTTACCCGCGCCGTCGGCGGTGTGATCGGCGCGGTCACCACGACGTTCCTCATCATCGTCCTGGGCATCTACTTCGCGCTGGAGCCGCGCCTCTACCAGCGCGGCGTCGCGTGGATGCTGCCGGAGGACCACCGCTCCTTCTTCCAGGGCACCGCGCGCCAGATGGGCAGCGCGTTGCGCCGGCTCATGGCGGGCCGCCTGCTGGGCATGGTGGTCGAAGGCGCGGCGACATGGCTGCTGCTGGATCTCTACGGCGTGCCGATGGCCGCGCTGCTCGGCCTGCTGACCGGGTTGCTGGCCTTCCTGCCCAATATCGGCGCGCCGATCTCCGGCGCGATCATGGTCATGGTGGGTTTCTCGGGGGGCGTGGACATGGGACTCTACACGATTGTGGTCTATCTGATCGTGCAGACGGTGGACGGCTATCTCATCGTGCCGATGATCGCGCGGCGCACCGTCGATCTCGCCCCGGCGCTGGTGCTCGGCGCGCAGCTCATCATGGGCGTGCTGTTCGGCCTCATCGGCCTGATGCTCGCCGACCCGCTGGTCGCCATGATAAAGGTCTGGCTGGAGCGCGAGGCCCAGCGCCATCAGGTGGAAGAGGAACCGGTGTAAGCACCATGGCTCGCAAATTCCTTTATCTCGTCGCCGCCCTGATCGTGCTGGTCCTTGCGGGGCTGGCCGCGCTGCGCTTCTTCGCGGACGACCTCAGCCGCATGGCTTTCGTGCCCGACACGCCGTTCGAGGCCCAGGCCCCGCCCCCGGCCGACGCCTACGCCGACGATGCGCTGTGGATCGTCCGGCCCGGCATGGGGGCAAACAGCCCCGCGGCCTGGCGGCCGGAAGGACTGGAAGATGAGGCCGAAGCGCCCGATGCCGCGGTGTTCTTCGTCCACCCGACGAGCTACCTCGAAAAAGCGCACTGGAACGCGCCGCTGGACGACGCGCAATCCCGGCAGCGCGCCGAACTGTTCGTGCGCGCCATGGCCAGTCCGTTCAACGCCAGCCCGGAAATCTGGGCGCCCCGCTATCGCCAGGCCGCGTTCGGCGCCTTCCTGACCGATACGCCCGAAGCCACGCGCGCCGTCGAGACGGCCCATGCGGACGTGCTGGCGGCATTCGACCATTTCCTGTCGCAAGTCCCGGCAGGCAAGCCGGTCGTGCTGGCCGGGCACAGCCAGGGCGCGCTCATGGTCATGCACCTGATGAAGGACCGGGTGGCCGGAACCCCGCTCGCGAACAGGATCGCCGCGGCCTATGTCATCGGCTGGCCGGTTTCGCTGAAGCACGACTTGCCCGCGATGGGTCTGCCCGCCTGCGACGAACCCGATCAGGCCGGATGCGTGGCAAGCTGGGCCAGCTTCGCCGAGCCCGCCGAACCGCAGGAGCTTAAGGCCGGGATGCCCGCTTTCCGGGGGCTTGACGGCGGCGAACGGCTCGATGCTCCGCCGCTCTGCACCAACCCGCTCACGGGACGGACCGGAGGCAGCGCGCCCGCCGGGGCCAACCTCGGCACGCTGGTGCCGAACGCCGATCTCAGCAACGGGAAACTGACGCCCGGCCTGGTTCCGGCCCGGTGCGACGAGCGCGGGCTGCTGCTGATCGGACCACCGCCGGAAATGGGGCCGTTCGTGCTACCCGGCAACAACTACCACGTCTATGACGTGGCGCTTTTCTGGCGCAACTTGCGCGCCGATTTCGCACGGCGGGCCACAGCATGGCGCAAACCGGGCTGATTACCGCTTCCACCGCCGCGTTCCGCGCCGCCCTGCCCCACGGCGGGGCGCTGATCGGGCTTGATCTCGGCACGAAGACCATCGGCACGGCCTTCTGCGACGCAGGCTGGCGTTTCGCTTCCCCGGCAAAGACGCTGCCGCGCGGCAAGTTCACGGCGGACAAGGCCATACTTTCGGCCCTCGTCGCCGAACGCGGCGTGACCGGCATCGTCATCGGCCTGCCGCTCAACATGGACGGATCGGAAGGGCCGCGCAGCCAGGCCAGCCGCGCCTATGCCCGCAACCTCGCCGTGCTGGGCCTGCCGATCCTGCTCTGGGACGAACGCTGGTCCACCGCGGGCGCGCAACGCGATCTCATCGCGCAGGACATGAGCCGCGCCAAACGGGCCGAACGCATCGATTCGGCGGCCGCCGCCGTCATCCTGCAAGGCGCAGTGGACGCGCTGGCGGGCGCCGCTTTCTAGGCTGCCAAAGCCTCGCGCCGCCGCCGGGCCTCGCCCGCGACGAGGCGGCTGCCGCACGCTTCCGCGCGCTGCCACAGGGCATCGCATTGCGCCGCGCCTTCCGCGACGGAGGCCAGCGCTCCCCAGGCGGCAAGGCGCATCCGGTCGCTGGGATGACCGCGCGCGAACCGCTCGGCAAGATCAGTCGCCTCCGCATGTCCCATGCCCACCGCGATGCGCAGGAAGGCTTCGCTCGATCCGTGCGACAGAATGCCGGCAATCCCCCCGCCCCCGCCGCCATCCCAGCAATCGAAACGATACTGATCGAGCCACCCTTGCGCGCCGCCTGCGTGCATCACGTTGAGCGAGACGGAAAGCGCGTCGGCCGGAAACTGGGCATGGACATCGCGATGCGCGCGATAGTGCAGGATGCGCCCTTCCTCCAGCCGGTGGCGGCCGGTCGGCGTCAGCGAAACCGGCTCGTCCGTATAGCCCGCCACGCTGTCATAGGCGAATTCGTAGTATTCGCTCCAGTAGCCGGGGCCGAAATAGCCGATGGTCAGGAAATCGAAATTATGATCGTGCGGCAACCCGTAGACGAAGCTGGAGCCGCCGCTGGCACGCATCATGTGGTCGCTTTCGGCGGACCAGACGTTGGCGCGGATGAAGAAATCGTGCGTGCCCGGCGGATGCAGCATGACGACTTGCGGGCCATAGCTGTTGCCGTCCAGTTCCTCACGATGATGGGCCGCCAGTTCCCCAAGCAGGATATCGCCGAGAAAATCGCGATCGTTGCCAAGGCGGCGAAGCATCAGCGCGGCATGGCGCAGGCTTTCCTCGTCGCGCGGCCGGAAACCGCGCTCGGCCAGCGAAACGACACATTCGTCAAGGCCGATCGCCGCATCGTCGACGATATCCATCACACGGGGCATGGCGAAACTCCCGCCAGTTGCGGATAGGCGGCGGTCAGGCGATCGCGCAGCGAACGGGCGGGCGCCGCGAGGGTGTCGCCGTCGCGGTCCGCCAGCTCGCGAAGCGCGGTAAACCCCGCCAGCGTATCGAGCGCGAGGCATTCGCGCAGCGCCTGCCAGCGCAGCCCGTCGCTGCCCTCGCCCAGCACAATGGCGGCGGCATGGGGCGCGGCGTCGGCCCGGTTCATGCCGCCGAGCAGCGCCAGCATCGTCTCGATCCGGCTGTCGCGCGGATTGCCCGCCGCCTGATGCACGAGAGCGCCGTCCGCCAGGCGGTATTCGCACGCCACGTCCGCGCCCTTGCGGCGGCGCTGCAGCCGCAGCGTGACAAGGCAGCCCTCGACGTCCCGCACCACCAGCGCCTGCCTCCCGCCGTCGCAGCGGATCGTCTCGCCGGGGCGCAGAACGATATCGCGGGACCGCAGGTCCGCGCGCTCGCTCGTCACGGCACCGCGTTCGACCAGTTCGGCGGTGCCCGTGCCCGCCAGCACATGCTCCCAGCTTTCCATCGGCGCGAAGCTCACGGTCGAGGGTCGCGGGCGCCGGGCGAGGCCGCGCCCGTCCATGGCGACAAGCGACAGCGTGACATTGCCGTGGCGCGCCAGCATCAGCATGGACATCACACCATCGGTGAAGTGGCGCACCGGCACATGGCCGAGCGGCGCTTCGCCCAGGCCGCGCGCCATCGCGGCGACGAACGATCCGGTAAAGCATCGGGTCTGCGCACCGCCGTCGCTCCCGAACAGAGAGGCCAGCGCCGGATAGTCCGCCAGGGGCCGCGACGTATCGAAAGCGGCAAGGTCGGCAAGGATCGCGGCGGCGGCCGCGGATTGCCGCCATCCATCGCGCAACCCCGCGAGATAGTCCTGCGCGAGACGCTGCGGGGTATCATCGTCCCGCAGCGCCGCCAGATCGGGGTGGATTATCATGCTCCCTCTCCCGGTCGCGCCGCCCGGCCTTACTTTGACGTCACTTCGTAGATGAAGGCCATCAGCACGACGATGGAATCGTTGGAGGCCGCCAGCCCCGCGTTTTCGCTCAGACTGCCGAAAACGCCGGTCAGGCGATCGAGGTCGGGAAGCGTCGAAAGGTCGATCTTGGGCAGATTCATAGTCATTCCCCCTTGCGGACGCGGAGCACCGCGCTCCGCTGGAGGAGCCTTGAGCAAAGGCAGGCATCATCTTGAAATTAAAAGATTGTAATACCGGCCACGACACGGTTCGGCGCCGATCCCGCAAGCGATGCCGTTCAGACCCGGATGACGACGAGCAGCCCGCTCCGTTGCGGCGCCGGCGCGCCCCTTGCGATGGCCAGGCGAACCGCGTCGGCCCTCGCCCGATCCAGAACCTGCGCAGGAACTCCCGGCTCATGGGCCAACGCATCGGCGGCGCCCAGGGCCCGGGCCTCCCTTACGGTCAGGTCATCGGGATCGCGGCTGCGCAGCACGATTTCCAGCGTTTCAGACGCATGCGATACGGTATCGCCGGTCAGCCATTCGGCCAGCCGCCCGCCGGAGTCCTCGCGCAGCGGATCGAGCGCGCCGCCTTCGGCCAGCGCGGCATCGAGCGCGCGGCGCCGGTCCGCCGCATCGGGCCAGCGGGCGCGCAGGGCGCCGCGCGCGGCGAACAAGGCCGCCGCGAGCCTGCCGAGCGATTGCGGCAGCAACGTTTCCAGCCGCAGGCGCAGCGCCTTGGCCAGCCCGGCGGACGCGCCACCCGTGCCGACGGCGATCAGCACGGGCGCGCGATCGAGCAGGCTGGGCACCGTGAAGTCGCACAGATCCGGCCGGTCGGTCACGTTGACCAGCAGCCCCGCCGCGCGCAGCCGCGCCGCGTCCGCTTCGGCCAGCGCGGCATCGTTCCGCGCCACGAAAGCCAGCCGCGCGCCTTGCGCCAGTCCCGCGTCGGCATCGCGAAAGACCGCGCCGCCCGCGCGCTCCACCAGCCGCCGCCTCGCGTCCGCCGCGTCGCCGTCCCCCAGCACGATCACCGGCTTTCCGGCAACCGTATGGAACAGGGGCAGCGATGCGATCATGCGCTTATTCCAGCCAGTCCGGCACCTGTTCGGCGGCAAGGATCGTCGCCGGTTCGATGCGCTGGGCGACAATCGCCCACTTGTCGCCATCGACCATGACTTCGGGCACCAGCGGACGGCTGTTGTAGGTGTTGGCCATGGTCGCGCCGTAGGCGCCCGCCGTGCGGAACACACCCAGATCACCTGCCCGGACGGCTTCTATATCCCGCGCCATGGCGAAGGTGTCGGAGCTTTCGCAGATCGGGCCGACGATGTTCGCCACCATGCGTTCGCCGGTGGGGCGCACGGCCGCGAAATCGTGCCAGGCTTCATACATGGCGGGCCGGACGAGATCGTTCATCGCCGCGTCGACCACGACGAAGGGATGCCCCGCGCCCGCCTTGACGCGAATCACCTGCGTCAGCAGCACGCCCGAATTGCCGGTAATGACCCGGCCCGGCTCGAACATCACGGTCACGCCCCAATCGCGCGTCACTTGCGCCACCATCGCGCCGTATTCGGACGGCCCCGGCAGTTGCTCCCCGGCGCGATAGGGCACGCCCAGCCCGCCCCCCAGGTCCATGTGCGTGACCGAAAGGCCCTGCGCGCGCAATTCGCCCATCAGTTCGCCCAGCTTGACGAAAGCGGCGCGCGAAGGCTCCAGCGACGTGATCTGGCTGCCGATATGAACGGCAAGGCCGCGCATGGTCAGCCCTTCGAGCGCGGCGAGCCGGGCATAGATGCCCGCCGCGCCGTCATAGGCGACGCCGAACTTGTTTTCCGCCTTGCCGGTGGAAATCTTGGCGTGGGTGCCCGCGTCGACATCGGGGTTGACGCGCAGGGTCGCCGTGGCGGCCTTGCCCATGGCGCGGGCGACTTGCGCCAGTTCTACGCCTTCCTCCTCGCTTTCGAGATTGAACTGGCCCAGCCCCGCGTCCAGCGCCTCGGCCATTTCGGCCCGCGTCTTGCCGACGCCGGAGAACACGATGTCGTCACCGGGCATGCCCGCCGCCAGCGCCCGGCGCATCTCGCCCGCCGAAACCACGTCGGCGCCATAGCCCTCGTTCGCCAGCACGCGCAGCACCGCGAGGTTGGGATTGGACTTCACCGCGAAGGCCAGGTGCTTGCGCGGCACGTCGTCCAGCGCCTCGCGGAACACGCGGGCGTGACGCGTCAGCGTGGCGCGCGAATAGACGTAGACGGGCGTGCCGACAGCATCCGCGATGCGCGAAAGCGGCACGTCCTCGGCATGAAGCTCGCCGTTTCTGAGAGTGAAATGGTCCATGAAAATCCGTGTGGCTATGGGCCGGAAAAACTATTCCTGCGGGGGCAGATCGAAGGGATCGTCCGCGCGTTCTTCCGACCGTTTGCGCAGTTCCACGCTGCGCTCGGGTTCGGTCTGGGCGGGCGGCGTCAGCAACTGGGCGGACGTCCTGCGCGTATCGGTGCCATAGGGCGCGACCGGAAGCTGTTTGCCGGCCACGGGCTTGAGGTCCGTCTTCTGGCCGCAGGCGGCAAGAGCCATCAGCACGAATAGGACGAGGGCGCTACGCATCACGGTCACTCCAGGCCCAGCGCCTCGCGCGCTTCGGCCACGCGTTTCCTTACCTCGTCCGGCGCGGTTCCGCCATGACTGGCGCGCGAGGCGACGGACGCCTCGACCGAAAGGGCCGTGAACACGCGCTCGTCGATGCGGGAATCGATGGCTTGCAGGTCTGCCAGCGGCAAGGCGTCGAGCGCCACGCCCCGGCTTTCCGCCAGCCTGACGGCCGAGCCGGTGATATGGTGCGCCTCGCGGAACGGGATGCCCGCCTGCCGCACCAGCCAGTCGGCCAGATCGGTCGCCGTGGCATAGCCCAGTTCCGCCGCCTGCCGCATCCGCGCCGTGCGGAACGCGGCTTCGGCGACCATGCCCGTCATCGCGGCGATGGACAGGCCGAGCAGCGACGCCGCCTCGAACACCGGCGGCTTGTCGTCCTGCATGTCCTTGGAATAGGCCAGCGGCAGGCCCTTCATCGTCACCATCAGCGCCGTCAGGCAGCCAACGATACGCCCCGAATGGCCGCGCACCAGTTCGGCGGCGTCGGGGTTCTTCTTCTGCGGCATGATCGAACTGCCGGTGGAAAGGCTGTCCGGCAGCGTGACGAAGCCGAAGGGCTGGCTGGCCCAGATGATGAACTCTTCCGCCAGCCGCGACAGGTGCAGCGAACACTGCGCCGCCGCCGTCAGGTAATCGAGCGCGAAATCCCGGTCGGACACGGAATCGAGGCTGTTCGCGGTCGGCCCGTCGAAGCCCAGCGCCTGCGCCGTCATGTGCCGGTCGATGGCAAAGCCGGTGCCCGCCAGCGCCGCCGAGCCGAGCGGGCACCTGTTCAGCCGCCCGCGCGCATCGGCGAAGCGGGAGCGATCCCGCCCGATCATTTCATAATAGGCCATCAGGTGATGGCCCAGCGTGACGGGCTGCGCGGTCTGCAAATGGGTGAAGCCGGGCATGATGCTGTCCGCGTGCTCGCCCGCCCGATCCACGAGCGCGCGTTGCAGCGCCGCCAGCCCCGCATCGGCCTGATCCATGGCGTCGCGCACCCAGAGCCGGAAATCGGTCGCCACCTGATCGTTGCGGCTGCGCGCGGTATGCAGCCGCCCCGCCACGGGGCCGATCAGTTCGGCCAGGCGGCTTTCGGTGGTCATGTGGATGTCTTCGAGATCCCAGTCCTCGGGCACGCCGTTCGCTTCGTATTCGGCGGCGACCGCATCGAGGCCGCGTTCGATGGCGACGGCGTCCTCGCCCGATACGATTCCCATCGTCCCCAGCATGGCGACATGGGCTTTCGACGCGGCGATGTCCTGCCGCCAGAGCGCCTTGTCGAAGGGGATCGAGGCGTTTATCTCGCGCATGATCGCGGAGGGGCCTTCGGCGAACCTGCCGCCCCACATCTGGTTGGAGCCTGTTCCCGTGCCCCCCCCCATGCTGTCGCCTGCGCTGTCGTGCGTGCTGTCGTCCCGCTTGTTCAAGATCGCTGTTCCCGGATCACTGGCTTGCGCCGTTCTGCTGGCCGGGTGCGATAGGCAAAGCGGCCCGCAACCGCAACCGGAAGCGACAGCGCCGGCCCCATCCTCGCGAAACGCCGGCGCGCCGGAGCAGGGCACGCTGGACCGGAGTCAGAAGGGCAAGGCGATCCCCGGCCTGACCGTGAGCGATCCGGCGGGGAAAACGCTGGCGCTCGCTTCGCTCAAGGGCAAACCCCTGCTCGTCAATCTCTGGGCCACGTGGTGCGCCCCCTGCGTGGCCGAACTGCCAACGCTGGACGCGCTGGCGGAAAAGCGCGGGGATTCGCTGCGCGTGCTGACCGTTTCGCAGGACATGCAGGCCGAAAAAGTGGTCGACTTCCTGAAGGAGAAAGGCGGCGCGCATCTCGAACCCTGGCTGGACCCGAAATCCGACCTTGCCTTTGCCTTCGGCGCGCAGACCCTGCCGACGACGATCTATTTCGACGCGCAGGGCCGCGAGATATGGCGCATGGTCGGCGGGCATGACTGGTCGAGCACGGAAACCGCCAGGCTGCTGGACGAAGCGAGTTAGCCGTTCGACGGAGCGTCAGGCTGGCGGGCGGGATCGGCGGCGGCGAAGGCGGGATGCTCGCGCAGCCGCGCGTCGATCTCCACAAGGCGCGGGAACGGCGACAGGTCCGTCTCCACTCGCCGCGCGTTAGTGACTTGCGGCACGAGGCACACGTCGGCCAGCGTGATCGCATCGCCCGTCAGGTATGGTGCGCCGGAACCCGCGGCCGCATCTTCCAGCGCCGCGAAGCCCGCCGCTATCCAGTGCCGCGCCCAGGCGTCGATGGCGCCCTGCTCCCGCCCCAGTTCCTGTTTCAGATAGCGCAGGACGCGCAAATTATTGATCGGATGGATATCGCAGGCGACCACTTCGGCCAGCGCCCGCACCCGCGCCCGCGCCGCCGGGTCGCGGGGCAGCAGCGGCGGTTCCGGGTGAACTTCCTCCAGATATTCGATGATGGCGAGGCTCTGGGAAATCGCCCGCCCGTCCTCGACCAGCAGCGGCACCAGCCCTTGCGGGTTGAGCGCCCGATAGCCCGGCGCGGACTGTCCGCCCCGCCGCAGATCGACGACGGCATATTCGTAATCCAGCCCCTTCAGCGCCAGCGCGATGCGCACGCGATAGGCCGCCGAAGACCGCCAGTAGCCATGGAGTATCCGCGCCATATGCCCGGCATAGCGAAACCAGCGGTGCGAGTCAGCACATGGCAGATGCGACTGCGGTCAGGGCCGGAACGTGCAGGCACCCTCCGCCACGCGTCTTGGCCATGAACAGCGAAAGCTCCGCATCCCGCATGGTCTGATCGACTGTCGCGCCGATCGCCGCCAGGCCGCCGCTGGCCGTGATCGCAACGCCCTGTCCGGGAATGCTCTGGCGGATATCCTCCAGCGTCTCGATGATCGGCTTGCCCAGTGCGCACGCGGCGTCGATGGAGGCATAGGGGAGCAGAAGCGCGAAACTTTCCCCGTCGATGCGCGAGATGATGTCGCTCGACCGTGTCATCACGCGCAGGAAATCGGCGAAGACGCGGATCACTTCATCGCCCACGGATTGCCCGTGTTCCAGGTTGATCGCCTTGAAATGGTCGATATCGAACAGGATCACGCTGCCCCCGGCCCCCTGTTCCACGAGATGTCGCAGCATCATGGTGAAGGCATGACGATTGGTCAGTCCGGTAAGCGAATCCGTCATCGAGGATGTAAACAGCCGCTCTTCCAGCGAGCGGCGCTCGTCTATGCAGCGCATCACGCCCAGCGCGCCGTAGACCGCGCCCGCATCATTCTCCAGCGCGCGGAGCGACAAGGCAAACCACTTGTTCGCGCCATCCGCCATCCGGGCGGGAAAATCCACTCGTGCGTCGCTGGAGACATTGCGCCGCCCGGCGACAACATCCGCATGGAGACGGCGGATCGTGTCCGCATGAGACGGCCGCGCCAGATCGGCCAGATGCGGGCCGACGAGAGCGCCCGCTCCGGGCACGCCGAGCCGTTCCATGCCCGGAGAACCGTGAACGATGAAACCTTCCCGGCTGGTCTTTACGATAAAGTCCTGAGAATATTCACAAAGGAGATCGCACAGAACAGCGCCCTCACGCGCAGTCAAATCAACACCCATTGCCGCCTGCCCCGGATAATATCTGCATCACACGAATTTCGACGTTAGTCTTGTAAGACTACAATATTAACTAATATATTGTTGCGTTAGCTTCGTTATATATACAAAACTAACTTCCCGATTCCCGAATTTATTATTAACAGTTTTGTCGGTTGCCGGAAGATGATTCGTGCATTTTTTACGTTTATTTGCATTTGGCCGGGAAAAGCGCACAGGTCCGCTGGTCCGGGCGCGGAATCCCGCGCCTTGCCGTATCGTGCGATGGCAGGCCGTATCGCGCCGATGGCGGCTGGCCTTACAGTTCGATCATCACCCGGATCTTGCCGATGGCGATTCCCGCCACGGCCGCGATCTGCCGCTTGCTGCGCGCGATGACGTCAAGCAGCGGCGGCGTCTCGTAGCTGGAAGTAAGCTCGCCGACCGGAACCCCGAGGACATCGGCCAGTTCCGTCAGGCGGCTGTCCACCGGACGCGCCTTTTCCTGTTCCCACGCCCAGACCGTCGGCTTGCTGACGCCGAGATGCGACGCGACCTGGTCGAGCGTCAGCTTGCGTTCCTTGCGCAGCCGCCGCAGCCGCGAGCCGAACGTCTCGCTCGCGCCATCGCCGTCGGGCGCCGCGTCCATGACGAAATCCTCGCCGGTGGCGCTGCGCAATTGCGCAGCGCTGAGAGTCGCATCCGAAACGGGTCGGTCGAACTGGCACCCGGCCAGCGCGCCGCTTTTCCAGACGACGCGCGCCGAGGTCAGCCCGGCATGCGGCAAGTCTATGGTGATGGTTTCCCCGATCTCGATCGGCAGGCGGCTTTCCAGCAGCAGCCCCGTCGCCGAAACGTTGTGGATCAGCACGTTGGTCGCCGCGCCCGAGACCAGCGAACCTTCGGCGGGCAGGCGCAAGGTGCGGCGCGGCGCCCGGTCCGCGCCAACCGTGCCCACATCATCGTCCATGTGCGCGAAGATAGCCATGCCGGTCGCCTCCTGAGGGCAACCACGTCAACCGGGGAAAAGTTAACTTCTCCTTATCGCGACTGACGGGGCGCCCGCTTCGCGCGGTGAACCGAACGCGCGATGGCGGCAACGAACGGCCCCATGCCTGGCCCGATAAAGTTTCGCTTAGGCCGGACAAAGGCATTCTGGCTGGAAACCTTACGCAAGTGCCCCCAAGTGGCCGCCATGGCGAATCTTTCAACTGCGAACAGACCCGGCAAGGTGTGGCTGGTCGGCGCGGGTCCGGGCGACCCGGACCTGCTGACGCTGCGCGCGGCGCGCCTTGTCATCGAGGCTGGCGTGATCGTGCATGACGGGCTTGTCGATCCCGCGGTTCTGGCCATGGCGCGGCACGACGCGCGGCTGATTTCCGTCGCCAAGAGCCGGGGGCGGCACACGCTCCCGCAGGAAGCGATCAATGCGCTGCTGGTGGACGAAGCCCGCAACGGTCACGATGTCGTGCGGCTGAAGGGCGGCGATCCCTTCGTGTTCGGGCGCGGCGGCGAAGAAGCCGAAGCCTGCCGCGCGGCGGGCGTTCCGGTGGAAGTCGTTCCGGGCATCAGCGCCGCCATGGGCGCGGCGGCGGCGGCACAGATTCCGCTCACGCACCGGGACAGCGCGTCGATCGTCAGCTTCGTCGCGGGCCAGTGCAAGGGCCTGACCGAGCAGAACTGGGCGGGGCTGGCGGGCAAGGGCCGCACGCTCGTCATCTACATGGGCGTGGCGACCGCCGAGGCCATTTCCGAAAAGCTCATGGCCGATGGCCTGACCCCGGACGCACCCGTCGCCGTGATCGAGAACGCGACGCGCCCCGATATGCGCGTGCTGCGCGGACCGCTGGCGGGCCTTGCGGAGATTATCGAGGCAAACAGAGTGAAAAGTCCGGCATTGATCGTTATCGGCGATGTCGCGGCCGAACCCGGCGAAGCGCCGTTCGCGGACCTGGGCCACCGCTTTGCACATGAGGGGACGTTGTGAAAATCCTGACCGGAAACGATCTGAAATCCGGCGCTGTCGTCTGGTGGGACGGCAGCGGCTGGTCGCTGCATGTCGAAGACGCGGTGGACGCGGGCGATCAGGCCGACACCATCCTGGCCGTCGAACAGGCCGCCCAGCGCGTCAACGCGGCCTATGCCATTGATGGCGAACGCACTGCCGATGGCGTGCGCCCCGCCCATATCAAGGAGCGTATCCGCGCCGTCGGCCCGACTGTCCGCATGGACCTTGCGCTGAAGCCGGCCGATGCCGACGCCGGAAACTGGGTGATCTGACATGTATAAATACGACCAATACGACCAGGCGATGGTCGATGCCCGCGTCGCGCAGTTCCGCGATCAGGTGCAGCGCCGGGTGGAAGGCCACATCACCGAGGACCAGTTCAAGCCGATCCGGCTGCAGAACGGGCTCTACCTGCAACTCCACGCCTACATGCTGCGCGTGGCCATTCCCTATGGCACGCTCAATTCGCGCCAGATGCGGATGCTGGGTGACATCGCGGACAAATACGATCGCGGATACGGCCACTTCACCACGCGCCAGAACATCCAGTATAACTGGATCAAGCTGGCCGAGGCGCCGGACATCCTGGCCGACCTCGCCACGGTGGAAATGCACGCCATCCAGACGAGCGGCAACTGCATCCGCAACATCAGCGCGGACCACTATGCGGGCGCCGCCGCGGACGAGATCGTCGATCCGCGCCCCTATGCCGAACTGCTGCGTCAGTGGTCGAGCTTCCACCCGGAATTCCTGGCCCTGCCGCGCAAGTTCAAGATCTGCGTGATCGCATCGCAAACGGATCGCGCGGCGATGAAGCTGCACGACATCGGCATCCGGCTGGTGAAGAACGACGCCGGAGAAATCGGCGCCGCGTTCTATGTGGGCGGCGGCATGGGCCGCACGCCGATGATCGCGCCCTGCATCCGCGAATTCGTGCCGATCGACCAGCTCGTGACGTATTCCGAGGCGTGCCTGCGCGTCTACAACCGCTATGGCCGGCGCGACAACAAGTTCAAGGCACGGATCAAGATCCTCGTCCATGAACTTGGCAAGGAAGAATATACCCGGCAGGTGGAAGAAGAGTTCGCGCACCTCCAGACGTTGAACATCGAGCCTCCGCTGGCCGAACTGGAACGCATCAAGGCCCACTTCACCGATCCGCCGTTCGACGCCGGCGCCAGCGACGAACTCGACCTGTCGGACCCCGATTTCGCGCTGTGGGTGGAACGCAACTGCCATGCTCACAAGCAGCCGGGCTATATCAGCGCGACTGTCAGCCTGAAGCCAGTGGGCGGCATCCCCGGCGACGCCTCGGCCGACCAGATCCGCCTGATGGCGGACCTTGCGCGCGACTACAGCTTCGACGAATGCCGCGTCACGCATGCGCAGAACATCGTCTATCCGCATGTGCGCAAGGCCGATCTTTACGCCTTGTGGCAAAAGCTGGACGAAGCGAACCTCGGCATCGCCAATCTCGACCGGATCGGCGACATCATCGCCTGCCCCGGCCTCGACTATTGCAGCCTGGCCAATGCACGCTCGATCCCGGTCGCACAGAAGATTTCCGAGAACTTCGCCACGCGCGAGGAGGAAATCGGCGAACTGAAGCTGAAGATTTCAGGCTGCATCAACGCCTGCGGCCACCACCACGCGGGCCACATCGGCATCCTCGGCGTGGACCGCAAGGGCGTGGAGAACTACCAACTCCTGCTCGGCGGCTGCGAGGGCGACGATACGTCGCTGGGCCAGATCACCGGCCCCGGTTTCGACGAGGACGGCATCGTCGGCGCCGTGGAAAAAGCCACGGACGTCTATCTCGCCAACCGGCAGGGCGGGGAACGCTTCCTCGATACCTACCGCCGGATCGGCATGGCTCCGTTCAAGGAAGCGCTCTATGCGCCAAAGAACGAAATCAAGGGGGAACCCGCCAATGGTTGAGCCGCAGTTCCGTTTCCGTGACGACGAGCCCGCCGCCGATCCAGCGGTGACGGTCGACAACTTCGGGGAGCAGACCAACGCCGCCGCCGTCCGGCTGGAACCGGGCGACGACGCGCGCGACCTGCTGCCCTATCTGGACCGCATCCGGCTGGTGGAAGTGAACTTCCCCGCTTTCACGGACGGGCGCGGCTATTCCGCCGCCCGCATCCTGCGCGAAGCGGGCTATACCGGAGAACTACGCGCGGTGGGCGACGTGCTGATCGACCAGCTTTTCGCCATGCGGCGCTGCGGGTTCGACAGCTTCGCGCCCGATGCCGCGCTCGATCCGACGCACGCGGAAGCGGCGTTCAAGGTCTTTCCCGAAGTCTATCAGCCCGCGGCCGACGGCCGCAATCCGATCTGGAAACTGCGCCATGGCGGTGGAAACTGAAAGAGAACGGCAAGTGAGCACGGCGGCGCGCCAGCCTGACCGGATCGACACCGGACCGAGGTTTTCGGAATCCGATGCCATCCGCCTGAATCGGCTCTATCGCGGCGCCGATACCGTCGAGATGCTGTCCGGCGTGCTGCGCGACCGGATCGCGGGCGACGTGGCCGTGGTTTCCAGCTTCGGCGCGGAAAGCTCCGTCCTGCTGCATCTGGTGGCCGGGATCGACCCGGCGACGCCCGTGCTGTTCCTGGAAACCGGCAAGCATTTCCCGGAAACGCTGGCCTATCGCGACACGCTGGTCGCGCAACTGGGGCTGACCAACCTCATCAACCTCACGCCCGATCCCGGTCTGCTGGTCAAAAAGGACGAGAACGGCCTGCGCTGGTCCTACGATCCCGATGGCTGCTGCGAAATCCGCAAGGTGCTGCCGCTGGCGGACGCGCTCGCCGATTTCGACGCCTCGCTTACCGGGCGCAAGGCGTTTCAGGCCAGCACGCGCGCCGCGCTGCCGCGTTTCGAGATCGACACCTCGGACGCGCAGGGACGGCTCAAGATCAACCCGCTGATCGACTGGACGCCGGACGACCTTGCCCGCTACATCGCGGAAAACGACTTGCCGCCGCACCCGCTGGTCGAACAGGGCTATCCTTCCATCGGCTGCTCTCCCTGCACGTCGAAAGTCGCGCCGGGGGAGGATTCGCGCTCGGGCCGCTGGCGCGGCTGGGACAAGACCGAATGCGGCATCCACGTTCCCGGCCAGCCGGAAGGCGATGAGGGCGAACTGCCGCCCGGCTACGACCCGGTGTTCTGAATAAACGCAAGGGTCAGAGCCACCCCTGCTGGCGATACCACTGCGCCGTTTCCTTCAGCCCGGCGCGGGTTTCGATGCGCGGCCGCCACACACGCGGCGGCACTTGCGATCCTTCGCTCACCGCCCAGTCGGGATGGCACATGTAGCCCACCCGGTCCGGCGTCAGCTTCGCCCCCGCGCCGCGCAGGAAATGATCGGCCCTGGCCGCCCGCTCCATCCACTTGCGCGAGAGATTGAGCACGCGCGGCCTGCGCCCCACGGCCCAGCCGATCGCCAGCGCCATTTCGTGATGATCCCAGCCGCCGGGCTTGCCGTCGTCTGGCTCGAACGTCCGGTGCGACACGTCCTCACCGCCCGGCGCCAACGCGATGAGCAGGCGGGCAAGGTCATCGACATGGATCAGCGATGCCCGCCCCCCTTGCGGCACGGGCACCACGGCCCAGCGGGCGGCGCGGAACAGCTCGAACATCTCGCGATCGCGCGGGCCGTAGATCGCGGGCGGACGCACGATGGTCCAGTCCATGCCGCTGGCCCGCACGATCTTTTCCGCCCTCGCCTTGGACGCGCCGTAGGCCGAAAGGCCCGGTTCCCGCGCCGAGAGCGAAGAGACGAACACCACCCGCGGCACGCCCGCCGCCAGCGCCGTTTCCACCACGGCCATGGTGCCCGCGACATTGCCCTGCCGGAACCCGGCGGCGTCACGCGCGTTGACCACGCCCGCGATGTGAATCACCGTCTCGGCATCCTTGACCAGCCGAACCAGTGCCTTGCGATTGGAGAGGTCGCCGGGAATCCATTCCACTCCCTTGCGTGGCGGCTGCGCCTTGCGCGCCAGCGCGCGCAGTTCCAGCCCGGCATCGAGGGCGCGGTCGACGAACGCCTGCCCGACGAAGCCGGTGGCTCCGGTGACGGCCAGTATCATAGCAGGACAAGCTGGTCGCGATGCACGATGGCCGAACGCGGCGCATAGCCCAGGATCTCGGCCTGCTCGCGGGAATGGGTGCCGACCAGCCGCGCGCATTCGGCGGCATCGTATTCGGAAAGGCCATGCGCCACGACGCACCCTTCCTCCGTGCGAACGGCAATGGCATCGCCCCGCGCGAAATGCCCCGACACCGCCGTGACGCCCTTGGCCAGCAAGCTGCCGCCCCGCGCCAGCGCCAGCGCCGCGCCCGCGTCTATGGTCAGTTCGCCTTTCAGGCGCAGCCGTCCGCCCAGCCACGCCTTGCGGGCAGCGGCCTTGCGCCGGGGCAGGAACAGCGTGCCGATGCCGTCTCGCGTCGCCCGCGCGATGGGCCGCGCGTGCGTGCCGTTGGCGATGGCCAGCGTGATGCCCGCCCGCTCGGCGATCTCGGCGGCCTGCAACTTGGACGTCATCCCGCCCGATCCCATGCCGGACGTAGACCGGCCCGTGGCCATGGCATGGATTTCGGCCGTCACGCCGTTGACTTCTGAAAGCAATCGGGCCTCCGCATCCTTCGGATCGCGGTCATAAAGGCCATCCACGTCAGAAAGCAGCAGCACCGCGCTGGCCCGTGCCGCCTGCGCGACGCGCGCGGCCAGCCGGTCGTTGTCGCCGAAACGGATTTCCTGCGTCGCCACGCTGTCGTTCTCGTTGACGACCGGCACCGCGCCCGCGTCAAGCAGCCGGGTGAGCGTGGCGGTGGCGTTGAGATAGCGGCGACGGTCCTCAAGATCCTCCAGCGTCAGCAGCAGTTGCGCCGCCGTCAATCCGTGCCGGCCCAGCAGGTCCGCCCAAAGGCCAGACAGCGCAATCTGGCCGACAGCGGCGGCGGCCTGCGCATCGGCCAGGCTGCCGCGCCCGCCCTTGTCCAGCCCCAGAGTCGCCGCGCCCAGTGCGATGGAGCCGGACGACACCACGATCACATCCTGCCCGCGCCCGCGCGCCTCGGCAATTTCCGAAACCAATCCCTCCAGCCATTCGCGGCGCACGCCGCCCGCACCCACCAGCAGGGCGGAACCGACCTTGACCACAAGACGCGGACAAGTGGCCTTGCTGGCCAGATCGGAAAGGCGGGTAAGAGGGGCCATGGCGGCTGGATTAGGCGAAAGCGTGCGCGATGCAACCACGATTGGCGGCGGCCGGGCGCGAAGGCGAAAGTCCCGTCAGATCGGAGACCAGGGCTTTGCGTCCGCTTCTTCCTGCTCGCCTTCGGGCCGCTCCGTCACGGTGGCGGCGGGAAGGTAGGAGATCACGGCGTCGAGCAAGGCATCCAGCCCCTCGCCCGTCGCGCCCGATATGGGAAAGACCTGCTCCGCCCCGGCAGCTTTCAGTTCCGCCGTGAAACCCCGGACCAGTTCGGGGTCGGCAAGGTCGATCTTGTTAAGCGCGATCAGGCGCGGCTTTCCGTCCAGTCCCGCGCCATAGGCGGCCAGTTCCTCCTCGATCACCTGCATGGCCTGCGCCGGGTCCGCGCCCGCGATGTCGATCAGGTGGATCAGCACGCGGCAACGCTCGATATGGCCGAGGAAGCGGTCGCCGATGCCCGCCCCTTCCGCCGCGCCCGCGATCAGGCCGGGAATGTCGGCCAGCACGAACTCGCGGTTGCGATGGTGCACGACGCCAAGCTGCGGCGTCAGGGTCGTGAACGGATAGTCGCCCACCTTGGCCCGCGTGTTGGCCAACTTGTTGATGAACGTGGACTTGCCTGCGTTGGGCAACCCGACCAGCCCCGCGTCCGCCAGCAGCTTGAGCCGTAGCCAGACCCACATTTCCTCGCCCGGAATACCGGGCTGGTGCTGGCGCGGGGCGCGGTTGGTCGATGTCTTGTAGCTGGCGTTGCCGCGCCCCCCCATGCCCCCTTCCAGCAGAGTGACGCGCTGGCCCGCTTCGGTGAGGTCCGCCAGCACCGTTTCCCGGTCGTCGTCAAGGATTTGCGTGCCGACCGGCACCTGGATGACCAGATCCTTGGCCGAAGCCCCCGTGCGGTTCTTGCCCATGCCATGCCCGCCACGCGCGGCCTTGAAATGCTGGGTATAGCGAAAGTCGATCAGGGTGTTCAGCCCGGTGACGGCCTCGAACACGATATCGCCGCCGCGCCCGCCGTCACCGCCGTCAGGTCCGCCGTATTCGACGTATTTTTCCCGTCGGAAGCTCACCGCGCCCGGTCCGCCGCCGCCCGAACGGATGTAAATCTTGGCCTGATCGAGAAAGTGCATGAAATGAAGCTAGCCGATTGTTGGGCGATTGTCGCGCGGCGGCGCCCGCACCGTCAGACCATGAGCAGCGTAAAGCGGAAAAGGCTGCCGTCCGCGGGCCGGAACGGGGTGTTGTCAACACACTGGTGGAGCCGAGGGGGATCGAACCCCTGACCTCGTCATTGCGAACGACGCGCTCTCCCAGCTGAGCTACGGCCCCGTTCCAGTGCGAATGCGCGAACCGCCGCAATCGGCTGCTCGCGGGAGCGGCCCCCTTAGCGGAGAGGAACCGCGCTTGGAAGTCCTAAAATCGCAATCGCCAACGTCGCTTGCGCGCGTCCTATTGCGGCAAGGTGATCGTCGGCGACGGCACCGGACTGGGACCGGTATAGGCGCCAAGCGTCGTTGCGGACGCCGGAACCTCCGTCGCGGACGCCGGCACCACGACAGGTGGATAATAGCGCTGCCGCCAGGCCGCAAGGTCAGCCCGATACTGATCGTAACTGTTGAAGAAATCGAGGAAAACCTTATCCAGCACGGGCAGTTTCTGATGCGCGAAGACATCGAGATCGGCCGACTTGACGGTGTTTACCTCAGTGCTCATGGCCAAAGTCGCGTCGCAAAAGGCCGAAAGCGTCGGCGGCAGGGCATAGAAGTTGAAGACCTGCGTTTCATAGACGTCGCGCGTCCGCGCAAAGCCGGTGCCGAACCGGCCCTTGAACTCGCTGTCGATCGCCTTGTAGGTGCTGGTCAGCTTCTTGGCGTGGGATTTCAGGAAAACCTTGTAGTTTTCCAGAATCGCTGTGTGTTCCGGTTTCATGCAGTTGAGCGCGGCAACATTGAAGGCCGACCGCAGGTTCCACAGGATTTGCGATTCGGTGATCCCGACATTGACCGTCTGCCGCACGCCGAAGGCATTGAGGGGCGGCACGGCAAGATTGGGAGACGCGCCCATCGGTGGCGTGGGCTGCGGCGGGATCACCACCACGGGCGGCGGCGGCGGAACGGGCGCCGGCTTCGGCGCGCACGCGGCGACGATTGACAACGCGGCCACTGCCACGGTGAAATACAGCCGCCGGCTGACGACGCTGATCCTCCTCACGAACCCACTCTCCACGCAATCCGAACTGAACCGAACCGACCTTCTAACCCCAAGCGGGGGCAAAGAAAATGCCCGGCGGGTAAAAACCGCACCGGGCAATCGTGGAGTTTGGTGGCTGTCGGCAGGCTTAACCGGGCCTGCCGGCCTTCGCTTCTCAGTTCCGTGTCCTCAGTCTCTTTGGCCCATGAAACTGAGAAGGAACTGGAACATGTTGATGAAATCCAGATAGAGGCTCAACGCGCCGAGCACGACCGCCTTGCCCGCGAACTCGGTTCCGGCCAACTGGTAATACTGCTGCTTCAGGCGCTGGGTGTCCCACGCCGTCAACCCCGCGAAGATCAGCACGCCGAGGAAGGAGATCACAAGCTGCAACCCGCTCGACTGCATGAACATGTTGACGAGCATCGCGATCAGCAGCCCGATCACGCCCATCGTCAAGAACGTGCCCATGCCCGACAGATCCTTCTTCGTCGTATAGCCGACAAGGCTGAGGCCAGCGAAAGCGCCGGCCGTCGCGAAGAAAGTCGCCGCGATGGACGACGCGGTAAAAACGAGAAAGATCGTCGAGAGCGAAAGCCCCATGACGGTGCAGAAACCCCAGAACAGGGCCTGCAACGTCGCCGTGCTCATCTTGTGGGCGCCGAAGCTCATCGCGAAAACGAAAGCCAGCGGCGACAGCGCGATGATCCACATCAGCGGCCCGCCCGTCATCACTTGCGCGGCCATGCCCGAACGGGCGAACAGCAGCGCGACGATGCCCGAGAGCAGGACGCCCGACGCCATGTAATTGTAGATGGACAGCATGTAGCGCCGCAGGCCCATGTCATAGCCCGCGCGGCCGACAGCCGCGCCGTCCATGCCTTGCCCGTTAAGCCGGGGAGACGCTCCGAAGCCCTGTCCGGGCTGGGGGTCGTTCCAATTGGCCATTTTCAACTCCTCGTTCAGCCGCACGAAATGCCCGGCTGCTCCTACGGAATATCGCGATCCTGACGCGACGATTCAAGAAGAATCGGACCAGACCCTTTTGTTGCAAAATGTTGCGGCGAAAGTGAAGGACAGCCGCCTTCGATCAGCCTTGCCGGGCGGCGGCGGCCATTTCCTCGCTCCGGTCGCGCGCCGCACGCAATGTGGCCTCGACCAGCCGCGCCAGCGCACCGTCTCTGTCCAGCACGTCCAGCCCCGCCTGCGTCGTACCTCCCGGACTGGCGACGCGGCGGGCCAGTTCGCCCGGATCGTGTTCCGAGCGCGCCGCGAGAAGCGCCGCGCCTTCCGCCATCGCCAGCGCCAGCCGCCCCGACTGGTCGCGCGGCAACCCCAGCGCCACGCCCGCCGCCGCCAGCGCATCGATGAAGCGATAGACGAACGCCGGGCCGGACCCGGCCAATGCCGTCACGGTATCGAACTGGGCTTCGCGCTCCAGCCACTCGGGCGTGCCGAGTGGCTCCATCAGCCGCGTCACGTCTTCCCGGCGGGCATCGGACAGGCCCTTCGCGGCAAGGGCGATGGGCGACTTGCCGATCGCGGCGGCAAGATTGGGCATGATTCGGACAATCCCACCCGCTTGCGGGAAATGGCGGGCAAGGCTTTCCAGTTCGACGCCCGCGAGAATCGACAGGACGACCGTTTCCGCGCAAACCAGTCCCGCCACGCGGGGGGCCACATCGGGCAGCATCTGCGGCTTCACGCCGAGCAGGATCGCGTCAAACACGCGTCCGCCCGCCGGAAGATCACGCAGCAGCGTAACGCCTTCGGGCGCGGCGGGCAGCATGGGATCGACAATGGTGAATCGGTCCGGCCCCACACCGCCCGCCAGCCAGCCTTCCAGCATGGCGCCGCCCATGTTGCCACAGCCGACCATCAGCACGGTCCGGGGCCAGATCTCGCCGGTCATGGCTCAGGCCTCTCCCGCCGCGTCGACCAGCGCGGCCGAGAGCGCTTCCGCCGGAGTCTTGTCTCCCCAGAGGATGAACTGGAATGCGGGGAAGAAGCGATCGCATTCCTCGATCGCGGTTTCGACCGCGAGTTGCGCCTGCGCCGGGCTGAGCAGCCCGTCGTCCCCGAGCATCAGACCGTGGCGGTAGAGCACGACGCCACCGTTGGACCAGACGTCGAAATGACCCAGCCAGAGCTGCTCGTTGATAAGCGCCAGCACCTCGAACATCGCGGCGCGCTTGTCTTCCGGCACGCGGATGTCGGGCAGGCACAGCAGTTGAAGCACGTGATCTTCCACACGCCAGATGCCGCGCAACTGGAACGTGGCCCAGCTTCCCTGGATTTCCACGCTGATCTCATCGTCGCCGACGAACTCATAGGACCAGCCGCGTGCCTCGAACAGCGACGCGAGCATATCGACCGGAGCCGCGTCCTCGTCACGATCAATGCTGCCTTGACCCGTTCTCATCGCAAATATTCCGGTAACCACATGGCCCACTGGATGGTGCGGCAAGCCGGTCCTGCACAATCCGCGACCGCAAGAGGCCGGGGCAAAACTCGATAACCCTGTTTACAAGGTGTGGACAAGCAGCGATCCTTCAATGCCGTCCGGCTGTCATTTTGCGTCCAGTTGATCCACGACCTGTCCCGCCGGGCTGGTCCATACGAACGGGCCGTCCACTCCCGCGCGGCGCAACTGTGCGATAAAGGCGTTGGCGGCGCGCTCGCTCTCGAATGGCCCGGTCAGCAGCCGGTTGGTCTGTCCCCATGCGCTGATGAACGAATTTCTGGCTTTCGCCGCATCCCCGGCCTGTCGCGCGATGCGGCGCCAGTCGAACGCAAGCGCGGACTTGTCCCTTCCCGTCGCTACCTGGACCCAGATGCGGCTGGGATGCGTCGGCGGCGGGGGTTTGGCGGGCGCGGCGGCTTTAGCGGGTTCGGCGACGCGCCTCCTCGCGGGAGTGATGCTGCGTATGTCAACCGCGCCCGCAGCGGGCGTGGCGTCCATCGCGGGCCGCGTGAAATCGCTGAACGCATCCGCCAGCGATTGCCGCCGCGGTTGCGGCGGGGAAGGCGGAGAGGAAGGCGATTCCGTCACGGCGGGTGTCGGGGTGCCGCTCTCCTGCTTCGCCGCGATGCTCGCGAGGTCAAAGCCGGGCAGCGGCGCCGCCGATGGCGCGACCGGCCCGGACATGGAAGGCGCCGCCGATGACGCCACGGACGCGGCCGGTCGCGCGGTCTCGACGGTACCTGCCGTGGAGGAGCCTGCCGTGGAGGCGGAAGCGGAACCGGGGGCGGCCGTCGCCGCCGGAACCGGAACCGCCGCAACCGCCGGTTGCGCGGGCCGGGCACTGGCTGGCGGATCGGTTCGCGCCGCGACTTTGGGAGCCGTTGTCGCAGAGGCAGTCGAAGCCGCCGCCGGAGGCGCAGCTTGCGCGGCTCGCGCCGTTCCCGGCGATGGGGCTGGAGCCGCCTTCGCGGCCGAGGCATCGTTTGCCACAATTGCCGGGCGCACTTCAGGCGGCGCGACACGCGCGGCCTGCTGCTGGCTCTGCCGCGCCGCCGCGGCGCGACGCTCGGCCGCCTGCCGTTCCTGGCGCAACTGGCGCTCGCTTTTCGCCTTGCTGGTCCGGCCGAGCGGCTGACCTTGCGGAATCAGGCCGGAATCGGCCGATGCCACTTGCGTCCGCCGCCCGCCCGCCGGCGCATATTGCGCGATACGCGGATCGTCGCGGCCGATTTCCGAAGCGCGGGGGAATGTGCCGAAGTTGGCCGCCGACGCCTGCTGCGCGGGAGTCAGCTTCGGCATATAGCGCAGGTAGGGCGCGATCCCCGCCGCCAGATCGGCGGGCAGGATGGTTTTCGATATGCGAACCGCTTCTTCGGGATCGCCGAGAATCGCCAGAGCAAAAGCCCGCGTCCGCCATGCGGCCTTGTCCTGAAGGCGAAGCAGCGGCAGAAGCGTGGCTTCCGAGGCGTTCTTGTCTCCCGCGATGGCCTGTGACAGCGCAAGGCGGCGGACGACTTCCTCATCCTGACCATTGGCCAGCGCCAGACGATAGAACCGCTGCGCCGACTGGCTGTCACCCACCAGATCGTAGGCCAGTCCCCGGTCCGCCGCCAATGCGTTGTCCACGGCACCCGCCTTTTCGGCGGCATCGAACAGGGGAATCGCCTCGATTGGGTTGCCGCTGCGGACATAGGCGCCCGCCAGTCCCGCCTTGGCGCGCGCATTGTCAGGCTGAATTTGCTCCGCGCGCCGGAAAAACCCGGTCGCGGCGTCGACGTCACCCATGGCCAACGCGGCGTTTCCGGCATCTATCAGCGCCTGGACATCGCGGGGATTGCGCCCCAGCCTGGTCAGGGCCGCATTGAGATCGACTCCCCGCCGATCCGGCAACGGCTGCACTACCGGGCGGGAAATGGATTGCGACTGAGCCTGAGACTGAGCCATTACCGCCGCCGGAACCAGCCCATTCGCCGTCACGACAGCCGTAGCGATAACGGCCATGCGCGGAAAGCCAGGCTTTTCCCGTCTTGCTGCGTTCACCATGCGTCCAATGCTCTGCCCGGCCAGTGCCCAACCCCGTGCCCGGCCCACGCAATGCCGCGCGATATCCAGCCGGACGCAACCACTGGCGGTAACGACATTAACCTTGCCGGAACGGCATCACGCGGCCGCGCCCGGCACCACGATCCGCGCGACGGTCTGCTACTGGTTGTTTTGCCGTCCGAGGAAACGCGGGAAGCTGAGCGACGAACCCTCGCCCTCCGCATCGTCCGCATCATCCGCCTTTTCCGGTTCGACCGGCTTCGCACCGCGAGACAGGCTCGCCATGCGCTCAAACAGCGTGCTGCCTCCGCCGGCGGGCGGAGACGGGGCAGGCTCCGCCTCGTCGTTCACCAGCCCCCGGCGCTGAGCCGAGACGGGCTCGTCATTCCTCGCAAGCCGGTCGGCCGATCCGAGCAGGTCGTCCTGTTCCGGGGGCGGAGGCGTTTCGGCCTGATCCATGCCCAGATCGAGCGGATCGCGCTTCACGGTGCGCATGCTGTCGAGACTGGCATAACTCGACGACTTTGGCTCTTCCTCGATCTCTTCGTATTCTTCCCCCGCGAGATCGAGTTCGTCGTCGCTGTCGTCGGCCCCCGACTCGTCAGGAGCGGACTCGCCGGGTGAGAACTGGGCGGCAGGCTCGGGCGCGGGTTCGGGTTCAGGCCGCGCGGGCGCGGCGGCCGCTTCGGGTATGGCCGGCGTTTCGGGCGCGGCGGTGAGGATCACCGGCGCGGCGGCTGTCGGCCGAACCGGGCCGCGCGAAATGCCGAGATTGAGCGGGCGCGAGGCTTCCTCGGCCTGCTCGGCCGTCTGCTCGATACCCGTCGCGACCACCGAGACGCGAATGCGTCCCTCAAGGTCCGGGTTGAAGGCCGAACCCCAGATGATGTTGGCGTTGGGATCGACCAGTTCGCGGATATGGTTGGCCGCTTCGTCCACTTCGAGGAGCTTCATGTCCTCGCCGCCGATGATCGAGATGATGACGCCCTTGGCGCCCTGCATCGAAACGCCGTCGAGCAGCGGGTTCGCGATGGCCTTTTCCGCTGCTTCCAGCGCGCGGTTTTCGCCGTGCCCCTCGCCCGTTCCCATCATCGCCTTGCCCATTTCGGCCATGACCGAACGAACATCCGCGAAATCGAGGTTGATGAGGCCGGGCATGACCATGAGGTCCGTGATCGAGCGCACGCCCTGCTGGAGCACCTCGTCGGCCAGCGCGAACGCCTCCTTGAAAGTGGTTTCCGCCTTGGCGACGAGAAACAGGTTCTGGTTGGGAATGACGATCAGCGTATCGACATGCTTTTGCAGTTCCTCGATGCCCGCTTCGGCCGAACGCATCCGGCGCGTGCCCTCGAACAGGAAAGGCTTGGTGACGACGCCGACCGTCAGCACGCCCTTGTCGCGCGCGGCCTTGGCGATGACCGGCGCCGCGCCGGTGCCGGTGCCGCCGCCCATGCCCGCGGCGATGAACACCATGTGCACGCCGTCCAGCGCGCGCTCGATATCCTGGAGCGTTTCCTCCGCCGCCGCGCGGCCCACTTCGGGGCGGGAACCCGCGCCCAGCCCCTGCGTGATATCCGGGCCCAACTGGATGCGATGCTCCGCGATCGCGTTGTTCAGCGCCTGCGCGTCCGTGTTCGCGACAATGAAATCGACGCCTTCGATTTCGGCCTGGATCATGTTCGCGATGGCGTTGCCGCCCGCGCCGCCAACCCCGATGACCGTGATGCGGGGGCGAAGTTCCTCGATTGCCGGCGGGCCGATATTGATGCTCATCTCGTTCTCCTGGCGGACACGAACGGCAAGGATGCCTGTTTGTCGCGATGTTTGCACGCTTCGATTCAGCGAATCAAAGTCCGATTAACCTTTGTCCACAGCAGAACGCTCCGCGTCCAGCCGTTCAGAAATTCTCCTTCAGGGCGCGGACCATCCGCCCGAACATGCCCAGACGGCCAAGCCGCGTCACTGGCTGATTGCCCGGCCCCACCGCGCGAATGTCCATCGGATCGGCAGCGGCATAGAGCACCAGTCCGGCCAGCGTCGAAAAGCCCGGCCTCACATGCGCTTCGGCAAGACCCGTCAGATGCGGCCCGCGCCCGATCCGCACCGGACGGCCCAGCGCCGCCTGCGCATAGTCGGCCAGGCCGACCAGTTCCGCCCCGCCGCCGGTCAGCACCACCTGCTGCCCGCGCTGGCCGTTGAAGCCCAGCGCCTTCAGGGCCTTGGCCACGTCTTCCATCTGGCGGCCAAGCTGCGCAGTGATGACCGAGATCAGTTCGGCGCGGGGAATGCGGTTCTTGTCGTCGGCATGGCGCGCGACAGGCCCCGTGGGTTCCTCGCCCGGCGCGTTGACCGGGATCATCTCGCGGTGATCGGCCGGACTGGCGATGGCCGAACCGTTCACGCATTTCAGCCGCTCCGCCTGAAAGCGCCGGATGCCGAAGGCGGAAGCCACGGCATCCGTAACGTCGGCCGAACCGACCGGAATCGAGGCCAGGCCCACCAGCATCCCGTTGAGGTAGACGGACACGTTCGTCACTTCCGCGCCCAGTTCGACCAGCGCCACGCCAAGGTCGCGCTCTTCCGGCGACAGGCACGCATGGCCCGCCGCGACCGGCGAGCCGACGACGGCCTCGACGTCGAGATGCGCGTTCTGCACGGCTTCGGTGATGTTGCGCACCGGCGCGCCTTCGGCCAGCATGATATGGATATCCACGCCCAGCCGCTCGGCATGGAGGCCGCGCGGCGTCGTTACGCCATGCGCACCATCCAGCGTATAGTGCGCGGGCTGAGCATGAAGCACCATGCGGCCATCGGGCTGGATCACGTCGCGGGCCGAAAGCAGAAGATGGTCGATATCGTCCTGTTCGATCCGGCGGCCGCCGATATCGATTTCCACTTGCGCCACCTGGCTGGCCAGCCCGGCGCCCGAACACCCGATCCAGACCTTGGACACGCTGGTGTTGGCCATCTTCTCCGCGCGCTCGATCGCGTCGCGCACCGCATACGTGGCGGCGGTCATGTCAGTCACATAGCCGCGCCGCACCCCTTGGGACGCCCGGTGGCCGGAACCCAGCACGATCATCTCGCCCGTCTCGGAAATACCCGCGATCATCGCGGATATGCGGAAGGAACCGATGTTGACCGCGCCGAACACGCGGCTGATGCGGGGCACGGGCATCAGTTCTCCTCCTTCTTCCGCGCATCGCCGCCTTGCGCGGACGCACCGAACGACAGCTCCTTGCGCTCAGTCCGGCCGGGGATGCGCAGATAGATGCGATCGGGCGCGCGCATGTCGAACGCGGCGACCTTGCCGCCGATCAGGCGGTTCGTACCGTCGAGCCGCGCGAAGGCCAGCAGCGCGCCCGCCGCCTGCCTGCCCCCTTCGGGAAGCGCCAGCACCTGCCCCGTCCTGAACGTGAGGTTCCAGCGCCGGTTGCCGATCCATTCGGCCTCACCGACATGCGGCTTGATCGCGGGTGCAGCGGCCAGCAACGCACCCAGCGCCACAACCTGCTGGCCCGCCCCCGGCCCCGAGACGATCAGCCTGCCCTTGGCTCGCTGCTGCGAAATCGCCTCAAGCTCATGCCCATCGGCATCAATCAGCACCAGCTTGTCGGGCTTGCGGAGCACGGCATGAGGCGTGCGCTCCACGATATCCACGACCAGAGTATCGGGAAGCTGACGCGAGACGCGCGCGTCCTGAACCCATGACAGGTCCAGTAATTGCCGGCGCACCGCCGCCACGTCGACTTGCGGCATGGGCCGGTCCTGCTCCGCCAGAACGCGCTCATAGACTTTCAGTTCGTTGAGGTGCTTCACCCCGCGCACGTCCACACGCCGCACTGCGAAACCGGCATCGCCCGCGATGGCGGCGAACTTCTCCGCCGCCAGTTGCGGCACACCCGCCAGCCCGGCGAGGAACCAGGCCAGCGCCACGGCGCAAGCCAGGATGAAAGCGATGAACACGCGATGAAGCTGCGTTTCGCTCAAGGGTATCCAGCTCATCGCCGTGTCGAGGACCGAGCCGGTGCGCGCCTTCGCATTGCGCACCTTGCGCGCCTTGCCCTGCGCGGCGGCGGTTTTGCGGGCGGTGGACGCCTTGCGCCGGATCGTCTGGCTCATGGTCCCTCCCCGCCTTTCGCATCCGCAAGCGCCTCGGCGATGATCGCCTCGACCAGATCGGGATAGTCCATTCCCATGTGCCGCGCCTGCTCGGGAACGAGGCTCAGCGGCGTCATGCCCGGCTGCGTGTTCACTTCCAGCAGGAACAGCCCTTCGACCCCCTGCGTGTCGTCCCAGCGGAAGTCCGACCGGCTGGTTCCCCGGCAGCCCAACAGGCGATGCGCGCGCAGCGCCAGATCGCGGCAGGCCTGCGTGATGTCGTCCGGGATTTCGGCAGGACAGACGTGGTCCGTCATGCCGTCCGTATATTTCGCGTCGAAATCGTAGAAGCCGGACTTGGGCCGCAATTCCGTCACCATCAGCGCACGCGGCCCCTCCCTGGCGCCCAGCACGGCGCAGGTCAGTTCACGGCCCCGGATATAGGGCTCGGCCAGAAGCCGGTCGAAGTGGCGCCAAGGCCCTTCGACATCGGGGCCGAGCGGGTTGCCGAAGTTGCCTTCATCCGTGACGATGGCGACGCCCACCGACGAGCCTTCGTTCACGGGCTTGAGCACGTAGGGGCGCGGCAGCGGATCGCGCTCGTAAAGCTCCGCCGTTTCCACGATGCGCCCGCCGGGCATGGGAATGCCGTGGGGCACCAGCGCCTGCTTGGTCAATTCCTTGTCGATGGCGATGACGGAGGTGGCGAGGCCGGAATGGGTGTAGACCAGCCCCATCAGGTCCATCATGCCCTGCACGGTGCCGTCCTCTCCCGGTGTGCCATGCAGCGCGTTGAACACCACGTCCGGCTTCGCTTCGGCAAGGCGCAGCGCCACGTCGCGATCCATGTCGATCCGCGTCACGCGATGGCCACGGCTTTCCAGCGCACTGGCAACGCCCTCGCCGCTCATCAGCGAAACGGGCCGTTCGCTCGACCAACCGCCCATCAGGACCGCGACATGAAGCCTGGGAATGCTCACTTTATCCCTACTCGTCCGTTGTCTGGCGCTCCGGCAAAAATGCCTACGCCGTCCTTGTCCGGCGCTCCGGCAAAAATGCCTACGCGCTGAATTTCCCACTCCAGCTCCACGCCGGAATTCTCCTTCACCCGGCGGCGCACTTCCTCGCCCAGCAGCTCGATCTCGGTGCTGGTGGCGTTGCCGGTGTTGATAAGGAAATTGGTGTGCTTCTCGCTCACTTGCGCACCGCCGATGGCCAGCCCGCGGCACCCGGCGCGGTCCACCAGTTCCCATGCCTTTTCGCCGCCTGAAATTTCGGGGGGAGGGTTCTTGAAGGTGGAGCCGCCGGTCTTGCTGCGCAGCGGCTGCGATGCTTCCCGGCTTGCGGAAATGCGGTCCATCTCCGCCTGAATCGCGTCGGGCTCGCCCGCCCGGCCCCGGAACCGCGCGGCGACCACGATGGCCCCGGCCGGCAGTTCCGAATGGCGATAGGTATAATGCAGGTCCGCGACCGGCAGAGTCACCAGTTCGCCAGACCGCAGCACCACGTCGCAATCGACCAGGATGTCCTTTACCTCGCCGCCATAGGCGCCGCCGTTCATCCGCACGAAGCCGCCGACCGTGCCGGGGATGGAGCGCAGGAATTCCAGCCCCGCGATGCCGCTGTCCCGCGCGGTGGACGACACGAGGATGCCCGATGCCCCCGCCCCGCAATGGAGGGTCAGGTCGCCTGCTTTGCGGACCGTGGCGAAAGCCTTGCCCAACCGCACCACCACACCCGGCACGCCGCCGTCGCGCACGACCATGTTGCTGCCCAGCCCCAGCGCCATGACTGGCACGGACGGATCGAGATCACGCAGGAACGCGCGCAGGTCGTCCACGTCCTTCGGCTCGAACAGCCATTGCGCCGCGCCGCCGGACTTGAACCAGACCAGTGGGGCAAGCGGGGCGTGGCAGGTGAGTTTGCCGCGAACGGCAGGCAGTTTCCCCTGCCCTGAAGGGGAGGGGAAACTATTGCCCATCGCCGTCATGCCGCCACCTTGCGCGCGCCGATTGCCGAAGCCAGCCCCGCCGCCCATTTGGTGATGTCGCCAGCGCCGAGACAGACGACCATGTCGCCAGCGCGCAGATCCCGCGCCAGAACATCCGCCAGTTCGTCCGGCCCGGAAACGGCGTGGGCGGCGCGATGCCCGCGTGCCTTGATCCCTTCGACCAGCGCCTGCGACGTCACGCCGTCGATGGGCTGCTCGCCCGCCGGATAGACCGGAGCGGCATAGACCACGTCCGCGTCGTTGAAGGCGGCCTGGAACTCTTCCATGTGATCGCGCAGGCGAGTGAAGCGATGCGGCTGCACCACGGCGATGACTCTGCCGGTGCCGACGCCTTCGCGCGCGGCGGCCAGCACCGCGCGGATTTCCACGGGATGGTGGCCATAGTCGTCGATAATGGCGGCGCCACGCGTCTCGCCGACTTTGGTGAAGCGCCGCTTCACGCCGCCGAACTTGCCGAAACCGCCCCGGATTACATCGTCGCCGCAGCCCATTTCCACGGCCACGGCCACGGCGGCCAGCGCGTTCTGCACGTTGTGGCGGCCGGGCATCGGCAATTCGATCCCCTCGATCCGGCGGAACGAGCCGTCCCGCTGGCGCAGCGCCACATCGAAGCGGTTGCCGCCGGGATGAGGCGTCACGTTTTCGCCGCGCACATCGGCCTGCGCGGAAAAGCCATAGGTCACGACGCGCCTGTCACGCACCTTGGGGATGATCGCCTGCACTTCCGGGTGGTCTATGCAAAGCACCGCCGCGCCATAGAACGGCACGTTCTCGATGAACTCGACGAAGCATTGCTTGACGCGGTCGAAGCTGCCGTAGTGGTCGAGATGCTCCGGGTCTATATTGGTCACGACCGCGATGGTGCCGTCGAGCCGCAGGAACGAGCCGTCGCTCTCGTCGGCTTCCACCACCATCCAATCGGACGCGCCGAGCCGCGCATTGGAGCCGTAGGAATTGATGATGCCACCGTTGATGACCGTGGGGTCGATCCCGCCCGCGTCGAGCAGGCAGGCAATCATCGAGGTAGTAGTCGTCTTGCCGTGCGTGCCCGCCACTGCGACGGTGTTTTTCAGGCGCATCAGTTCGGCCAGCATTTCCGCCCGCCGCACCACGGGAACCCGGGCTTCGAGCGCGGCGGCGACTTCCGGGTTGTCGCGCTTCACCGCCGTGGACGTGACGACGACAGCCGCGTCGCGCAGGTTTTCCGCCGCATGGCCGATCATCACCGGGATGCCGCGCTGGCGCAGCCCCTCCACGACATAGCCTTCCGCGATGTCCGATCCCTGCACGCTGTAGCCCAGGTTGTGCATCACTTCGGCGATGCCGGACATGCCGATGCCGCCGATGCCGACGAAGTGGATCGTGCCGATATCCGTGCCGACACCCTTCACGCCACGGCCTCCTCACCGCTCGCCGAAAGGCCCCTGACCACGCGGATCACATCCATCAGGGGTGCTCCGCCGAAGCTTTCCACCAGATCGGCAAGGTCAGACGCCGCGCGCGGATAGCCGCAGTTCCACGCGGCATGGGCCGCGTTGGCCAGGGTATCGGGATGCTGGGCCATGGCCTGGATCTGCTTGGCGAGTTCGGCGGGCGTGAAACGGTTCTGGCGGATCGCGCGCGCGCCGCCCGCCGCCACGATCTCCCGCGTGTTGGCGCTCTGATGGTCGTCCGTCGCGATCGGCAGCGGAATGAGGATCGCCGGCCGCCCGACCGCCGTCAGTTCCGCGATGGTGGACGCGCCCGCCCGCCCGATGAACAGATGGGCATCGGCCAGCCGTTCCGCCATGTCCTCGAAATAGGTGCCAAGCTCGGCGGGAATGTCGTGGCTGGCATAGCGGGCGCGCACCGCCTCGATGTCCTCGACCCGGCACTGCTGCGTCACTTGCAACCGCGCGCGCAGCGCCACCGGCAACATGGCAAGGCCATCCGGCACTACTTCGGAGAGAACGCGCGCGCCCTGGCTTCCGCCGGTCACGAGGATGCGGAACAGACCATCTTGCGTGAAGGCGGGGAAAGGCTGATCCCGCAGCCTGAGCACTTCGGCACGGACCGGATTGCCGACGAGGTGAACCTTGTTCGCAAGTTTGCCTGAAAGGCGGTCGACCTGATGGCAGGCCGTGGCGATGGCATCGACGCGCGGCGCGAGGAAGCGGTTGACCCGGCCCAGCACCGCGTTCTGCTCGTGAATGACGGAGGGGATCTTCGCCGATGTCGCCGCCAGCAGCGCAGGCAGCGCCGGATAGCCGCCGAAGCCCACGACGGCGGAAGGCTGGAAGCTCTCGAACAGGCGCAGCGCCATGCGCCGCCCCTCGCGGATCGCCTGCACGCCCCTGATCCAGCCCAGCGGATTACGCCCCGCCAGCCTGCCGGCGGGCAGGACATGCGCCGTCAGCGTATCGGGCTTGCCGGGAATGGCCGCGCCCCGCTCATCCGTCACCAGCGCGACATGATGGCCGCGCCGCTCCAGTTCGGCCGCCAGGGCGAAGGCCGGGATCAGATGCCCGCCGGTGCCGCCCGCCGCCAGAACGTAATGCCTGTTCACCGCGCTCATTTCCCGCCTCCGCCACTTACCTTGCGTGCCGTCAGCAGGCTATCGCGCTGAAGGAAGGGGTTGCGCCGGGTAATCGCGAGCAGCAGCCCAACCGTGAGGCACAGCGCCAGAGTGGACGATCCGCCATAGCTTATCAACGGCAAGGTCATGCCTTTCGACGGGAACAGTTGCAGGTTGACGAGGATGTTGATGAACGCCTGCCCGCCAAGCTGGGCGGTAAGGCCCGTGGCGGCCAGCACGGTGAACAGGTCTTCCTCGTCCACCAGCCGGATCAGCACGCGCGCCACGATAGCCAGATAAAGCGCCACGATCACCGCGCAGACCAGCAGCCCGAACTCTTCCCCGATCACGGAAAAGATATAATCCGTATGCGCCTCGGGAAGCGAGAGCTTGCGCGTGCCGAGCCACAGGCCCGTGCCGGTCCACCCGCCGGACAGCAACGTGCGCTGGGCCAGGTCCACCTGATCGAACGCCGTGCCGCCGCCAAGGAACGCGTCTATGCGGTGCCGCCCGTTTTCGTAGAAGACGTACATCAGCGCCAGCAGGCCGATGGAGCCCCCGGCCAGCAGGCCGATCCTCTTGATCGAAAGGCCGGACAGGAGCACCAGCACGAACCACACCGCGCCAAACAATATCGTCGATCCGAAATCCGGCTGCAACATCAACAGGATCGCGATCACGACCATGATGGCGAGGCTGATCCAGAACACCGGCAGTTTCGGATCGCGCACGCGCCAGGACAATATCCAGGCGATACCGATCGCGAAGGCGGGCTTGAGAAATTCCGACGGTTGCAGCGACATGCCCACGTTGAGCCAGCGCTTCGCGCCGTTTACTTCGCTGCCGATCAACGGCACCAGGAACAATCCCGCCAGCATCGCCGAACCCAGCAGGATACCCACGCGCCGCGCCGTGTCACGGGCAAGGAATGACGACCCGATCATCACTCCCAGCCCCACGATTTGCCAGCGGATATGCAGCGCGAAGAAATGAAGGTCGCCCAGATCCACCTGCGAGGTGGACAGGCGCCGCGCGCTGGCGGGGGATGCCGCCGCCACGGCTACCGTGCCGATCGCCATCAAGGTCAGCACCAGCAGCAGGAGCACACGGTCGATCTCGCGCCACCAGACGGCGATCTCGCTCCGCCGGTTGCGGCGATAACGCTGGGTCGTGGCGCCGCCCGCGCGCGGCCATGTGGGGGGAACCGTCGCCATCAGGCGGCCCCTCCCTCCCGCGGCCGATCCGCGGTCAGCGCTTCCACGATCTGGCGGAAGGCATCGCCCCGCGCTTCATAATCGCGGAACTGATCGAAACTCGCACAGGCCGGGCTGAGCATCACGATATCGCCGGGCCGGGCCGCGGCGATGGCCTGCCGGATGGCTTCGGCCATCATTTCGCTGCGCGAGACCGGCATGTGCGGTTCCAGCAGGTCGGCAAAGAGCGGCCCAGCATCGCCGATGGTATAGGCTGCCGCGACGTTGCCGAAAAACGGCGCGCATTCGTCCAGGCTCTCGCCCTTGGGCAGGCCGCCGGCGATCCAGTGGATGCGCCTGGCCATGGCGCCGTCGCGCATGACGGGGGGAAAAGCCGCGAGCGCGGGCGCGGTGGAAGCCGGATTGGTCGCCTTGCTGTCGTTGATGAACAACACACCGCCCGCTTCGGCCACACGCTCCATGCGGTGCGGCAGGCCCCTGAATGTCGGCATGGCGGGCAGCCACTGGCCGCGCGAAAGGCCCAGTGCCTCGACGATCGCGATGGCGGCGGCGGCGTTCTGGAGGTTGTGCGGGCCTTGCAGCGAAGGCCACCCGGCCTGAATGCCTTGCAGATCCGCCCCATCGACCCGGTGGATCAGGGCCGGAGCGCGGCGCCGGGCCTGCGCATCGGCGATCGCCGCCGTCTCCGCGTCTCCGGTGCCGAAAACGGCGTGGTGGTTCGCGCCCTGAATGGAAAACAGCCGCGCCTTCGATGCGGCATAAGCCTCGAACGAACCGTAACGGTCCAGGTGATCGGGTGTGATGTTGAGCAGAACGGCGACTTCGCAATCGAGCGACCAAGTGAGGTCGATCTGATAGCTCGACAGTTCGAGCACATAGACGCCGCCCGGCGCCAGCGGCTCCTGCCCCAGAATGGGAACGCCGATATTGCCGCCCATGCGCGTGGGAATGGCCGCGCTCTTGAGCAAGTGATGCACGAGGGCAGTCGTTGTCGATTTGCCGTTGGTGCCGGTGATGCCGACGACGCGGTGCGCGGGGAGGTCCGGCCGCGCCAGCGCGAACAGTTCGATATCGCCGATCACCGGCACGTCCGCCTTCGCCGCCGCTTCCGCGACGGGATGCCGGTTCAACGGCACGCCGGGCGAGACGACCACACCCGCATAGCCCGCGATATCCGCCGTGACCGGGTCCGCCAGTTCCACGCCGCGCCCTTCCAGCGCAAGCCGCGGCTCCTCGCGCGCATCCCACGCCATGACGTGCGCGCCGCTCGCCAGCAGCGTTTCCACCGCGGTCATTCCCGACCGCGCCAGCCCCAGCACCGCGTATCGTTTTCCGGCAAAGGCGGATGATGCGATCACGGACGCGGCTTACCTCAGTTTCAATGTCGAAAGGCCGATGACGGCCAGAATGATCGAAATGATCCAGAACCGGATCACCACGGTCGATTCCGCCCATCCCTTCTGCTCGAAATGATGGTGGATCGGCGCCATTCGGAAGATGCGCCTTCCGGTTCGCTTGAACCAGAACACCTGGACGATGACCGAGACGGCTTCCAGCACGAAAAGCCCGCCGACGATGGCCAGCACGATCTCGTGATGCGCGGCCACGGCGATGGCGCCCAGCGCCCCGCCCAGCGCCAGGCTGCCGGTATCACCCATGAACACCGCGGCGGGTGGCGCGTTGAACCACAGGAAGGCCAGCCCCGCCCCCATGATCCCGAAGCAGAGGATCGCCAACTCTCCCGCGCGCGGCACATGCGGGATGCCGAGATAGGCCGCATAGTCCACGCGCCCCGCCAGATAGGCGATGATCGCGAACGTACCCGCCGCGATGATGACCGGCATGGTGGCGAGGCCGTCCAGCCCGTCCGTCAGGTTGACGGCGTTGCCCGCGCCGACAATCACTACGGCGGCGAACACATAATAAAACGGCCCCAGCGGGATATAGCGGCCCGACAGGAACGGCACGTAAAGGTTCGTGCTGATCTGGCTGACGATCAGCCACGCCGCGATACCCGCGACGACGAATTCCAGCGCGAGGCGCACCTTGCCCGACACGCCCTTGTGGCTGCGCTTCGTCACTTTGTCGTAGTCGTCGAGGAAGCCGATGGCGCCGAACCCCACCGTCACGGCAAGGCAGGCCCAGACGAAGGGATTCTGCAGGTCCATCCACAGCAGCATGGAAATGACCAGCGAAGTCAGGATCATCAGCCCGCCCATCGTCGGCGTGCCGCGCTTGGCGAGGTGAGTCTGCGGCCCGTCCTCGCGGATCGGCTGCCCCTTGCCCTGCCGCACCCGCAGCATGTTGATGAAGCGCGGACCGATCAGCAAGCCGATGAACAGCGCCGTCATCAGCGCCGCGCCCGCGCGGAAGCTCTGATAGCGGATGAGGTTCGCCAGCCCCTCGAATTGAAACCATTCGGCGATCAGATAGAGCATGGCGAGGCGGCCTGACCTTTTACTTGCCGGCGAGCGCCGCCACGAGTGCGCCGAGACCCACCGAATTCGATCCTTTGACAAGGATCGCATCGCCGGATTCCAGCCCATGACGCTGCAACGCCTGCTCAGCGTCCCTGACGCTGTCGCAATGCGCGAAGGCCAAGCGCTTGCCAAGCGCCGCGCTTTCGGATTTCCCCAGTTCGTCGGCGAGCGCGCGCATCTCGTCGCCGACGAGGATCGCGAAATCGACGCCTGCTTCGGCGAGAGGTCCGGCCAGCGCGGCATGATAGCCCGGCGCATGGCTGCCCAGTTCCTTCATCGCGCCGAGCACGGCGATGCGGCGGCGCGCCTCGGTGCGGGCAAGCTGCGCCAGCGTCGCGCGCATGGAAGCCGGATTGGCGTTGTAACTTTCGTCGATCAGCAGCGCAGTGCCGCCGTCCACGGGAACCTCAAGCCGCGCGCCGCGCCCGGCCATCCCTTCCATTTCGGCGAGGGCAAGGCCCGCCGCGCCCAGATCGCCTTTCGCGGCGCGCACGGCGGCCATGACGGCCAGCGAATTGATGACCCAGTGGTCCCCCGGCGCGGCGACGGTGTAGCACACCCGCCGGTCGCCCCCTGGATCACCGCGAAACTCCGCCGTCACCAGCGAGCCGCCGCCGGGGGCCGCCACCACATCGAGCAGACGCACACCCGCATCGGCCGCGCGACCGAAGGATACCACTTGCGCGCCATGGCGCTCCGCCGCCTCGCGCAACCGCCCGAAATGCGGGCTGTCGGCGGGAATGACCGCCACGCCACCCGGCTCCAGCCCCTCGAGCACTTCGGCCTTGGCGTCGGCGATAGCTTCTTCGCTGCCGAGCATCTCGATATGCGCGGGCGCGATGGTCGTGATGACGGCAACATGCGGCCGCACCTGCCGGGTCAGCGCCGCGATTTCGCCCGCATGGTTCATGCCCATCTCGAACACGCCGAAGCGGGCGCGCGAGGGCAGCCGCGCGAGGCTGAGCGGGACGCCGACATGGTTGTTGTAGCTCTTGACCGAACGATGCGCCCGGCCATGGCTGGCCCGGTCCAGCGCCTGGAAGATCGCTTCCTTCACACCCGTCTTGCCGACTGAACCCGTCACGCCAATAATGCGCGCCATGCTCCTGTTTCGGGATGTTTTTGCCAGATCCTCAAGCGCGCTTGAGGTATCCTTGACCAGCACGTGCGGGCCGTCAATCGGGCGCTCCACCAGAGCGGCGACGGCGCCCTTGGCAAAGGCCGCCTCGACATAGGCGTGGCCATCGGTCGTCTCGCCCTTCAGCGCCACGAACAGGTCGCCCGGCATGACGTCGCGGGAATCGATCTCGACGCCGGAAACCTGGAAATCAGCATTGGCCGTGCCGCGCACCGCCCGCGCGATAGACACCGCGTCCCACAGCGCCAGCGGGCGCGCGTCGTCGGCCGATGCGGGCCAGTCGAGTATTCTCGTGATCGCGTTCATCGCGCGCTTTCTCCCAATTGGCCGGCGCATTCGCGCGCAACCGCAACGTCGTCGAAGGGCAGCACGCGCATGGCATCTCCGCTGCCGATGATCTGCCCCTGTTCGTGCCCCTTGCCCGCGATCAGGACGATATCCGCCCGCCCCGCTTCGGCGACGGCGGCAGCAATGGCCTCACGCCTGTCACCGATCTCCCGCGCGCCCGGAGCGCCTTCCAGAACCATAGCGCGGATCGCGGCCGGATCCTCGCCGCGCGGATTGTCGTCCGTGACGATGACCAGATCGGCCCTTTCCGCCGCCACCCGGCCCATGTCCGGCCGTTTGCCCCGGTCCCGGTCCCCGCCCGCGCCGAACACGCAGATGAGGCGGCCCGTCACATGCGGCCGCAGCGCGTCGATGGCGGCGGCGAGGGCATCGGGCGTGTGCGCGTAATCGACATAGACCGGCGCGCCCGCCGCCGTGATCGCCGCGCGCTCCAGCCGCCCACGCACGGGCTGCAGCCGCGACAAGGCATCGAACGTGCGGTCGGTATCGCCACCCGTCGCCAGCACCAGCCCCGCCGCGACCAGTGCGTTGGCGGCCTGATAGGCGCCGATCAGCGGCAGGTCGACTTTGCGCGCCTTACCCGACACTTCGACCTCCAGCGTCTGGCCAAGCTGAGTGGGCGTGCGACCCGTCAGCCGGATCGCCGCGCCGTTCTCTCCCACCGTCCAGAGCGTCAGCCCGCGCCGGGCGGCATGGTCCACGGCCTTGCCGGACCATGCGTCGTCCGCCCAGATCACCGCCGCGCCGCCGTCTTCCACCACTTCGTCGAACAGCCGCATCTTGGCCGCGAAGTAGTCGTCCATCCCGGCATGATAGTCGAGGTGGTCGCGGCTGAGGTTCGTGAACGCACCCGCCGCCACGCGCAGCCCCTCGTTGCGGAACTGCGACAGGCCATGGCTCGACGCTTCGTAGGCGACATGACTGACGCCTTCACGGGCAAGCCCGGTCATATTGGCGAGGAACGTCACGATATCGGGCGTGGTGAGGCCAGTGGAGACGGTTTCGTCCGGCGTGGTCACGCCCAGCGTGCCGATCGACGCGGCGCGATGGCCGGCCATGCGCCACAACTGGCGCGTCATTTCGACCGTCGACGTCTTGCCGTTGGTGCCGGTGACGGCAACAACCGTTTCCGGCACGGGCGTGAAGAACCGCGCGGCGAGCCGGGCAAAGGCGCGGCGCGGCTCCGCGTCGGCGATGTGGACCGCGCCGCGCGGTACCCTGGCCTCCGGCGCGGCGACGATCGCCACGGCCCCGGCGGCCACGGCCGCGCCGATGAAGTCCTCACCGTTGAAGCGGGCGCCCCGGAACGCGCCGAACACCGTGCCGGGGGCGACCTTGCGATGGTCTATGGCAAAGCCCGTGACCGGCGCGTCCGGGAGCATTGGCCCGCCGCCGTCGAAAGCCAGCCCGGCATGTTCCATCAGCGCCGCCAGCCTCATTCGTGTGCCTTGCCGGGAACGAGCGGCTTCAGGTCGGTGATGTCGACGTCGCGGGTTTCATCCGGCATGACGCCCAGCAGCGGGCCCACGCGGGGCACGACCCGCCCGACGACCGGCGCGGCGTTCCACGCCGCCGTGCGCTGACCGGACGTGGCGGCGGTGCCCTGCGGCTCGTCGAGCATGGCGATGACGACAAAGCGCGGGCGGTCCATCGGGAACGCCGCCGCGAACGTGGAGACCAGCGAACTGCGGCGATAGCCGCCCGCGCCGGGCTTTTCCGCCGATCCGGTCTTACCGCCGATGCGATAGCCCGCCGCGTTCGCTTTCCTGCCGGTGCCGTAGACCACGATCATGCGCAGGAGTTGGCGCATCCGCGCGCTGGTCGACGCCTTGAACACGCGGCGGCCCTCCGGGGCGTGGCCCGGCTCGATCTTCTGCAAGGTGGCGGGACGCCACACACCGCCGTTGACCATCGCGGCATAGGCCGATGCGAGGTGGAGCGGCGTCACCGCGATGCCGTGGCCATAGGAAACGGTCATCGTCGTGATGCGCGGCCACTCACCCGAATGCCACAGCGGAAAACCGCGCGCGGGCAGTTCGATATAGGGCCGCGCGTTGAAGCCCAGCGCCGCCATCGTCGTCTTGAGCTGCCCGCCGCCCAGTTCGTCCGCGATGCGCGCGGTGACCACGTTGGACGAATGGATCAGCGTTTCCGCGACATTCAGCGAGCCGCCCATCGCGTGACTGTCGCGAATGGTGAAACCACCGATGGGAAAGGGCGAAGCGGGATAGCGATGCCCGAGGTCGCGGACCGTCCCCGCGTCGAGCGCGGCGGCCACCGTGATCGGCTTGAACGTGGAGCCGAGCTCATAGACCTGGTTCGTCACCCGGTTGAAGATGTTGGGCGTGCTGGCCCTGTCGATCAGGTTGGGATTGAACGAGGGCAGCGAGGCCAGACCCAGCACTTCCCCGCTATCGACATCGAGGATGATGCCCGCCGCGCCCTTGGCATTGCTTTCGCGCATGCCGCGCGCCAGTTCTTCCTCCAGAGCCCCCTGGACACGCGCGTCGATGGACAGCATCGCCGGTTGCCCGCGCGTCGCGGGATCAGTGAGTTGCCCGTCGAACACCTGCTCCATGCCGACACGGCCATGGCCGTCCGCCCCGACGAAGCCCAGCACGTGCGCCGCGAGCGAACCCTGGGGATAGAAGCGTTCGTATTCGCGCGGGAATTCCAGCGCCGGCTCCCCCAGCGCGTGAATCCGGTTCGCGTCTTCGGGCAGGATGCGGCGGCGAAGGTAGCCGGGCCGCGTCGAACCTAGCCTTTGCGTGAGGTCCGCCTGATCCATGTCGGGAAAGATGCGGACCAGCGCCGCCGCCACTTCCCCCGGCGATTTCACCAGCGGCGGGCCTTCGCCCATCGCCGCGGGGTTGAACCACAGCGAATAGGCATTGAACGCCCGGGCCAGCGGAACGCCGTTGCGGTCCACGATGTCGCCCCGTTCGGGCAGGAGAGCGTCCGCCAGCGAAAGGTTGCGCGGATTGGCGTCGAACAGGCCAAGGAACGCGATACGCACGATAGCGCAGAACGCGATCGCGGCGAACACCGCCAGCACCCACAGCACGCGCCACTTGGCCATGAGCAGCGACTGCTGGCGCACGTTGACGAGTTGCCGCCGCCCCGTGCTGACCGTAGTGGAAATGCTGATCGCGTTCATTCCTGCCCGGCTTTCTCGTCCGTGCCGCCGCCTGCCTGCCCGGCGGCCACGTCACTGTCCAGACGCACCAGGCGCGCCTTGAGACCGGCGGCATCGGTCGGCTCGCGCGGGCCGCTTTCGGGAACTTCGGCCGCCAGGGCCTTGCCGGTCAGCGGCGAAACCATTGCCGGGAAGCCGGAACCATCTCCGACCGGCACCGCGCTGGCGACGCGAATCGGTTCCGGCGCATCGGGCGCGCGCGGCTTGCCCAGCAGGGCGAGCTGCCGCTCGCCTTCCAGATATTGCGCCGCGCCGGGTGCTTCGTAACCGAACTCGACAGCGTTGAGGTTGCGTAACTGCTGCTGGCTGGCACGCGCCTCGAACTCCGTTTCGAGGAACAGCTTTTCCTTCTTCAGCGCCACGATCTGCCGCTCCGTCAGCCGCACCTGGCTTTTCACGGCATTGACGCGGAAGGTCAGCACGATGGTCAGCGCGAAGCAGACCGAGAGGATCAGGGCCCAGCCCAGCGAACGGGCGCGGTCGCGGGTCAGGTTCATGCGGTGTGCCTTTCCCGCGCGGGCCTTTCCCGCGCGGGCGCCCCGGTGCGCGTGGCGGCGCGCAGAGTGGCGGAGCGCGCGCGCGGATTGCGGCCGATCTCGGCGTCCGATGGCCGGATGGCCTTGCTCACCCGCTCGAATGTCGCCTGACCGGCGGCCGCAGGGCTCTGCGGGAAGTGGCGTGACGCCCGGGCCATGGCTCCGCTCGCTTCCCGCAGGAACTGCTTGACGATGCGATCTTCCAGGCTGTGGAAGCTCACGACGGCAAGCCGCCCTCCGCCCCGCAAGAGAGCCTCGGCGGCGAGGAGGCCCTCCTGGAGTTCGTCCAGTTCGGCGTTCACGTGGATACGGATCGCCTGAAAACTGCGTGTCGCCGGATCTTTCGGCGCGCCCGGCTTGTGACCCAGCGCCCGGCGCACGACGCCCGCCAGCTCGCCCGTGGTCGATAGCGGCCGCGCGGCAACGATGGCGCGGGCGACGCGGCGCGACTGGCGCTCTTCGCCATAAGCATAGAGCACGTCGGCGATCTCGCTTTCCTTCGCGGCGTTGAGGAAATCCGCCGCCGTCGGCCCGGCCTGCCCCATGCGCATGTCGAGCGGCCCGTCGCTGGCGAAGGCAAAGCCGCGCGCGGGCTGGTCAAGCTGCATGGACGATACGCCTACATCCATCACCACTCCGTCGACGCGCGCGATTCCCGCTTCGCCGAGCGCCGCGACCATTTCCGAGAAACGCCGGGGATGGAGAACGAGCCGGGGCGGGTTTTCCCCAATTTCCGGCCAGGCCCGCGGGTTGTTCGCCGCCGACGCAATGGCGTCGGGATCGCGATCGAAGGCATGGACCGTGGCACCGGCATCGAGCAGCCGCCGGGTATAGCCACCCGCGCCGAAGGTCGCATCGACGATCAGCGCGCCGGGCGCCGGGGCCAGCGCCTCCACCACTTCGTCGAGTAGCACGGGAACGTGCGGGGCGCCGGTCATGCCTTGCGCTCCCGCGCGGCCGCCTCGAACGCGCGACAGGACGCTTTCGCGCCGTCCCATGCCTTTTCCATCTTGGCGAGTTCGGCGGGCGCCCAGATCGTGAAGAACGAACCGCCGCCGTGGCAGTAGATGGCGTCATCTATGAAAACCAGATCAATGAGATAGCGCGGCAGGACGAAACGGCCGGAATCGTCGAAGGGAACTTCGGTAAAACCGAACAGTTGCGACAGGCGCGTGTCGCGATCGTAGTATTCGCCCCGCTGCGTCGCCAGTTCCTCTTCGCGGGCGATCTGCGCATCGAAGGCGTCCCTGCGCGAAAGGCCGAAACCGACGAGGCAATCCCAGCGGTCATGCTTGTCGACGCAGAGTATCTTGTCGCCGAAGCTCAGTTCCTTGACGGCCTTGCGGAACTTCGGCGGCAGGACGAAGCGGCCCTTGTCGCCCTGTAGCGAAAAGCCCTGCCCACTGAAGCTGATAGGCTGCACCGCCACGCGCCCCGAACCCCCGAACTAGGGTGAAATCCCCGCATCGAAGCCGAATCCGCCCGCGCCCGGCCGCGCGATGCGCGACGAGTTCGCCCTTGCCGGGCGCATGCGAATACAATTCCGATGCCCTGAAGTATTAGTTCGGGAGCACCGGGGATGGAAGGGAAATTTACGGGAAAACTGGGGATTTTTAGTTTTCCATTATTTTTCAATGTATTATAGGGATATCCCCCTTGGAATTTTCCGCTTTTGTTCCTGAAATTTCAATACCTTCCCCCAGAACCAGCGAAGATTTCCGAGTCCCGCCCGCGATTTCCCCGAAATCCCGAATCCACCCGTCATGACCGCACCCGTTCGACCAGCGCGTCGAGCATCGCGGCCGGACCATCGGCTTGCACGCCTCGTTCGCGTTCCAGCAGCGCGGCATCGGTTAGGGCCAGAATGCGCCCCTCGCCGATCCGGCAATCGACCGCGATCCCGCCATCCAGCACATTGCAACGCCCGGCATCGGGCATGAGGCTCCACTGCCCCGCCAGATTCACCGGAAACGGATGCCCGAACAGAAACGTGGTGCGTTCACCCGGCGCCTGATCCTCGTCGAAGCGCAGCACCAGCCCCCAGCGCGCCAGAATGGGCGACAGCATGGCGATGTCCTGCGGACGGCGCCGATCACCGGGCGCATGGAGGCTCTCTTCGGTCAGCATCGGGTCCACGAACAGCAGAGCGCGGCCACCTGCCCGGACCCAATCGTCAAGCACGACATTCTCCTGCGGAGATAGCGGACGCGGCTGCGCGAGGATTAGCAGATCGACACCGGACAATCTGTCATCCGGTCCGGTGGCCAGAATGTCGAGCGGCACGACCGGACCATGACGGCGCAAGACCGCAAGCGCCCAGTGCGGCGGCGCATCCTGCCGCAGAAGGTCGCCGATCGAGGCGCTTTCGTTCCAGAACAGCGGCAGGCTGGTGAACAGCCCGATCCGCGCCGGCGCGCGCTCCTCCCGCGATCCCGTCGGCCCGGCAATGCCGTAAAGGGCGACGGCGAGCAACGCCAATCCCGCAACGCCGAGCACGATCCGGTGCCATGGCTTCGCGGCGCGCGCCATGCCGCGGCCGTTCGCTATTTGGCCTGTCCCGCCGAAGCGCTGGGATTGGCCGCGGGGATCACGCCGATGTCGGCAAGGGGATCGCTGGCCGCTTTCTTCGCTTCCGATGTGCCGACGGCAACCGGCGGCGCGGCCTGCTCTTCCTCGGCGAGGCGAGCGCGGTCCATGATGATGTTGGCCAGGCTCACCAGCAGCAGCATGGCCGCCAGCCCGAAGAGACCCACCTGAAGCCGGTGTATGGCCTGGGACCGCAGTTCCCGCGTCGTGGGCTGCACGACATGCTGGGGCGCTGCCACCGGCTGCACCAGATTGGACCGATTATCCTGCAACATCGAAAAAGGTATCTATCCTATCGCGCCAGCCAGGGAAAGATGGGTAATCCCTTCGCCTCCAGCCATTCGCGATTGTAGAGCGAGGACAGGTAACGAAATCCGGTGTCGCACAGGATCGTCGCCACGCGCGCGCTCTTGCCCAGTTGCCGGCCCAGCCAGACGGCGCCCGCCACGTTGATGCCCGAGGACAGGCCGAGGCACAGCCCCTCTTCCGCAAGCAGGCGGGCGACCCATTCCAGCCCTTCCTCATCGGAAATGCGGAATTGCGTGTCGATCGGCGCGCCTTCGAGATTGGCGGTGATCCGCCCCTGCCCGATCCCTTCGGCGACGGAATTGCCCTCCGCCTTCAACTCGCCATGCGCATAGTAGTTGTAGAGCGCCGCGCCATGTGGATCGGAGAGCGCGATAGTGACGTTCTCGTCGAGGGCTTTCAGGCCCATGCCCACTCCGGCGATAGTTCCTCCCGTGCCCGCCGCGCAAGTGAAGCCGTCGATGCGGCCTTCCATCTGCTCCCACAATTCAGGGGCGGTGCTTTCGATATGCGCCTTGCGGTTGGCCACATTGTCGAACTGGTTGGCCCAGACGGCACCGGGCATCTCTTCCGCCAGCCGCCGCGAAGTGTGGACGAAATGGCCGGGATTGGAAAAGGGCGCGGCGGGCACCAGAACCAGTTCCGCCCCCAGCGCCCGCAGCGTGTCCATCTTCTCGCGCGACTGGGTTTCGGGCATGACGATCACGGTCTTGTAACCGAGCGCATTGGCCACCAGCGCCAGGCCGATCCCGGTGTTGCCCGCCGTGCCTTCCACGATAGTGCCGCCCGGCCGGAGCACGCCGCGCTCTTCCGCGTCGCGCACGATCCACAGGGCCGCCCGGTCCTTCACCGAGGCGCCGGGATTGGCGAACTCGCACTTGCCCCAGATTTCGCAGCCCGCCGCTTCGCTCGGCCCCTTGAGCAGGACGAGAGGCGTGTTGCCGATGAGATCGAGGGTCTTTTCGCGTGCGTTCGGGCCAGTCATGTCCGTCAGGTAAGGTCTGGCGCGGCAAGGCGCAATCGCTTTGCCACACGCGGGCAGGCCGAAGCGGCCCGCGCCAGTCCCCGAATCAGTCTTCCTGAGCGATCGTGACCTTGATGCCGTCGATCGCCGAAGTGATCGCGATCTGGCAGGAAAGCCGCGAATATTCGTTGCGATGCTCCGAACTGTCGAGCAGGTCGTTCTCGTCTTCCGACATCTGCGGCAGCTTGCCGGCGAAGGCGGGATCCACATGGACATGGCAGGTCGCGCAGCTGCAGCAGCCGCCGCACAGCGCCAGCAATTCGTCAAATCCGTTGTCGCGGATGATTTCCATCAGGTTGCGCCCTTCGGCGGCCTCGATGGTGGTTTCTTCCCCTTCACGGTTCGTCACTATGATATTCGGCATGACCTGATCCCTCTTGCCCCACTATCGGTGCTTTGAGGGCGCTGCTACTCAGTGGCTCATAATTTTGCAAGGCGGCAGAATACAAATGGGGTTGAGTGCCGATATCCTGCGCGAAGGGCTGGACGCGATCGCCGCGAAGGAGCCGCTGATCGCGCGCGCCATCGCGCGGGCCGGATATCCCGAGCCGCGAATCCGGCCCACGGGCTATGCCACTCTGCTGCGCACCATCGTCGGCCAGCAGGTCAGCGTGGCGGCGGCCTCGTCGGTATGGAACCGGCTGGAAGCGCTGCTGGGAGAAGGGATACCGGCAGGCAGGCTGCTCGCCGCCGATTTCGACGCATTGCGCGGATGCGGCCTGTCCCGCCAGAAGCAGGGCTATGCCCGGTCGCTGTGCGAGCTGGTGACAACGGGCGCGCTCGACCTCGATTCGCTGCCGGAAGACGACGAGGCGGCGATTGCCCGACTTGTCACGATCAAGGGCATCGGGCGATGGTCCGCCGAAATCTATCTGCTGTTCGCGGAAGGGCGTCGCGATATCTGGCCCGCAGGCGATCTCGCGGTGCAGGCTGGCCTTGCAAAACTGTTGCGGCTGGATGAGCGGCCCAGCGAAAAGGCCACGCGCGAACTGGCGGAAAGCTGGCGGCCGCACCGGGGCGCCGCCGCGATCTTCACCTGGCATTGTTACAACAATCCGGCACTCTGACGGTTACACCAGCGCGTCGACCGCCCGCGCCATGGCCACGTCGCGCTGGCTCAACCCGCCCGCGTCGTGCGTCGTCAAGGTGATGTGGACGCGGTTATAGACGTTGGACCATTCGGGATGGTGGTCCGCCTTTTCGGCGAGCAAGGCCACTCTGGTCATGAACGCGAAGGCTTGCGAGAAATCCGCAAAGCGGAGGGCGCGCTCGATGGCCAGCCCATCGGCCCGCAAGACCCAGCCCGGCAGTCCGGCCAGCGCCGCGTCGCGCTCTTCGTCGGTCAGGCGGGGAATCGGCATGATCTGTGCCTCCATAATGCGCCGTCCTTGGCAGCACGGCAGGTTTCCCCTATCGGCTGGCGTCATGCAAGCGTGCAGCATCGAGGCGCGGGATCTGGCCTGCCGACGTGGCGACCGTGTCCTGTTCCGGGGCCTGACGCTGGCGGCCTCTGCCGGCGATGTGGTGCATGTCACGGGCCTCAACGGCACCGGGAAATCCAGCCTGCTGCGGATCCTTGCAGGCTTGCTCCCGCCTTTTTCCGGCACCGTCGCGCGCACCGGGCCGCTGGGCCTCGTAGACGAGCGGCCCGCGCTCGATCCCGCCCTGCCCTTGGGCAAAGCGCTGGCGTTCTGGCGGCAGGTCGATGGCGGGCGCGGGACGGACGCCACCACGCTGCTCGGGCTTGCCGATCTGCTCGACGTGCCGGTGCGCTATCTCTCGACCGGGCAGAAGAAGCGCGCGGCGCTCGCCCGGCTGATCGCCCAGGATGCAGCGATCTGGCTGCTGGACGAGCCGCTCAACGGACTGGACGCCCGTGCCGTCCCCATGATCGTCAGCCTTGTCGACGCGCACCGCGCGGCGGGCGGCATCGCCCTGATCGCCTCGCACCAGAGCTTCGACTTGCCCGGCAAGCGCATGGTCGATCTGGCGGAGTTCCGGCCTTGAGCGCGCTGTGGACCGTGCTGCGCCGCGATCTTGAGCGCTTCGCGCCGGGCGGGATGCGCGGCGGCGGCGCCTTGCCCGTGCTGTTCTTCCTCGCGGTCGCCATGCTATTTCCCTTCGCGGTCGGCCCCGATCCCACGCTGCTGGCCCGGACTGGCGGCGGCGTGATCTGGATCGCGGCGCTGCTGGCGGCAATCCTGCCGCTCGACCGGCTGATTGAACCGGATATCGAGATGGGTTTCTTCGATCAGTGGGCCTTGCGCGGCATCGCCGAGGAATCCGTGATCGCGGTGCGCATGCTGGCGCACTGGCTGAGCTTCGGGCCGCCGCTGATGCTGGCGGCGCTGCCGTCCGCCGCGCTGCTGGGGCTGGACGGGGACACGCTGCGAACGCTGGAATGGGGCCTGCTGGCGGGCACGCCGGGTCTTGCCGCCATCGGCGTGACGGTCGCCGCGCTGACGTCCGGCCTGAAAGGCGGCGCGGCGCTGGCGGGCCTGCTGGTGCTGCCGCTGGCCGTGCCGCTGCTGATCTTCGGCGCGGGCGCGCTGGCGGGCGGCGGGACGAGCGCCCTCGTCCTGACCGCCGCCGTCAGTCTCGTGCTGGTGGCGCTGACGCCTTTCGCCGGAGGCGCGGCGGTGCGGGCCGCGAGGGGTTAGGCGCTTTCTCCCCTCCCCTTCAGGGGGGAGGGCTATGTGCGCCGCTCAATAAGGCGGCCGGTCCAGCCCCTTCGGGCTTGTCGTGAAGATCTCGCAGCCGTCCTCGGTAATACCGATGGAATGCTCGAACTGGGCGGACAGCGAACGGTCGCGCGTCACGGCCGTCCAGCCATCATCCAGCATCTTCACCGGCGGCTTGCCCAGGTTAATCATCGGCTCGATGGTGAAGAACATACCGGGGCGCAGTTCCGGCCCGGTCCCCGCCTTCGCCGCGTGGACCACTTCGGGCGCGTCGTGAAACAGGCGACCCAGCCCGTGCCCGCAGAACTCCCGCACCACGCCGTAGCGGTGCGATTCCGCATGGCGCTGGATCGCCGCGCCGATATCGCCCAGCCGCGCGCCCGGACGCGCCTGCTCGATCCCGATCATCAGGCATTCGTATGTCACATCGACCAGCTTGCGCGCCTTCAGCGGCACGTCGCCCACCAGATACATGCGACTCGAATCGCCGTGCCATCCATCGAGCAGCGGCGTCACGTCGATATTGACGATATCGCCGCTCTTCAGCGTCTTTTCCGAAGGGATGCCATGGCACACGACATGGTTGATCGAGATGCAGCAGCTATGCGCATAGCCCCGGTAGCCGAGCGTCGCGGGCACGGCGCCGCCGTCGAACGTCATCTGCCGCACGAAATCGTCGAGCGCGGCCGTGGTCACGCCCGGCTGAACGAGCGGCGCGATCTCATCAAGGATGCGCGCGGCAAGCTGCCCCGCCTTGCGCATCCCCTCGAAAGCTTCCGGCCCGTGCAGCTTGATCGTGCCATCGCGAAGCACGGCATTGTCGTCAGTAATGGTCTGATAGTGGTTCATGACCGCCGATGTAGCGACTTCCGGCCCGGAATGCGAGCCTAACGGCTCACAGCGAAGGCATCGCGGAATTGCGGCTTCACGGTGTTCAGCACCGCCGCCGTGACCGGAAGCGTCACTTCATAGCCGCCCTCGGCATAGGGACCGGCCGCGTAAGGCGGGACCAGAATGCCCAGCCGGTCGAAGGTCTTGCCGTTGGACGATCCCAAGATCAGCGTGCTGTCCAGAGGGTCGATGCACGTATCGAACTCGCTGATCCCGCCGCCCAGCTTGCCGTCGCCGCCGCGCTTCTTCGCCCGCTGCTTGTCCAGTTCCCGGCAGAAATCCTTGCGGATCACTGCACTCAAGGCTTCCTCGGACGTGAACAGATCGTCGGGATCGCGCTTTTCGTTGGCCTTGCGGTCCCATACCAGCGCAGTGAAGCCGTGGTTGGGATGCGCGCCGCCTTCGTAAGTGCTGACCTCGGCCGATAGCGAAAGCCAGCCGGGCAGGTCCGTCACGGTCTTCCACTCCACCCAATAGCCGTAGGTGCGATAGGGATAGCCGTTCGCCTGCGCCTCCTTGCGCGCGGCCGTCGCCTGTTCCAGCAGTTCGGCCTTCTCCTCGGCGATATCCGCGTCCAGCCATGCCTTGAGCGAAGGGATCGCCGCCGCGCCGGCGGGATAGGCATAGTCGAACTCCATCAGATCGTCCGAAACCTTCTCATGCCGGGCGCTGGCCTGTGCAACGGCCGGAGCGGACGACGCGGCCGATACCGAAGCGGCATCGGAGGGCGCGCCCGCAGCGGCGGTGTCGGCCTTCCTGTCGGGCGAGCCGGAACAGGCAGCCAGAGCCGTGACGAATAGCAGGGAAGCAAAACGCGCCGTCATCGTGATTTCCTCTTTTGCCCCGCCGACTCTTGCGGCTAGGGTTTCGCGCACAATGACCGACAAGCACACGCTGATCCAGCCCGATAAGGGGCAGGACGCCATTCCCGTCAGACTGGTCGACAAGGCCGGGCTGGATGAATTCCGCAAATCGCTTTCCCCGCCGCAGCGCGCCGCGCTCACCGCCCAGAAGTTCGAGGCGGAAGGTTACAGCCACGCCATCCTGCCCGATGGAGACGGCTGGTCGGTCGTGGCCGGCGTCGCCAACACGGAAAGCCTGTCAAGCTGGTGCATGGCGAAGCTGGCCGAAGTGCTGCCCGCGGGCACCTATCGCCGCGAGGGCGGGGAACCCGGCCCCGCCCTGTTCGGCTGGATCACGGGGCAATATCGCTTCGACCGCTACAAGTCCGAACCGAAAGTCGAAGGGCCGCGCATCCTGCTGACGAAGGACGTTGCGGCCATCGACGCCGCGCAACGCGAAGCGGCGGCCGTCGCCCTGGTGCGCGATCTGGTCAACACGCCCGCCGAGCACATGGGACCGGCCGAACTGGAAAGGACCGCCGAGCATCTGGCCAAGACGCATGGCGCAACTCTGCGCGTGACGCGGGGCGACGCGCTGGAACGGGATTTTCCCATGGTCCACATGGTCGGCCGCGCGGCGGCGCGCGATGCCGCCCCGCGCCTGATCGAACTCAAATGGGGCGATGAGACTCACCCCCGCCTTGCCGTGATCGGCAAGGGCGTATGCTTCGATTCCGGCGGCCTCGACATCAAGCCCGCATCGGCCATGCTGCTGATGAAGAAGGACATGGGCGGCGCGGCCCATGCGCTGGCGCTGGCGCGGCTCATCATGGAAGGCAGCCTGAAAGTGCGGCTGCATCTTGTGGTCCCCGCCGTGGAGAACGCCGTTTCCGGCAGCGCCTTCCGCCCCGGCGACGTGCTGAAATCGCGCGCGGGCCTGTCAGTGGAAATCGGCAACACCGATGCCGAAGGCCGCCTGATCCTGGCCGACGCGCTGGCGCTGGCGGGCGAAGCCGCGCCCGATCTGGTGATCGACTTCGCCACTCTGACCGGCGCCGCCCGCGTCGCGCTCGGCCCCGATCTGCCCGCCCTGTTCGCGCGGAAGGACGAAACGGCGCATGCCCTGCTCGACGCGGGCCGGGAAAACGACGATCCGTGCTGGCGCCTGCCGCTGCACGAAGCCTATCGCGAATACCTCAAGTCCGACATCGCCGATATCGACAACTCCGGCTCCAGCGGCTTCGCGGGCGCGACGGTCGCCGCGCTGTTCATGGACAGGTTCGTGCCCGAAGATCTGGACTGGGCGCATTTCGACACGTTCGCCTGGCGTCCGGCGGCCAAGCCGGGCCGCCCCAAGGGTGGAGACGCGCTGGGCCTGCGGGCGGCATGGCACATGGTGCGGGCGCGCTATGCCTAGGCACCGGCATGTGGAGCGCGAAACCGGCGAACTTGCGTCGCGGCCATGCAGGGGTTAAGCGCGCCGATCTTCGATTTCAGGGGTAGCCACCAGTTGCCGACCGTCGATTCCCATGTGCGGGACGGATATTCGGGCGTGACCTTCACGCTTGCCGGACCCGGCGTCACCGCGCAAGCGGGCCATCTGCCCGTGCGGGGCGATCTGGCGCACATCAAGCTCGCCGGTCTCTATTTCGTGCCGCATTACGCCGTGCCCATGCCGCGCGTCATAGGCGCGGGCGGCGCCGAACTGCGCAAGGCGGCACAGGACAGCGCGGAAGCGATCGCATCGCTTGCCGCAGGGCAAAGCTTCAACGTGCTTGACGTCGCCGGCCGGTGGGCCTGGGGCCAGGCGGGCGAGGACGGCCTGGTCGGCTATGTTCCGCTCGCCGCGCTGGAAGAGCAGGACGCATGACCGCGCGGGTATTCATCGACGGCGCGGTGGGAACGACCGGGCTGGAAATCGCGGAACGGCTGGCGGGGCGGCCGGAGTTCGCCTTGCTGACGCTCGACGACGCGCAGCGCAAGAGCGCGGATGCGCGCCGCGACGCTTTCCACGCCGCCGATTTCGCGATCCTCTGCCTGCCGGACGACGCCGCACGCGAAGCCGTGGCACTGGCGGAAGGCGGCAAGGTGCGCATCATCGACGCCAGTTCCGCGCACCGCGTGGCGGACGGCTGGGCCTACGGCTTCCCCGAAGTGACTGGCCGCGAAGTGATCGCGAACGCCAGCCGCGTGACCAATCCGGGCTGTTATCCCACCGGCTTCATCGCGCTTGTCACGCCGCTGGTGCGCAGCGGCCTGCTGCCCGCCGACTGGCCCTATACCGTCAACGCCGTGTCCGGTTATTCGGGAGGCGGCAAGGCGCTGATCGCCCGGTTCGAGGACGATACCGACATCGCGTTCCGCAGCTATGGATTGGGGCTGGCGCACAAGCATGTGCCGGAAATGCGCAAAGTGCCGGGCCTTGCCCATTCGCCCCTCTTCGCGCCCGCCGTCATCCCCGCCCATCGCGGCATGGTCGTGGAAGTGCCGTTGCCGCTGGCCGCCATGCCGGGAGCCGCCGCGCCGGACAGACTGCGGCAATGCCTGATAGACTTCTACGCGGGCAGCCGGATCGTGACGGTGCATGAGGGCACCGCGCCCGACGAACTGCTGCTGCGCAAGTCCGCCGCGCCTTCCGACCGGCTGGACCTTCACGTCTTCGCGGCGCACGACGGTTCGCAGGCCCGGCTCGTCGCGTTGCTGGACAACCTGGGCAAAGGCGCCAGCGGAGCGGCGGTGCAGAACCTCAACCTTATGGCGGGGCTGGAAGAGACGGCGGGTCTGGCGCTTTGAGAGCACCTTGCCCAAAAAACAGGCAACCCCTGCCTAATAATTAGGCTCGTGCGCCAGAACGGCTTTTGTCCTTCGATCCGGTGCGCCATTTTCGCGATCGCGGAATACTCGGAATCCTCTCTTTCCGGCGCTGGCGGCTTGGCCTAATGCGCCCCGATAGCCTCTGGCACGATTCTTGATAGAACAGTGGCGGAGGCATGGAACGCCCGGCACCGCAGGGACGCGGCGCCGGCTCTATGCGCAGGGGTTCGGGACTCGTGAAGAAAATCGAAGCGATCATCAAGCCGTTCAAGCTGGACGAAGTGAAGGAAGCGCTGCACGAAGTGGGTGTGTCCGGCATCACCGTGACGGAGGCCAAGGGTTTCGGGCGGCAGAAAGGCCATACCGAGCTGTATCGCGGCGCCGAATACGTGGTGGACTTCCTTCCCAAGGTGAAGCTGGAAGTGGTGGTCGCGGACGCCATGGCCGAACGCACCGTGGAAGCCATCGCTTCGGCCGCCCAGACCGGCCGCATCGGCGACGGCAAGATATTCGTGATCCCCATCGAAAGCGCGTTGCGTATCCGCACCGGAGAGCGCGACGACGACGCCATCTAGGCTTCCTGTCACACAATCGGGAAACCACTTTTCCGCCCTTGCCGCCATCCGGCGGGGCCACATTCGGAGTAAGACGGTAATGGCAAGTGCAAAGGACGTCCTCAAGCGCATCAAGGACGAGGAAATCGAATGGATCGACCTGCGCTTCACCGATCCCAAGGGCAAGTGGCAGCACCTGACCATGGTTTCGTCCGTAATGGGCGAGGACGAGCTTGAAGACGGCCTGATGTTCGACGGCTCCTCGATCGAGGGCTGGAAAGCGATCAACGAATCCGACATGATCCTCAAGCCGGACCTCGACGCGGTCTATACCGATCCGTTCAGCGCCACGCCGATGCTGGTCATCTTCTGTGACATCGTGGAACCGTCGAGCGGCGAATTCTATGGCCGCGATCCGCGTTCGACCGCCAAGCGCGCCGAAGCCTTCGTGAAAAGCTCGGGCGTGGGTGATACGGTCTATGTCGGCCCGGAAGCGGAATTCTTCCTGTTCGACGACGTGCGTTTTTACGATGGCTATGACGGCAACGGTTTCAGGATCGACGATATCGAACTGCCGACCAATTCGAACAAGGAATACGAAGGCGGCAACCTCGCTCACCGTCCGCGCGCCAAGGGCGGCTATTTCCCCGTTGCGCCGGTGGACAGCTGCGTGGACATCCGCGGCGAGATGGTCTCGACCATGCTCGAAATGGGCCTACCCTGCGACAAGCACCACCACGAAGTCGCCTCCGCCCAGCACGAACTCGGCCTGACCTTCGGCACGCTGGTCCAGACGGCGGACCGGATGCAGATCTACAAGTATGTCGTCTGGCAGGTCGCCCAGGCCTACGGCAAGACGGCGACTTTCATGCCCAAGCCGATCAAGGCCGACAACGGTTCGGGCATGCACACCCACATCTCGATCTGGGATAGCGGCAAGCCGCTGTTCGCAGGCAACGGCTATGCGGGCCTGTCCGACATGTGCCTCTATTTCATCGGCGGCGTCATCAAGCACGCCAAGGCGCTCAACGCCTTCACCAACCCCACCACCAACAGCTACAAGCGGCTGGTGCCGGGCTATGAAGCGCCGGTCCTGCTCGCCTATTCGGCGCGCAATCGTTCGGCCTCCTGCCGCATCCCTTATGGCGCGGGCGAAAAGGCCAAGCGCGTGGAGTTCCGCTTCCCCGACGCGATGGCCAACCCCTACCTGTGCTATGCCGCGCTGCTCATGGCCGGGCTGGACGGGATCAAGAACAAGATCCATCCGGGCGAAGCCATGGACAAGAACCTCTACGACCTGCCGCCAGCCGAACTGGCCGCCGTGCCGACCGTCTGCGGCTCCTTGCGCGAAGCGCTCGAATCGCTGGAAGCGGACTACGACTTCCTGCTTCAGGGCGGCGTCTTCACCAAGGATCAGATCGAAGCTTACATCGAAATCAAATGGCCCGAAGTGCTGCGCTGGGAAACCACGCCTTCGGCCGTCGAGTTCGACATGTATTACAGCGCCTGATATAAGGGCCCCAACCTATCACCGAGAGGGCGTCCGGAGCGATCCGGGCGCCTTTTTTTGGTGTCGAAGCGTTTCTTCCCCTCCCCTTCCGGGGTGAGGACGCTTGCCGCTATCGAAGAGGCGCGATTTACTATTTTCCTACTCCCGCCGATTCGACTTACTTGCTCCGCCTCACGCATCGGCAGGGGGGCCAATCCATGCAGCGCAAACCGATCTTCGACGCCGTGCGCAGAATGCTTCGGCGCGGTTTCACGCAAGCGGAAGTCGCAGCGCTGGACGCAGCGATCGAACGCGCGCTGGCCGGTGACAGTGAACCCCGCGCTATGGGCCCGGCCGGCCTTGCCCTCATCAAACGCTGGGAAGGATGCGCCCGCCGCCGGGCGGATGGCCGCTTCGACGCCTATCCCGATCCCGGCACCGGCGGCGCGCCGTGGACCATCGGCTGGGGATCGACCGGACCCGACGTGGTGCGCGGCCTCGCCTGGACGCAGGACCAATGCGATGCGCGGCTGGAACGCGACACGGCGCGCTTCGCCGCCGAAGTGATCCGCGCCATCGGCGATGCACCGACGACGCAGACGCAGTTCGATGCGCTGGTTTCGTTCCACTACAACACCGGCGCCATCGCCCGCGCGACTTTGACGAAGCGCCACGTCGCGGGCGATTACACCGGGGCCATGGCCGAGTTCGGCAAGTGGATCAACGCGGGCGGCAAGCCTCTGAACGGCCTGCGCAAGCGCCGCGCGGACGAAGCCACGCTCTATGCGTCGGAACTTTCCCGCGCCTCGTCGTGAAACGCGGGAACGTTTTCGGACAGACCGTCCGCCGCCGAAAGACGGCATGCCTTCTCGTCCGCCGCGACCGCATCCTTGGCGACCCCCGCGGGCGCCGGATCGTGATCGCGCCGCACGCTGGCCACGGCCGAGATCAGGCGATCCTGTTCCTCGGGCGAGAAACGCTCCCACCCGGCGCGGCCCAACCGCTCCATGGGCCGGTAGCGGACCTTGTATTGCATCCGCGAAGAGCCTTCGACCCAGTATCCGAGATAGACATAAGGCAGCCCCATCTCCCGCGCGCGATGGATATGATCGAGGATGATGAAATTGCCCAACCCCGCCCGGCCTTCATGATCGGGGTCATAGAAGCTGTAGATCATCGACAGGCCGTCGCCCTGCTTGTCGGTCAGGCACGCACCGATGAGGCGGCCGGGCGTCACGCCGTCTTGCGACGGTTCGCGGTATTCGACAACGTAGCTGGTGACGGGCGTGTGTTCCACCATGTCGGCGAAATCGACTTCGTCCATCGTCGCCATGCCGCCGCCGGGATGGCGCGCGCCGAGATACTTGCGCAGCAGGTCGAACTGCTCTCCGGTGGACCACGGGCGGCACAGCGTCACCACAAGGTCACTGTTGCGGCGATAAGCCCGACGCTGCGCGGAAGACGGCGCGAACTCGTCCGCGACGACCCGCACCGAGACGCAGGCCGAGCAATCGAGGCACGAGGGACGATAGGCCACCGTCTGGCTGCGGCGAAACCCGATGCGGCCCAGCGCGTCGTTCAGCGCATCGGCGTGCGGGCCCTTGAGTTCCGTGAACACCTTTCGCTCGCTGCGGCCGGGCAGATAAGGGCAAGGCGCCGGGCTGGTGACGAAAAACCGGGGAAATCTGACAGGTGCCGTCACGGCTGCTGGCTTTCCTCTATCCCTGCGAAATGAACGATACCAACCGGCGCTGGCTGATGCGGCCGACTATGCAGACGCGGACAGCGCGTTGAAAGTCTTTTAACCAAGAAATAGGGTTAACGGGATATTATTTTGCACAGGCCGCGCAAGGCGGGCGCGGCCCGGCCCATTGCGGCACAGTCACGCGGGGGGGAGTTGCGCGGGCGGGCCCGGGAAGCGGCCGCTTTGCAATAGAGCATTCGTCATTGCGAGCGGAGCGAAGCAATCCAGGGCGTTAGCGCGTGACGCCCTGGATTGCTTCGGCCTTTCGGCCTCGCAAAGACGAGACAACGGTGGGTTAGCGCCAGATCAGCGGTCCGCCCGCAGCGCGCGGGAGGTGCGGCGGCCCGCGATGGTCATCACTTCATAGGCATAGCCTGCCTCGGCGATGTCGTTCAGCAGGCCGTCGAGCGCGGCCTGATCGCGGATCTCGTATTCGATCTCGGTCTGCGTGTTCTTGGCCGAAAGCACGCCGAAGATGCGCTGGTGAGTCACTTCGATGATGTTCGCGCCGTTCTTCGTGAAGATGCCCGCCAGTTCGTAAAGCGCGCCCACCTTGTCGTCGAGCAGCACGCTGATCCGCCCGATCCGGCCCGAGCGGGCCAGATTGCGCAGGATCACGTTGGCGAGGAACCGCTGGTCGATATTGCCGCCGGTCAGGATGATGCCGACATTGCGGCCCTCGAACTCCGGCCGGAACGATCCGTTCCTGAGCGGCAGCAGCGCGGCAAGCCCAGTCGCGCCCGCGCCTTCCACTACGGTCTTCTCGATATCGAGCAGCAGCGAGATCGCTTCCTCGATCCGCGTTTCCTGCACGATCCGCATTTCATCGACATGGCTGGCGACGATCATGCGCGTGAGTTGCCCCGGCTCGTTCACGGCGATGCCTTCGGCCAGCGTATCGCCGCCGCCGCGAATGTCCTTGCCGGTCTTGAGCGAATACATCGCCGGGAACTGGTTGGACTGGACGCCCACCACGCGGATATCGGGCCGGATCGCCTTGGCGGCGACCGCGATGCCGGAGATGAGGCCACCGCCGCCCACCGGCACGACCAGCGTGTCGATCTCGGGCGCGTCGGCCAGCATTTCCAGCGCGACCGTGCCCTGCCCGGCCATGATGTCGGGATCGTCGAAGGGATGCACGAACGTCAGCCCGCGTTCCTTTTCCAGCACGCGGGCATGGGCATAGGCGTCCTCGAACGTCGCGCCTTCCAGCACCACTTCGGCGCCGTGATTGCGCGTCTGCTGCACTTTCACGATCGGCGTGGAACGCGGCATGACGATGGTGACGGGGATGCCCAGCCGCCCGCCGTGATAGGCCAGGCCCTGCGCGTGATTGCCCGCCGACGCCGCGATGACCCCCCGATTTTCGTTTACAGGCCCGGCACTTGCACCGGATCGCTCCGCCATGACCATCAGCTTGTTGAGCGCGCCGCGCTCCTTGTAGGCGGCGGTGAATTGCAGGTTCTCGAACTTCAGCCACACATTGGCGCCGGTGATGGCGGAAAGCGTCTTGGACAGCAGCGTCGGCGTATGCACGACCGCGCCCGCAATTCGTGCCGCAGCCGCGCGCACGTCGTCGACGGTCGGCAGCGTGGGTTCCGCCGCGGCTTGCTGAAGGGCTGTTTCGCTCATGACACGCGCGCCCTACCGAAAAGCGCCCGCGATGGGAAGCGTGGGTATGGCGACAGGGAGCGGCCTGTTCCCTTATCCCGCATGACGCTTTACAGACCACGGGCATGAGCGAATTGCGCAACGTTTCCTTCATCGGCCTCGGCGTCATGGGCGGAGCCATCGCCCGCCACATCGCCGCCGCCGGGCACCGCCTGACGATCTACAACCGCACCACCGCAAAGGCCCAGCGCTGGGCGGACGAGCATCCCGGCCTCGCGGAGCGCATCGCGAAAAGTCCGGCCGACGCGGCGAAGGATGCCGATATCGTCATCACCTGCGTCGGCGACGACGACGATCTCGCCGACGTGGTGCTGGGTCCGCAGGGCGTGTTCACCACGCTGGCGCCGGGCGCGGTTTTCGTCGATCACACCACGGTTTCCGCCCGCATCGCGCGCCAGATCGCGGTGGAAGCGCGCGACACGCAGATCCATTGCGTCGACGCGCCGATGACAGGTTCGCAGATCGGCGCGGAGAACGGCACGCTGACCCTGATGTGCGGCGGCCGCGCCGAAGCGATCGAGGCCGCGCGCGGCGTCATGTCCGCTTATTCGCAGCGCATCGTCCATGTCGGCCGGGCGGGCGCGGGACAGACGGCGAAGATGGTGAACCAGATCTGCATCGCCGGGATCGTCGCCAGCCTTTCGGAAGCGCTGCGGTTCGCGCAGTCCTCGCACCTCGACATGGACAAGGTCTATGAAGCGATCTCCGGCGGCGCGGCGCAAAGCTGGGAGATGGACAACCGCTGGAAGAGCATGTCCGAAGGGCAGTTCGACTTCGGCTTCGCGATAGACTGGATGCGCAAGGATCTGGGCCTGGCCATGGACGAAGGGCGTTCCATCGGCGTTTCGCTGCCGGTAACGGCGCTGGTCGATCAGTTCTATTCCGAGTTGCAGGCCATGGGCGCGGGCCGGCTCGATACCAGCGCCCTGATCCTCCGGCTGCCGAGGCGCGGCGCGAAGTGAAGCGTATCCTTATTGCCATTGCCGCCGTTCTGACGGGCGTTTCCCCGGCGCTGGCCGACACCCTGATCGACAACGTGCGCGGCGTCACTCTGGACGCGCAAGGCCGCGTCATGCGGTTCGAGGCCGTAGTGATCGACCGCGAGGGCCGTTTCTCCCAAGTGCTGCGCGAAGGGGACAAGCGCCCGAAGAAGCTGGACTACCGGCTGGACGGCAAGGGCCGCGTCATGCTGCCCGGCCTGATCGCCACGGACGTGGACGTGATGCGGCTGGGCCTTGCCATCCTGCTGTCGAAGCCGTCCGCGACGCGCGGCGAAGGCGCGATGCCCAATGGCAAGCCCCGCCCCGAGGATCGCGACGTCGCCGTGCAGGAAGCGCAGCAGGCCCTGCTCGCGGGCGGCGTGACCACGGCGGGCGTCATGAATACGACGATAGAGGACTGGCAGTCCTATCGCCGGGCGGGGGACGCGGGGACGTTGCGGATGCGGCTGGTCTGTTATGCGGCGGGAACGGAAGCCATGGTGCTGATCGGCGGCCCCGGCCCCTCCCCTTGGCTCTATGACGACAGGCTGAAGCTGAATGGCGTGGCGCTCTCGTTCGATGCGGCGGGCAACGCGAAAAGCGACACGCAGATACGCAACCTGATGAGCCGCGCGGCGATGGACCGCTTTCAGGTGGCGGTGCGCGTGAACGGCGCGGGCGCGGTTTCCCCTTTCCTCGATGCCATCGCGGAACTTTCACAGACCTATGCGGGCGAGCGGCGCTGGCGGATGCTCGGCGCGGTTCCGGGCGCCGATAGGCAGCGCATAGCCGCGCTGGGCGTGATCGCCGAAAGCCAGCCCGCGCTGGCCGCGCGCGCCGATGCGGACAAGCCGGCGCGGGCCATGGCCACGGGGGGCATCCCTGGGCTGGAGGCATGGACGGCCGCCGCGGCAAAGGCGCTGTTCGCCGAAGGGCGTTTCGGGCGCATCGTTCGGGGCGAACGCGCCGATTTCGTGCTGGTGGATCGCGATCCGCTCATCCCGCACGGCCCGGAGGGCGCGTCTCTGCGCGTTCTGGAAACATGGGTCGGCGGCAAGCCCGCGTGGCGGGCAGGCAAAGCGGACGATCAGGGCCGCTGAAGCTCGCCCGACGAAGGTTCGGCCGCCACTTCGCCCCTGCCCGTTTCGGCTTTGCCCGCTTCACTTTGTTCCGCTTCGGCTTTCGCCCTCGCCTCGCGCCGGTCAGTGAACCACATCAGGGCCAGCGAGCCCTCGAACAGCAGGACCAGCGGCACCAGCAACAGGATCTGCGAAATCACGTCCGGCGGCGTGATGACGGCGGCGACCGCCGTGATCGCCACGATGACGTAACGCCGCAGGCCGATCAGTTGCGTGCGGCTGACCAGCCCCGCCCGGTTCAGCAGCATGAGCAGGACCGGCAGCAGGAAGCTGATTCCGAACGCCAGGATGAACTGCATGACAAGGCTGAGGTAGTCGCCGGTCGCGGGCAGAGCCTCCATCGTCAGCCCGCCGCGTTCCCCCTGAAAGCCCAGCATCCAGTGGAACGCCGTCGGCATCACAAGGTAATAGGCCAGCGCCGCGCCCGCCGTGAACAGCACCGGCGTCGCGATCAGGAACGGTAGGAACGCTTTCTTTTCCTTGGCATAGAGGCCGGGCGCGACAAAGGCCCAGAGCTGATTGGCGATGATCGGAAAGCTGACGAAGAACGCCGCGAACAGCGCGACTTTCAGTTCCACGAAAAAAGCCTCGTAAAGCTTGGTATAGACGAGCCTGCCCTGCCCAGGCGGGAACGCCTCGGTCAGCGGACGGACGAGGAACCCGAAAATCTCGTCTGCGAGATAGAGGCAGACACAGAACGACACGGCCAGCGCGGCGATGGCCTTGAGCAGGCGCCCGCGCAACTCGATCAGGTGATCGAGCAGCGGCGCCTGCGTCTGGTCTATGTCGTCGATGCGGAAGGCCATGGGGACGCGGGGCCCGGTCAGGAGCGGGAAAGCGGGAGTTGCGGCTGCCCGTCGTCCATTGGGACCGGCGCGGTTTCGCGCTGGCGTTCCACGGCGGTTTCGGCGGAAACCCCCGCCGGTTCAACGGTGCCGGGGGCAGGATCGGGGTAGGGATCGGCATCGGGATGGGCGCGCATGATCTCTTCGTTCTGCTTGCGCCAGTTGTCCTGCATCTCCTGCATCTCCGCCTCGCGGATCATGTTTTCCACGCCCGCGCGGAAATGGCCCGATATGCGGCGCATCTTGCCCACCCAGCGCCCGGCGGTGCGGAGCGCGCGCGGCATGTCTTTCGGCCCGATGACGATGATCGCCACCACGGCCGTGAACAGCATCTCATCCCAGCCGATGTCGAACATGGCCTGACCGATCCGGTGAGCCTCAGCCGTGCCTCAGCGCGGGTTCTGCGGGTTCGTGTCGATCGTCGTTTCGCCGTTCAGCGTGGGCTGCTGCACGGACGAAGCGGAAATCTGCGCGGGCGGCGGCGTTGCCGGACGATCGGTAGTCTCGTCCGCGATGCCCTGCTTGAAGCTCTTGATGCCTTTGCCGAAATCTCCCATCATCTCGGAAATCCGGCCCCGCCCGAACAACAGCACGACAACCAGTGCGAGCACGATCAGGTGCGGAAGCGAAAAACCCATGGAACTACTCCTGAAAATCGCGCCATGACGCGGGCGATTGCCCCGGCCGGAAACCGGGCCTCGTTATTGCGCCTATGTAGGCCATGTTACGGCAAAGTGAAAGGCGTGTGACGACAGGCCCCGCCGCGCCCTTCCCGTCAGGGGCTTTCCTCCGCCGCCGGTTCCTCGCCATCCCCGCCGCCGATCAACGCGGCTATGGCGTCGTCCACCGGATCGAGCAGCCCGGCCGCTTTCAACTCGTCCAGTCCCGGCAGGTCGCGGCGGGACGAAAGCCCGAAATGGGCGAGAAAATCGGGCGTCGTCGCATAGACCACGGGCCGTCCCGGCACTTCGCGCCTGCCCGCCACGCGCACCCAGCCCGCTTCCAGCAGCACGTCGAGCGTGCCCTTCGCGGTCTGCACGCCCCGGATCGATTCGATTTCCGCCCGGCTGACCGGCTCGTGATAGGCGACGATGGCCAGCACTTCGGTCGCGGCGCGGGACAGGCGGCGCACCTGCTCGCGCTCCCGCCGCAGCAGGTGGGCAAGGTCGGGCGCGGTCTGGAAATGCCAGTGCTTGCCGCGCTCCACCAGATGGACGCCCCTGCCCGCGTAATCCTGTGCCAGACGGCGCAGCGCCTCGCGCACGTCGGCCCCGCCAAGATGCGCCGAAATCGCCTCCGCCGTCATCGGCTCCTCGGCGGCGAAGAGCGTCGCTTCCACCGCGCGGACAAAGTCGTCGGGAGAGCGGAACGGGCCTTCGGTCACGCCCGCACCTGCCGCAACCGCAAGGGTCCGAACGTCTCGTCCTGCGCCAGTTCCGCCTTGCCCGTGCGCGCCAGTTCCAGCGCCGCGACGAAGCTGGAGGCCAGCGCCGAACGCCGCAGGCGCGGATCGTCCCATGCGGGATCGTGACGGGGGGGAAGGAAATCGCGCAGTTCCACCCAGTCCAGAGTCACCCCCAGCATGGCCGAAACACGCGCCAGCGCGCTGTCCAGCGTCATCACCATGCGATCGCGCACCATGTGGACGACAGGCGCGGTGCGCGCCTTGACCTGCCCGTATGCCTGGATCAGCGTGAACCAGTCGCACTGCCAGCGGTTGCGCCGGTCCACCCGCAGCCCTTCGGGCGCCGCGCGCGGGAACACGTCGCGCCCCAGCCGGTCGCGCGCCATGAGCCGGGCGGCGGCCTCGCGCATCGCGCCCAGCCGTTGCAGCCGCAGTTGCAGGCGCAGCGCCAGTTCCTCGGGACTGGGGTCTTCCTGCTCCTCGCGCGGGAGCAGCAGCGCGGACTTGAGGTAGGCCAGCCACGCCGCCATCACCAGATAGTCGGCGGCCAGTTCCAGCCGCAGGGCGCCCGCCCGCTCGATATAGGCGAGATACTGATCGACCAGTTCAAGGATCGAAATGCGCCGCAGGTCCACTTTCTGCCGCCGCGCCAGATCGAGCAGCAGGTCGAGCGGACCCTCCCAGCCGTCAAGCTCCAGATAGAGCGCGGCGTCCTCGCCCGCGCTGCTGGCCGGCCCGCGCCAATCGTCCTCTTCGGCAAAAAGGTCCGATGCGGTGCTGGGCGCGGCGATATCCGTCATCCGTGCGCGCCCTGCGGCTGGTCCAGCACTGCCAGCAGGGCATCGCGCTTGGCCAGCAACGCGTCTCGCACCGCGATATCGGCCCGCGCGGGATCGGCCAGTTCCAACACCCGCGCCAGCCTTTGCGCCGCCGCATCCGTCAGCGCGGGCAGGCGATCGGCGATGCCCGTCATATCCTCCATCCGCGCCCAGCAATTGAGCGCCAGGTCACAGCCCGCCGCGATGGCGCGTTCCGCTCGTTCGGGAATCGTGCCGGAAAGCGCCTCCATGTCGAGGTCGTCGGACAGCAGCAGCCCGTCGAAACCGATCCGCTTGCGGATGATCTCCCCGATCACGAAAGGCGATTGCGTGGCCGGGTTCCCGGCGTCCCACGCGGTATAGACGATATGCGCCGTCATGGCGGCGGGCGCGGCACTCGCCAGCGCGATGAACGGGGCGAGATCGGTTTCCAGTTCCTCCGCGCTGGCCGTCACGGTGGGCAGGGCCTTGTGGCTGTCCGCCATGGCGCGGCCATGCCCCGGCATATGCTTGACGATCCCCGCAACGCCTGCCTGTTCCAGCCCTTGCAGGATGGCCCGGCCCAGCGCCGCCACGCGCAGCGGCTCGCTGCCCAGCGCACGGTCTCCGATCACATCGTGCGCGCCCGGCTGGCGCACATCCAGCAGCGGGTGGCAATCGACGGTCACGCCCGCCTCGGCCAGATCGAGACCCAGCGCCCGCGCGTTGACGCGGGCCGCCTCGATGGCGCTGGCGGGCGCCAGCTCGTAAAGCCGGTCGAACGCTTCTCCCGGCGGGAAGGCCGGCCATTCCGGCGGCTTCATCCGCGCGACACGCCCGCCTTCCTGGTCGATGCAGATGAACAGCCGGTCGCGTCCATGGATCGCGCGCAGCGAATCAGTCAGAGCGCGAAGCTGCGCGCGGCTTTCGCAGTTGCGGGCGAAGAGGATATATCCCACCGGATCGCAATCACGGAAGAACGCGCGCTCTTCCGCCGTCAGGACCGGCCCGGAAAGCCCGAAGATCGCTGGCACCATGGCCGGCAGAATCGCAGCATCCCGCCTGTCTGGCAAGGCGCGCGCGCTCCGGCGATGTGGATTACGGGCGGAAAACCGCGCCGCCCGTTGCCACCGTCAGTTCTTGACCTGACAGGCCAGCCCGGCGGAGCGCAGATCCTTGCACAGCGCGCGCGCGGCGGCGGCGTCGGCGGCGACGGCCTGCAAACGATAGACCGTGCCGATATCCGCCTTGCCTTCCACCACGCGGTGCGCATGACCTGAAAGCCCGCCATGCATCTGCGCAAGCTTTTGCCAGCCCGCTTCCGCCGCCGTCCTGCTGGAATAGGCGCCCACCTGAACGCCCACCCCGGAGGCAGCCGCCGGAGCCGCGGCGGGCGATGCCCCCTCGGTCGGCTTCACGGCGACGGCAGCCTTGCCCGCAGGCTGCGCCGCGTCGCGCCCCGCCGTGGTGAAACCGGGCTGCGGAGAAGCGTCCCCCGCCCCGATACGCGCCGGACGACTCTGCCCTTCGGACACGGCGAAGCTTGTGTCGCCAGTGCCTGCAAACGTCTTGCCGCCCGGATCGGCGGGCTTTTCCTTATAGGGCGCTTCCGGCGCGGCGATCACACCGCCGTCGGCGACGAGTTCCCTGTCTTTCCCGCGATGCGTCACCACCCAGATCGCGCCGACGATCAACGCCAGCGCGGCCAGTCCCAGCAGCATCAGCCGGACGAGTCCGCCCGATGAGGACGTTTCCTCCTCGTCATCGTCCCCGGCTTCGAGCCAGGGCAGGCGCACCTCGTCGTCATCCAGGGGCAACTGCTGCGCCCCATGTTCGGGCGCGTATTCAGGCACGGCGGGTTCCTCTTCCCCGCCGGGAGCAGCCGCTTCCCACGGCTCCCGGCCTTGCGCGCCGGAATCTCCGGCTTCGGCCGGTTGATCGTCGTTGGGCCGGCCCTCATTGGGCCGATCGTCATCGGGAATATCGTCCCTGCCGTTTTCGTCCGAAATCGCCATGGCCTACATTTCCTCCACCGCCTCGACGCCGAGAAGCGCCAGTCCGTTGCGCACCAATTGCCCGATTTGCGCGGCGAGGAACAGCCTAGCACCGGAAAGGTTAGGATTCTGTGCCAGGATGAAGCGTTTGTCGGGCCGATCGTTACCGAGGTTCCAGTAGGCATGGAACGCGGCGGCCAGGTCGTGCAGGAAAAAGGCGATGCGGTGCGGCTCGCGCGCTTGCGATGCCGCCTCGACGATGCGGGGAAACTGCGCGGCCAGCTTCACGAGGTCCAGTTCCTCTGGCCCCAGCAGCGCCAGATCGGCGTCCGCAGGCGCCAATCCTTCTGCCGCCGCCTTGCGCAGCGTCGAACTGACGCGGGCATGGGCATATTGCACGTAGAACACAGGATTGTCCTTCGATGCTTCGACTACCTTGGCGAAGTCGAAATCCATCTGCGCCTCGGGCTTGCGAGTCAGCATGGTGAAACGCACCACGTCCTTACCCACTTCGCGCACGACATCGGCCAACGTGACGAAGGTGCCCGCCCGCTTCGACATCTTCACGGGTTCGCCGTTGCGCAGAAGCTGCACCATCTGCACCAGCTTGACCTCGAACGGCTTGGGGCTTTGGCCGTCCGCGCCGGTCAGCGCGGCGACGGCGGCCTTGATCCGCTTGACCGTGCCCGCGTGGTCCGCGCCCCAGATATCGACCAGCGCGTCCGCGTCTTGCGCCTTCTGGAAGTGATAGGCGAGGTCCGCGCCGAAATAGGTCCAGCTTCCGTCCGACTTGCGGATCGGCCGATCCTGATCATCGCCGAACTTCGTGGAGCGGAACAGCGGCAATTCCACTGGCTCCCAATCATCAAGCGTCTTGCCCTTGGGCGCTTCCAGCAGGCCGTCATAGACTAGATCGTGCGCGCGCAGCCATGCTTCGGCGGCGGCTGGCTTTCCGGCGGCCTGCAATTCGGCTTCGGACGAGAACAGGTCGTGATGGATGCCGAGCAGGGCGAGGTCGGCACGGATCATCTCCATCATCGCGGCGACGGCGCGGGTGCGGAACGGGATGAGCCATTCGCTTTCGGGCGCGGCGGCATAACGGTCGCCGAACTCCGCCGCCAGCGCCTTGCCCACCGGGACGAGGTAATCGCCGGGATAGAGCCCTTCCGGGATTTCGCCGACATTTTCGTCCAGCGCCTCGCGATAACGCAAGTGGACGGACCGGGCGAGCACATCCACCTGTCCGCCCGCGTCGTTCACATAATATTCGCGGATCACCTTGTGGCCGGAATATTCCAGCAGGCTGGCCAGCGCGTCGCCCACCACCGCGCCCCGGCAATGGCCCATGTGCATCGGCCCGGTGGGATTGG
>CAZUOV010000010.1:0-80214 GCA_964621355.1 uncultured Novosphingobium sp. | reverse complement strand
GCACCGTTGCTGTCGCGCGCATCACCATGCCGCTGAGCATGGTGCGGCTCTCGGCGGGGCGCGAGAGCATGAGCGAAGCGACGCAGGCGCTGTGCTTCATGGCCGGCGCCAATTCCATCTTCACCGGCGACAGGCTGCTCACCGCCCCCAACGCCGGAGACGACGCCGATACAGCCATGTTCGTAAGGCTCGGTCTCAAACCCATGCACGGCACAGAGCCCATGCAAATCGGAATGGGGAGAGGATACCAATGACCGCGACCGGCCAGGCGGCGGTGCTGAAAACGCCGGGCAGCGCCTTTACTGTCGAGACCGTGGCAATCGGGGATCCGCGCCCCGGTGAAGTCCGCGTGCGGATCGAGGCGGTCGGCATCTGCCATACCGACCTTGTCTTCGCGACCGGAGAGCTGGGCACCCCGTTCCCGCTAATCCTCGGCCATGAAGGCGCGGGCGTCATCGACAAGATCGGCGAAGGCGTGACCGGCCTCGCGCCGGGGGACAAGGTTCTGCTCACGTTCGACAGTTGCGGCCGCTGCCCGCGCTGCGAGGACGGCCTGCCGTCCTATTGCCGCCATTTCACGGATGTGAACTATGCCTGCCAGCGCGGGGACGGCTCTTCTCCCGCGCAAGATCGGGACGGCCCGGTCGCCGCGCGCTTCTTCGGACAATCATCCTTTTCGCGCTATGCCATCTCGACGCAGCGCAACACCGTGAAGCTGCCGCCTGATGCCGATCTTGGGCTGCTCGCGCCACTCGGCTGCGGCGTCCAGACGGGCGTGGGCGGCGTGCTGCATTCGCTGGGTGCAAGGCCCGGCTCCTCGCTTGCCGTCATCGGCGGCGGCGCGGTGGGCCTTTCCGCGATCATGGGCGGCGTCCTGGCGGAGTGCGCCACGATCATCCTGATAGAGCCCCGCCCCGAACGCCGCGAACTTGGCACGGCGCTCGGCGCGACTCACGTCATCGACCCGCGCGCGGACAACGCGGCGGAAGCCGTCCGCGCGATCCGGCCGGAAGGTGTCGATCACGTCTTCGATACCAGCGGCGTGCCGGATGCGATCACCGGCGGGCTCGCCATGCTGGCTCCCTACGGCACTCTCGGCCTCGTCGGCGTGCCGCATTCGCTCGACGCGGCAATCGCGCTACCGATCGTCCCCACGATCACTTACGGCCACACGATCAAAGGCATCGTCGAGGGCGACAGCGATCCACAGCGCTTTCTCCCCGAGCTTGTCCGCCTCGTCCGGGAAGGCAAGCTGCCGATCGGGCGCTTGATTACGCGCTATCCCTTCGAGCGCATAAACGAAGCGATCGCCGACACCCAGACAGGCACATGCGTGAAGCCCGTGCTCATCTTTCCGTCCGACTCCTGAAAGGCCTCCAGTGGATAAACCATGGCAAACCGGCGGCTGCCTGTGCGGCGCGATCCGCTATTCCTGCGTGAGCGCACCGTTGCTGACAGCGGTATGTCATTGCCGCGACTGCCAGCGGCAAAGCGGGAGCGCCTTTTCCATCGTCATCGCTCTTCCCGGACAGGATTACGCGCAACAGGGCGAAACGCGCGTGTTCCACGGCGTCAGCGACGCCGGCCGCGCCGTCGAGCGCCACTTCTGCCCCCGATGCGGCTCTCCGATCCTTTCCCGCACACAGGCCCTCGCCGACGTCGTGCTGATAAAGGCCGGAACCCTGGATGAGCCGGACACTCTCGCGCCGACCATCGAAGTGTTCTGCGACAGCAGCATGGCCTTCCTGCCGCCGCAAGCGGACACCGAGCAATTCGCCCGTTCGAACATAGAGGAGAGCCCGCAATGCGCGATCTTGCCGGGAAAGTGGCCATCGTGACCGGGGCTGCATCGGGAATAGGCCTTGCGACCGGGCGTCTGCTGGCATCGTTCGGCACACGCGTGGTGATGACCGACATCAACCGCGACGGAGTGCTCGATGCCGCCGGACAAATCGGGGGCGATGCAATTCCCCTGCTCCACGACGTGACGCGGGAAACCGACTGGGCAGAGGTGTTCGATACCGTTGCCGCGCGATGCGGGCGCCTCGACATCCTGGTCAACAATGCCGGCATCATGGTTCCCGAGCCGTTCGAGACTTCGCGCATCGAAACCTTGCGCCGCCAGTTCGCCATCAACGTGGAAAGCGTCTACTTCGGCATGCGAGGCGCCTTGCCCCTGATGCAGAAAACCCGCGAGGAAACCGGGTCGTCTCCGTCGATCATCAACATATCCTCCGTCTACGGCAAAGTCGCGGGGAGCGAGTTTTCGGCCTACAGCGCCACCAAGGGCGCGGTCCGCGCCATGACCAGGGCCGTCGCGAGCGAGCTTGCGGCCAAGGGCGTGCGCGTGAATTGCGTGCTCCCCGGCCCGGCCGCCACCAACCTGTCCGCATCATGGGAGCCGCCGCGCGACGCGCACGGCAATCCGCTTCCGCCCGAGGAAGCCCTGGCGGCATGGGTGCGCCTGATACCCATGGGGCGCATCGGCACGGCCGAGGACATCGCGCCGGTCATCGCCTTCCTCGCCAGCGACATGGCGCGCTTCGTCACCGGGGCGGAATATATCGTGGATGGGGCCTATACGGCAGTCTAGGCCAGCATCAAATCGTTTGACGAAATTGATTGAATTATGTCATTAAAGGACCGGCGCCGGGATAAAAATCACATGGCGACGGAGGGGAACGATGGAAGTCTCACGCAATGTCATCGAGCGAACCGACATGCTGGTCAACGGCTGCGGGCTGGATACGCTTTCCATCTTCTTCCGGGATTTCAATTCGCGAACGGCACCGCTCACTTACCTCCATCATCACGGCGTTTCGCAGGCGGCGCAAGCGGTCTATCTCGAACAGCGCGTCTATGAGGATGACCCCTTCACGCGCATCTGTTCCCCATCCGACCGCTGCGGCCAGCTCGTCCGCTGGGAAGACCGGCGCCTCAGCCGCGCGGCGAGCCGCGCCGAGCGCTATCGCGATTTCATCTATTGCCACGATGTCGATGTCGTCGCGGCCTGGGTGCAACAGATCATGCCCGGCTTCCTGCTGGTCATCGGCACGCATTGCCGGTCGGACGGCCATGCCCGCAGCGAGGTCGGCCAGTTGCGGCTGGAAGCGGAAGTGGCGCGCCTCTCGCAGATGGTCATCGGCGAACTGCTGGAAAAAGTGCTGGCGCAAGCAGGCGGCACCATCGCGCTGGAACCGATCCTGAACAGCAAGGCCAGTGTCGCGCCAGCCGACCCGATGGAGCATCTGACGTCGCGCGAACGGGAAATCGCGTGCCTTGTCGGCGCGGGCCAGCTCAACAAGCAAGTGGCCGCCCGTCTCGCCATCTCGGAATTCACGGTCGAGAATCATCTGCGGCGGATCTATTCCAAGCTGGGCATTCACAATCGCGCGGCGCTCGCCGCCTGCCTTTTCTCGCCCAGACACCTGCACTGACGGGAATCCGTTACTTGCCGGCGAACCCCGCCGGACTACCTTCAAGCCGCAATGAGGCCGCAGCGGCCCGTGAACGCGAAGGGACAGGATGAAGGCCGTCGTACTCGAAAAGGGCGCGTTGCTCGTCAGCGACATTCCCGAACCGCAGCCGTTTTCCGGCGCCTTGCTCGCCAGGCCGCTGGTATGCGGCGTCTGCGGCAGCGACCTGCACGCGCGCGATCATGTGGATCACTTGTGCGACCTGCTGCACCGCGCGGGCTTTCGCGGTTTCATGAACCCGGATGAACCGGTCGTCATGGGGCACGAGTTCTGCTGCGAGGTGCTGGAAGGCGGCACGAAGTTCGCAAGGGGCCAGCGGATCGTCGCGCTGCCATTCCTGACGGGACCGGACGGCGTCGAACTTATCGGTTACTCCAACCGCTTCAACGGCGCTTTCGCCGAGCGGATGCTGCTGGATGAAGCAGCGAGTTTCGCCGTCCCCGATCATGTGCCGACCGAAGTGGCGGCCTTGACCGAGCCGCTGGCCGTGGGCGTCCACGCGGTCGCCGAAAGCGGCATTGATGCCGATTGCGCCGCGGCGGTCTATGGTTGCGGCCCGGTCGGCCTGTTCGTGATCGCCCGCCTCAAGGCCCTGGGGCTCGGACCGGTGATCGCGATCGAGCCTTCGGCCGCCCGGCGCGAAATGGCGGCCGCGATGGGCGCGGACATGGTCATCACCCCGGACGAAGCCCGCATCGGCGGCTGGTTCGACGAACTGGGCCTGCCGATCGGCCTGTCCGACACGATGGCGCGAGCCACGCAAACCAGGGCACGTCAACGAGCCGTGCTGTTCGACTGCGTCGGCAAGCCCGGCATGCTGATGCAGATCGCCCGCGCCGCGCCCGTGGCCGCCACAATCGTTGTCGTCGGCAACTGCATGGAAATCGATCCGATAGAGCCCGCCTTCCTCCTGCAGAAGTCCCTGCAAGTGCGCTTCGTCTTTGCCTACTCGCCGGACGAATTCGCCGCCGCTCTCGATCAGGTCTGCGCCGCGCCCGAACGGCTGGCGCCGATGGTCACGGGCCAGGTGCCGCTGGCCCGTGCGGAAGATGCGTTCGCCGCGCTCACCGGCGAAGAACGCGATGTGAAGATACTCGTCGAGGCAGTCTGATCCGATGAAAACCATCACTGAATCCCTGCTGCGCGATTATCTCGCCGCCCGCATGGACGGCTGGAGCGAAATCGCCATTTCCAACCTCCACCGCCTGCCGCTCGGCGCTTCGCGGGAAACGTTCCGTTTCGACATCGCCTATACCGATGGCGATGGGCGGCACGAGGAAGGGCTGATCCTGCGGCGCGATCCTCCGGCCAGCAACGTCGATAGCGACAGGCGCCACGAATTCAGCGCCTACAAGGCCATCTACGGCCACGGCATACCCGTGCCGCGCATGATCCTGCTGGAAGACGATCCAGAGCCGTTCGGCGGCGCGATCTCGCTGGCCGAGGATCTGCGCGGCTTTCACAACAGCGAATACCAGTTGCAGGAACCGGCCTGGCAAGACCGGCTGGGGCGCATAGCCGATGAAATGTGGTCCACCATGGGTCGGCTTGCGGCCGTTCCCGTCGAAAAGCTTGATGCCGGTTTCATGGAACCGGCGACATGCGAGACCACGGCGATGCTGGAACTGGACCGCTGGGAAAAGACGCTCGACACGCATGATACCGGGCCGGAACCGATCACGCGGGCGGCGATCCGCTGGCTGCGCCGCAATCCGCCGCCTCCGGCGCAGAAGCTGGCGATGGTCCATGGCGACTTTCGCGCGGGCAATTTCCTCTATGACGACGATGGCCGCCTGATCGCGGTGCTCGACTGGGAAATGGCCCATCTGGGCGACCCGCTGGAAGACCTCGCCTGGTCGATGGTCCGCGTGTTCTCGTTCGGCAAGGACGAGCGCCGCAGCGGCATCGCGCCGCGAGAGGTAGCCATTCGCATCTGGCGCGAAGCCAGCGGCCTCGATGTCGATCCGCAGGCGTTGCACTGGTGGGAACTGATGATGTGCGTGAAGGGCCAGGCCATCTGGAACACATGCGCCCATGCCTGGCAGATCGCGCCGCAACCCGCGGTGATCCATGCCTATGCCGCATGGTGGCTGCGCAATGCCCAGGACCGGGCGATGCTCGAACTGATGGGGCAGCTATGAAACCCGATGTAACCAGGGCGGCCGGTTTCCTGGCCAATATGCTGCGCGAGGATATCGTGCCGGAACTGACCGGCTTTCGCGCGGGCAACGTTTCGATGACGGCGGCGATGCTCGACATGATCGCCGAGGAGTGGGACCGCGCGGCGGCCCGCCTCGTCGCCGAGAACGCGGACTTCGCCGCATTGCTGGGTAACGATGCCGTAAAGGATGCCACGCCGGATCTCCGCATTTCCGCGCTGACCGCGCGCAACGAGGATCTTCGCACCCGCCTCATCGCGCTCCACGCCGATGTCGAGACCCGCGACGATCCCCAAGCGAAAGATACCGAAACCACGATCTGGGCCGCGTTGCGCCGCTCGGTCGAAGCCCGCCGCATTGCCTCGGCAAATTTCTGAACCATTTCTCAAGGAGCGCTTCCCATGCTGACCAAGGCCGACGACTATCCCATTCACCAGACGCCCGAACCGATCGCCTATTCGGGAACGGACCGTAACTTCTATGACCGCTACTGGTTCAACGGCTTCGAGCCGGACGGGTCGCTGTTCTTTCTGGTCGGCATGGGGATCTACCCGCACCTGACCGTCAACGACGCGGGCATCTCCATCCAGGTTGACGGCAAGCAATATTGTCTGCGCGCCAGCGCGGTCCTGAAGGACAGGATGAATCTTGCCGTCGGCCCCATCCGCCTGGAAATCGTGGATTCCCTGCAAGTGCTGCGCGTGGTCGTGGAAAAGCAGGACGGCATCGCCGCCGATCTGACCTTCACCGGGCGCGCCTTTCCCATCGAGGAACCCCGCTTCATGCGGCGCGTCGGCACGCGCGGTTTCATGGATTACACTCGCCTCACCCAGAACGGCAGTTGGTCCGGCTGGGTCAGTATCGACGGACGGCGCATCGAGCTGTCCGGCAAGGCGGCCGGCACGCGCGACCGTTCATGGGGAACGCGCCCGATCGGCGCGTCGGATCAGCAGATCAATCCGCTGGCCGGTGAGCAAGGCTATTTCTGGCAGTGGACGCCGCTGAACTTCAAGGACAAAAGCCTGTTCTTCCACATCGCGGCCGAACCGAGCGGCCATATCTGGAACACCCGGTCCGTGCTGGCGCCGGACGGAGCCGGGCCGGATGCCTTTCTCGAAACCGAGAACGCCTCCATGGATACCACGCTGACCGAAGGCACGCTCTGGCCCGCGCGCGGCACGCTTACCGTCGATTACGGCACCGGGCCATACACGGTCACGCTTGAACCTTTCCACCGGATGCAGATGAAAGGCATCGGCTATTTTCACCCCGAATGGTATCACGGCCGCTACCACGGCGCGCTGAAAGTCGAGCGGGAGGACTTCACCGTGGCGGACCTCGATCCGATGAAGCTGGAAAACCTGCACGTCCAGCTCCTGTCGAAGGTGACGCTTACCGCGCCTGACGGGTCGGTTGAGCAATCGGTCGGCGTGTTCGAGCAGGCGATCCTCGGCGCTTACCGTCCGCTCGGCGTGACCAGCAACATGGACATCACGCGCTGGGACAAGGAAGACTGACCATGGCCGCGTTATCGCAGGCGCGCCTCGACGGCCAGGTGGCCATCGTTACCGGCGGTTCGGCGGGAATCGGCCTCGCCATCGTCCGGCGGCTTCTGGCCGAAGGCGCCAGCGTCCTGTTCTGCGGCCAGGACGCGGCGCGGGGGGACGATGCGCTGAAATCGCTTACCTGCGAGCGGGCGCATTTCATGGTCGCTGACGTGGGCGACGAAGCCGACGTCGACAGCCTGATCGCCGGTGCCGTCGACCGCTTCGGCAGGCTGGACATCCTGGTCAACAATGCGGCCAAGGCCGCCGTTTCATTGATCCCCGATCACAGCACGGAGGAATGGCGCCGCAGCACGGCGGTCAACCTCGATTCCGTGTTCTTCGCCTCGCGCGCCGCGATCCCGCATATGCGCGCGCGAGGCGGCGGCACCATCATCAACATCGCGTCCATTTCCGGCATGGCCGGAGACGGGGCCTATCCCTCATATTGCGCGCAGAAAGGCGCGGTCATCAACCTGACGCGCGCCATGGCCGTCTATCACGCGCGCGAGAACATCCGCATCAACGCCATCTGCCCTGGCTTCATCGAGACGCCCGCAACGGATGCCTTCAAGGCGATCCCCGGATTGCTGGACGACTGGTTCCGTTCGATCCCGGCGCAGCGCCCCGGCCGAGGCGAGGAAATCGCCGGGATCGTCGCGTTCCTCGCCTCGGCCGACGCCAGCTACATGCACGGCTCCATCGTGGTGGCGGACGGCGGCGTTTCCGCGGCGACCGGCCAGCCGACGCAAGTGCCGCTGGGATAGTCCCGCGCTGCCTCGCGCGACAGGATCGCGGCAACCATCAGGGCCTGGTATCCACGCGCAGCCGGGTCAGCTTCCAGCGGACGATTTTCCATTCGCCATCAATCTTTCTGTAATCCTCGAAGTAGTGACCGAAGCCGTGCACCGCACGCTCCGAACCACTCGGGCCGGCTTCCCAGCACAGCATATCCTCCATCGCCCAGATGCCGCTGGCGGCCGTTAGCGAAGTTATTTCTATTTCCGGGCAATGGCCGTGGTGGACGCTGGTGCACCCCGTCAAGTTGGTTCGGGCACCATCAATGAACGCATCCAGATCGGCGATCCGCCCCAGGCCGGAAGCTTCGGCATCGAATTGGGCGTCGGGTGTGAACAAGGCCCTGAGCGAATCCCATTGCCTGGTATCGACGAACCGGAAATAGCGCGCTTTCAGCTTCTTGATCTCCTCGATGGCATCGAGCTTTTCGACCGTATCCATGACCATCCCCTCCCCCATCGTCCCGGCGATCGTATCAGCAACGGATTCAATCGCAAAAAAATGGGGCGTTCGCATGCGCGAATGCCCCTGAGGTTCAGGAACCGAAACGAAAGGAGGGAAAGGCGGGGCGGTTCTACACCCGCCTCCCCCTCAACGATCAGAAGTTGTAGCGGGCCGTAACGCCGTAAGTGCGCGGCGGAGCGTGCAGCATGTAGTCATAGCCGAATGCATCGCGCAGGTTCAGGCCATACATGAAATACTTCTTGTTGAAGACGTTGTTCATCCAGAAGCGGATGTTGAGCGCCTCGCTCTCCCAGCCCAGCGACGCATTGGCCAGGATCTGCCCCGGCATGTGCAGGTTGAAGTTTCCGGCCCTGTCGTTGAACGGTGAGAAATACTGCTTCGACGTGTAGACGAGGTTGGGCGAGAACGTGATTTCGCCGGAACCCAGCGGCGCCACTTTCCAGTCAAAACCGGCGTTGATCGTGATTTCCGGCGCGTTGGGCAACGTATTGTCGTCCAGATTGACACCGGAAAGCGTCAGCCTGTCATAAGTCGCATCGAGCCAGGTAAAGGATATCTTGGCATCGAGCGTCGATACCGGCCGCACGTCCAGTTCCAGTTCCACGCCCTTGATCGTCGAACCGGGCGCCGAACGGATATAGCCGGTGGTGCCGATCACTTCATTGAGCTGCTGGTTCTTGTATTTGGTCAGGAAGGCGGCGCCCGTCAGGTTGGCGTGCCCGTTGAACAGCCGCGTCTTGAAGCCGACTTCATAGGCGTCGACCTTTTCAGGCGGCACGAAGTCGATCGGATTGCCCGCGTAGAACTGGCTGCTGAACCATCCGGCGCGATAGCCGCGGCTGAAATGGCCGTAGATCATCATCCCGCTGTCGAAAGTATAATCGAGACCGATCTTGCCGGTCAGGCGGCTGCTCTTGCGCCGCTTGGCCGCTTCGGGAACCACTGTGCCGTTCGCCAGCACCGAACCGTGCGTGAACGTGATGCCCGCCGCATCGGGATCGACCGGATTGAAATCGTAGAGCGCGAATGCCGGAGATGTCGCGGGATCGGCAAAGGCGGTCAGGAACGAATAGGCGTCGGAATGCCGGTTGGTGTCCTTGGTGTAGCGCAGCCCCAGAGTGAACCCCAGATTATCGGTTATATCCTGATCGATCTGCGCGAATATCGCACGCGACTTCCGCACCTGAACATAGTGCTGGTAAAAGTATAGCGTCTGGACCAGCCGGTATTTGTCCTCGTTATTGATCTTGTCCCATCCATAATAGAGACCGGCCTGAAGGTTCGTCCCGTCGCGGTCGAACATGAGTTTCAGTTCCTGGTTGAACTGCTTGTAGGTGTCGCCATAGTGAGTCTGCAACCAGCCGATCACCGGCGTGCCCGAACCTTCCTGAGTCAACGCCTGCTTGGACCAATCGTAGGCGCTCAGCGACTGGATCGAGAAATTCTCGCTGAGTTCGTAGTTCATCGTCAACTGGGCGCCGGCGTTCTTGATGTCGTTGAAGCCCAGGTCCGGCTGGTTGGTTTCAAAGAACGAAAGACCGTCCTGCGAACGGAAATAGGTGGAAACCCCCGATCCGTCGTTGAGATGATAGGCCGCCGCCTGCGTCGGCTTGCCCTTGCTGCCCGTCAGCTTGAGCATCATGTCGAAACGCTCGGTCGGCCTGGCCCGGATAATCAGGCGGCCGGCGATGGAATCCTTGGAATTCGCGTCGGGCTGGCCGGGGAAGATGTTCTTCACGAAACCGTCCGCCTCGACATAGTTCACCGACGCGCGGAAACCCAGCACGTCGTCGACCAGAGTGCCTTCGATCGCCGCCTGCCCGCGAACTTCCTGGAAACGGCCGTAACCGAACTCGACATAGCCCCGTGCACCGGGTTCGAGCGTGGGCTTGTTCGAGATGAAATTGATCGCGCCGCCCGTGGTATTGCGGCCATAGAGCGTTCCCTGCGGGCCGCGCACCGCCTCGATACGCTCAAGGTCGAACAGTTGCAGGCCATGCATGGTGCGCGCGCTCAGGTAGTTGTCGTCGGTATATACGCCGACGGGGGAAACCTGGTTGGCGCCGTATTCGTTGCCCACGCCGATACCGCGCATGGTGAAGTTCGGCTGCGCCTCGCCGAAAGCGCTGGTCACTTGCAGCGAAGGCACGCTGGCGCTCAATCCGAAGCTGGACGTCACGCCCTGCCGTTCCAGATCGCCCGTCGTCAGCGCCGATACGGCAACCGGCACTTTCATCAGCGATTCCGACCGGCGTTGCGCGGTTACGACAATATCGCCGAATACGGATTCGGACTGCCCATCACCTGGCGCGCCTTGATTATCCTGTCCCAATGCCGGAACCGAAACCAGCGCACTTGCACCAAGCAAGATGCATGAAAATTTATTTGTTCTTCTCACCAGACCTCTCCTGAATATTTTCAATGTCGCGACTTTATTAATGTTTTATTTATATATAAAACAATATATTAGATGACATAATTCACCGCATATCCGAAAATCCGATCGAAGCTTCGCCGGGAACTATCGGACGCAGGAATGGAAAACCGGGGGCGTGGCGTTGCGCGTGGCAGATCCCGCGCATCCCTCACTGGACATTTCCGGCGCGCCTGTCTGCACCCCCACTCCCTTCACCCACCCTATCGTTCCATTATTTCGTAGAACGAAGAATATTCGGCAACAATGACGACTTTCCGTCATCACGGCCAATAGCGATCCCGCAACAGCCGCTTGACCAGCTTCCCGGTCGGCGTGCGCGGCAACTCCGGCTCAAAATCAATGCGGCGCGGCATCTTGATCCGGCTGACCTTCCCATCCAGCCACGCAAGCAACTCCCGCTCCAGTTGCGGCCCCGCATCAATCCCTTCGGTGGGTTGCACCACGGCCACCACCTGCTCGCCCATGTCGGGGTCGGGCGCCCCGACGACCGCCACGTCGGCAACTTTCGGATGCTGAATAAGCTGATCTTCTACTTCCTGCGGATAGATGTTCACTCCGCCCGAGATAATCATGAACGCCTTCCGATCGGTGAGATAGAGATAGCCTTCCTCATCCAGCCGTCCGACGTCGCCGATCGTCGTCCACCCGTGCCGGTTGCGGCTCGCCGCCGTCTTTTCGGCATCGTTGTGGTATTCGAACGGCGCACCTTGCGCGAAATAGATCGTGCCGACCGATCCCGCGGGAAGCTCCTCGCCGTCGTCGTCACAGATCTTCGGAATGCCCCACATCGGCAGGCCGACAGATCCGGGCCGCGCAAGCCATTCGCCGGGGGAGATCGTGGTCAGCCCGTTCGCTTCGGTGCCCCCATAGAACTCATGGATGATCGGCCCCCACCATTCCATCATCTGCTGCTTGACGGGGACCGGGCAAGGCGCGGCGGCGTGAAATACCGTCCGCAGCGAACGCGTGTCATATCGCGCGCGAACGGACGGATCGAGCTTGAGCATCCGCACGAAATGCGTCGGCACCCATTGCGCATGCGTAGCGCGATGCCGCGCGATCAGCGCCAGCGCCGCTTCCGCGTCGAACTTTTCCATCGCGATGACAGTGGCGCCCAGCTTGTGGACACTCATGCACCAGCGCAGAGGCGCCGCGTGATAGAGCGGCGCGGGCGACAGGAAAATGGTATCGGCGTCCATGCCGTAGACCGTCCGCCCCAGTTCCGTGAGGGGATTGGTCTGCGCGAGCGGGCCTTCGGGCAGCGGCGGCTTGATGCCTTTGGGCCGCCCTGTCGTGCCCGATGAATAGAGCATGTCGTTACCCGGACTCTCATCGAAGATCGGGGTTTCGGGAAACACCGCGCGGGCGGAAAGCAGGTCGGGCACGGCGGCATTCGCGGCCGGGCCGAGCGTGAATACCGTCACTTCCAGACGGCGCGCCTCTTCGATCACGGCGGGATCGACATCCGCACCCGTCACCAGCACCCGCGCGGCGCTGTCGGCCAGAATGAACGCCACTTCGGACGCGACCAGCCGGTTGGATATGCAGACATAATAGAGGCCGGCCCGTTGCGCGCCCCAGACCAGTTCGAAAAACTCGGCAACGTTATCCAGCAGCAGCGCGATCACGTCGCCGCGCCTCAGGCCGATGCTGCGAAAGAGATGCGCGCACTGGTTGGAGCGCACTTCCAGTTGCCCGTAAGTTACGATAGCGCCGCTGCCGGCCATGATGACAGCGGGCTTATCGGGCGTTTGATGTGCGATGACGCAAGGATGCATGCTCGTTCCGATCGGTTCAGCGGGCGCGGAAACGGATGGGCAGGCGCTTGAGGCCGGAGACGAAGTTCGCCTTCACCCAGGCCGGATCGCCATCGAGCGCTATGTCATCCATCCGCGAAAGCAGTTCCGTGAACAGCAGGCGTATTTCCAGCTTGGCAAGGTGCTGGCCCAGGCAGACATGCGGCCCGATGCCGAAGGCCATGTGGCGATTGGCGGCACGGTCGACGCGGAAAGCGAAGGGATCGTCGAACGCATCCTGGTCGCGGTTGGCCGAAGGATAGCACATCATCAGGCTGTCGCCCGCGCGGATGCGTTTGCCGCCGACTTCGCAATCGGCGACCGCCGTGCGGAAAAAGTGCTTCACCGGAGACGTCCAGCGAATGAATTCGTCGACCGCGCGCGGCATCAACGCCGGATCGGCGCGCAGCTTCGCCATTTCCTCGGGATGGCGAAGCAGGGCCAGCAGTCCGCCCGAAATCGCCGAACTGGTCGTATCGTGCCCGGCGGCGGCGACGATCAGGAAATAGGCGTTGCGCTCCGCCTCGCCGATGGGCGCGCCCTCTATCGTCGCCGTGGACAGGATAGTCGCCACGTCGTTGCGGGGATTGATCCGCCGGTCCGCCGTGATCGTGTGGAAGTATTCGTTGAAGGCATTGAAAGCTTCCAGCATGGACGTCATGCCCTCGCCGCCGCCAGTGTCCGCATCGGTGCTGCCGAACACTTTCTTCGACAGTTCCAGCATCAGCGGCTCGTCCTCCTCGGGCACACCCAGCACGATCATGATCGTGCGCAACGGATACCAGGCGGCAATGTCGTTGACGAAATCGCAGGAACCGCCCAGCGCCACCATCTTGTCCACTGTCTCCCGGGCCAGATCGGCGATCTTCCGTTCGAGCAGGCGGACGTTTTTCGGCAGGAACCAGTCGGACGTCAGCGCGCGGTAGGTGCGATGATCGGGATTATCCATCGCCACGAGATTTCGCGCGAAAGTCGGGCTGCCCGTGTTGCTCTCCAGCATCCGTTCATCGTCGATGGTGACGAGGAACTGGCGGGGCGCGTTGAGGAAATTCGCCGCGTCAAGCTCCACCCGCGAAACATCGGCATGGCGCGTGACGGCCCAGAACGGGCGATAATCGGCGGGTGCGCACCAGTGGACGGGATCGTTTTCCCGCAACATGGCGAACACCTCGTGATAGCGGTCCTCGTCGGCATAAGTGGCCGGATCGACCACGGCCTCGTCGATGTCTTTTGTCATTATCACCTGTCAGCTCCTCTGTCCCGGAGGCTATGCAGGCAAGCGGGACAGGTCCAATAGGGTTTGCCGGGCGATGGATAGACCGGGCCGATCAATCTGCTAGAATGCCCCGTCGGTCAGCAGAACCGGATGGGAGAAAACGGGATGCAGCATCTCGACTTCAAGCTGCTGCGCAGCTTTGCCGCGGTCGCGGACGAACGCTCGGTCACGCGAGCGGCCGAACGGCTGAACCTGACGCAACCGACCGTGTCGGGCCAGCTCAAGGAACTGGAAAAGACGCTCGGCTATCTGCTGTTCCATCGGACGTCGCGCCGGATCGCGCTGACAGATCAGGGACAGAAGCTCTACCCGCTGGTGCGCACGCTGCTGGAGCAGGCGGAAGATGTGCGGCTGGAGGCCGAGGCGCTCCAGGATGCGTCGCGGTCGCACTTCCGGCTGGGCGCGGCGATGTATACGCTGGACTTCGCCGATCGCACCGCCTTGCTCACTGCCTTCGTTTCGGCCCGGCCCGACATCAGCTATACGATCGACAACCGCTTGCAGTCCGACCAGGTCCGCGACCTCCTGACGGAGCGACTGGACGCCGCGTTGCTGCTCGGCATCGCCTCGGACCAGCCCACCACCAAATTCATCCGGGATCTTCCACCCGGCTGCATCGTCAATGAAGTTCAGTATCCCGCCGCGCTGGAACGAGTCGTGCTGCGCCGCCGCAAGATCGGCCTGCTGGTTCCCGAAGGCAGCGAACTTGCGGACTATGCCGTCATTCCCCGCACCGAACTGGCGGGGCGGCGTATCGCCATGCTCAGCGGCGAGCACGGTGACGATTTCATCAACCCGCTCGTCGCCTTTCTGCTTGCACAGGGAGCGATGCCGATCGTTCCGCCGGAAGGGAACACGCTGGCGGTGGAGCGCTATGCCGTGCGCGAGCATTGCTGCGCCATCGGCATCGGCTGGTTCCCGACGCCCAAGGGCATGGTCTGGCGCGAAGTCGAGCACATGAACATGCACCTCGATTTCGCGGTGGTTCTGGGAACTTCCGCAAACCGCGCCGCCCAGCGCTTTTTCGACTTCGCCAGCAGTTGGCAGGCCCGGCGCAAGGAGCCGGCGCACGCCGCGGCGGAGGGCGGCCCGAACATCGGCGAACGGGATGGCAGCCAGCGGCTGTAGCGATTATCCCGGCAGTTCGAACGTCGCCAGCACATGCGCGCTGTCGCTGTATTCGCGCACTTCGCGGATCAGGTCCGCGCCTCAATCCATCGGCGAAGCCAATGTATCGCCAGCAAAGGCCGATTGGACAGCCTCGCCCCCTCCCCTCACCTTTCACGATAAAACAACGGTGCGCCGCTCGCGCCTGAATGGCGTAACGACGGGAGACGGTTACAGTGACTATCAGAAGGGACGCGGGCAGAAGGGACGCGGGCGGCGACAATGGTGCCGGGGGCAACGCCCCCTCATGCCTCGTCCGCGTGGGCGGAAAAGCGCCCCGCCCACATGAAGTCGATGCGGACTGGCTGGAAGCCATGCTTGCCCGCAACAGCCGCGCCGCGAAGATTGCCGGTGTCTCGGCGCAAGGTATCGGCACCGGCCAGATCGGTGAAGCGGCGCGCTTCACTATCGACTATGCGCCCGGCCCAGACTCAGGCCCCCGCACGATCGTCGGAAAGTTCTCCTCACAGGACGAAACCAGTCTCGCGGTTGCGGCAGCATGGTCGCTCTATGAACGCGAACTGCGCTTCTACGACACGATCGCGCCGCACGCCCGGATCGACGTTCCGGTCTGTCACGGCGCCGCGATGGCCGCCGACGGCAGCTTCGCGCTGCTGCTTGAAGACCTGGCCCCGGCGCTACCCGGAGACCAGTTCCGGGGCCTCGATCTGCCGGATGCCGAACGCGCGGTGAGAAACGCGGCGCGGCTCCACGCCGCGTTCTGGGAACAGGGGGAACAGCCGCAATTCGCCTGGCTCGACTCCGGGCCGCTGGCCCAGCCGTTCTATGCGCCGGAGGTCTTTCGCGATACCTGGCCCCGGTTTCGCGACCGCTATGCCGCTCTGCTCGCAGACCGCCACATCGCGGTCTGCGACGAACTGGCCGAGCATTACGATACCTATAGCCGTCCGCGCGCTCGACCGCGCTGCATCACGCACAACGATTTCCGGCCGGACAACATGCTGATCTCGCCCGAGCGGCTGACCACGGTCGACTGGCAATCGGTCGCGCTCGGCACCGCCGAAGTCGATATCGCCTATCTCATCGGCGGGGCCTATGATCCCGTCGACCGCTGCGACGCCGAAGCGCACCTGCTGCCCTGCTATCTCGACGAGATGCACCGCCAGGGTGTGAGCGGCTACACCTTCGCCGAACTGGAACAGGAATACCGGCATTTCACGTTCGCCGGGATCAACGTGGCAGTCGGCGCGGCGATGCTCGTCCAGCGCACCGAGCGCGGCGACCGGTTGTTCCTCACCATGCTCGACCGGCACGTCTCGCACGTCCTCGATCACCATGCCCTCGACCTGATACGGACCTGACCCCATGACCGCCAACGGCCCGACCATGACCAACGACGGCGAAAGCCGCGACAGCGTCTCCCGCTTTCCCGTCATCAATCCCGCCACCGAGCAAGCCATCAGGCAGGCCCCGGACTGCGAGCGCGAGCAACTCGACGAAGCCGTCGCGGCGGCCCGCCGCGCCTTTCCCTCGTGGCGCGCACGGCCTTTCGCGGAACGGCAGGAAGCGCTCCGCGCCATCGCCCGCATTCTGGCCGGGAACATCGAAAGCCTGCAACACCTCCTGACGTCGGAGCAGGGCAAGCCGCTCGCGGCGGCGCGCTCGGAAATAGAGGCCGCGGCGTGGTGGATCGCCACGGTCGCGGAAAACGAACTGCCGGTTTCGGAAAGCCTCGACATGCCCGGCCAGCGGGCCGTCACGCGCCATGTGCCGATCGGCGTGGTCGGCGGCATCGTGCCGTGGAATTTCCCCGTGCTGCTGGCGATCTGGAAAATCGGCCCGGCGCTGCTGACCGGCAATACCCTGGTGCTCAAACCTTCGCCGAGCACTCCGCTCACCACGCTGAGGATCGGCGAATTGTTGCGCGGCGTGCTGCCGCCCGGCGTGCTCAACGTGGTCTGCGGCGGCGACCGGCTCGGTCCCTGGATGTCCGAACACCCGGACATCGACAAGATCAGCTTCACCGGCTCCACCGAGACAGGGCGCCGGGTGATGCGGAGCGCGGCCGCCAACCTCAAGCGGCTGACCCTGGAACTGGGCGGCAACGATGCCGCCATCGTCCTGCCCGACGCCGACGTCGCCGCGATCGCCGAACCGCTGTTCTGGGCGGCCTTCACCAACAGCGGGCAGGTCTGCGTCGCGGCCAAGCGCGTCTATATCCATGCGGATATCTACGACGATGTGCTGGCGGCTCTGGCCGAAGTGGCGCGGCGCGTGCGCGTGGGCGCCGGCACGGGGCCGGACATCGGCCTGGGCCCGGTGCAGAACCGCGCGCAGTTCCAGCGCGTGAAGGCTCTGATCGCACAATCCGCCGAGGCCGGCCATCGCCACATCGTTCCGGCCCCCGCTGTGCCGGACGTGGGCTATTTCGTGCCCGTGACACTGGTCGACAATCCGCCGGAGGACTCCGCCATCGTGCAGGAGGACGCCTTCGGTCCGGTCCTGCCCTTGTTGCGATACGAGGATGTCGGCGAGGCCATCGCCCGCGCCAACGCCTCGCCCTACGGCCTCGGCGGGTCGGTCTGGTCGTCGAACGTCGCCGGTGCCGCCGAAGTGGCGGCGCGGCTCGAAACCGGAACCGTCTGGATCAATTCCGCGCAGGGCCTCACGCCGTTTGCCGCTTTCGCCGGGCACAAACAGTCCGGCATCGGTGCCGAAAACGGCCTCGAAGGGCTGCTGGAATTCACCGTGCCCCAGACCGTCTATGAACCGCTAGGCTGAAGGAACCACATCCATGCAGGCCAACGACCCCATCGCGACGATTCGCGCATTCATCGCCGCGTGGAACCGCCGGGACCGTGCCGCGCTCGCCCGGATGCTGCATCCCGATGCGGTCTGCGAAGGCGTCTGCCTCCCTCCTCCCGGCCGGAACCGCGAAGAATCCTTAAATCTGTTCGATCCGTTCCTGGCGGCTGATGAACTCGACTGGCGGATCCTCAATATCGCCGCATCCGGCCGGTCGGTCTTCACCGAACGGCTGGATCGCTTCCGCTACAAGGATATGCCGTGGACGGAAATCCGCGCCTGCGGCTATTTCGAGCTGGACGACCAGGGCAGGATCACCGCCTGGCGCGATTACTTCGACCGTGCGGAATGCCTCGCGGCGATGCCCGCCGCCTCCTGATTCCAACGCAGACGGCGGTTCCTGCCGGGAGACGGATTTCTCCGCTCCCGCAAATCTCAACTCATCTGGTCGACATTTTACGTCCTCCGGTCGATTGACTATAGTCAACCGAATAAGTTGAGTTTAAAAACAACTCTACTGATTCGATTGAGTTTGCGCGTAACAGCGCGGCGAAGCGGTTCGCCTCGAACCCCGAAGGATCAGGGAATGCTGACCAGAAGGAGCCTTGATCGTGCCTGAAGAAACCGGATCGAGCCTGGCCGAGCCCCCGGCCCTGATCGAACAGACCCTTGCCAGCGTGCGCGAGGCCCTGTCCGGCCTCAAGTATGGCAACATATCGCTGACCGTTCACGAAGGCCGCGTCGTGCAGATCGACGTGACGGAAAAGAAGCGGTTGAAGCTGGCCTGAATATTCTCATTGCAAGTCGGGACGTATACCAAGTCGACCGGCCATTGATCCCATCCCCTGGAGAAAGATGATGGTCCACTATCTGGAAAAAGACGCCGACGTGACAACCCGCGAACCGCTGATCCTGACGGTTCCCGGCCTGAACAACAGCGGCCGGAACCATTGGCAGAGCCGGTGGGAGCGCAAATACGCGAATGTCCAGCGTGTCGATCTCGGCATGTGGGACAACCCTCACCGCAACACCTGGGTGAACAAGATCAGCCTTGCCATCCATCGCAGCGACCGCCCGGTCATCCTTATCGGACACAGCCTCGGCTGCATGGCCATCGCGTGGTGGGCCGAATATGAGCGGCCCTCGTTCGGCAATCCGGTTGTGGGCGCGCTTCTGGTCGCCCCGCCCGATGTCGACCGTCCGGGGCGCGATCCGCGTCTCGCCCGGTTCTGCGCGTGTCCGAGGCAGGAACTGCCGTTTCCCTCCTACCTCGTGGCGAGCCGTGACGACCCCTATTGCGCACTTTCCACCGCGCGATCGCTGGCGATCGATTGGGGCGCGAAGTTCGTCGATGCCGGAGAGGCGGGGCACATCAACGCCGATTCGCGTCTCGGCGACTGGCCTCTGGGGGAAGACTTGCTGGGCCGCTTGCTTCTGAACGCCGGAGGACGGCTGGCGCGCAACGCGACGGGCCGCGCCGCACCGCACACGCTGGCCAAAGCCTCCCGCGAACCAGCATCGCCCGGGCATCCGGCGGCGGCGCGCACAGGTTCGTCCCGCCCCATCCCGGCGCGAAAGAGCGGCTATGCCTTGCCATAGAAATCCTCTTTCCAGGATCGCTTGATAAACTCTACTGATTAAGTAGAAAAAGATCGGACGCCGCGATGGTCAGGCACGGCGCCCCGGAAAATCCGAAGAACCGACCCGCGGCTTTTGATCGGGATGCAGCTTGCTCCGCGTTACCAACCGCTAAAGCGCGCGATGTTCCAGGCGACCACGCCAGACGTCGCGATCCCTCACGAAGGTGATGAGGTGATGCGATGCGAATGACTGTCTGTAGCTAGAAGCGCGATCCGCGGGCCTGCACCGATGCAACGAGGCCCCGCCTGCCCGCGAGTGGACCGGCTCCGCCTTCACCCGTCGACGCGGCTCGCGGAAGCGTGCTTCGCATGATCCTTTCCACACCATTCCCGTGCGCCAGGGGGCGCACCGCTCTTGTGTTCGTCACTCTTCACTGGCCGACCGGATCGCCGGAGGCGTCGTGAAACCCTTGAAAAGGAATACCGATGTCCAACCGTTCCCTTCTGGGTGCCGGCGCCTCAGTCCTGGCCCTTGCCCTGATACACCAGCCCGCGTTCGCCAACGAGAGCGCGGCCGACTTCATCGCGGCCGACGAGGCCCAGACCTCCGATGCCCAGACCTCGCAGCCGTCCGCCGCCGGAACCGGGCAATCGGCCGCCAGCGACGAGATCCTCGTCACGGCCCGCCGCCGCCAGGAAACGTCGCAGGAAGTGCCGCTCGCCATCTCCGTCATCGGCGGCGAGCATATCGACAACACCGGCGCCTTCAACGTGGGCCGCCTTCAGCAACTGACGCCGACGCTGCAATTCTATTCGTCGAACCCGCGCAACAGCGCCGTCAACATTCGTGGTCTCGGCGCGCCGTTCGGACTGACCAACGACGGTATCGAGCAGGGCGTCGGCATCTACGTGGACGACGTCTACTATTCGCGCGCCGCATCCTCCACGTTCGACTTCCTCGACGTCGCCCAGGTCGAAGTGCTGCGCGGGCCGCAAGGCACACTTTACGGCAAGAACACCACGGCGGGCGCGATCAACATCACCACGCGCGCGCCCACGTTCCATTACGAGGGCCGCGCCGAAGTGACCGTGGGCAACCTCGGCTTCAAGCAGGCCAAGGCAGCGGTTTCGGGCCCACTTTCCGACACTCTCGCCGCCCGGCTCGCCCTCTCCTCCACCAGCCGCCGGGGCACGATCTTCAACGTCACGACGGGCAACTGGATCAACGAGCAGGACAACCTCGGCCTGCGCGCCCAGTTCCTGTGGCGGCCTGCCGATGGCATGGACGTCACGCTGGCGGGCGATTACAGCAAGCAGAACCCGGAATGCTGCGGCACGGTCTATGTCCGCACCGGCTCCACCCAGCGGGCGCTGGACCGGCAATATGCCGCGCTGACGCAAGCGCTGGGCTATACAGTGGTCAGCACCAATCCGTTCGACCGGCGCCCTGATATCGATGCCGGCCTCAACGCCGGCAACGATATCGGCGGCGCCTCGCTGCGCGTGAAATGGGATACCGGCAACGGCACTCTCACATCTGTCACGGCCTGGCGTTTCTGGGACTGGAAGCCGGAGAACGACCGCGATTTCACGGGCCTGCCGATCGTCACCAAATCGCAGAACCCGTCGCAACAGAACCAGTATACGCAGGAATTCCGCTATGCGCAGTCCGGCAGGACGCTCGACTTCGTGGTGGGCGCCTTCGCCTATCACCAGCGCATCGACACGCAGGGCACCGAACAACACGGCCCCGCGTCCAGCCGCTGGAACATCACGCCCAGCAATCCGCTTTCGCTGGATCCCACGGTGCTGGACGGCCTGACGGCGATCAACACCCAGTATCTCAAGAACACCAGCCTCGCGCTCTATGGCCAGGCGAGCCTGAAAGTGACCGATGCCTTCACCATCCAGCCCGGCGTGCGCCTCAACTACGACAAGAAATCGGGCCTCTACGACCGCAAGGTTTTCGACGGCCAAGGCAATCCGGTGCTGCGGGGAGAGGCCGGCGCGGTCAAGGCGGCGCAACTCGCCATCTTCGCGCCGCAGTCCTACAATCCGACAGGTAGCGACTGGAACTTCAGCTATGACCTGACGCTCAGCTACAAGCTGGCGCGGGACGTGCTGGTCTATGCCACTTACGCCAAGACCTTCAAATCGTTCGGCATCAACCAGAACGGCGTGCCCAACGACGCGACGGGTGTTCCGGCGGCTGGCGCCCAGACGATCAAGCCAGAATCGCTCAATCACTATGAAGCGGGCATCAAGGCCCAGTTCCTCGATCGCCGGGCCACATTCAACTTCTCGATCTTCCGCACCGATATCGAAGATTATCAGGCGCTGGTGACGAACGGCCAGTTCGGCACGGTGCGCGGCTACCTTGCCAACGCCGACAACGTCCGCACGCAGGGCGTCGAAGTGGATTTCTCGGTCCGGCCCAGCGAACGGTTCAACTTCTACGTCAACGGGGCTTACACCGACGCCACCTATCGCAAGTTCGCCGATGCGCCCTGCCCGCCGGAACTTGCGGGCGGCGGCAGCGGCACGCCGGCTGGCGCGCCCGGCGTGCCTGGCGCCAACAGCCCCGCCTTCTGCGACATTTCCGGCCAGCGCCTGCCGGGCGTCTCCAAATGGTCGCTGTCCTACGGCGCGGAATACAATGTCCCGGCAACTCTGCTAGGCAAGGAAGGGCAGGTCTATCTGGGTGTCGACGGCAACTACCGCTCAAACTGGTCGTCCAACCCCTCGCCTTCCATCTATACGTGGGTCGACGGCTATTCGTTGAACAACCTGCGCCTCGGCTTCCGCACCGGCGCGGGCTTCGACCTGTATGGCTGGGTGCGCAACGCCTTCGACGTCAAGTTCTTCGACGAACTGAACGTGCCGGGCGGCAACACCGGGCTGATTACCGGCAAGCCGGGCGATCCGCGCACATGGGGCGCGACCATCAAGGCGCAGTTCTAGAGCCGTTCCGGTTCAGTCGGAGCCGGAACCCATCAGGAACAGGCACGGGAGCGGGCAGAACAGGCTTTCGCCCGCTCCAATGCTTACGGGGTGCGCCCGGCATCCAGAGCTATCGTCCGGGTCAGGGCCAGGGCCGAACGGAAGGCGGCATCGTGGCTCACGCACACAATCGCGCCGTCATAGCCTCGCAGCGCCGTTTCCAGCAGTTCCACGGCCGCGATATCGAGATGGTTGGTCGGCTCGTCCAGGATCAGCATTTGCGGCGGCTGCGCACCCGCGAAAAGACAGGCGAGAGCAAGCCGCACGCGCTCTCCCCCTGACAGACCGTCGACGCGGCGGTCCGCCCAGACGTTGCGAAAGCCGAAGGCGGCAAGCGCCTCATGCGCTTCGTGGCGAGTCATCGAGGGATTGAGGCGCATCACGGCTTCGACAGCCGTTTCAGCCGATGCCAGCAAGGAAAGGTGCTGATCGAGCAGGGCGATGCGCGAACGATCAGCCACGATGCTGCCCGAAACGGGCTCGTCCAGCCCGAGGATCAGGCGGACAAGGCTGGTCTTGCCCGCACCGTTGGGGCCGGTCAGCGCGATACGCTCCGGCCCCCGCACGCGCAGATCGAGCGGACCGAACAGGTTCTTGCCGCCGCGTTCGCACACCATGTCGCACGCATCGACGAGAAGATGGCGAGCGGACAAACGGGAAGCGGGCAATTCAATGCGGATCGGATTCAGCCGCTCCACTTGCGTCCGGGCATCGGCCAGCGTCTCGTCGGCCCGTTCGACCAATTCGCCGCCCACCGTGCGGTAACGCGCCGCCGTTTTCTCCGCGCGCTGTTTCTGGCGGCCGAGATAGATGCGCGGATCAATGCCCTTGGCCGCCACGGCGCGGCCATGTTTGTCGCGCCGGGCCTGCTTTTCCGTTTCCCGCTGACGCTCCCGCCGCGCCAGCTTCACGTCCCCCTCCGCGCGCTGCAAGGCCGCCGCGGCCCGCATGCGTTCCGCCGTCCGCTGTTCGTCGAAAGCATCCCAGCCGCCGCCCACGATATGCACTCCGGCCGCCGTCAGTTCGACGATCCGGTCCATGCCTTGCAGCAAGGCCCGGTCGTGGCTGGCGACCAGCGCCGCGCCCGGCCAATCCGCCAGCAGACGCGCAATGGCGTCGCGGCCGTCCCGGTCGAGGTTGTTGGTCGGTTCGTCCAGAAGCAGAATGTCGGGCCGGGGCAGCAGGAGGGCCGCGATCCTCACCCGCATCCGCTCCCCGCCGCTGAGGCTGCCCATCGCGCGGCCGGGGTCGAGCGGCGGCAGCCCTGCTCCAGCTAGCGCATCGTCGAGCCGTGCCGGCAAGGTCCAGTCCGCTTCGGCGAAGTCCTCGCCGCTCGCCTCGCCGCGCTCGATGCGCGCCAGCCGCGCGAGTGCGGGGCCGGCACCCAGCGCATCGGCGACGGTAGTGCCGTCCGCGCCATGATCCTGACGCAACAGGCCGACCCGGCCAGTGCAGGCGATGCGCCCGGCGGCAAGGGGACGAAGCCCGGCAATCGCTTCGAGCAGCGTGGTCTTGCCGGAACCATTCCGGCCGACAAGCCCCACGGCTTCGCGGCCGATCGCCAGAGTAAGGTCGGAAAAGAGAGGAGTTCCATCCGGCGCCGAACAGGCAACGCCATCCAGGGTCAACGAAGACATGAGAAAACACCAGGCAACGAAAGCAACGGGTTTGCGCTGTCAGCCTAGTCGTTCATGTCACTTTCCTTTGAAGCGGCCCCGAACATAGGGGCGCGAGGCGCGATCGACAAGGGTATCAGGACGATTGCGCGCCGCCGCCCTCTTCCGGCGAAACATCGCGAAGCGCGCCGCGCAGCCTGGTTTCCAGACGTTCGGCCTCAACAGTATCCCGATGCTTTTCACTCGCGGTGCGGCCAAAGCGGACGCGATTGGCATCGGCCTCGCGCGCCGACGCTGTTCTCGCTTTCGCCTTGCGCGCCATGCGCAGGTTCACGATTTCAGCCACGGCGCACTCCTTTCACTCTCACGCGCGACGATGCCGCGCCCGGCGCGTCCCGGCAAGTCTGGTGCCTAATGAAAATCGCGGGAGCGCGGCAGGATGCGGACGTTGCGGGGGTGGCCGCGCAGGCTCCGCTCGCCGCGCGGATGGGGCGGAAGGCGGATCGAATCGCCGCAAACCGGCCCGGACGCCCCGGAAGAACCATCGGTCAGCCCGTCCAGCATTTCGCTCGCGTCGGTTATATGGTCGGCCATCAGGTGAACCACGCCTTCCTTGCTGCGCTGGATCGTCCCTTCGATCACCATGAGCCGGGCAGCCATCACCGCGCGGCGCTGCCGTTCCATGTCGCGCGCCCAGAGCAGGGCGTTGACGATCCCCGTCTCGTCCTCGATCGTGATGAACACCGCGTTGCCCTTGCCCGGCCGCTGGCGCACCAGCACCACGCCCGCCACGCGCACTTTCGCGCCATCACGCGCCGCATCGGCCGTGGCGCAATCGACTACGCCGCGCGCGGTAAGGCGGCCGCGCAGGAACTGCATCGGATGCCCTTTCAACGAAAAGCGGTGCGTCTGGTAATCCGCCACCACTTCTTCCTGCGGAGACATGGCCGGAAGCGCGGCCTCCGGCTCCTTCCCCAGTTCAGGCGCCCCGAAAGCCGCGAACAGCGGCAATTGCACCGCAGGCACGCGGCGCGCCTCCCACCCCGCCTCACGCCGGTTGCAGCCCAGCGAGCCGAACGCGCCGGCATCGGCCAGCAAGTGCAACGCCCGCGAAGTCAGGCCCGCCCGCCGCGCCGCGTCCTCCAGGCCGGAAACGGGCCGCGCCGTCTTGAGCCGTTCCGCCCATTCCTCGCGAAAGCCGGTGATCTGCCGCAAGCCGAGCCGCAGCACGCGCTCCCCTTCCAGCGTGTTGTCCCATTGGCTGGCATTGACGTCCATCGGGCGCACGTCCACGCCATGCTCACGCGCGTCGCGGATCAGTTGCGCGGGCGCGTAGAAGCCCATCGGCTGGCTGTTGAGCAGAGCGCACGTGAACACCGCCGGATAGCGGCATTTCAGCCACGACGAGACATAGGCCAGCCAGGCGAAGGCCTGCGCGTGGCTTTCGGGAAAGCCGTATTCGCCGAAGCCCTTGATCTGCTCAAAGCAGCGCTCGGCGAAATCGCGTGGGTAACCGCGCCGCACCATGCCTTCGACCAGCTTTTCTTCGTAATGATGGACCGTGCCGTTGTTGCGGAACGTGGCCATGGCACGGCGCAGGCCGTCGGCTTCGGCGGGCGAGAACCCGGCCGCCACCATGGCCAGCTTCATCGCCTGTTCCTGAAACAGCGGCACGCCCAGCGTCTTGTCCAGAACGTCCCGCATTTCGCCCGGCGGCCCCGGAAAGTCGACCGCTTCTTCCCCGTTGCGGCGGCGGAGATAGGGGTGGACCATGCCGCCCTGGATCGGGCCGGGACGGACGATGGCAACCTGGATCACCAGATCGTAAAGCTCCCTCGGCTTCATGCGCGGCAGCATGGCGATCTGCGCCCGGCTTTCGACCTGGAAGGCGCCGATGCTGTCGCCCCGCTGGAGCATCCTGTATGTGGCGGCATCCTCACGCGGGACGTTCCGCAGGTCATAATCACCCAGCTTGTGGTCCCGCATCAGGTCAAAGCTCTTGCGGATGGCCGTGAGCATGCCGAGCGCCAGCACGTCCACTTTCATCAGACCGATCGCTTCCAGATCCTCCTTGTCCCATTCGATGAAGGTGCGATCGGGCATGGCCGCGTTGTGGATCGGCACCGTTTCGTCGAGCCGCCCCTCGGTCAGCACGAAGCCGCCGACGTGCTGCGACAGGTGGCGCGGAAAATCGAGCAGCCGGTCCACCATGTCGCGCAGCCGCGCCAGTTCGGGATTGGCGGGATCGAACCCGGCTTCGGCCAGCCGCGCTTCGGGCAGTTCCTTGCCGCCCCAGCTTCCCCAGATCGTGCCGGAAAGGCGCGCGGTCACATCCTCGGTCAGCCCCAGCGCCTTGCCCACTTCGCGGATGGCGCTGCGCTGACGATAGCGGATCACGGTGGCGGCGATCCCGGCGCGATCCCGGCCGTAGCGCCGGTAGATATACTGGATCACTTCCTCGCGCCGCGCATGCTCGAAATCGACGTCGATGTCGGGCGGCTCGTTGCGTTCGTCCGACAGGAAGCGTGAGAACAGCAGCTTTTCCTTCACCGGATCAATGGGCGTGACTCCCAGGAAATAACACACCAGCGAATTGGCCGCCGAGCCGCGCCCCTGGCACAGGATCGGCGGATTCAGGCCGCGGGCATAGTGCACCACGTCATGCACCGTGAGGAAATAGCAGGCATAGCCGCGCGCCCGGATCAGGCCGAATTCTTCATCGAGCACGCGGCGATAACCGTCCGGCAGGCCATCGGGAAAACGCACCTTCGCGCCTTCCATCACCAGATGTTCGAGCCAGCCTTGCGGCTCCCAGCCTTCCGGCACCGGCTCATGCGGGTATTCGTAGCGCAAATCGTCCAGCGTGAAGGCGATACTGTCCAGCAAGTCGCCCGTCGCCGCGACGGCTTGCGGACAGGCACGGAACAGGCGAGCCATTTCGGCGGGCGATTTCAGGTGACGCTCCGCATTGACGGCAAGGCGGCGCCCGGCGGTCTGCACTTTCAACCCTTCGCGAATGCAGGTCAGCACGTCCTGCAACGGCCTGTCATCCGGCGTGGCGTAAAGCGCATCGTTGGTGGCGATCAGCGGCACACCGGCCTTTTCGGAGAGCGCCATGCGCCGTGCCAGCCCGCGCGCATCCCGCCCGGTTCGCGGCATGGTGGCGGCAAGCCAGAGCCGGGGCACGGCTTCTCCCAGAGCGCCGAGCAGCGCGGCATCGCCATCCATCGCGATCAGCGCCACGTCCCGCGCGTGATCGAGCAGATCGGCCAGACGCAGTTCGCAGCCGCCTTTTTCGGCGCGGAGGTTGCCCAGTGTCAGCAGGCGCGTCAGGCGGCCCCAGCCATGCCGGGTGGCCGGATAGACCGCGATATCCGGCGTGCCATCGGCGAAGACCAGCCGCGCGCCCACGATCAGACGAAAGGCCCTGCCCACACCGCTGGCGCCCGGCCCGCCCAGTCGCTTCCATGCGATATGGGCGCGCACCACGCCCGCCACGCTGTTGCGGTCCGCAATGCCGATCCCGGCCATGCCCAGCGCATGGGCCTGCGCCACTATCCCGGCGGGATGCGAGGCGCCGCGCAGGAAACTGAAATTGCTGGCCGCGACCAGTTCCGCGAAGCGTGGACCGTCCTGCGTCCCGTTCATGCGAACAGCCCGTGCAGATACCAGCGCGGATCGGGCTTTTCCGCGAACAGGCCGTGGCGGAACAGCCAGAAACGCCGCCCCGCCATGTCCTCCACCCGGTAATAATCGCGCGTCGGCCCCGCCTTTCCGGGAAAGTGGCCCGTGCGCTTGCGCCACCATTCCGCCGCGATGCGTTCCGGCCCTTCGGCCAGACGCACGTCATGCAGGCGGCCGCGCCAGCGGAAGCGCTGCGGCGGACCATCGGGCACACCGGCGATGGCCTCCACCTGTTGCGGCGGATCGAACAGCATGAGCGGCCGCGGCAGGCGATCCCCGTCCACCGGCCATGCGATGCCGCGCGCGCGCGACGCCGGAACCGGTTGCTGCGCCTTTTCGGGCAGATGCCGGTCGCATGGCACGAGACGGAAAACGTTTTGCGGGCCCAGGCGCACGCTCAACCGGTCAATCAACGCGGCAAGCCCATCGGGAGGAGCATCTCTCCCCTCCCCCGCCCCCAGTTCCGGCTGGCTCGATGGCAAGGGTTCGGCGCGAAGCACGGCAAGCGACACGGAATCGAAACCGAAGCCGGGGTCGAGAGGATCGGCCAGCGTCTCGATCCTCTCACGCAGCAGCCGCAGCACCACGGCGCAATCGCGCACCGGCTGCCCGGTTTCCACCATGAGCCCGCGGCGCGCGTTGTCGCTGCGGCACAGTTCCACCACGAAGCGCCGCCCGCCCGCCTGCCGGATTTCCATTTCCCGCGCCGCCTGCACGAGCAGGCTTTCGATCACGTCCAGCACGTCGTCGGTGCGGATCAGCGGCTCGGCAAACCGCGCTTCCATGCGGATGGGAGAGCGGGCCGGGCGCGGCGCGACGGGGCTGGCAGCCTCGCCCAGCAGGCAGCGCAGGCGCGTGACGGTTTCTTCGCCGAAACGCGCCGCGACGGCCCGCATCGGCAACCGCGCGAGATCGCCTGTCGTGCGCAGACCCGCCCGGCGCAAGGCGGCCAGCGCATCGCAATCGAGTTCCAGCGCGGCGAGAGGCAGGCGGCGGACACCATCCTCTCCCTCCGCTTCTCCTTCCGGGCCATACCGGGCCATGGCCCGCGCCGCCGCCGCGTTCGACGCCAGCGCATGGAGCGCGCCATACCCCGCCAGCGCCATCGCCTGGCGCGCAAGGCCGCTTTCTCCGCCGAACAGATGCGCGCAGCCGGTGATATCAAGGATCAGGCCATCGGGCGGATCGACGCCGACCGTCGGCGTGAAGCGCGCCATGGCCGCCGCCATGCGATCCAGCGCGCGGGCGTCGGCCACGGGATCGGCGGGCCTCGTCAGGAGAGAAGGTACGCAGGCCCGTGCATCGGCCAAAGTCATGCCCGCATCCAGCCCCAGCCGGCGCGCCGGAACGTTCACCGCCGAAAGCCGCAAGGCATTGCCCACGCGCATCACCAGCGCGAAAGGATCAGGCCGCGCGGGATCGCTTCCGGTCTCCATCGCCGCCCTCTCGCACGCAAGACAGGGGAACCACAGCGCCAGATACCGGCGCGGGCGCACGATCTGTTTCCCGGAACGTCCCATGATCCGCATCCCATTCCAGCCGCCAGCGCCCGCCCGAAGGTCCGCCCCGCCAACGCAGGAGCTCCGCTTCCATCGCGGGCCATCCCGGCGCATCGGTTTCCAGCGGCACGGACGGGGCGCCAGTCACGGCCCAGCGGGTCCAGGCCACGCTGGAGCGCGGCGGCGCATCGCAGCGCAACACGATGATGCAGGCACCCGATTGCCCCGCCGCCAGCGCCAGCCGCCTGCCCGCCGTCAGATCGTAACCCGCGAAGCGCCCCCGCGTTTCCAGCACGACCTGCGCCACATCCGGGCAACGCGCCGCTTCCAGCCCGGCCCGCAGGAGATCGCGTTCCTCCTTCACTGCCACGAACGTGCAGCGGGCCGGGTCGATGCCCATCAAGGCCAGCCCCTCGCCGCAAAAGCGCAAAGAGCCTCCCGACCGGACCAGCAAGACCTTTTCCCCGCATCGTTCGCGATCCCGGCACAAGGCAAAGACCATCCCCGCCGCGCGATCATCGCCCTGCACAAAAACCTCGTGCAGCCGGCCCGGTTCGAGCATGGGCATACCGGCACTCGCACCCCGCGCCGGAACGCCCAGCGAACCTCTTTTCAATCCGGGAACATTATCTGCCATACCGCGAATCACTGCTCTATGTTCTTATTATGTTCCAACCCTCCCTGTCCACCCCGGCTTGTAAAAGGACGGGCCCGGCCCGCCGATGGAGTGACAGTTTGTTAACAGGCCGTTGCTAGGGCTTCCTTGCGGCAGCGGTGGAAAACCAAGGGGGCGGAAAACCAGGAGGCCGCGCAACGGGTAAGGGTATTGGCAAGACGACGCATCATTCTGGGGGCATACCGGCTGTGCAAGGCCGTGGGGCTGTTCCGGCTTGCGCGGCGTCTTACGCGCGGCGACTTGCGCATCCTGTGCTATCACGGCTTCGTTCTGGACGACGAGGACCGCTTTCGCGGCTCGCTTTTCGTATCGCGCCGGTTCCTCGATCACCGTATGCGATACTTGCGGGCACAGGGATATAGCGTGCTCCCGCTGGGCGAGGCGCTCGAACGGCTGGACAACGGCACCCTGCCGCCCGATGCCGCCGCCATAACCATCGACGACGGCTTCCACAGCGTTCACGCCGTCGCGCGCGACGTGCTGCGAGAGCACGGGTTCCCGGCGACGCTCTATCTCACGTCCTACTATTTCGAAAAAGCCACTCCCATCTTCCAACTCGCCGTCGATTACATATGCTGGAAATCGTCGAAGGCCATTGCCGATCTGTCCGCGCTCGGCGTGCCGGCGCTGGCCGACGCGACGGCGCTGGAGTTGACGCCCGAAAATCGCGAGTGGGCCAGCAAGCAGATCTTCACGCATGGTGCGATCCTGCTGGACGAAGACGGCCGGGTCGATCTTTCGGAGCGTCTGGGCGAATGCCTGGGCGTGGACTATGCCGCTATCCGCGATGGCCGTCTCCTCAGCCTCGTCTCGCCGGGGGAAGCGCGCGAGCTGGAAGACGCGGGCATCGCCATCGAAATGCATACGCACCGTCACCAGTTCCCGGATTCCCCGCTTCTGGCCCATGCCGAATTGCAGGACAACCGCGCCGCCGTGGAGCCGGTCATCGGCCGGCGCATGGAGCATTTCTGCTATCCCAGCGGCAAATGGTCGCAAGACCATTATCCGGTGCTGGAACGTGACGGCGTGAAAAGCGCGACAACGTGCATCACCGGCCTGGTGCGAAAAGGCATGAACCGTCTGGCGCTGCCCCGTATCCTCGACGACAATCGCGTCTCGCAGATCGAATTCGAAGCCGAAATGAGCGGCTTTACCGAACTGATCCGGCGCGCGCGCGGGAAGGCGCATATTCCCGTTCTCGGCTATCCCTGCATCGTCGAATGGGTCGGTGCCCCGAGTGCGATTCTCAGCGGCCTCTGATCGCGCCGCTCAATGCGCCGCGCCGGGCCCCGTTATCCGCTCCGGCTTCGGCATCAGGAAAACCAGCACCATCGCCAGCATCATGACGCCGGTGGTCACGGAGAACAAGTGATTGATCGCCAGGCCCACGGCTTCCTTTTCCGCCATCGCGGCCAGGAATTCGCGGATCTGCTCCGTGCCGAACCCCATGCCCCCCAGCGTGGCCTCCACCTGTTCCGGCTGGAGATGCGCCGCGATTTCAGTGCCGGCGACGCGTTCGGAATCGCCCCAGACCGTCATCGACAGCGATGACGCCACGGCCAGCGAGACCGTCCGCGCGAAGCTGTTCAATCCGGCGGCCGACGCCACTTCGTCGGGATCGACCGTCGAAAGCGCAAGCGTGGTCAGCGACACCATCATGAAGGGAATCCCGAAACCCTGGATCACCATGACCAGACCATAACTCCAGAAATCGCCATCGCTGGTCCAGAAGGCGCGCATCCCCATCGACACGATCATCCAGAACAGGCCGAAGCCGATCATCAGCCGCAAGTCGACCCTGGGCATCAGCTTAGCGGCGGGAAACGACACCAGCACCGCCACATAGGCATGCACCGCGGCGACCATGCCCGCCGTGGTCGCGGTATAGCCCAGCGACGTCTGAAGCCACTGCGGCACGACAACCGTGCCCGCGAAGAAGGCGCCGAACCCCAGCATCATGATGGCAACCGAAAGCGTGAACCCCCGGTGACGGAACACACGCAAGTCCACGATCGGGTGGTCTTCCGTCAGTTCCCAGATGACGAAGACGATGAAGCCCAGCCCCGCGATAATGGCCAGCGCCATGATGAACGGATCGTTGAACCAGTCGCGGTTGTGGCCGGTATCGAGCATGAGTTGAAGCGAGCCGATCCACAACACCGTCAGGGCGAGGCCGATGCGGTCTATCGGCACCTTGCGTCTCGCCGTTTCCACTTCGCTCAACAGGGCGATGACGCCAACCGCCAGCAACACGGCGATCGGAACGTTGATGAGGAATATCCAGTGCCAGCTGATCTGGTCGCTTATCACGCCGCCCAGCACCGGCCCCAGCGCGGGGCCGAGCGTCACGGTCATCGCCCAGGCGGCCATGGCCTTTGCCCTGCCTTCCACGGTAAACACGCGCACCATCAGGGTTTGCGACATGGGCATGATCGGCGCGCCGCAGATGCCCTGCCCGATCCGGCAGAGCACCAGCATTTCCAGCGTCATCGACAAGCCGCACAACAGGGAAAACAGCCCGAAGCCGACAAGGCTCATGACGAACAGGCGCACGGCTCCGAAACGCTGCGAGAGCCATCCGGTCAAGGGGACGCAGATCGCTTCGGCCACGGCATAGGACGTGATGATCCAGGTGCCCTGTTCGTTGGTGATGCCGAGGTTGCCGGAAATATGCGGGATCGAGACATTGGCGATGGTGAGATCGAGCACCACCATGAAATTGCCGAGCGCCAGGACGGCCCCGGCCAGCATCCTGCGCGACGGCGGCAACAGCGCTCCATCGCCAGCCATGGCGGCAGTCGCCATCGTCAGTTACCGGACACGTCGATCGTGACTTCGGTGGAAAGGCCGACCCGCAACGGATGCGCGGCCAGTTCCTTCGGATCGAGTTGGATGCGCACCGGCACGCGCTGGACGACCTTGATCCAGTTGCCCGAGGCGTTCTGCGCCGGGATGATCGCCATCGAAGCGCCGGTCCCGCCCGCGATGCCCACCACCTTGCCATGATAGACGGTGCCGCCGCCATAGATATCGGCGGTCACTTCGGCGGGCATGCCCACGCGCACGCGGCGCAACTGGCGCTCCTTGAAGTTCGCGTCGACATAGACGCGGTCGAGCGGGACGATCGTCATGATCGGCGCGCCCTGCGCGACGCGCTGGCCGACCTGCACCTGCCGCCGGGTCACCACTCCGTCGATAGGCGCGCGGATCGTGGTGCGTTCGACATCGAGTTGCGCCGCGGCCAACCTGGCCTTGGCGGCAAGGACGGCAGGGTCGGTTTCATCCGTGGAGCCGGACACCAGCGCGCTGCTCGCGGCCAGTTCGCCCTGGGCTGACGTCCGCGTCGCCTGTGCCTGCGAAACGGCGGCCTGCGATGCCGCCACGGCAGCTTGCGCGGCGGCATAAGCCTTGCGGGCACTGGTCAGCTCATCGCCCGAAACGGCGCCCGTCCCCGCCAGCGATTGCCGCCGCTGGAGATCGACGCGCGCCTTTTCGAGATCGGCCTGAGCCGCGGCAAGCTGCGCGCGTGTCCGCATGATATCGGCCTCGCGCGCCGAAACCTGCGCCGAAAGGGCGGAATTGGTGGCCCTGGCCTGGCGGAAGCGGCGCTGCGCCTCGGCCAGTTCGGCTTCGGCCTGCGCCACGGCGATACGGGCGTTCGCCGGATCGAGTTCCACAAGCACCGTTCCCGCCTTCACGAACTGCGTATCGCGGACGTGGACCCTGGTCGCGGTGGCCGAAATGAGAGGCGTCACTTGCGCCACTTCGGCGTTCACATAGGCATTGTCGGTATTCACATGATTGCGGCCGATCAGCAGGTAGTGGATGCCCCAGCCCAGCCCGATGATCGCGACGGCGATCGCCAGCCTCGTCAGCCATGTCTTGCGCACAGCGCCGCGGGAGGCGGAAATCTCTTCCTGCGCCTTGCGCTCTTCCTCCGCGACGATGGCGGCCCGCACTTCGGCATCCGCGCTTTCGGGCTGTTGGGAAAGGTCGTTCATTGCACAATATCCCCGGCGTTCATTCTGTTCGCCACCTGATCCGCCGGAGCGTAACCGCCGCCCAGCGCGCGGATAAGCGCAATGTCCGCATCGCGCGCCATGGCTTCCAGGCCGCTGACCGCCCGGCGGGCCTGAAGCAGGCGATCCTCGACATTCAGCACGTCAAGATACGTGGAAAGGCCCGCGTCGTAACGCAGGCGCGCCATGCGATAGGCGCCTTCGCTGTCCGCGAGGGCCGATTTCGCCTCGGCCAGCCGGACGGCGACTTGCCTACGCGCCGTCACGGCGTCGGCCGTTTCCCGATAGGCATCAAGCACGACCTTGTCGTATTGCGCGACGGCTTCGTCATAAGCGCCGCGCGCCGCGGTGTAGCGCCCTTGCAACTCGCCGCCGCGAAAGATCGGCAGGCTGATCGCGGGGCCGGTGCTGCCATATGTCGAGCCGCCCCTGAACAGGTTCTCCACGCCCAGCGATTGCAGGCCCACCAGCGCCTCCAGCCGGATCGCGGGAAAGAAATCGGCCCGTGCCGCCCTGATCCGGGCCGCCGCCGCCCCGACCCGCGTCCGCGCCGACGCGATATCGGCCCGGCGGCCCAACAGGTCCGTCGTCACATCGGGAGGAAGGCTTGCCTGGGCCGGCATCGCCAGTTGCGGCCGCGCGATGTCCAGCCCGCGATCCGGCCCGGCACCGGCCAGCGCCGCAAGCTGGTTGCGGCGCAGTGCTATCGCCTGATCCGCCGCCGCGATATCGGCTCGCGCCGTGGCGGTCTGCGCGCTGGCCAACCGGGTGCCGACCGCTGTTTCCAGCCCCGCGCGCGAGCGGTCGGTCACGACTTTCTCGGAACCGGAACGCACTGCCAACGCCGCTTCCAGAACGTCGCGCTCCTCGTAAAGACGGGCAAGATCGGCATAGGCCTGCGCCATTCCGCTGGCCAGCATGATCCGTGCCTCGGCCAGATCAATCGCCGCCGCCGTCTCTTCCGATGTCGCGGCGGCCAGCGCCGCGCGATTGCGGCCCCACAGATCGAGATCGAAGCTCAGCACTCCGGCAAGATCGGCGTAATCCTTCCAGCCCTGCGGCAAGAACTCTCTGGGAAAGCCCTGATTGTAGCTCTGCTTGTTGAACGTGACCGAACCTTGCGCGTCCACACGCGGCAACCCGGCGGCACCCGCCGCCCGGGCCATGCCGGACGCCTGCCGCAACCGCGCCACGGCAATGGATACGTCAGGCGAATTGCGCAGCGCCTCGTCGATCAGCGCATCGAGTTGCGGGTCGGAAAATGCCCGCCACCAGGCATCGTCCGGCCAGTCCCCCCGCTGCGTCACGTGATCGGCGGCAAGGCTGTGGCCCGCCGCGATCTGCGCCGACGCCAGCGGTTCGGCTCGCGGACCGGGATCGGGCACGGACGCGCATCCCGCCAGAATCAACATCGGCGTCAACACCGGCATGACCAGCGCGCGCATGGACAGGATGGACTTGGGCGAAAGGGGCATGCGGAGACTCGAAAGAAACCGTACTGAACGGTACGGCGGGTTAAATCGAACCGCCGCTGCCGGTTGTCAATGGAAAAACCGTACTATATAGTACAGTTTTATGGTCGCCGCTCACGCTCCCGATTGCAGACGCCGAGAAGCCCGCCGCCGTGACCGGCGCGAAGCCATTCTGGAAGTCGCGCGCGCTTCGTTTCTGGAAAACGGTTATGACGGCACCACGATGTCCGGCATCGCGGCCGCGGTCGGCGGCTCCAAGGCGACGTTGTGGAACTATTTCCCTTCAAAGGACGTACTCTTTGCCGCCGTTCTCGATCACGCGACAGACCAGTTCCGCAAGGATCTGTCCGCCATCTTCAACCCCGACGATTCCGTGGAAACGACTCTCCGGCGCTTCTGCAAACAGTATATCGGCAAGTTGACGCAACCTGACACGATAGCGCTGTATCGCCTTGTCGTGGGAGAGGCGGGGCGGTTTCCCGAAGTCGGACGCATCTTTTACGAACGCGCCGCCGGACGGACCCGCGAAACGATCGCCCGTTATTTCGAAGGCGCGGTGGAACGGGGCCGGATGCCGGCCTGCGACTGCCGCATCGCGGCCAACCAGTTATTCAGCCTGTGCATTTCCGGCTCTCATCAGATGCTGCTGATGGGCATGAAAGACCGCGCATCAGGCGAGGAGATCGACAGCGACGTCGAAAACGCGGTGGCGACCTTTCGCCGCGCCTATCTCCCTATGTCCCCGACTTCATCATGACGCACTCCCCACACCTGGCTGTCCTCTTCGTCTGCCTCGGCAATATCTGCCGGTCGCCGCTGGCGGAGGCGGCATTCCGCCGCGAAGCCGAAGCGCGCGCGATGGAGATCGCCATCGATTCCGCCGGCACGGGAGGCTGGCACGCCGGCGCTCCGCCCGATCGCCGCGCACAGGCCGAGGCGCTGCGGCGGGGCATCGACATTTCCGGCTATCGCGCTAGGCAGGTGACGGCGCAGGACTTCGCGCGCTTCTCGCATATCCTCGCGCTTGACGGACAGAACCTCGCCGACCTGCGGCGGATACGCCCCGCCGGCGCGACAGCCCGGCTTTCGCTGCTGCTCGATCATGTGCCGGGCATGGCGGGCCGGCCAGCCGCCGAACGATCCGTCGCCGATCCCTATTACGGGGATGAGGCGGGCTTTGCCGAAACGTGGGAACAGGTCAGCCGCGCGGCGCGCGCGCTGGCCGATGCGCTGGCGCGGTCATAGGCTGTCATTGCATTTGAAGCCGCCCGGCGATATGGGCGGAACGCAAATGCCCCGGCCAGCCGGGCTGCCCCCTTCAACGGAAAGCAGCCATGTTGCGCCGGGGCCTGTCTTTCCGGCAAGATGCCGCCCGCCGCGCGAAACGCGCCGTCAAGGAACCACGACATGTCCCGTCGCCGCCAGATCTACGAAGGCAAGGCCAAGATTCTCTACGAAGGCCCCGAACCCGGCACCCTGATCCAGTATTTCAAGGACGACGCCACGGCCTTCAACGCCCAGAAGAAAGGCACGATCCAGGGCAAGGGCGTCATCAACAACCGCATCAGCGAGTTCGTGTTCACGCGCCTCAACCATATCGGCATCCCCACGCACTTCATCCGCCGCCTGAACATGCGCGAGCAGCTTGTCCGGCAGGTGGAAATCGTGCCCATCGAAGTGGTGGTGAGGAACGTCGCGGCCGGTTCGATCAGCAAGCGCCTCGGCATCCCTGAAGGAGAGCCGCTGCCCCACACGCTGATCGAATACTATTACAAGGACGACGCGCTGGGCGATCCCCTGATCGCCGAAGAGCATATCGCCTGCTTCGGCTGGGCCTCCAACGAGGAAATGCAGGACATTTCCTCCATGGCCATCCGCGTCAACGATTTCCTCTGCGGCATGTTCGCGGCGATCAACATCCGTCTGGTGGACTTCAAGCTGGAGTTCGGCCGGATCTGGGACGGCGATTACAGCCGCGTGATCCTTGCCGACGAGATCAGCCCGGACGGCTGCCGCCTGTGGGACATGACCACGGGCGAAAAGCTGGACAAGGACCGCTTCCGCCGCGACCTCGGCGGGGAATCCGAAGCCTATCAGGAAGTGGCCCGCAGGCTGGGTCTGCTTCAGGACGATAACGGTCCGAGCGAAGTGTTCGACTTGTCCAAGCACAGGAAGCTGCGGGGCAAATAACCTTGCGTCCGGCCGCGGCTGCGCTTGCCCTTCTCTGCGCGCTGGCCGCCGCCTGCGCGCCGCAGGCCCAGCGGCTGAACAGCACGGCGGCATCGGCCGCGAAACCCGTCTGGGCCTTCGAGGCCAGCGACCTTCCCGTCGAGCCGGAATACCGTTTCGGCCGCCTTGCCAACGGGATGCGCTATGTCGTCCGGCACAACGCCTATCCCAAGGGCACCGTGCTGGTCCGCATGGACGTGGCCGCCGGTTCGCTGGACGAGGCCGAGAACGAGCGCGGCCTTGCCCATTTCGTCGAGCACATGGCCTTCAACGGCAGCACCAACGTCCCCGAAGGCGAAATGGTTCGCCTGCTGGAGCGCGACGGGCTGGCCTTCGGCGCGGACACCAATGCCAGCACCGGCTTTCAGGCCACGACCTACAAGCTGGACCTGCCCGGCAACCGCGCGGGCCTGATCGACACCGCGCTGATGCTGATGCGCGAGACCGCCAGCGAACTCACGTTCTCCCCAGCCGCCGTGGAACGCGAACGCGGCGTCGTCCTCTCGGAAATGCGGGACCGCAACAATTACGCGCTGCGCAATGCAAGGGAACAGGCCGCGTTCCTGCACCCGCATGCGCTCTATCCCCGCCGCTTCCCCATCGGCGTGGCGGAAACCGTCGCCGCCGCCACGCCCGAGGCGCTCAAGGCGTTCTGGCAGCGCGAATACGTGCCCGCCGCGACGACCGTGATCGTGGTGGGCGATATCGACGCGGGCGAAGTGGAAGCGATGATCGCCCGCCGCTTCGGCGACTGGCAGGGGCCGCCCGCCGAAGCGCAACCCGATGCCGGGCCTGTCGATATCAGACGCGCCGACAAGGCGGATGCGCATATCGACCAGGCCCTGTCGGAACGAGTCGTCGCCTCCCGCCACGGGCGCTGGCTGAACGAGCCGGACACCGCCGCCAACCGGCGCGAGAACGTGCTGCGCCAGATCGGCTACGCCATCGTCAACCGCAGGCTGGAACGTATCTCCCGCCTGCCCGACCCGCCGTTCCGCGATGCCGGTTTCGGAACCGGCATGGTGTTCCGCACCGGGCGGACGACGAACCTTGTCGTCGATACCGTGGATGGCAAGTGGCGGCCGGGCCTCATTGCCGGCGCAACGGAACTGCGCCGCGCATTGAAGCACGGTTTCACTGAAGTGGAAGTGGCCGAGCAGGTCGCGATCCTGCGCCGCGCCGCCATCAACGCTGCGGCTTCCGCCGATACGCGTAGCAATACGGCCCATGTCAACGCGATCATGGCCCTGCTGCGCGACGACAGGGTGCCCACCCCGCCGCAGGGCGCGCTGGCGCGGCTGGAAGCGCTGATTCCCGAAATCACGTCGAAATCGGTGCTGGACGCCTTGAAGCGCGAAGCCATTGCCCTCGACAAGCCTCTGATCCGCTTCCAGGGCCGCCGCCTGCCCACCGGCGGGGCCGATGCCCTGCGGCAGGCATGGCAGGAAATCCAGAAGCAGTCCCCGGCAAAGGCACCCGCCAACACCGCTACGGCCTTTGCCTATTCCGCGTTCGGCGAGCCAGGCAGCGTGATCGCCGACGAGCGCGAACCGATGCTCGGCATCCGGCGGCTGCGCTTCGCCAACGGCGTGCGCCTGAACCTCAAGCGCACGGATCTCCAGAAGGACGTAGTGCTGGCGCAAGTCACGCTCGACGGCGGCAATCGGCTGGCGACGAAAGGCAATCCGCTCGCCGTCCAGATGATCCCGATGTTCGTCGCGGGCGGCCTGGGCAAGCACAGCCAGGACGAATTGCAATCCATTCTGGCCGGGCACACCGTCGGCACCGGCCTGTCGTCGCGCGCCGATGCTTTCGTGGCGAGTGCGCGCACGACGCCGGACGATCTGGAACTTCAGATGCGGGTGTTCGCCGCCTTCGTCACGGACCCCGGATACCGTTCCGAAGGTGAACTGCGTTACCGGCTCGACATCAACAATTATTTCCTGCGCAAGAACGCTACGCCCGGCTCGGCGCTGGGCGCGGAAATCGGCGGCATCCTGTCCGATGGCGATCTGCGTTTCTCGCTTCAGAGCGTGGAGGATTACCGCAAGCTCACCTTCGCGAAGCTGAAAGGCGATCTGGCGGACCGGCTGGCCAAGGGTGCGATCGAGATCGGCATGGTCGGCGATTTCGACGAGGATGCGGCGATCGCGGCCGTGGCGCGCACCTTCGGCGCCCTGCCCGCGCGGGAGGCGGACTTCCGCCCGATGACGGATCAGCCGCCCCGGCCCTTCACCGACAGGCGGACCCGCCGCGTGGTGCGCCACGATGGCCCTGCCGATCAGGCGCTGATCCAGTTCGTCTGGCCAACGCGCGACGACAGCAATGCGATGGATGCCAGTGCATTGCACCTGCTGGAGCGTATCGTGCGGATAGAACTGATCGAGACGCTGCGCGAGCGGCTCGGCAAGGCCTATTCCCCCGGCGCCGCCAGTTCACCCTCACGCTACTGGCAGGGTTACGGCACGTTCTCCCTGTCGGCTTCGGTCGACGTGCGCGATCTTGCCGCGACACGCGCGGCGATTCTGGAAACGATCCGGGCGCTGCGCGCCGCGCCGGTCAGTGACGATGTCCTGCAACGCGCCCGCCAGCCTCTGCTCGAAAGCCATGACAACGCGTTGAAAACGAATAGCGGCTGGCTCCTGCTGGTAGACCGGGCGCAGAGCGAATCGGACCGGATCGGGCGCTACCTCACAGGCAAGGAGCGGCTGATGGCCATAACGCCGGAATATATAGCCCTGCTGGCCAGCCGCTACCTCGATCCCGCGCAGGCCGTGGAGATCGACGTGCTGCCAAGAGACTTCACCGAACCGGCGCAGTGATTTCTCCCAGTTCCAGAAGCGCGGGAATCAGTTCGTCATAGTGGTCTATCACGGCGGCCGCGCCCAGCTCATGCGGCGGCAGGTCGTTGAAGCCGAAGCTGACAGCGACGCAGGGCAGCCCGGCGGCCCGCGCCGCGCCGGTATCGAACGTGGTATCTCCCACATAGGCCGCCCGCCTTGCCCCGCCCGCGCGCGCCAGCATCTCATGCAGGAGGTCGGGCGCGGGCTTGGCCCTGCCCGGCCCCAGAGTGTCGCCGCCGATGATCGTATAGAAACGCGGCGCAAGGCCAAGGTCCGACAGAAGCTGGACCGCGTAATCCTCCCGCTTGTTCGTCACCACGGCAAGGTGCACGCCGCGCGCGGCAAGCCCGTCCAGCATCGCCTCTCCGCCCGGAAACAGGCGCGAATGGACCGAGATGTTGCGGGCATAATAGGCGAAGAATGCGTCGAACAGGGGCGCGGTATCGTCAGGCACGCCGCCGCTTTCCTCCAGCGCCCGCAACAGCATCTGACGCCCGCCGCCGCCGATCAGGCGCGCCACGCTCTCCACCGCCACGGCGGGCCGCCCGGCCACGTCCAGCGCATGATTGAGCGCTTCGCCAAGGTCGCGGGATGTGTCGAGAAGCGTGCCGTCGAGGTCAAAGCCGACCACATCGAAAGGAAAATCGTTCATGGTGCCCGCCCGATGCCCCGCGATTCTTTAATCCGCAAGCTTTTGGTGGCATGGCCCCATCCATGACCGAAGCCGAAACCTCGCCCGCCCCCCCGCTCGCGATCGTCATCCTCGCCGCCGGCAAGGGCACGCGCATGAAAAGCAGCCTGCACAAGGTGCTGCATCCCGTGGCCGGGCGGCCGATGATCGAGCACCTGCTGGACAGCGCGGGCGAACTGCGCCCGGAACGGCAAGTCGTCGTCGTGGGCAGCGGGCGCGAACAGCTTGAGAAGGTGCTGGGCGAGCGGGCGGCCATCGCGGTGCAGGAACCGCAGCACGGCACCGGCCACGCCGTGATGCAGGCGCGCGACGCGCTGGCGGGCTTTTCTGGCGATGTACTGATCCTCTACGGCGACGTGCCTTTTGTCCGCGCCGACACCATGCGCGCGATGATCGCCCGGCTGCACGGGACGGATACCCCCGCCGTGGTCGTGCTGGGGTTCGAGCCGGTCGATCCGCTGCAATACGGCCGCGTGATCGCGCGGGACGGCGTAATCGCGAAGATGGTGGAGCACAAGGACGCGAGCGACGAAGAGCGCGCTTGCGGCCTGTGCAATTCGGGCCTGATGGCCGTGCGCGCGCGGGATCTGTTCGGCCTGCTGGACCGGGTGGGCAACGACAACGCGCAGGGCGAATATTACCTGACGGACATCGTGAACGTCGCCACGCAAGCGGGCCGCACCTGCGCCGTGGTCGTGACGGACGATGCCGACGAAGTGGCGGGCATCAACAGCCGGAGCGAACTGGCGCAGGCCGAGGTCCGCTGGCAGCAACGCCGCCGGGAACAGGCCATGGCCGACGGCGCGACTCTGGTCGCGCCGGAAACCGTGTGGTTTTCGTGGGACACCGTGCTGGGCCGGGACGTGACGGTGGAGCCGAACGTCTGGTTCGGACCGGGCGTGGCCGTGGCCGACGACGTGACGATCCATGCCTTCTGCCACCTGGAAGGCGCGACTCTGGAAGCCGGGACCGAAATCGGCCCCTATGCCCGCCTGCGCCCCGGCGCGGTGCTGGAGGAAAAGGCCAGGGTCGGCAATTTCGTCGAGATCAAGAAGGCCGTGCTGGGCAAGGGCGCCAAGGCCAACCACCTCACTTATCTGGGCGATGCCGAAGTGGGCGCGGGCGCGAACATCGGCGCGGGCACGATCACGTGCAACTATGACGGCTATTTCAAGCACAGGACCGTGATCGGCGAACGGGCCTTCATCGGATCGAACTCCGCCCTCATCGCGCCGGTGCGGATCGGCGCGGACGCCATTGTCGCCGCCGGAAGCGCGGTTTCCCGCGATGTGGCCGATGGCGAACTGCGGCTGGTGCGCGCGGAACAACTGGTGAAGCCCGGCTGGGCCGATCGCTTCCATGATGCGATGAAGAAGAAAAAGGCCGAAAGCCGCTAGGCGCCGGCGAAGGGTTCAGGAAGGACAGAACAAGAGCATGTGCGGAATCATCGGAATCGTCGGCAAGGGCGAAGTGGCGGACCGGCTCGTCGACGGTCTGCGCCGCATGGAATACAGGGGCTATGATTCCGCGGGCGTCTGCACTGTTCACGACGGGCAACTGATCCGCCGCCGCGCGCCGGGCAAGCTCCTGAACCTTGTTGCCGAACTGGCGGAAAACCCTGCTCCGGGACAGACCGGCATCGCCCATACCCGCTGGGCGACACACGGCGCGCCGACATCCGCCAACGCGCACCCCCACGCAACGGAAGAAGTCGCGCTCGTCCACAACGGCATCATAGAGAACTTCCGCGCCTTGCGCGAGGAACTGATCGCGCGCGGCCGCTCATTCGAGAGCGAGACGGACACGGAAGTCGTCGCCCACCTGGTGTCCGAACGGATCGAGGCCGGGGAATCGCCGGAAAGCGCCGTCGCCGCGGTACTACCCCGGCTGCGCGGGGCCTTCGCGCTCGCCATCGCTTTCCGCCGCCATCCCGGCATGCTGATCGGCGCGCGGCTCGGCTCGCCACTGGTGGTCGGTTACGGCGAGGGAGAAACCTATCTCGGTTCCGACGCGCTGGCCCTGGCGCCCCTCACCCAGCGCATCAGCTATCTGGACGAAGGCGACTGGGTGATCGTGACGCGGGAAGGCGCGCGCGTGTTCGACAAGGACAACAACCCCGTCAAGCGCGCCGTGGTCAGTTCCGGCGCGTCCGCGACCGCAATCGAAAAGGGCAATTACCGCCACTTCATGCAGAAGGAGATCTTCGAGCAGCCCACGGTCGTCGCGCAGACCCTGCGCAGCTACGTCCGGCAAGTGGACCAGTCCGTCGCGCTGCCGCAGATCGACTTCGACCTGTCAGCCATCAATCGCGTCACCATCGTCGCCTGCGGCACCAGCTACTACGCGGGCATGGTGGCGAAATACTGGTTCGAGCGGTTCGCGCGCCTGCCCGTCGACATCGACGTGGCGAGCGAGTTCCGCTATCGGGAGCCGGTTCTGGAACCGGGCGGGCTGGCGCTGTTCATCTCGCAATCCGGCGAAACGGCGGACACACTGGCCGCGCTGCGCCATTGCCGGGCCGAAGGGCAGACCATCGCCGTCGTGGTCAACGTGCCGACAAGCTCCATGGCGCGGGAGGCGGACCTGCTGTTGCCCACGCACGCCGGGCCGGAAATCGGCGTCGCGTCCACCAAGGCATTCACTTGCCAGCTTGCCGTGCTGGCCGCGCTGGCCGCGCATCTTGCCGTCAAGCGGGGCCGCATGGACCGGGCGGAGGAATGCGAAGTCGTCCGCCACCTGATCGAAACGCCCGCCTGCCTCAACGCGGCGCTGGCCCACGACGACGAGATCGCCGCCATGGCGCACCTGATCGCGCCCGCGCGCGACGTGCTCTATCTCGGGCGCGGGCCGGATTACCCGCTGGCGCTGGAAGGCGCACTGAAACTCAAGGAAATCAGCTATATCCATGCCGAAGGCTATGCCTCCGGCGAAATGAAGCACGGTCCCATCGCACTGATCGACGATGCCGTCCCTGTCATCGTCCTCGCCCCCTCCGGCCCGCTGTTCGAAAAGACCGTGTCGAACATGCAGGAAGTGCGCGCGCGCGGCGGCAGGATCGTTCTGATATCGGACGCCGAAGGGCTGGCCGAAGCGGGCGAAGGCTGCCTCGCCACGATCGAGATGCCGAAAGTCCACCCCCTGATCGCACCCATGGTCTATGCCGTGCCGGTGCAACTGCTGGCCTATCACGTCGCCTGCGCCAAGGGCACGGACGTCGATCAGCCCCGCAACCTCGCCAAGAGCGTCACGGTCGAATAACGCCGAGCGCCCGCAGGGCCTGATCCACCCGCTGTTCGACTGACACCGCGCCCGCGGGCAACCGGATCGCGCGAATCCCGGCAAAGGACGCGATGACTCCGGCAAGCGTCGCTTCATAGAGCGCCTGCGTCGTGAAATCGGCGCGGCGGACCATTCCGTCACTGTTGCGCTGGCCCGGAAACGGTTTCTGGAACGGCATGACGATAACATGCGTCAGCCGCGAAGCCCTGGCCCTGAGATCGCGCAGGAGTGTCATCGTCTCCCGGTCCACGGCCATGCCGCTGCCGCCCAGCAGCGTCAACCACCAGACAAGCAGATCGGCTTCCCAGCGGTCCGCCACGAAAGATGTTTCCCGCGCGCAAAGGGCTTCCCGCCGTTTCGCCCACTCGGCAAAGGCGCCGAGCAGCCGTTCCCGCGCGGCCGCCACGGCAGGCCGGTCGGGCGAAGGCACGCGCACCGCCGCATGATAGGCGTTTTCCGCCGCCAGCAATCCGTCCATGCCTTCCGCGATCATCGGTGCGTCAAGCGACCCGGCCAGCGCTTCGCAGAAGGTGGTCTTGCCGGTTCCGACATAGCCGGAAACGGCGATGCGCAGGGGTTTTCGCGGTTGCTCCATAATTATCCGCCGTCTTGCCTCCGGCGCCGAAAAAAGTCGACCGGCGCGCAATTGCCAGCCGGGGGTTTTACCCGGCGATAACTCTTTCCTCCCTATAGCACCGGCGTGAAGAACGATCAGCCAGTCCCCGGCGATATCCAGACCGAGCTTCCGGTCCTGACGGTGCTCGGCCTGACCGAGCATGCCGATGGCGACTGGGCACGGCTGCGCGGCCTGCAATACGCCAGCCTCGCGCGATCGAACCGGGCGCGAAGCCTGACGCATGGACTTGCCGCGCTGGTAATCGGCGTGCTTTTTAAGGACTCGGTGGGATTGGTGCCGGTAATCGCCTGGCTGGTGGCGCTCGCGGCTTCGCTTTTCTATGCCAGTCATGTCGATTCGTCGCTGATAGACGCCGACTCGCGCAGTATCACGCGTGAGGAAGTCAACGCCCAGACCGGCAGCGCGATCATACTCGCGCTGGTCTGGGTCGTGCCGCTGGCGGTCTTCAGTCTGTATGGCGGTTTGGAAAAACGCTTCGAACTGTGGACGGTGATTGCCATGGTGATGGCTATTTCCGCCATTGTCCTGCCGTCGGTGCCGCTCGGGACGATCATGTTCACCGGTATTGTCGGCGGGGGGGCCGCTGTCAGCTTCGCCTTTTCCGGCAACTGGATCATGGTGCTGGCCTCGCTGGCCTTTGTCGCCACCGTTTGCATGGGTGCGATCGCCGACGCGCGGCGGCATCTGGCGATGAAGATCGCGGAAGCCGCCATGACGGAGAAGGACGAAGTCGTCTCGCTGCTGCTGCGCGAATTCGAAGAGAACGAGGCGGACTGGCTCTGGGAAATCGACACGTCACGCCGGGTCAAGGGCGTTTCCCCGCGTTTCGCCTATGCCCTTGGCCTCGATTCCCGGGAGATCGAGGGCAAGCCGTTCATTCAGCTTATCGCCGGACCGGCATGGGATACCGGCCAGTTCTCGTCCAGCCTGCATGACCTTGCCGAACGCCTCAAGCGCCGTGAAAGCTTTTCCAACCTGCTGGTGCGCGTCACGATTGCCGGACGTCATCGCTGGTGGGAGCTTTCGGGCACGCCGCGCATCGACGACAAGGGGGTGTTCGAGGGGTTCCGCGGCGTCGGTTCCGACGTCACCGAACAGCGCGAAAGCTCCGACAAGATCGCCTACATGGCCCGTTACGATACGCTGACGGGCCTGCCGAACCGCATGATGCTGACTGAGGCGCTGGGCGACGCCCTCGCCTATGCCGAACAATGGCGCACGCGCTGCGCGTTCCTGATGATCGACCTCGACCGCTTCAAGGCCGTGAACGATACGCTGGGACACCTGGTGGGGGATCAACTTCTCGCCTGCGTTTCCGAACGCCTCAAGGAACAGATGACCGACAACGAGTTGTGCGGCCGCCTGGGCGGCGACGAATTCGCGGTCGTGGTGCGCGATGCATCGGACAGCCGCCGCGTCGAACAGGTCGCCCAGCGCGTGATCGACCGGCTTTCGCAACCCTATGAAATAGATCATCACACGCTCTTTGTGGGTGCCAGCGTCGGTTCCGCCGTGGGGCCGCGCGACGGCTCCACGGTCGAAACCCTGATGCGCAACGCGGACCTGGCGCTCTATCGCTCCAAGGACGGCGGCGGCGGCAGTCACTTCACCTACGAGCCCGCCCTTCATGCCCATGCCGAGGAACGCCGCAAGCTGGAATTCGCCCTCCGGCGTGCGCTGGAACGCAACGAATTTCAGTTGAATTTCCAGCCCGTGGTCGATGCGGACAACGAAAGCATCGTCAGCTTCGAGGCCCTGCTGCGCTGGCACAACGATCAGCACGGGCTGGTCAGTCCGGCGAAATTCATTCCCCTTGCCGAAGACACGCGCCTTATCGTGCCGATCGGCGAATGGGTGCTGCGGGAAGCCTGCCGGGAAGCGATGCGCTGGCCCCCGCACATCCGGGTCGCCGTCAATGTCTCGGGCGAGCAACTGCTCGATTCGAACTTCGCGGCGACAGTGGTCGGCGCGCTGTCGCTGAGCGGCCTCGCACCCCAGCGCCTCGAACTGGAAGTGACGGAAAGCATCTTCGTGCGCGACGACAATCTAGCGCGCGCGACGCTGGAAAAGGTCATGGCGCTGGGCTGCCATGTCGCGCTCGACGATTTCGGCACGGGATATTCGTCGCTGGGCTATCTGCGCCGGCTGCGCTTCTCCAATATCAAGGTGGATCGCAGCTTCGTGCAGGGCGCGGCCACCGGCAACCCGGAAAGCCTTGCGATCATCCGCGCCGTGGTCGCCATGGCGGACAGCCTCGATATGTCGACGACGGCGGAAGGCGTGGAGACGGCGGCCGAACTGGCGGCCGTGCAGCAGCTCGGCTGCCGGAAAATCCAAGGCTATTACTATGGCCGCCCGATGGCCGCCGACGATACCCTGCAACTGTTCCTGTCACGCGACCGCAAGCAAGGCCCCGCCGCCGCCTGACGGAAGGATGCGGCCGTGACAGGCTGACGCGCGATCAGGCGCGAACGAGGCCCCGCACGGCGCTTTCGAACAGGGTGCGGCCATCGGTGCCGCCCTGCGCCGGCTCGATCATGCGCTCGGGATGCGGCATCATGCCCAGCACGTTGCCCGCATCGTTGAGGATGCCGGCGATGCCGCGCGCGGAACCGTTCACGGGCTCGGCATAACGGAACGCGACGCGCCCTTCCCCTTCGAGCCGATCCAGCGTGGCATCGTCGGCCGAATAGTTGCCGTCGTGATGCGCGACGGGAACGAGAATGCGCTGCCCCGCCTCATAGCCGGAAGTGAACAGCGATTGCGTGTTCTCCACGGTCAGCGCAATATCGCGGCATACGAAGCGGATACCCGAATTGCGCATCAGCGCGCCGGGCAGCAATCCGGCTTCGGTCAAGACCTGGAAGCCGTTGCACACGCCCAGCACCGGAACGCCCCGCGTCGCGGCTTGCGCCACCGCGCGCATGATCGGCGAACGCGCGGCCATGGCGCCGGAGCGCAGATAGTCGCCATAGGAGAACCCGCCCGGCAAGGCTATGAAATCGAGCCGTTCGGGCAGTTCGGCATCACCGTGCCAGACACGGAACGGCGCCTGCCCCGAAACCTTCTCCAGCGCGACCGCCATATCGCGATCGCAGTTCGATCCGGGAAACGTGACGACAGCGGAACGAAACTCGCTCATCTTGGGCCTTTCAGGCGGCAACCCGCTCGATACGGAAATTCTCCACCACCATGTTGGCGAGCAGCTTGCGGCACATTTCGTCCAGCGCCGCGTCCGTCACGCCGTCGTCCACATCAAGCTCGATCAGCTTGCCCGCGCGCACGTCGTTGACGCCCGCGAACCCCAGCCCTTCCAGCGCATGGTGGATGGCGCGCCCCTGCGGATCGAGAACGCCGGGCTTGAGGCTGACATAGACGCGGACTTTCATGGCCGACCTTTCGCGCATGTGCGGGGGATTCGGCTGCGAGCCTATGGCCGTTGCCCGCGCCGGGGGCAAGGCTTTGCTTGATGACACCGCCCCTTCGGAAATCGCCCCCTCAGAAATCGAACTGGGCGCGCATTCCGAAGGCATCGGCCGAATAATCGCGATCCGCGCCCGCGGACACCGCCGCGCCGCGCAGCCACAGGTGGCCATAGTTCGCGAGGAAGCGGACATAATCGGTCGGCATCCACACCACGGAAACACCCGCCAACCGCTGGCGTCCGCCGACGACACCGGCATCCGAAAGGTCTAGCCAGTCATAGCGGACATTGACCTGCACCGCGCCGATCCCGCCCGCACCGACCGGCTTCTTCGGCCGGATACGATCGTAGCCGCCGTTTTTGTATGCCGTCACGTCATCCGTCAGCAGATAGCCCGCTTCGACATAGCCGCCGTTGAACGTGGGGTCTGCCAGTCCGGGGCGCCGCGCCGTCAGCCAATGGCTTTCGGCGGATGCGTGAAAACGGCCCCGGATATAGGCGAGTTCCACGCCATAGTTGCGTTCGCCGGTTGCGCTGAACGTGCCCGTGTCGACCAGCCGCAGATCGGTGGTATGCACGAAAGGCCGGGCGCGGTAACGCGTCCCGGTCGTATGATCGTTGAAGTCCCGGAAGTGGGCGGACCCGCCGACGTGAAGCTGGCCTTTGCCCAGTTTCGGCATGAAGACGATACGGCCATCGAAACCATAGCTGTTGTTCCGGTCGCTGCCGAGATCGGCGACATCGTCCGTGAACACGCCCGCCTGCACCAGCAATGCCTTGGCCTGCCACGCGCCGCTCACGCCCATTCGGCGCTCAAAGCCGAACGCGCCGTTGAACGCCGCGCGCTCCTGAAAACTCAGGAACAGGTCGGAAGTCGCATCTTCCATGCCCCAGAACGGCTTGTGCTGGCCGATCGTGACAGTGATTTGCTTGCTGGCGGCATAGGTCAGATAAAGGTCGGTAACCTCCACCTCGTTGTCGGCGAAATCGGCTTCCAGCCGATAGCCGAACCCGCCGGGCATGGTGCCGTCGAAACCGATGTAGGCGCGCCGGATTTCCGTGCCGAAGCCCAATTGCTTCCGGGCCGCGATCCCGTCCGGCGTATCGACACCGGCGGCATCGAATTGCAGCCGTCCGCGCGGTTTGAACGACCAGCCCTCTTTCGTGGCCAGTTTCGGCGCGCCGTCCCATTTGATCCGCGTTTCCGGCTCCGCCGCGGCCGCGTTCCCCGCTGCGTCGGCCCGCGCCTGTGCATCGGCCAGTTGCGTTTCGAGCGAATCGATCCTCTCGGCCATTCGCGCCATCTGGGCGCGCATGGCGGCCAGTTCCTGCTGGATTGACGCCCGATCTGTGTCCTGCGCATGGACGGGCAGCGCCGAGCAGCCAGCCGCCAGGGCAAGTGCGAAAGCGGACGTGCGGATCGGTCTGGCCACGGCGAAAAAGCTCCCTGAACGTGCTGACTGGCAATTCGATGACGCCCCTACGTCATATTTATGACGGTTGATTGACATTTTTTGCGTGGTTGCCATGCCCATCCGCCCGTGTCAGTCCCGCCTGGCTGGAATTTCGGAAAAGAGGCGGACGGCAAGATGGCCATTTCGTTCAAGGACAGGGTTGCGATCGTCACCGGCGCGGGCGGCGGACTTGGCAGAGCCTATGCGCTCGAACTGGCGCGGCGGGGCGCCAGGGTCGTGGTCAACGATCTGGGCACTTCGCGCGACGGCACCGGCCATTCGGACGCGGCGCTCGCCGTGGTCGACGAAATTCGCGGCGCGGGCGGCGAGGCCATGGCCAACGGCGGCAACGTCGCGGATTACGAACAGATGGTGGTAATGGCCGTCCGCGCGAAAGAGGCATGGGGCGGCGTCCACATCCTCATCAACAACGCGGGCATCCTTCGGGACAAGAGCTTCGCGAAGATGGAACCCGCCGATTTCGAAATGGTCCTGCGCGTGCATCTGCTCGGCTCCGCTTTTGCCACCAAGGCGGTGTGGGACATCATGCGCGAACAGAATTACGGCCGTGTGATGATGACGACATCGTCGGCCGGCCTCGGCGGGAATTTCGGACAGGCAAACTACAGCGCCGCCAAGATGGGGCTGGTCGGCCTGATGAAGACCCTGCATTTCGAAGGCGCGAAACACGATATCCGGGTCAATGCGCTGTCGCCCACCGCCGCGACGCGAATGACCGAAGACATCCTGCCCGAACAGGCGTTCCACGCCTTCGATCCCAAGGATGTCGTGCCCGCGGCGCTTTTCCTCGTCAGCGACGATGCGCCCGGCAATGCCATCGTGGGCGCAGGCGCCGGGATTTTCCAGTCGATCTGGGTAACGATGAACCAAGGCGTGCTGTTGCCCGACGCCGAATGCACGCCCGAAGGCGTCGCCGCCGCGTGGGAGCGGATCAGCGACCGGACGGGGGACTCGCCGGTGCAGAACGGTCTGGAACAGGCATTCAACGCCATCGCCATGCTGGAAAAGGCCGGGCGCGCCGAGAGCTGACCGCGCGCGCTATTCCTCGACGATCTTGAGCAACCGGCGTTCGAGCGGAAACAGGACGCCGGAAAGCTCATGTCCGCGCTTGAGCACCTGGCCCGCGTCCCCGAACAGCGTCCACATGCCCTGCCGTCCCCGCAGCGAAGGGCGTTTTTCGATGCGCGCCTGCGGTCGTTCGGACGAACGGCGGAAGGCGGAAAAGTTCGCGGCGTCTCGTCCGAAGTCCATCGCATAGTCCCGCCACTGCCCGGCGGCGACCATGCGGCCATAGAGATCGAGGATGCGCTGAAGTTCCAGCCGATCGAAGCCGATTTGCAACGACCGGGCATGCGTTAGCTGGGCCTGCGGGAATGCGATGACAGTGGCGCCGGACCCGTTCGTGCCTGCCCCCATCCGCCGTCAGCCTCCGTTCAGCTTCGCGTGCGCTTGCGCGGCGGGGATGAGGCGGGCTTTGTCGGGCGGCGCTCACTCACCAGTTCCTGCACCTGTGCCCGCAACAACGCGATCTCGCCTTCCAGTTCGGCGATCCGCTGGCTTGCCGGATCGGTCTGATCCTTACAGCCTTCCTTGCAGGGCGTGCCGTAGGGAATGAAGTCCCTGGCCCAGGTTTCCGCCGCGACCAGCGTGGAACGCGCCTTGACGCCCACCATGGTGGCGCCTTCTGGCACATCGTCCGTAACGACCGCGTTGGCGCCGATGCGCGCGCGCTGCCCCACGATTATCGGCCCGAGAATCTGCGCGCCGGACCCGACGATCACATTGTCCTCCAATGTGGGATGGCGCTTGCCGCCCACGCCATTCGCGGGATTGGTGCCGCCCAGCGTCACGCACTGATAGATCGTGACGTTATCGCCGATCAGCGCGGTTTCCCCGATCACGGTAAAGCCGTGGTCAATGAACAGATGGCGTCCGATGGTGGCGCCCGGATGGATGTCGATTCCCGTCAGGAAGCGCGACAGGTGGTTGACGGCGCGGGCTAGGAAATAGAGCCGCGCCTCGAACAGCCAATGCGCCACGCGGTGCCACGCCATGGCCCAGAGACCGGGATAGAGCAGCACTTCCCAGCGCGAGCGCGGCGCGGGATCGCGCGCGACGATGGAATCCAGATAATCGGTCAGCTTGGCAAACATCTTGCCCCGTGTTCCCTCAAAATGCGCCTCAAAGCAAGCGCGGCTGCTCCGTCCGGCCGGCGGCGTCCGCGATTTCCCGCAAGGCGTCGCGCCAGATTCCCAGCGTCGGCGGCTGCTTTCGTTCCAGGCTGAGCCGGTCGATCGCCCCCACCAGACGTTCGGCTGCCATGTGGCTACGCTCGCAGCGCGGGACAAGATAGGACGTGGCGAAAGAATCGAGGACGAGGCCGCGTTTTTCGGCGTGAAGCTCGATCAATTGCGCCATCATGGCATCATCGGGCGGGGCGATGGACAGATGAAGCGCCGCTCCGATGCGAGAGGCGAGGTCCGGCAAGGCAATCGGCCAGCCGGTTTCATCGCGATTGCAGACGATCAGCAGCGCCCGCCCCGCTTCCCGCGCGCGGTTCCAGCGATGGAACAGTTCGGTCTCGTCCATCGCTTCGCCATCGTCGACCGCTTCGCCCAGCCCGCTGCCCGCGAACCACCGGGCGAGCAGGGACTTTCCCGAACGCGGCGGACCGAACAGGATCGCGGTGCGGAAGGGCCACGCGGCCGTGTTGGCGAAAGCGTCGATCACATGAGCGTTGGCCGCGCCGGTGACGATCCGGGCGCCGCCTTTTTCCGAATCCGCCGTCAGGGGAAGCGCGATCTGGCGCATGGGCCGAACCTTGCCGCGATCAGCGCCGGATGGTCAGCACGCTGCCGCTGCCGCCGACCTGGAAGCCGCGCGCACGCAGGGCGGCGGCGAGTGCGTTGCTATCGCCCGCATAAGTCACGCGCATGACGGACGTGCCCCCGATGGCGATGCTGGTGGTCGCCGCGCCTTGCACGCCGGGCGTGCCGCGCACCGCGGACAGCGTGGCATCGACGGCCGCCGCATCCGGCGAGGCGAACTGGATGGTATAAGCCGCCACTGCCGCCGATGGCGTGGGCGAAGCGCTGGCGGCCGGAGTCGGCGTGGCTGCAGGTCCGCCGGGCGCGGCTTCCTGCAAGGGGCCGATTGCCGCGCGGATCTTCGCCAGAGCCGCGGCAAAAGCGGACTGATCGAGATTCAGCGTCGGATCGGGCCGCAACAGTCCCTGCGCCAGCGCATCGCTGAACAGCCCGTCCATCCGCCGAACCGCGTCATCGAGCATCTTCGGCACGCCCGCCTCGTCGTTGGCCGTCAGCGCGAAACTGCCCAGCCAGGTATTGTCCGGCCCATAGCGCGCGGTGAACGTGCCGCGCACCGGCCCGCCCGGCCATTGCCGTTCCAGCCGGGCATCGGAGACCAGCACGTCGGAAGCGTTGAACTGATCGAGAATCGTGCGCCACCACAACCGGCTCCGGCGGCCGGGCTGCCCGGCGGTCAGCAACAGCGAATCGCCACCCGCGCCGGATGCGCGCACATAGTCGATGGGGCTGGCCGACGCCTGGAAGCCCGCCCAGGCGCGCTGCCACGGCCCGCGAACCTCGAACACTTGCGCCGTGCCGCCGGAATAGAGCACCGGTATCACCAGCATCGGCGCCGAGCGCGACACGGCCCGGCTACCGCCCGCGGACCCGATATACTGCCCCGCCTTGGCGCGATCGAAGATCACGCCGAGCCGCGCGACATAGCGGCGCGGGCCGATCTGCTCGTGCTCGATGACGACAGCGGAAACCATGGCGTCGATCTGTCCGTCGCTCATCTGCGCGCCGCCGAGCTTTTCCCACGCCTTGCGTTGGGCTAGCTTCCATCCTTGCAGACGCGCGTCATCGCCGTTCTTGCCCGAAACGTCGACTTCGATGCCGCCCACCTGAATGTCAGTCGTCGTGGCGAGCGGCGCGATGCCGCGCTCCCCCTCGATCTGCGCGATCAGGCGGGCGGGCCCGATGGCGGCAAGCGCCAGCGCAAGCGCGGCGCCCAGCAGGACGGCAAGCCGCGCCGCCGGGCGGGTCCGCCATTTGCGCCGCTCTTCCAGAAGCCGCGTGGAGAAGGGAGTTGCATCAGTCATCGGGGAAAACCGGATGCCTTTTGCCCAAACGGTCATGGAAATCCAAGCCGGAAAAGGATAGGCGCCGGATCATGTCAGACGATCGCACGCAAAAGTCCTACAGTTACGAACAGGCAGGTGTCTCCATCGCGGCCGGAAACGCGCTGGTCAAGGCGATCGGACCGCTGGCGAAAGCGACCGCGCGGCCCGGCGCGGACGCGGAACTGGGCGGCTTCGGCGGTTTCTTCGATCCGCGCGCGGCGGGATATTCCGATCCGCTGCTGGTGGCGGCGAACGATGGTGTCGGCACCAAGCTGAAGCTGGCCATTGACCATGACCGGCACGACGCCATCGGGATAGACCTTGTCGCCATGTGCGTGAACGACCTGATCGTCCAGGGCGCGGAGCCGCTGTTTTTCCTCGACTATTTCGCCACCGGCAGGCTGGACAACGGCGTCGCGGAGCGAGTCGTGGCGGGAATCGCCGATGGCTGCCGTATCGCGGGCTGCGCGCTGATCGGCGGGGAAACGGCGGAAATGCCCGGCATGTATGCGCCGGGCGACTATGATCTCGCCGGTTTCTGTGTCGGGGCGGTGGAGCGCGGCGAGCAACTGACCGGAGACAAAGTGGCCGAAGGCGACGTGCTGATCGGGCTGGCGTCCTCCGGCGTCCACTCCAATGGCTATTCGCTGGTGCGCAGGCTGGCGGCCGACAAGGGCTGGAAGCTGGACCGCCCCGCCCTGTTCGATCAGGACGCGCTGCTGATCGACGCACTGATCGCGCCGACGCGCATCTATGTGAAAAGCCTGCTGCCGCTGATTCGCTCCGGCCGCATCCACGCATTGGCCCACATCACCGGCGGCGGCCTGCTGGAAAACATTCCCCGCGTCCTGCCCGAAGGACTGCACGCCCGCGTCGATGCCGGATCGTGGCTGCAACCCCGGCTGATGGCCTTCCTCCAGGCGCAGGGAAATATCGAGCCCGCCGAAATGGCGCGCACGTTCAACTGCGGCGTGGGCATGGTGCTCGCCGTGGCGGCGGACGATGCCGAATCGTTGCTGGCCGATCTGGCGGCGGCGGGCGAAGAGGCGTTCGTCATCGGGGCGATAGAGGCCGGGCAGCGCGGCTGCACCGTGCAGGGCTCCGCCGAGACGTGGAGCGCGCGCGCGGCCTGGGAAGCCGTGCACCTTGCCTGAGGCGGAGCAATCCCGGCGCGCGCCCGTCGCCGTCCTGATTTCGGGCAGCGGCACCAATATGGCCGCGCTGCTCTATGCCGCCCGCGCGGCGGATTGCCCTTATGAAATCGTGCTGGTGGCCAGCAACAACCCCGAAGCCGGCGGGCTGGCGCTGGCGGCGGCGGAAGGCGTGCCCACGTTCGCCCTGCCGCACAAGGGCATGGCGCGCGCCGATCACGATCACGCGATGGACGCGGCGATCCGCGAACACGGCGCGCAATACGTGGCGCTGGCCGGTTACATGCGCATCCTGACGCCGGAGTTCGTGGCGCGGTGGGAAGGCCGGCTGCTCAACGTCCATCCATCCCTGCTGCCGAAATACACCGGCCTGCACACTCATGAACGCGCCATCGAAGCGGGCGACACGCATGGTGGCGTGACGGTGCATCTGGTGACGGCCGAACTCGATGCCGGGCCGATCCTGGGTCAGACGCCTGTCGCCATCCTGCCGGGCGATACCCCCGACACACTCGCCGCGCGCGTCCTGATCGCGGAACACCAGCTCTATTCGCGCTGTCTGGAACGGCTCGTCAGCCGGGAATCCTCACCCGAATGGCTGCTGTCGCGCGTGCGGGAACTCGCGATGGCGCTGCCGGAAGCGGAAGAGCGCCCTTCGCACGGCGCGCCCGGCTGGCGGGCCGGCGGCAAATATTTCGCCTATTTCAACGACCAGCATCACGGCACGCCGCATATCGCACTGCTCGCCAAGACCAGTGGGCAGGACGAACTGGAAGAACTGGTCGAAGCGCGGCCGGACGCCTATTTCCGTCCGGCCTATTACGGCGCCCATGGCTGGGTCGGCGTGATCCTCAACCGCCCCGGCGTGGATTGGGAACTGGTGACGGACTGGCTGGCACGAAGCTGGCGCGCGGTGGCGCCCAGGCGGCTCACCACACTGATGGACGCCGCCGATCAGTTCTGAATAGCGCTACTTGATCTCGCTTTCGTCCACCATCGGGCGGCTTTCACGCGTGCCGCGATAGCGGTCGTCGGGCTTGGTGGGATCGGGCGCGATGATGACATGATCGTCATGCACTTCCACCAGCGTCCCGACGAAAGGGAACCCCTCAAGGCTGCCGTTGACGCGATAGCTTACCGTGTCACCCACCTTGAACGTCTTTTCATCGAAGTTGAATTCAAAGGGGCAATCCTCGCCCGTCTGACCCATGCCCAGCATCGCAATCTCCTTTGCCGGAAAGATAAGCGCCCCGCCCCGCCGTTTCAAACGAAAAGGCCGCCCCCAGGGGGACGGCCTTCGCTATACGTCATGGGCGTGATCGCAGATCAGCCGACGATCTCTTCCGGCTTGAAGAAATAGTCGATCTCAATCCTGGCGTTCTCGTCGCTGTCCGAACCGTGGACCGAATTCGCCTCGATGCTTTCGGCGAAAGCCTTGCGAATCGTGCCTTCGGCGGCATCGGCCGGATTGGTGGCGCCCATCACGTCGCGGTTGCGCTTCACCGCATCCTCGCCTTCCAGCACCTGCACCACGACCGGGCCGGAAATCATGAAGCTGACCAGATCGTTGAAGAAGGGGCGTTCCTTATGGACGGCGTAGAAGCCTTCGGCCTGCTCCTTCGTCATGTGGATGCGCTTTGAAGCGACGACGCGCAGGCCGGCCTCTTCCAGCATCCGGGTGACGGCGCCCGTCAGGTTGCGGCGCGTGGCGTCGGGCTTGATGATCGAGAATGTGCGAGTGACCGCCATGGTTGGGTTCCTTGCGATTTTTTCGTGTCGTTTTGTAAAGTGGCGCGGCCCCTAGCCGGGAAAATGTTGCACCGCAAGATCGCGCGGTCCATTTCCCTGCATCGCGTCAGGGGCCTTCCACCCAGCGCCCGCCGTCCTGCTTCCAGTATCGGCGCTCCACCCCGCCGCGCTTGCCGAGCATGGACCAGCACGCGCGGGCCGCGTCGATCGTCCCTTCATCGAACAGGAACAGTGTGCGGGCGAACGGCGGATCGGCTTCGCGCCAGACACCATCGGTGATGGCCATGAACCCCGCGCCGTTCGCGGGCTCCGCCTCAGGGGACAGCAGGATGGGCTGCAAGGCGTCATGCTCCCCGCCCGCCATGTCGTGGGCGAGAAAGCCCGCGCGGTCCTCTTCCCACAGGGCGCGGTCGATGCGGCCAAGCTGTGCCTCGTCCCCGGAGACGATGAGCAGGCGCTCACCGGCCTCCAGCGTCTTGCGCGCCAGCGGCACCAGCGCCTTTTCCGCCGGATCGCGGCCAAGCTGGTAGAAGTCGACGCGCATGTCCGTCCTGCTTCCCGACGAGCCTATTTCCCGACAAGGTTGTCCTTCACATAACGGTCGATCAGGCGCACGCCGAAACCGCTGGCGCCCTTGTCCCACGTCGTGCCGGGCTTGTCGGTCCACACCGTGCCCGCGATGTCGAGATGCGCCCAGGGCGTGCCGTTTTCCACATAGCGTTGCAGGAATTGCGCCGCCGTGATCGAACCGCCATAGCGCGGGCCGACGTTCTTCATGTCGGCGATGGGGCTCTCGATCATCTTGTCGTAGGCCGGGCCGAGCGGGAAGCGCCACAGCCGGTCGCCCACCGCCGCGCCCGCCGCGTCCAGTTGTCCGGCAAGATCGTCGTCGTTGCAGAACATCCCGGCGTATTCGTGCCCCAGCGCGATAATCATCGCGCCGGTCAGCGTGGCCAGATCGACGATGGCGGCCGGATCGTATTCCTTCTGCACCCATGTCATGGCGTCGCAGAGGACGAGGCGGCCTTCGGCATCGGTGTTGATGACTTCCACGGTCTGCCCCGACATGGTGGTGACGACATCGCCGGGGCGCTGCGCCTTGCCGCCGGGCATATTCTCGACAAGGCCGCAGACGCCCACGACATTAGCTTCGAGCTTGCCCAGCGCGATCGCCAGCATCGCCCCCGCCACGGCGCCCGCGCCGCCCATGTCCCACTTCATGTCCTCCATCCCGGCGGCGGGCTTGATCGAGATGCCGCCGGTGTCGAACGTGACGCCCTTGCCGACAAAGGCCATCGGGCGCCCGTCCTGCGGCCCGCCGTTCCAGACCATCGCCAGAATGCGGGGCGCCCGCACCGAGCCCTGCGCCACGCCGAGTAACGCCCCCATGCCAAGACCGCGCATTTCCGCTTCATCGAGCACGCGGATTTCAAGGCCGGTGTCCTTCATGCGCTCACGGCAGCGTTCCACGAAGCTTTCCGGGTAAATGACGTTCGCCGGTTCCGTCACCAGTTCGCGCGTGAATTCCACGCCCTGCGCCACGGCTTCCTGGGCGGCCCATGCCGCGTCCGTCCCGGCGGGCGCGCCAACCACCTCGACTGTTTGCAGCGACTTCTTCTGCTCGTCGGACAGCTTCGTGCGATACGAATCGTGCCGCCAGCCGCGCAGCCGGGCGGCCAGCAGCAGAGACGCCGCTTCCTCCGCCGAAAGCCCCGCGCCCGAAAGATCGAGCAACAGCGCGCTTTCGCCCGCCGCCAGATACTTCGCCGTGATCGCCGCTCCCGCCCGCTCGATGGCAGTGGCACGGTCCCTGGCGGAAGGCGCGCCCAGCCCCGCCAGCGCCACGCGCACGACCTTTCCGTCGCGTTCGGCAAAGCCTTCGAACAGTTGTCCGGCCTTGCCGGTAAAGCGCGAGGCTTTCGCCGCCTGCGCCAGCACCGGCTCAAGATCGGGGGGCGTCGAATCCTGGTTCACGACCCTTGCGACAATGCGCGATGCCGCTTCCGAAGGCGCTTCAACGAACTGGATTTTCATCGGAACTCCTGACGACCGGGCGATTCGCGGCGAAGAGAGTGCCGCGCGCCTTCAAGGCAATTGCAGTTAGGGCGCAGCGGTGCGATAGGCAAGGGATGCACCCCGCCACCCGGTTCCCGCGCGCCCTCTGGCCGTGCCTGCGCTCCCGTGGCGGGCTGGCCGTTGCCGCCGCTCTCGTTTCGTCGACCGCCCTGTTGCCCGCCGCGCACGCGCAGGAGGCAAGCATGGAGCGTCAGGCGGTCGTCGTGGACGAAACCGCCGAGCGCGACATCGCGTTCGAGGCCGACAACGTCCAGTATGACAGCAACACCGACACAGTGACCGCGTCCGGCAATGTCGTACTGCGCCGCGGCATCCAGTCGGCGCGGGCGGATACCGTCACATGGCAGCGCGAAAGCGGCCGGATCGTGGCCACGGGCAACGTCCGCATCGTCGATGAAGACGGCAACCAGGCCTATACCGATCGCGTCGAGCTGACCGAGGAACTGAAGGCAGGCGCGATGGAGAACCTGCTGCTCGTCATGCGCGAGGGCGGCAGGCTCGCCGCCGTCGGCGGCGCGCGCGCGGACGACGGCACGATCGTGCTCGACAGAGCCGCCTATACCGGCTGCGACGTGGTGGACAGCAAGGGCTGCCCCAAGAAGCCGAGCTGGCGCGTCACGGCTGCGCGCGTCACTTACGACGCGCAGGGCAAGACCGTGCGCTTCAAGGGCGCGAGGCTCGAACTGTTCGGCATGCCGCTGCTGCCCTTGCCCGGCCTGACGGTGCGAACGGACGGCAACGCGGTGTCCGGCGTGCTGGTGCCGGACCTGTCCTCCACCCCGTCGAACGGACTGGAAATCGGCGCCAGCTATTATATCCGGCTGGCCGACAATCACGATCTGACGACGACGCTCCATGCCTATACCGAAGCGCCGCCCATGATTTCGGCGCAATATCGGGGCCTGTTCTCGCGCGGGGCATTCCAGATCACGGGCCATGCCACGCACAGCAAGCGCATCGCGGTGACGGGCACGACGCCCGATACCGGCGCCCAGCGCGATTTCCGCGGGTATATCGACACCAACGGCCGGTTTCAGCTCGACCCGAACTGGAGCGTCACGTTCGCGCTGCGGCGCACGACCGACGCGACTTTCCTGCGCCGCTACGACATCAGCCGCGACGACCGGCTGCGATCCACGATTCAGGTGAGGCGGATCGACGCCAACAGCTATCTGTCGATCGCCGGTTGGGAAACCCAGACGCTGCGCGTCGGCGACAGGCCCGGGCTTGTCCCCCTTGCCCTGCCGGAAATCGACTACCGCCGCCGCATCGCCGATCCGCTGCTGGGCGGCCAGATTGAATTTCAGGCCAACAGTCTCGCCATCACGCGGACGGCGGGACAGGACACGCAGCGCGCTTTCGCCGGGGCGCGCTGGGACTTGCGGCGCATCTCGGCGATGGGCCAGGAAGTGACGCTGACCGCGCTGGCGCGCGGCGACATCTATCATTCGGACGAGAACGGCCTAACGACAACCGCGATCTATCGCGGCAAGCCGGGGTGGCAGGGCCGCGGCGTGGCGCTGGGCGCCATCGACGTGAAATGGCCCTTCGTGGGCACTCTGCTCGGCGGAACGCAAGTGCTGACCCCGCGCGTCCAGATCGTCGCCAGTCCGCCGATCCGCAATCTCGCCGTGCCGAACGAGGACGCCCGGGCCATCGACCTCGAAGACAGCAACCTCTTCGCGCTCAGTCGCTTTCCCGGCTATGACCGGGTCGAGGATGGCACCCGCTTCACTTACGGGTTCGACTGGCAGTTCGAACGCCCGCGCTGGCGAATCAACGCCACGGTGGGGCAATCGTATCGTCTCACCAGCAAGCAGACTCTGCTGCCGGACGGCACGGGTCTCACCAGCCGCACGTCCGATATCGTCGGCCGCACTGAAGTGCGTTATCGCGACTTCGTGAAGTTCACGCACCGTTACCGGCTCGACAAGGACAGCTTCGCCATCCGCCGCAACGAAGTCGACGCGACGGTAGGCAACCAGCGCACTTATGTCGAACTCGGCTATGTCCGCCTCAACCGCAACATCACCGAACTGGAAGACTTGCAGGACCGCGAGGAACTGCGCGGCGCGGCGCGTGTGGCTTTCGCGCGATACTGGTCGATGTTCGGCTCCGGGGTCGTCAACCTGACGGACCGCAAGGAAGACCCGCGCAACAATTCGGACGGGTTCCAACCCCTGCGCACACGCCTCGGCCTCGCCTATGAGGACGACTGCCTCGAACTCGCGGTGACATGGCGGCGCGACTATGTCCGCACCGGCGATGCGCGCAAGGGCAACACCTTCCAGATCTATTTCGCGCTGAGAAATCTCGGCTTGCGCTGATGGTCCGAACGCGCGGACGTTGGCAGGCGCGGACAAAGGCGCTATCGGCGCTCAGCAGTGGTTAAGTTGATAATCGGCACACGGCACCGGCAGGAGCCTGTCCGTGGCGGAACGAAACCCGCGACGAACAGGCCGGTCACGAACAGGAACACAGCGAAAGTGGAATCAGTCATTCGCAACTTGATGTTTTCCGCGATCCGGCTTGTCCCTATGGGCCGGCTTATCCCCATGGGCCGGTTTCTCGCCGTGGGCCTTGGAATCGCCGCGCTTCCGGTGGCGGCCCAGCAGGTCACGCCGGAAACGCCGACCGAGCCGGTCTCCCAGGCGCTATCGCCGCTCGGCATCCCCAGCGACATTACTCTGTTCGGCAAGAACGATCCCAATGTCCGCCGGGCGACCGCCGTCGTGAACGGCGACATCATCACCGGCACCGACGTCGACCAGCGCCTTGCGCTGATCCTCGCCGCGAACGACAACAAGCCTTCGGCCGATGAACTGCAACGCCTGCGGCTTCAGGTGCTGCGCAACCTGATCGACGAAACGCTCCAGATCCAGGAAGCCAGCGCGGCCAACGTCGCGGTGAGCGACGATGACGTGGAACAGACCTACACTCGCGTCGCGCAGCAGAACTTCAACCAGAACACCGCGGCGATGGACGCTTACCTCAAGCGCATCGGTTCTTCCGCCGCATCGCTCAAGCGCCAGATCCGGGGCGAGCTTTCGTGGCAACGCCTGCTGGGGCGCAATATCCAGCCTTTCGTCAACGTCTCGAACGAGGAAGTGAGCGAGATGATCCAGCGGCTGAAGGCCGCCAAGGGCACGGAAGAATACCGGCTGGGCGAAATCTATCTCGCCGCCGCGCCCGACGCGCGGCAGCAAGTTGCCGAGAACGCTGGCCAGATCGTCAGCCAACTCCGGCAGGGCGGCAGCTTCGTCGCCTATGCCCGCCAGTATTCCCAGGCGTCCACGGCGGCGGTGGGCGGCGATCTCGGCTGGATTCGCCTCGCGCAGCTTCCGGCCGAACTGGCCACGGTGACGCGCGAATTGCAGCCGGGCCAGCTTGTCGGCCCGATCGAGGTTCCCGGCGGCTTCTCAATCATCTACCTGATTGACAAGCGGCAGGTATTGACGGCTGATCCGCGCGATGCGGTGCTGGCGCTCAAGCAAGTGGCGATCTCGTTCCCCCCCGGCACGACCGATGCCCAGGCCAGCAGGCGCGCGGGTGAATTCGCAACGGCGATGAAAGCGGTTCACGGCTGCGGCGCGGTGAACGAAGCGGCGGCCCGCCTGGGGGCGCAAGTCGTGGAAAACGATCAGGTTCAGGCGCGCGACTTGCCGGGACCGTTGCAGGACGTGATCCTCGGCATGTCGATCGGGGAAGTCTCTCCGCCCTTCGGGTCGATAAGCGATGGCGTGCGGGTTCTGATGCTCTGCGGCCGCGATGATCCGCAAGGCGATGCCGGCCCCAGCTTCGAGCAGGTCATGTCGCAGATGGAGGAAGACCGCGTCAACAAGCGCGCCCAGATGTATCTGCGCGACCTTCGCCGCGACGCCATCATCGAATATAACTGACGTGGGCGCCACGGCGCTCATACTGGCGGCTTCGCTGGGCGACCCGGCGGGCGTGGGGCCTGAACTGCTGGCCGAAGCCTGGACCCGGCGCGACGAGACCGGGCCGCTACCATTCTTCGCGGTCGGTGGCGCGGGACTGCTCGCCGCCGCGGCCAGACTGCGCAGGCTCGATGTGCCGATCGCACGGATCGCCGATCCGGCCGATGCCGCCGAGGCGTTCCTCGAAGCGCTGCCGGTGTTCGGCGACGAGGACGTGCCCTATGATCCCGGCCGGCCCAACCGCGCCGGGGCGGCACTCGCCCTCGCCTCGCTGCGCGGTGCGGCGCAACTGGCGGACGAGGGCAGAGTCGGCGGCATCGTCACCGGCCCGGTCGCCAAGGCCCGGCTCGCCGAAATCGGCTTTGCGCATCCCGGCCAGACCGAGTTCGTAGCCGAGGCGTCGGGCACCGCTCCCGACGATGCCGTGATGATGATCGCCGGGCCGAACCTGCGGACCGTGCCGCTCACGATCCACGTCGCGCTGTCGGAGGTGCCGCGCCTCATCACGCGCGGCCTGGTCGAGCGCAAGGCCCGCATCGTGGCGGCGGCGCTGCGCCGGGATTTCGGGCTGGATCGCCCCCGGATCGCGATTGCCGCGCTCAATCCCCACGCGGGTGAGGACGGGCGCATGGGGCATGAGGACCGCGACGTGATTGCGCCCGCCGTGGCCGCCTTGCAGGCGGAAGGGCTTGCCGTCAGCGGCCCGCATCCGGCCGATGCGCTGTTTTCGCCGCGCGGGCGCGCGGAATTCGACGTGGCGCTGTGCATGTATCACGATCAGGCGCTGATCCCGGCCAAGACGCTCGATTTCGACGCGGGCGTAAACGTCACGCTCGGCCTGCCCATCATCCGCACCTCGCCGGATCACGGCACGGCCTTCGCCATCGCGGGGCGCAACCTGGCACACGCCGGTTCGACGATCGCCGCCCTGCGCATGGCGGGCGAATGCGCGGCGCGAAGGCAGGCCGCGTGAACCTTCCTCCCCTGCGTGACGTCATCGCGCGGCACGGACTTTCCGCCTCGAAGGCGCTGGGGCAGAACTTCCTGTTCGACGAGCAGTTGCTGGACCGTATCGCCGCCATTCCCGGCGACTTGCACGGGGCGGACGTATTGGAAATCGGCCCCGGTCCCGGCGGCCTCACGCGCGCCCTGCTGCGCGCGGGTGCCCAGGTCACGGCCGTCGAGATGGACCGGCGCTGCCTGCCCGCATTGGCCGAAGTGGCGGAAGCATTCCCTGGCAAACTGCGCGTGATCGAAGGCGACGCGCTGAAGATCACCGCCGCATCGCTGTTCGACGGGCCTTTCGCGATCGTCGCCAACCTGCCCTACAACGTGGGGACGGCATTGTTCACCGGCTGGCTCTCCGGCGAGGCATGGCCGCCGCAATGGCGCTCCCTCACGCTCATGTTCCAGCAGGAAGTGGCCCAGCGCATCGTGGCCGCGCCGGGATCGTCCGCCTATGGACGGCTTGCCGTCCTCGCCCAATGGCGCTCTCGCGCGAAGCTGGCGATGAAAGTGCATCGCAGCGCCTTCACGCCGCCGCCCAAAGTGATGTCGGCCATCGTCCACGTCACGCCCGCCGACCGGCCGTCCGGCGTCTCCGCCCGCGTGCTGGAGCGTATCACCGAGGCCGCTTTCGGCCAGCGCCGCAAGATGCTGCGCCAGAGCCTCAAGGGGCTGCCCGGCGCGCTGGACGCGCTCGACACCTTGGGTATCGACCCGCAACGGCGCGCCGAAACGCTTTCCATCGACGAATTCGTAGCCGTCGCGCGGCAACTGAGCGCCTGAGCCGGCGGCACCTTTCTGTGCAATAGATCGCGCCAATGCGCAGCCGGTGCAAATCCCCCATGGCATAGTGCGGCACATCTCGTTATTTTGCCGCTATTCACAAGGATGTCAGGGACAATCGCATGCGCCGTTATTTGCTCGCCACGCTTTCCGCCGTCGCTCTGTCCGCCTGCGCCGCCCAGCCCGCCCGCGAAGTCGCGAGCGCACCCGCGCCCGCCGCTCCGGTGGAGGCGCAGGCCGCCCCGCTGGCTGATCTCGTCAAGGCCGTGGACATTCCCTACGAGAGCTTCACGCTCGCCAACGGGCTGCGCGTGCTGGTGCATACGGATCGCAAGGCGCCGGTCGTGGCGCTGTCCGTCTGGTATGACGTCGGCTCCAAGCACGAACCGAAGGGCAAGACCGGCTTCGCCCATCTGTTCGAACATCTGATGTTCAACGGATCGGAAAACGTGCCCGGCGATTTCTTCGAGCCGCTGCAACAGGTCGGCGCCACGGATGTGAACGGCACGACATGGTTCGACCGCACCAACTATTTCGAAACGGTGCCGACCGGCGCGCTCGACCTTGCGTTGATGATGGAAAGCGACCGCATGGGCCACCTACTCGGCGCGGTGACGCAGGAAAAGCTCGATAACCAGCGCGGCGTCGTCCAGAACGAAAAGCGTCAGGGCGACAACCAGCCCTATGGCCTTGTCGAATACGAGCAGCTTGAGAACCTCTATCCCGGCGGCCACCCCTATCACCATTCCACCATCGGTTCGATGGCGGATCTCAATTCCGCTTCGCTCGCAGACGTCCGCACGTGGTTCCGCGATCATTACGGCCCCAACAATGCCATCCTGGTGCTGGCGGGCGATATCGACACCGCGACCGCGCGGGAGAAAGTGAACAAGTGGTTCGGCGCGATCCCCTCCGGCCCGGCGGTGCAGCCTGTCGCCGCCGCGGTGCCGACGCTGGCGGCCGTCAAGGACAAGACGATCCAGGATCAGGTGGCGACCACGCGCATCTATCGCATGTGGGCGGTCCCCGGCCTCGACAACCCGGACAACCTGCCGCTGGCCATGAGCGGGCTCGTGCTGGGCGGGCTGGCCAGTTCGCGCCTGGACGATGAACTCGTCCGCAAGCGGCAAGTCGCCGTTTCGGTTTCCGCGGGCGCGGAAATCTTCGCTCAGGCGGGGCAATTCGTCATCTCGGCCGATGTGAAGCCAGGCGTCGATCCGGTGGAGGCCGCCGCCGCGCTCGACGGGACGATCGCCGATTTCATCGCCAACGGACCGGATGCGTCCGAACTGGCCCGCGCCGCGACAGTCTATGCCGGGGCGGAAATCCGGGGGCTGGAAAAAGTCGGCGGCTTTGCCGGCAAGGCGCCCACGCTGGCGCAGGGCCTGCTCTATTCCAACGATCCCGAATACTTCCGCAAGTCGCTGGATCGCGCCGCCGCGCTGACGCCGCAGGAAGTGCGCGACGTGACGGCGAAGTGGCTCAGCCGCCCCGTATTCCGGCTGGTCGTCGCGCCCGGAACGCGCACCGAAGGCGGAGAGCACCGGGGCGGCTGGTTCAGGGGCAGCGGCGACGGCAAGGTTTCACGCCCCGCGTTCTGGCGCGATCCGGCATTGGGCACCGGCGGTCCCTCCCCCGCCGTCACCGCGCCTGACCGCACCGCGCTGCCCGATGTGGGCGAACTGGCTCCGCTCGATTTCCCGGATGTCGAACGCGCCCAACTGGCCAACGGCATCAAGGTCTATTTCGCGCGGCGCACGTCAGTGCCGCTGGTGGCGGTGCGAGTCTCGTTCGATGCGGGCTATGCCGCCGATCCGCGAGGCGCGCCCGGCACCGAGGCGATGATGCTGAAGCTAATGGACGAAGGCACGCAAAGCCTGAATTCGACAGAGCTGGCTCGGGCCAAGGAGCGGCTCGGCGCCCGGCTTTCCGGCGGGGCAACCCTCGACGCCACGTTCTTCCAGCTCGATGCGCTGAAGCCCAACCTCGCGCCGTCGCTGGAACTTCTGGCCGATTACGTGAAACGCCCCGCCTTCGATCCCGCGGAGCTTGAACGCGTGCGCGCCCAGCAGCTTACCGCGATCAGCGCGGAAATGACCAACCCCGGCGTGCTGGCACAGCGGCTGCTGTCTCCGGTGCTGTACGGAGATGCCTATCCCTATGGCATCCCCGGCACGGGAACGGGCGATCCCGCCGTTGTCCAGAAATTGACGCGCGACGACCTGTCGGCTTTCCACAACGCATGGATCAGGCCGGACAAGGCCGCCATCTTCGTGGTGGGAGACACCACGCTGGCCGATGTCCTGCCGCTGCTGGCAAAGAGCTTCGGGCAGTGGCAGGCACCCGCCACGCCCGCCCCGGCCAAGGATTTCAGCGCGACCATCCCGGCCCCACGGCCACGCATCCTGCTGGTCGACCGGCCCAACGCGCCGCAATCCTTCATCGTCGGCGGTCAGGTCCTGGCGAGCAAGGGGACGGACGACCTTCTCGATCTCAAGTCCGCCAATGAAGTGCTGGGCAGCAATTTCCTCTCGCGCCTGAACATGGACCTGCGCGAAACCAAGGGGTGGAGCTATGGCGTCCGCAGCACGGTTCGCGACCCGCTGGAACGCGCCGCCTTCACTGTCACCGCCCCCGTACAGGCGGACCGGACGGGCGATTCCATCGCCGCGCTGCGGCAGAACATCCGCGCCTTTCTCGGCACCGAGGGCGTCACGCCGGAAGAACTGCGCTGGTCCACCAACGGCAGCGCGCGTGAACTGCCCGGCTCTTTCGAGACCAATGCGGACGTGTTGGGGGGCATGGTTCGCAATGTCCTCTATGGCCGCCCCGACACGTATTACGAAACCCTCGCCGCCCGCTATCACGCAATGACGCGGGGAGAACTCGACAAGGCCGCCCGCGCCGCCATTGACCCCGCAAAGCTGACATGGCTGGTGGTGGGCGACCGCAAGACCGTGGAGCCGCAACTGAAGAAGCTGGGCCTGCCGGTGGAAATCGTGCCCCTTCCCACAGGCGGCAATTGACAGCGCGGCTGCCCGGTCCGTAAGCCCGGCGGGCACAAGGGAGAGCAGGATATGAGCGTCGCCGGAACCTATGACGTCGTGACCAAAACGCCGATGGGCGACCAGAAAGGCGTGTTCGTCGTCGAAGTGGATGGCGACGGTTTTTCCGGCAACGTCTCCAACCCGATGATGGGTTCGATGGACATCACCGGCGGCCAGGTGGACGGCAACCGGCTGATCTGGAAAATGAACATGAAGTCGCCCATGCCGATCAGCCTCGATTGCGAGGCGGCGGTCGAAGGCGATGCCATCAACGGCACCGTAAAGGCGGGAGCATTCGGCAGTTTCGCGCTGAGCGGCACGCGCAGGGCCTGACTCGGCGCACGGGCGAGGCGCGGTTGCAGCAACAATACATTACGCCGACACCCATTGGTCGCACGTGCTCTGAGCCCTAGGTTCACGACGGACAGGGCCAATGCAAGGGGCACTTATTGCAACCGCCGCCTACACGCCGGGCCGAACCGCAGCGTCCGGCGGATCGTTTTCCGTCGCCATCCGGTGACGCCGTGCTCGCGCGGATTCCCGAACTGCGCCAACCCATCGAAACGGAATTGCAAGCCTGCGCCCCGGGGCTGACGGACGACTTTCCTGTCACACGCTATCTTGCCGCTTTCGATGCCCTGCCCACGCTCGCTCCCTATCATCGCGTACCCGATGAAGCGCACGGCATCGGCGCGGCCATAGTGGCCCGCGCGGGCGAAGCGGCATTGGAGCATTATCACCGCCTGGCGATGCTGAATCTGATCGAACGCAGCCTGTCGCGCCCCGATCCACGTCTGACGCCCGAAGTGTCAGCGGATCGCGACAGGCATTTCGCGCGCATGGTATCCGCGATGGAAGCGCCGCGAAATCGGTTCTACCGCCTCGACAACGACTTGTTCGCCAAGGATTTTGCCCTGTGCCGAGGCAAGCTGGTGCCCTGCGGCGTGGAATTGGCCGATCTTCATTCCGGCGTGAGCAGGCGCATCCTGTTGCGTGGCGGCCCGGGGCAGTTCCTGAGCGGGCTGGGTTTCCTTGGCATCCCCATCAAAGGTTTCCGCCCATTTTTCGAGACGCATTTCGACCGCCGCCTGATCGACGCGTTCGATGCGGCGGGCTACGTCCGGCTCTACAGACGGCTGGCGGGCCTTATGGCGCGCGAACCTGCGATCCGGGGCGTTATCAGCAGCAGTTGGTGGCATGATCCGGCACTGGCCAGGATCAGCCCGGAACTGGACTTCATCGACCGGGAACCGCTGAATGCCGGGGCAAGGCTGTTCCGCGTGGGGGAAGACTCCACCGCGACCGCCGATGCAACCCGTTTCGCCCCGGACCGATCCGCGCTCTACAAGCGAGGCGAATACAAGCCGCAAGTCTGGATGCTCGTCTGGGCACGGCGGGATCTGCTCGCCTGGGCGGATCGCCAGCCCGGGGATGCTGCCTGACGGCAGCCTCCGGTCAACCCAGCTTCTTCTTCAGCAATTCGTTGACGACCTGCGGGTTGGACTTGCCCTGCATGGCCTTCATCGTCTGCCCGACGAAGAAGCCGAACAGCGCCTCTTTCCCGCCCTTGTATTGCTCCACCTTGTCCGCGTTGTCGGCCAGCACCTTGTCCACCGCCGCTTCGATGGCGCCGGTATCGGATGTCTGCTTCAACCCCTCGCGCTCCACGATGGCGGCAGCGCCGTCACCCGTCTCCAGCATCTTTTCGAAGACCTGCTTGGCGATGCTGCCGGAAATCGTGCCGTCGGCAACCAGAGCCAGCAATTCCGCCGCTTTTTCAGGGTCCACCGGCGAATCGGCCAAGGATTTGCCAAGCCGGTTGAGCGCGCCGAACAACTCGGACATCAACCAGTTGGCGACCTGCTTGGCAACCGCCCCTTCGTCCTTGCCCTGCGCTTTCGCGGCCGCGGCCAGCAGCGCCTCGAACCAGCGGGCGGTTTCCACTTCCGCCGTTAGCACGCCCGCGTTGTAGGCGGACAGGCCCAGCGCGGTTTCATAGCGATGGCGCTTGACGTCCGGCAGTTCGGGCAAAGAGGCGCGGCAATCCTCAAGGAAGGCGTCGTCAAGTTCCAGCGGCAGCAGGTCCGGGTCCGGGAAATAGCGATAGTCGTGCGCGTCTTCCTTGGACCGCATGGAGCGCGTCGAGCCGGTATCGGGATCGAACAGGCGCGTTTCCTGCACCACGCTGCCGCCGCTTTCCAGCAGATCCACCTGCCGGTTGGCCTCATGCTCGATCGCGGCCATGACGAAGCGCACCGAATTGACGTTCTTCGTCTCCGTCCGCGTGCCGAACGGCTCGCCCGCCTTGCGCACCGACACGTTCACGTCCGCGCGCATGGAGCCTTCCTCCATGTTGCCGTCGCAACTGCCGACATAGCGCAGGATCGTCCTCAGCTTGCGCAGATAAGCCCCCGCCTCAGCGGGAGAGCGCATATCGGGCCGGCTGACGATTTCCATCAGCGCCACACCGGAACGGTTGAGATCGACATAGGACATCGTCGGGTGCTGATCGTGCATCAGCTTGCCCGCGTCCTGCTCCACATGGATGCGCTCGATCCCGATGGTCTTGGTATTTTCGGGATCCTTGTCATCGAGCGCGATCTCGATGGAACCCTCGCCCACCAGCGGGTGATAGAGCTGGCTGATCTGATAACCCTGCGGCAGATCGGCGTAGAAGTAGTTCTTGCGGTCGAACCGCGACCACTTGTTGATCCGCGCGTCGATGGCCATGCCGGTGCGCACCGCCTGGCGGATGCACTCGCGGTTGGGCACCGGCAGCATTCCCGGCATGGCCGCGTCGACCAGACTGACCTGCGCGTTCGGCTCCGCGCCGAACGCCGTCGCCGCCCCGGAGAACAGCTTGGATTTCGAAACGACCTGCGCGTGAACTTCGAGGCCGATCACGACCTCCCACTCACCCGTCGCGCCCTGAATGCGATAATTGCTCATGGCTGGTCCGTTAAATGCAACGCGCCGCAAAGAAAAGCATCGACTGCCATGCGGCGGCCGGATTTTCCGCACGCGCGCCTTGAACGCACTCTGGTCACCGGGAAACCGGCAGGGCATCGGCAGCTTCACCTCCGGCAAAGCCATCATTTGGCGGCAAGCGGTAACGACACGAAGGTCCGTGGCCATAACCGTTCGTTAAGCACGAGCGGCGTATCATGCCGCCAGAAGCCCGGCACCACCTTGGATCGGGACACTACCCTCCCATTCAACCTTTGGATTCCGCCCCGCCATCGCGCGGGGTTTTTGTTGGGAGGTGGCACGTAAGTGCCCCACTCCTCCGACAAAGCCCGCGCAAGCCCGTCAGATTCGGCGAGGCGATCTGCCATGCACCGGCCGATCGCGGCCTATGCCCTCCTGATGCCGCGCGCCCAATTCTCCAGCCGGGCCCACAGCAATTCGCGGGATCCGGCAAAATTGTGCATGTGCGCGGAGCGTGGCAGGATAAAGGTGGTGATATCCGGCGAGCCCGCATAGGCGGCCGGCTCGGCCCGCGGGTCCGGCACCGTGTCAATCTCGCCGTTGCCGATAAACACCGGAACCGCGATACGGGCAGCCTCGTCCACCACCACGTTCGGGCCGAGCGGCCCGCGCTCCGGCGCGAGATTCGGTCCGCCCGGCATGTGCGGCGTCGCCCAGGCTGGAACCGGGACACCGGCCCGCGCCGGATATCCCCGGAGATCCTCGGCAACGAGTTCTTCGGGCACGTCGTCAAAATGGAATGACCGGCGATACGGATGGGCAAGACCTTCGAGCAGTTCGGAGCGCCCCTTGAGTTCCGCCGGCGAAGGCATGGCTTCCGTTCCACTGACATCCTTGACGGCAGTGCAAATGCCGCTCCAGCCGAGCATGGCGACACCTGCGAACACACCATGCTCGGCCTGAAGATGAGTAAGCAGCAACCCGCCATAGGATTGGCCCATTGCCACCGGGAAAAGCGCGGGCATTGCCGGCACACGCGGATCCAGCCCACCCTCGCGCAGTTTCGCGATGACCTGCCGGGCCGTCGCGGCATTGATGCGCGCAATCTGCGAATGATTGAGGGAGGATGCCGGTATCGAGGAATCGCCGACCCCGACGTGATCGCATGCGATGAATACCGAGCCGTGGCGGGCATGGTATTCCGCCTGGCTGTATCCAGCCCTGCCCGGCAATTGAAGGTCGAAATAACGGCGGTTGTATCCACCGCCCGGCCAGCCGAACCAGACGACCGGAGAATCCGGGATATTCCCCGGATCCGGCGCCACGACAGTCACGCAGGTGTGGACTGCCTCTCCCAGCGCTTCCGCCGGATCGATCTGAATTGCCATTTCGAACCGCAACATAAGCTCTGCCTCTCCCCGCCCCGCGTTTCAGCCAGCTTAAAAGCCGCCGAAGACGACTTCCAGCCGATTTATCGGCAGATACCGCCCCGCATCTGCATCATCGTTCTGGGCGGGCTGATGGCGCTGCCCGCCAGCGCGCCCGCCGCGCCGCACGGCAGTTCCAGGATCGAGCGGCAGCCCGGCGCAGCAGCCACGGTCGGTTCGATCAGGTTGATCATCCGCGCCGCGTTGAGGCGAATCAGGTTGAGCAGGCCGCCGCATCCCCATGTGACCCGAAGCGGCGGATCGCCATCGACCTCCACGAAGAACTCCGGCTCGTCCGCGTCCGATCGCCATTGCGGCCCCAGCCCATATTCCGCCGTGAACTCCATTTCCACGGTATGCCATGGCTGACCGTCCACGAAGCCGGTAAATTCGTAACGGCTCGCCGCGACAGTCCCCTTTGCAATGAACACGCCGGTGCCCGGCATGACGATATCGTGAGGAGCGGCGGCAACTTCATGGTTGGTCAGCTTGAAGTCACTGAGTTCCAGACCAAAGGCTTTCGCGCAGATTTTCGCCGACTGGTAATAAATGCCGGTGCTGGACGACGTGCCGATCATGGCGGCGACCTGTTCCGGCGGCGGCATGGGATTGCCGTAAAATTGCGCCATTGTCGCTCTGGACCGATAGTCCGCGTGGCAGTTCCTTTCCCTTGTCCAGATGCGGCTGACGCGGCTGGTATAGCCGCTCATGAACAACGGCAGGACGTCGTTCAGCAGCCCCGGCATGTTGCCGCCTCCCGTCAGAGTGACTTTGCCGGACCGCGCGGCGGCTTCAAGCTGCCTGTATTCCGGCTCTCCCGTCATGTCATAGGCGCCGGAGATCGTGATGACGTTCTTGCCGGACCGCAGTATGCGTTCGACCAGATCGGGCTGGAGCGTGTTTCCGTTCATCAGAACCACATCGGCCTCCAGCGCAAGGCCCGCCTCGACGTCGATGATCGGCAAGCCGATATGGCCGATACCCGCCACTTCACCCGCGTCCAGTCCGACCTTCGCGGATGAATGGGCAACGACGCCGACAAGATCGTGAATCCCGTCCCGGCGGAGCATCTCAACCTGGATTGCCCCCATTGATCCGGTATACCATTGAATGACTTTCATTCTCTCCCCTCGGCCTTCCCGCCGCGCGCTATCGTATCAGGCGGCACGCCACTGGATACCGGCAGCCTGTCGCCTGCCCACTTCCCTGCGTTTCGGCTTGCACAGAGACTTACTGTCTGACAGTAAATAAGTGAAGCGAGTGATTCCGCGAGTGTGCCGGCCGGGAGAGGACGAATGCCCAAACGTGTCCGCATGGTGGCGCAGATCGTGCCGGAAAACTGCACCGGCTGCCGGTTGTGCGAGCAGGTCTGCCCGACCGTCGCGATCGGCATGCGCCCGCGCCGCCCGGACGAGCCGGGCAAGAGCCGCAACATCGCGATGCTCGCGCCCGAGGCTTGCTATAACGCGCAAGCCTGCGTCGAGATATGCCAGGACAATGCCATCGAGATGGTCGAACTGGCGGAGCCGTTCGATGTCGGCTTCGAATATGTCGGCGCCAACGATGAGGCCGTGAAGGCGCTGTGCCGCAAGGCCGGCTATGGCCGGACGATGCAGATCTGCGTCTGCACCGACACCAAGGCGGGAGAAATCGCCGCCGCGATCGTCGCGGGCGCGCATACGCCCGAGGCAGTCTCGCTCGCCACCGGCGCGCGCACCGGCTGCGTCGAGTTGTGCATGAACCCCATCCTGCACCTGCTCGCCTGCGCCGGATACGGCGATGCGCCGCGCAATCCCAAGAACGGCTTCCAGTGGTATGGCGAATCCGCCACGCTGTGGCAGCATGTGCGCCCGGACGGCACTTTGCCCGAAGAGATTCGCGAAACGTTCCCCGAATTCCCGCTCGACAAGGAATTCGGCGACATGGCCAAACTGAAGAGGCGCTGATGGCGACCGCCGCAACTCCGTTCCTCGACGATCTGCGCCCCCCGGCGTTTCATGAAACCTGGCACAAGCACAGGCCCGCCGAGGTCGTGAAACGGCGGGCGGCGGACCTGCCGGGCATGACGGCCCTGCCCGTGCGTGCCCTGATGCCCGGCCTGCCCGGCACGATCTGGTCCGAAGACCCCCTGCTCGGCCCGACTTCGCTGGACGAGGTTCGCCGGCAGGCGAAGGCGCGCGCGCAGGCGATGGACTGGACGAAGATCGAACAGGGCCGCACCGTCAATCTGCTGGCCAACCCGCACGGCTTCCAGCTTTGCGGCATGGCCTATGTGACGATGCTCGAAGTGATCGCCGATCATGTCCGCGAGACGCGCGGGGCGAAAGTGCGGCTGCGGATCGCCGAATCCATGGGCCACATCGAAAACCCGGACTGGGTGAAGATCTACGGCCTGCGGGAACGCTTCGGCGATGTCGAGGAATGCCCCCAGATGGGCGCGGGCACTAAGGTCGATACCAAGCTGGGCGACATGTATGTCACGCGCAAGCTGTTCGACGCGCCCTACTTCATCCACACCCATGTCACGGAAATGCGGGAAGGCTATCTCCACCGCATGCTCGACCGGCTGATGAAGCCGTTCGGAATGGCCTACGCCCGGCTGGAAACCCGCTCGGCCTATCATTTCGGCTTCGGCCCGCGCACCGGACAGATCGTTTCGCGCTGCATCTTCGAAAGCGATTTCATCCAGCAGCGCTATGTCGGCACCATGGTGCTCGACACGACGTCGGAAGGCGTGGCCAGCGTCGAGGCGGACAACGACCTCAAGGCGCTCGACCGCCGCCTCGCCGCCGGGATCATGCGCAACTACGGCATGGCGATGAAGATCCTCGGCGAGATCGAGGACTGCGTGGTCGTGTTCGACGATCACGGCTGCGGCGTCTATTGCTATGCGGGCGGGATCGCGTTCGACAACATGCTGTGCGCCGATGTCGATTTCATGGACCTCGACAACCTCTCGCTGCTCGCCGCCGAACGCCACGACAGCGCCGAACCGGGGCTGACCATGGGCAAGAACGCGGCGATCAGGGGAATCGTCATCAACTACATGGCGGGCGGCGTGCCCCAGCCGTTCCTCTGGGACAACTACCCGATCCACGTCGTCGGCGAGACCGTGAACAAGTGGATGCTCAACGATCCCACCAACTGGCATTTCGAGCGCGCCAAGGCGCGGGTGTGGCCGACGCTGGAACAAGCGGTCGCCACGGCCTGCCGCGAAGGCGGCACGAAGAACGTGATCGTGTTCGACCGCACGCCGGGCGCGTTCCGGGTCACGCGCGAACTGGGCGAGCACCTGCTGGCGCGCGCGCCCGAGCTTCGCCGCAAGGTCGAGGACGTCTACCTGCCGAAGTGGCTGCGCCAGCGCGGCCTTGCCGCATGATAGAGGCCTGATGACAACCGTCCAGCTTCTCGAAAAGCGCGAAGTGTGGCTGCGCGGCGTCAGCCTTCACAATGCCAACCTGCCCGCGCTGGCCGGGGCCGTGGCGCGCACCCTGTCGCTGCCCGCCGACAAGGTGTTCGTGACCGATGTCAGGCCGGACCTCGTCGTGCTGGACATCCTGACGCCCCGTGTCGAACTGGAGGATGTGACCGGCAAGCAGGCGCAACTGCTTGCCGCGATCGCGGACGTGCCCGGCATCGCGGTGGCGGACGGCGCATCGGTCCATTCGGAAGGCATCCTCGGCGTGATCGGCACGCCGCGCGCCGAAGTGGACGGCTACCTTGCAGGCGCGCGCAAGCTGGAACGCCAGATCGCGGATTATGCCGCCCACCGGGTCGCGGTCGTCAGCACCGGCAGCGAAGTGCTGGCGGGCGAAATCGAGGACACCAACTTCGCCGCCATCCGCGAGGCGATGACGGCGGCGGGCTTCGAGGTCGAATTCGGCGGCGTGGCCGGCGACAGCGAGCGGGAGATCGCGGGCCTAATCGCGCGGCTGTCCGGTGAAGGGTTCGGGGTCATCGTGACCACGGGCGGCGTCGGCGCGGAGGACAAGGACCACACTGTCGAGGCGCTCGAACGGCTCGATCCGGGCCTCGCGACAGCGGTGCTCGCGCAATACCGCAAGGGGCACGGCCGCCACGTCAAGGACGCGGTGCGCATCGCCATAGCCCGGCTCGGCTGGTCGACCGTGTTCGCCCTGCCCGGCCCCACGCACGAAGTGAAGCTGGCCCTGCCGGTCATTCTCGACGGGCTGGCCCGGAATACCGGCATCGGCGAACTCGTCGAGGCCATCGCGGCGCCATTGCGGGCAACCCTGCCGCACCATCATTGACAGTCTTTCACGGAGGAAAAGGAATGGACTTCGCCGCCAAACGCGCCGTCGTGACCGGCGCGGCATCCGGCATCGGCGAAGCGATCGCGGCAGAGCTTGCCGCGCGAGGCGCGCGCGTTCTGCTTGCCGACATCGACGAGGCCGGACTGGAGGCAAGCGCGGCGGCAATTGGTGACGCCGCCGCATGGCAGCGCTGCGACGTTTCCGATCATGCACAGGTGGAAGCGCTGGCCGCGACAGCGCGAGAACGGATGGGCGGATGCGACTTCGTTTTCGCCAATGCCGGAGTCATCACCACTGGCCGCATGGTGAAGATGAAACCGGCGGACGTGGACTGGATTCTCGGCGTCAACGTGCGCGGCGCGTGGAGCACGGCCGCCGTCTTCGCCCGGATGATGCAGGACCAGCCCGATGGCGGGCATGTGGTGTTCACCGGCTCGGAACACTCGCTGGGCTTCCAGCACGCGGGCGCCGCGATCTATACCGCCTCGAAGCATGCCGTGCTCGGCCTGGCGGAAGTGTTGCGGGCAGAAGCTCCGGCCAACCTCAAGGTGAGTGTGTTCTGCCCCGGACTTGTCGCCACCGCGCTTGGCGGCAGCCCTCGACCCGAAAGGAGCGCGCACCCCTCGCCCCAAAGCGAAGCCAGCCGAATGGTCCAGGCGCGCGGCATGACCGCACGGGAAGCGGCACAGCGCGCGCTGGACGGCGTGGCCGAGGGGGCGTTCTACATCGTGACGCACCCGCATTCGCTCCGCGCCGCCGAAACGCGCTTCCACGAAGTCGAACAGGCCTTCGCCGCACAGGCCCCATGGTTCGAAGGCGCGGAAAAGTGGGACGTCAACGTCGTCATGGCCGAAGTCGCGGCCGAACTGAAAAAGCGTTGAGCGCGGTGCGGGAACATTCGATCTGGTGGAACGGCGTGCGTCCCGACCCGGCCGCACTGAACGCGCGCGGCGCCGGATCGTTGCAGCATGTTCTGGGTATCGAGGTTCTCGCAGCCGGGGACGACTGGCTCGCCGCCCGGATGCCAGTGGAGGCACGCACGCATCAGCCATGGGGAAGGCTGCACGGCGGCGCTTCAGTGGTGCTGGCCGAGACCGTGGCGACCATGGCGGCTGTCTGCACCGTCGACCCGGATCGCTGGATGGCGGTCGGCATGGAGATCAACGCCAACCATGTCCGGCCCATCCGCGACGGCTGGGTCCGCGCCGTCGCCCGGCCCGAATCCCGCGGCCGGACCTCGCAGGTCTGGACGATCCGTATCGAAGATGAGCGAGACCGGCTGATCTGCATTTCCCGATTCACCGCCGCGGTGATCCCGCTGGAAAGAAACTGACGCAGGCCATACGCCAGGAACAGGAACAAGGAGAAATTCGTGCAATACACTCGCCTCGGCCACTCCGGCCTCGTCGTCTCGCGGCTGTGCCTTGGCTGCATGAGCTTCGGCGATGCCGATCGCAGCCGCCATTCCTGGGTCGTCCCCGAGGACGACAGCCGTGCGATCATTCGCGCCGCTCTTGAATCGGGAATCAACTTCTTCGATACCGCGAACGAATATGCGGGCGGCTCGTCGGAAGAAATCACCGGACGCGCGCTCGGCGACTTCGCCCGGCGCGACGAGATCGTGCTGGCGACAAAGGCCTACTCGCCATGGCGCGCCGCGACCAATACGGGCGGCCTTTCCCGCAAGGCCCTGTTCCAGGCCATCGACGACAGCCTGGTCCGGCTCGGCACCGATTACGTCGACCTGTTCCAGATCCACCGCTGGGACTACAACACGCCCATAGAAGAAACGATGGAAGCCTTGCACGACATCGTGAAGTCGGGCCGGGCGCGCTATATCGGCGCCTCATCCATGTTCGCATGGCAGTTCGCCAAGGCGCAGCGCGTGGCCGAAGTCAACGGCTGGACCCGGTTCCTGTCGATGCAACCGCAAGTGAACCTGGTCTATCGCGAGGAAGAGCGCGAGATGATCCCGCAGTGCATCGACATGGGCGTCGCCATATTGCCGTGGAGCCCGCTGGCTCGCGGCATGCTGACCCGGCCGTTCGACACGAAGACCACCCGGTCGGAAACCGATCAGTTCAGCAGGCACCTCTATGCGCGGACGGAAGCCAGCGACCGGCTCGTCGTCGAAGCCGTGCGCGAAGTCTCGGACGAAATCGGCAAGCCGATGGCGCAAGTGGCGATGGCGTGGCTGCTGGCAAAACCCGGAATCACTTCTCCTATCGTCGGCGTGACCAGGGCCGGTCAGCTCGACGATGCCGTCGCCGCGATTGGCCTCACGCTGACGCCGGAGCAAGCCGCCAAGCTCGAAGCGCCTTATATCCCGCGCCCGGTCGCGGGTCTCGCACCACAACTCCCGGTCGGCGGCGGCGTAACCCTAAGGGACTAGGCCGGGGGACTCACGCCGTCGCGCCCTGCTCCGCAGGCGCGATGCCCGTGGCAGCGCGTCTTTCGGCTCTGGCCAGATCGTTCGGGCGGCCGAGCGTTGCCACCATCAGGCTCGCGATGCCGCATCCGATGCCCAGCGCGACGAGGATGGGATCGTAGCTTGCCAGGCGGTCATGGACCGCGCCCGCGACGGCCGAACCCAGCGCCACCCCCAGACCGTAAAGCCCGATCAGGATCCCGAACAGCACGCCATAGCGCTTCAGGCCGAAATAGCGGCTGGTCATGAAAGCGACGACATCCACTTCCGCCCCCATGCCCAACCCGATGATCGCAGCGCCGATCAGGGCCAGCGTCATGGTGCCGTCAAAGCCCAGCATCAGGAGACAACCGAACAGCGGGATGGCGAACGCCACTCCCGAAACCAGCGGAGCCGGCAGGCGATCGAAGCAGATGCCCGTGCCGATACGGCCCAGTATCATCATCGGGCCGATCATCAGCGCGGCGGAGGCGGCTTCCCCCGCGCTCAGCCCGGAATCGATGAGCATCGACTGAAAATGCACGATGAACATGCCGACCGTGGAGGAAACGATGAACAACGCCACGGCCAGGCGCCAGAACCGTGTCCCCAGCAGCGCCTGTTTCACCGCAAGGCCGGGTAGCGCCGCCTGCTGGACGCTCCGCTCGGCGCGAGTCATCGGCCGGGCGCCGTGGTCCTCGTCCTTGAAGAAGAAATAGGCCGGGACGAACATCACGATCGCCGCCGCGACACCCAGGACAAAAAATGTCCCGCGCACGCCCACCCATTCCACAAGGGCCAGCACGATCGTGGGTGTCAGCGACACCAGCACGCCCGAGCCCGACATGGAAATGGCCAGCGCGAGGCCCCGCCCCGCGTCGAACCGCCGGACCACCGCCATCGTCCAGACGACCGTGCTGACGCCGTGCCCCAGGATCGCATAGACCGCCGCCGCCGCATACCAGGTCCACAAGGCAGGCCCGCTCAGCCCGAACAGCATGTATGAGGCGCCAAACAGCAGCGTGCCGAACAGGACGACCGGGCGCGGCCCCAGCCGATCGGCCAGCATACCCACCGCCACATTCGCGAGGGGACCGAGGAGGCTGGAAATCGTCAGCGCAAAAGCCGTTTCCGCCCGCGTCCAGCCATAGCTTTCCGTCAGCGGGCGCATCAGGGCGCCGACAACATGATAGTGAATGCCGACCACCGCGATGCCGATGGTCGCCGCCAGCACCAGGGTCCAGCCGCGCCGCCACTCGTAACCCGCCGAA
>CAZUOV010000009.1:0-81249 GCA_964621355.1 uncultured Novosphingobium sp. | reverse complement strand
GCATGGTCCGGCACCGGATATGCCAGGAGCGGGAGAGTTGTGGCACGCGGGCCAGGGCCGCGATATCCTCCAGAGCAGTCGGTTCTCTGGCGATCAGGATACGAAACACGCGCGAAACACTCCATTGCGGATGAGGCCTGTCGAGTAGCCGAATGCAATCTCCGGCTTCGATCGCGCCGTTCTCGATCACCCGATAGTACCAGCCCGCACGGCCGGTTTCGATCACGCGCGTCATCATTGACGCATCGCCGAAGCGATGGCCCAGTTTCCAGCAAGGTTGGCGCCCCTGGCTGACTTCTACAATGGCCGTTCCCATGCGGAAGCGATCGCCGATGCAAATGTCCTCTTCGACCCAGCCTGAGGATGCCACATTCTCCCCGAATGCGCCCGGCTGACGAAAGATGTCCCGCAGATCTGGTCGTTCCGCGATCCAGGCAGGGTAATGATCCAGGGCATAGTGATGAATGGCCTTGTCGGTGCCGCCATGATGAACGAGGTCGGCCTGCTCGTCACCGGCAAGTCCGTGCGGCGTCACGGCCACTTTCCCGGTACGGACCGTCTTGCGATAGCCGCTCGGTTCTCCCTCGGGCCCGAACGGTGCGACGGCACCTGTAAGCACCGCCGAAATTTCACATTCCATGTCCTGCCATCCCTTTGGGGCGCCGGGTCTCCTGCCCCCGCCTGAATGTCAGTACGAGAACGTCGCGATGTGCCTCGCACTCAGGCGACAGGCACGTGATCGGCGTGACTGCATGCTGGACCCTGCAATCGTCGATGAAGACCGCGTCAAGGGGTTCGGTCAGGGTGAATTCGGCGATTGCGTCATCCCCGTCGATTGCGATGCGGGTGGTCCCGGCTGCAACGTTACGCCGATCGACGAGGAAGACGGCTACCCGGTCGACCCCGTCGCGATGCATGCCTTCTGGCGTGGGTAGCCCCGCCGTTTGGCCTGCTTCGATCCGGAACTGATGGGCCTCGATTTCGCAGTTGGCTTTCTGGAGTGCGAAAACATCGAAGCACAGTGCCAGAAGCCGGCGGAAGACCGGCCCGTCGAGCACTTCCTGCTCGACGGGCCCGAACCAGCGTTCGATGCCGCCGTTGAGCGGATTGTAGTCCCGGCTCTGATAGTGCGGGCGAGGTGGCAGAATCCGCAGCCTGCCCGCAGAGAGTTCAAGCACTGCATGGCGGCGGCGGCGATACCGTCCACCATCCGCCATGTAACGATCCGGCCCAAGCCTTGACCAGCTTCTACGAAATCCGTCCCAGGAGGCCATTGCAACGCCCACCGCCTTGCATACTCTGCGGCCGGGTGAAAATGCCCATCCCTGCGCGTGGATCGCCAATCGATCCGCATCGAAACGGAAATCATCTTCCTGCATTTGGTCAATCGCATTCGCCTGCAATGCGGCAGGCGCGCTGATCAACGTCGGCACCGGCGTTGGTCAGAACAGGATCTCTTTCCGCCAGAAGCATTGCAATGCGGGCACCTACTGCCAGATCGGGCTCTCGCCCGAACGCACTGTGTCGCACCTGGCCCCGGCGGTCGATCAGAACGAGTGATGGTGTGCCGCGCAGATTGTAACGCTGCATTGTCACAGAAGGACCGGTGGGATCTTCGTGGGCATCGACGCCCACTGGAAAGCCGATCCGATACTCGTGCAGGAATGCTTCGAGCGAGACAGGCGTCATAGCCGCATGATGCTCGAAAACAGTGTGCAGTCCCACCACCGCAACGTCGTCACGGCTGAATGTCTGTTCCACGCTTTGCAGTTGTGGTAGCCCATGGGACACGCAACCGGGACAAAGCATCTGGAATGCACCCAGGACGACAATTCGATCTCGCAATGCATCGAGCGAAAGGGGCGCGCTGTTGAACCATTGGGTGGTTGCCCATTCCGGGGCGGGGTAAGGCGTCATCTTCCAGGTCCTTCATCGTGAATGGCGGGTCCCGCATAGCGGAACCCGCGGGCTACGGCTTGCGTGAGCAAAGCAAACGGTCGTCAGGCTTCGCCTTTGACCGCTGCCATCGACGCGCCGAAATTGATGTGGAAGGGTTGTCCGTCGATTACGTAGGCCGGGACCGACTGGACGCCGGCTGCTTCAGCTTCTGGAATGCGGCCCGGCGCGCTGTTGAAATCGACGATTTCGACTTCGTAACGCGCGGGATCGAGGGCCTGACCCAGCGCTTGCTCGGCTGAGACGCACACGTTGCAACCGGCGTGATAGAATGTTGCCTTGGACTTCATTGTAGGACTCCTAACATAGGAAGGCACAGAAAGCGCTGTGCACGCCGTCCCTCACACGTGAGGGAAATCATCCGTCCGGTGAGCTCGTCTCATGCTCCGGACAATTTATCCTGAGGTCTGCCGGACGGAGCGGCTGATTAACGAGCCGGCAGAAATGGCCGCCCGATGGCTCGGCGCTGGCTTCGGAAACAAAGTAGCGACAGGTTACACAAAGACGCTGAGGTGCGATCCGTCCCGTCTTTTGCAACCGTGCGATGGTACGAAGGACGATCGCGTGAAGCTCCTCTGCATCGGCGTCGGACAGCATGTCGACAATCGCCAGGAAGCCTTCCGGTACATGCCCAAGCATCTGCATTCCGCTCGGCGTCAGGCTGATGCGAACGGCTCGGGCATTTTCCGGATCCGGTGTTCGTGTCACCAGACCCTTGGCTACGAGGGCTGAAACGGCGTCACTTGCCGTCGAGGCGCGAACACTGAGTTGCGCGGCGAGTTCGGTAAGCCGCAACCCACTCGGACGATCGGCCAGCAAGCGCAAGGCATCGCCCTGGGTCGGGGTCAGGCCTGCAGCTTCGCCGGCGCTCCACTCCTGCTGGCGGGCCAACGCTGCGAGGCGCCCCAACCCATATGCGGTTTGCTCCCGAATCATGTTAGGAGTCCTAACTATCGCTCAATCGGATGCCAAGCGCTAATTGCGCCGATCTGGTAAGGCAATCTGGCTGCATCGAAGGAGCGCCGGTCGAGGTGCGTGGGCTGCGCCATAGATCCTCCCGGATTGCCTATGTTCTCAGCGAGACCTGCTCTGGCCAATCCCTCACCTTCTCACCCCGAGGAGAGCGAGCAAGCGGTAGGCTGCGACGATGCGATCGCTTTGCGCCTTCGCTTGGCTGACCGCCCCCGCTGTCGCCTCGCGCTCGGCATCAAGCAGGTCGATTTGTGGCTTCATGCCGACGCGGACCTCGTGGCGCACGCTGTCGCGCGCCTGCGCGGCGGCAAGAGCCTGCTGGCCCGCGGCAGTCTCGACGAGCATGGCGGAGCGCACGCCCTGGAACGCGCTGATCGTCTGTTCGTCGAGTGCGGAGCGAGCGGCCCGAACACGGGCATCGGCGGCCCTGACCGCACTATCGGATTCGGTGATCTTCGCGGACCCGCAGCCTTGCCGACTTTGCACGGATCGTTGAGCGCTTCGACGCGCGCGATGTCAGCTTCGTCAGTGTGACCCAGGCGTTCAACACCACGTCATCGATGGGACGCCTGACGCTCAATGTTCTCCTCTCGTTCGCCCAGTTCGAGCGCGAGGTGACCGGCGAGCGGATCCGTGACAAGATCGCCGCCTCGAAAGCCAAAGGCATGTGGATGGGCGGCGTACCCCCGCTCGGCTATGATGTACCTGCGCCGGGCAACCGGATATTGCAGGTGAATGAGACCGAAGCCGGGCAGGTGCGCTCCATTTTTTTGCGCTACCTTGAGCTTGGTTCGGTGCACCGTCTCCAGCAGGAACTCGAAGCTGCCGGCGTCCGCTCAAAGCAGCGCGTAACGGCAAGCGGCAGGACAGTCGGCGGGGTCATCCTGAGCCGCGGCGCCTTGTTCCACATGCTGCGCAACCGGATTTATCTTGGCGAGATCCCTCACAAGGGCCAGACCCATCCGGGCCAGCACGCCGCGATCATCGAGCCTGCGCTGTTCGATGCCGTCCAGATCAAACTGGGCGAAGGACGCCGTTCTTTGTCAAGCGAGCGCAGGGTCACTGGCGCGCTTCTCACCGGACGCATCGTCGACGCGGCCGGTGAAGTGATGTCCCCGGCCTTCTCCTACGGCCGTGGCGGCCGAGTCTATCGCTACTATGTATCGACCTCATTGCAGAAGGGCGGGCCTGTGCGCGACGATGCTATCCTGCGGCGCATCCCGGCAAAGACCATCGAAGGCCTTGTTCAGACAACGCTCGAGCGGCTGCTGCCGGGACGCGCCGACGTGCTTTGTGAACTGCGCCGCGTTGAGGTCACTCACGAGCAGCTGCTGCTTGTCCTGCCTTCCGCCATCGCTCGTCTCGCTGCAGTTCGCCTTGCCGATGGTGAGGCTCTTCTGCCCGGTCAGGATGACACCGGGATCATCGCGATCCCGGTCCATCTGCCCCTGCGCGGCGGCGCCGCGCAAATCGCAGCCGGCCTGTCCGACAAGGCCCGGCCTGATCCGGTACTGATCGCCGCCCTGCGCAAGGCGCATGCCATGCTCGACTGGCCCGGAGCCCTGCCTTCGCTCAACACCGCGCCCGCCTCGGCTTATGATCGCCGGATCCTGCGGCTCGCACTTCTCGCACCCGACATGCAGCGCGATATCCTCGCCGGGCGCCAGCCCGCCAGGTTCAATCTCGCGCTCTTCATGAGCTGCGATGTCCCGCTGGAATGGGACGCCCAGCGCAGGCTTTTGGGCTGGAGCAGCGCTCCCTGTTAGCCGCTGAAGAATTACCTGTTATGCGCGTTCGTGTACGCTGTTCGGGGTGCACGGATTCCCTGTTATTCCCGTAACAGGGAATTGCCGATTCTGCTCGGCCAACATACGGTAATCACGCTATAATTTTACCAGCGATGTCCAAAAAAGGCCGTCGATCCTTGTTAATCGACCCGGTTTTTTGCTTCTTTCCCTGTAAATCGTCACAAAACAGGGAAACCGCACCGATTACGATCCGCGCGGAGACGGCGCGTGGTATCGCCCCCGCTGTGCCGCGAAGACAGGCCCGATCCACCCGCGCTGTTACGGATTAACTCACCACAAGCCCGCGCAAACCGCCAGCTTGCGCAGGGCCGCTGCAACATAGAGACTTATGAGGGGACTGTGTGGCGGAGCGGGAGGGATTCGAACCCTCGATACGCTTTTGGCGTATACTCACTTTCCAGGCGAGCGCCTTCGACCACTCGGCCACCGCTCCGCATACCTGACAGAGCGGCAGGCCCTAGCGTCGCTTGGGCCATCGCGCAAGGCGGCTGCGATGGGGGATGTTGCCTCGCCGCGGAAATTTTCCGGCTTCAGCCGAAGCGCGAAGGTACATAACGCGCCGGATCGACAGCGATACCGCCCTCCCCGACGAGCAGCTTCGCCCCCAGCATCGCAGCGGCGGGCGCGGTCTGGATGCCGAAGCCGCCCTGCCCGGCAAACCAGAAGAACGACGGCTCGCGCGAGTCGAACCCGTAGACCGGCAGGCGGTCCGGCGCGAAGCTTCGCAGCCCCGCCCAGCGGTGCTCGACGCTTTCGATACGCCAGTCCACGACCTGCTCCATCCGGTCTATGGCAGTGGCGACGTCGAGTTCCTCCGGCGCGGCATCGCAAGGCACGCTCGGCGTCTCATCGTGCGGACTGAGCCAGACGCGCCCAGCCTCCGGCTTGAAATAGAACCGTTCCGCCAGATCGAGCACCAGCGGCACCGACGCGGGCACGCCGGGCGTCACGCGCACCTGGGCCATGGTGCGGCGAAACGGCGCGATGCCCAGCGGCGCCACGCCCGCGCGGCGGGCGACTTCGTCCGCCCAGGCCCCCGCCGCATCGACAAGCACGCCGCATACCGCGCTGCGTCCATCCGCAAGCGTCAGCCACCAGCCTTGCGGAGCCTTGCGCGCCTCCGCCAGTGTCGCCGCGCACCACAGCACGGCACCGCCACGCCTCGCCTGTGCGAGATAATGCGTGTGCAGGCCGGCCACGTCGATGTCGCAGCAGTCCGGCTCCAGCGCGGCGCGCGTCCAGCCCGGCCGAAGCCCCGGCACGAGAGTTTCCATCTCGGCGCGGCCCAGCGATTCGATGCGCACGCCCAGCGCGGCGAAGCGCCCGACAAAGCGGGCAAGCTCGTCCTCCTGCCCTCCGCGCGCGATGGTCAGCGCGCCGCGCGGGCGGAGAAAACCCATATCGCGCAGGAACGGGCCGGATGCCGTCGTCAGCGGTTGCACGCCCGGGCCACCATAGCTTTCCGTCCAGAACGCGGCGGAGCGGCCCGTGGCGTGATAGCCAGGCGCGGCTTCGGCTTCGAGCAGCAGGACGGAGGCTTTGCCGGCAAGATGCGCCGCCAGAGACGCGCCCGCCATTCCCGCGCCGACGATGGCGAAGTCGAAGCGCTCCATCGGCCGGTCAGTCTTCCCGCGGAGCCATGCGGTCAAGAAAATCGTCGATCGCGGCCAGCGCCCTGTCGCGAACGCGATCCTCCTCGCGCAGGATCTCGTGCCGCGATTCGCCGCCGAAGGCGTGAAGCTGCGCGCGCGGCATACGCCTCGCCGCGCGGCGAATGGCGGCCATGGAAACAAGGCCGTCGCGTTCGGCCGCGAGAATCAGGACCGGGGCCGTAACGCCTTCCAGCACACCGGGCCGCTCCAGCAACCGCATGGATGCCAGCGCCCGTTCGACCCAGCCCCAACTGGCCGTCCCCATGGCCAATTGAGGGCGCGTGGCGCGCCACCATTCCTCATCCGCATAGCGGCCCGCGTCGTGCGTGAGCAATCGCGCGCGATCGGCGGGCAGGACGGCCGGCTTTTCGCTCTTGCGCCAGGCCGCGCGGCGCGGATCGCCGAGCCGGACCATGCCCCTCGCCGCCAGGTGCAACAGGCGGGCGGGCATCCATTGCGGCAGAAAGCCCAGCATGGGCGCGACCAGCACCACGGCGTCCACCCGCAACGCGCCTTCGGCGACGGCGCGCAAGGCAATGTGGCCGCCCATGGAATGCGCGACCAGCACGCGCGGGCCGGGCCCCGTCGCGGCGGAGCGCCGCCAGACATCGGCAAGATCACTCACCCAAAGGGAAAAATCCGGCACATGGCCCGTCACGCCATCCAGCCCGAGGCGGCCCGAACCGGCCTGCCCCCGCCAGTCCGCCGCCGTCACGCGCCATCCGTGGCAATGCCAGTAGTCCAGCGTTTCCAGATACTTCTCATAGAAATCACCGCGTCCCGGCATGAACAGCATGGACCCGCGCGGCGTTCCGGCGGGCATGAGCCAGTCGATACGCCGCAACATATGCCCATCGGCAAGCGTGAAACGGGTTTCGACCGCTTGCGCGGGAATCGCGCGGCGATCGAAGGTAACCGCGTGGGCCGGTCCGGCATCGTTCATGAATTTCAGGCCTAATTTCGGCATCAGCGGCTTGGTTACTATTTGGTAAGTCCTCATTGCTAGAAAGCCCCGACTACAGGGGATTTTCATGCAGGACGAGACTTTGTCTTACGTATTGCTCGGGGGCTTGGCAATCGCGCTGCTGTTCGCCGCGTTCACGGATATGCGCCGTCGTCAGATCGACAACTGGCTGAATATCGGCATCGCGCTGGCCGCACCGCTGTTCTGGTTCGCCAGCGGTATGGGATGGGCGGACATCGGCATCCAGCTTGGCCTGGCCCTGGCGGTATTCGCGGTTCTCCTCGCGCTGTTCGCGGCGGGATGGATGGGCGGCGGGGACGTCAAGCTGCTGACCGCGCTGGCGCTCTGGATCACGCCGGGGCCATATCTCCAGCTCCTGCTCGCGATGTCGCTCCTGGGCGGCGTCCTGACCATCTTCATGGCCATGTGGCACAAGATGCGCCGGAGCAAGGACAAGCTCAAGATTCCCTATGGCGTCGCGATCTGCTCGGCGGGCCTGTGGGTTCTCGCGACACAATACTGGCCCAACATTCAGCCAGTAACTTCGGCAATCGGAACCTGATCTTAACCATTTCCACCGCATCATAGCCTGAATTGCGGAAATACTCAGGGGGGCTAGAACAGCCATGGACAAGAAGAAGCTGCTGCTGCTTGTAGGCGCGCTGGTCATTGCCGTCGGCACGGCACTCGCGGCACGAAGCATGTTCACGGGAGCGTCGGCTCCCCCGGCGCAAGCCGTGCAGGCCGAACCCACGGGGCCGAAGGTTCTGGTGGCGCAACGCGCGCTTCCGGTCGGCACGATCATCACCGCCGATTCCATCGCGTTCCAAGCATGGCCGAAGGACATGGTGCAGGACGCCTATTTCATCGACGGCGAAGCTGACTCCGCCAAGCTGATCGGCACTGTCGTCCGCTTCCCGATCACTGCCGGCCAGCCGGTCACCCAGGGCGCCCTCGTCGCGCCCGGCGACCGGGGTTTCCTCGCCGCCGCGCTCGGCGCCGGCATGCGGGCCATCACGATCCCCGTCACTTTCAAGACCGGCGTCGGCGGCTTCGTGTTCCCCGGCGACCATGTCGACCTGATGCTGACCCAGACCATCAAGGGCGAGGAAGACGGCGGCCGCCCCCTGAAAGCGGCCGAGACGATCCTGCGCAACCTGCGCGTCCTGGCAGTGGACCAGTCCACGGAGAACGTGACGGTCGACGGCAAGACCGTCGTCAAGGTGTCGCGCTCGGTCACGCTCGAAGTCACGCCGCGAATCGCAGAAAAGGTCGCGGTCGCGCAGACCATCGGCACGATCACGCTGTCGCTGCGCTCGCTCGCCGACAACCAGTCGCAGCTCGAACGCGCCATTGCCAGCGGCGACGTGAAGGTTCCCGCCGGGATCAGCAAGGACGAGGAAGAAAAGCTGCTGAGCCAGGCGATGAACCGTCCGGTCGAAGGCGCCACCACGTTCGTGACCGGCGGCGATGTGTCGCGCTTCCAGCGCCGCACCGTTCCGCCCACCGGGGCCGATGCAGTCGCCGCGCGGGCCGCGGCTGCACGGGCCGCGATGGCTTCGATGCCCACCCGCATGCCCGGCATGTCCGCGGCTCCGGTGCGCACCGGTCCGGTCGTCAACGTGACGCGGGGCAAGGTGACGACCGTCGAACAGGTGGAGGCACGCTGATGATCCGCGCGGCCACCGCACAGAAACTCGCGAATCCTGGGGGCAAGACCATGAAACGTCGCCTGATGAAGACTCTGCTTACCGCCGCCTGCGCCGCCGTCCCGGTGACCGTGGCCCTGGCCGGAAGCGCCCACGCGCAAACCGTGATGCGGCCCGCCAACGACCTGGCCCTTTCCATCGGACGCGGGCAGCTCATCAACGTGCCCGGCAACATGGCCGACGTGTTCGTCGCCAACGACCAGATCGCCGACGTGCAGGTGAAATCCACCAGCCAGCTCTATGTCTTCGGCAAGGCGGGCGGCGAGACCACCGTCTACGCCAGCAACTCGGCGGGCGTCGTGATCTGGTCGGCCAACGTTCGCGTCGGCTCGAACCTCGAAAGCGTCGACCAGATGCTGCGGCTGGCCATGCCCGATGCGCGCATCGGCGTCTCGACCATGAGCTCCAACACGTTCCTGCTGACCGGCACGGTCGCCGCGCCGGAAGACGCGGCGGAAGCGGAGCGGCTGGTGGCCGCCTATGTCGGCAAGGACGCCAATGTCATCAGCCGGCTGAAGACGGCGACGCCGCTTCAGGTCAACCTTCAGGTCCGCATCGCGGAAGTGAGCCGCTCTCTCATCCGCACGATCGGCGTGAACATCACGTCCATCGACGGCAGCTCGGGCTTTAAGTTCGGTATCGGCCAGGGCCGCGAGGGCTTTGCCCCGACGTTCCGCCCCGGCGCCGCGATGGGCACGGGAAATCAGGTCAAGGTGCTTGTGCCCGATCTGGCCAAGGATCCCACCGGCATGACGCTGAGGGAAGTCGACGGGTCGGCGGTGACCCCGCTTTCCGCCGGTTCCACGCTCGCCGGTGCAGGGCGCTTTCTCGGTCTCGACCTTCTCGGCGCACTGGACGCGGGCGAAACCGTGGGGCTCGTTTCCACGCTCGCCCAGCCCAATCTGACGGCCCTTTCGGGGGAAACGGCCGATTTTCTCGCGGGTGGGGAATATCCCATTCCGATCTCGCAGGGACTTGGGGCCACGTCAGTCGAATTCAAGAAATACGGCGTCAGCCTGGCTTATACGCCGACCGTGCTGGCCAACGGCCGTATCTCGCTGCGCGTTCGCCCCGAAGTATCCGATCTTTCCAGCGACGGCGCTGTGCAGATCAACGGCTTCCTGGTGCCCGCACTCACCGTGCGCCGCGCCGAAACGACCGTGGAACTCGGCTCTGGCCAGAGCTTCATGATCGCCGGCCTGATGAAGAACTCTTCGCAGAACCTGCTCAAGAAGACACCGGGCGCGGGCGACCTCCCCGTGCTGGGCGCGCTGTTCCGTTCCACCAGCTATCAGCGCGGCGAAACCGAACTGGTCGTGGTCGTGACACCCTACCTGGTCAATCCGGTGGACGCGAACCAGATCAAGCTGCCCACGGACGGCTTCCGCAGTTCGACCGCGATCCAGCAGCTTATCGGCAACATGGAAAGCGACGGCGTGACCGGCGGCAAGCGGCCGGCGCCCAAGGCCGCGCCGGACAAGACCGAGGCCGCCGCGCCGAAGGTCGGCTCCGCCGTGGCGAAGCCCGGCTTCAATCTCAAGTGAGTGAGGTGACGACAATGATCCGACAGACCTTGATGGCCGCCCCGCGCAAGGCGGGTGTCGCATGCGCTCTCTCGCTCGCGGCGCTCGTCGCCGGATGCGGCGGCATTCCCACGAACCGGACGGTCGAAAGCGTTCACCAGCCGGTCGTCGAACGGACGAACTACACGCTCGACCTCCAGACCGGCCCCGGCGGCCTGCCCTATCAGGAGCAACGGCGGCTGGCAGACTGGTTCGAGACCATGGACCTTCGCTATGGTGACCGGATCGCCGTCGACGATCCGCTCGACAGTCCCCAAACCCGCGCCATGGTGGAAAGCATCACCGGCCGCTACGGACTGCTGCTGAGCGACCGCGCGCCCGTCACCACCGGCCATGTCAATGCCGGGACGGCCCGCATCGTCGTCACGCGCTCGACGGCCTCGGTGCCAAGCTGCCCGCGCTGGAGCAATTCGGATGCGAATCCGAACAACGCCACCAGCTCGAACTACGGCTGCGCCGTCAATTCCAATCTCGCCGCCATGGTCGCGAACCCGGAGCACCTGCTGAAAGGCGCGGAAGGCACCGGCGAAACCACGATCATGAGTTCCAACAAGGCGATCGACACCTATCGCGAGCAGGACCCTACCGGCAAGCAGGGCCTGAAGGCGGCAAACACGGGGAACTGAACCATGAACGCACCCTGGAAACCCGGTTCGCAAGGCAACCGCGACCCGTTCGCCGCCTTCGTCTGCGACGAAGCCTCGCTCGACGTGCTGCGTCCCATCGTCATCGAGATGGGCTGGCAGCCGGAAAAGTGCCACAAGGGCGGCCTTCGCAACGCCGTGCAATCGCTGTCCATCACGGCCAGCCCCAATATCCTGCTGATCGACCTGTCGGAAAGCGGCGATCCGCTCAACGACATCAACTCGCTGGCGGAAGTCTGCGAGCCGGGGACGATCGTGGTGGCGATCGGGCAAGTCAACGACGTGCGGCTCTATCGCGATCTCATCGCCAGCGGCATCCACGACTACCTGCTCAAGCCGCTGTCGCCGGGCCAGGTGCGTGACGCCCTGGCGCAAGCGCAAACCGTTTTCTCGACGCCCAAGCACCATGACGCCGCCAGCGCCAAGACGCACATCTCGATGGCGACGATCGGCACGCGCGGCGGGGTCGGCGCATCGACCGTGGCGACATCGCTCGCCTGGCTGTTCAGCGCCGAGCACAAGCTGCCGACGTCGCTGCTCGATCTCGACATTCATTTCGGCACTGGCGCGCTGACCCTGGACCTGGAGCCCGGACGCGGCCTTACCGACGCGATCGAGAATCCAAGCCGTATCGACGGATTGTTCATCGAACGCGCGATGATCCGCGCCAACGACAACCTGGCGATCCTGTCGGCCGAAGCACCGATCAACGCGCCGTTGCTGACCGATGGCTCGGCCTTCCTCCAGCTTGAGGAAGAGTTCCGGCAGGCCTTCGACATGACGGTGATCGACTTGCCGCGCAGCATGGTCGTCAATTTCCCCCAGCTCCTGAACGACGTGAACGTCGTCGTGCTGGTCACGGAGATGACCCTGGCTTCCGCGCGCGACGCGATCAGGCTGCTGTCGTGGATGAAGGCCAATGCGCCGCACACCCAGGTCATCGTCGTGGCCAACAAGGTCCAGAGCGGCGTTGCCGAAATCAGCAAGGTCGATTTCGAAGCCTCGATCGAGCGCAAGGTCAATTTCTTCGTTCCTTACGATATCAAGGCGGCGGCCAACGCGGCCAAGCTGGGCCAGACATTCGCCGATGCCAACCGCTCCAGCAAAGCGGGCGCCGCGCTGCGCGAAGTCGCGCGCGCCGTCCTTGGCGCGGGTGAAGGGGCGGACACGGAAACCGCCGGACCCGGCAATGCCCGGAAATCGTTGCTCGGCAAACTCGACCTCAAGGCGATGCTGCCCAGCAAGAGCAAGTCCGCCAGCAAGACGGACGCAGCGGCCGGCGCACCGGCCGAGGCGTAAGGATATCGCCGTCCGCGTTCCCTGGCGGAACGCGGACCGGGCAAAACTGAATACGAAAAGGCGGATGCGCCCATGAACGTGATCCAGATGTTGCTCGTTCCAGCCGGCCTGATGGCCGCGATGGTCCTGGCATGGGCGGCTTTCGCCGGTCCTTCGCCGACCAAGGAGAGCGCGCGCCGGCTGCAATCGGTCCGGTTCCGCCATTCGGAAAACACCAAGGACAAGGTGGAAGCGCAGCTTCGCAAGGCCGTGGCCGCGCGAAAGCCCAAGATCCATCAGATCGCCGGGTCCGGTTCGCGGGTCGAAGCGCTTGCGATGCGGCTGCACCGCACCGGCAAGAACTGGTCCCTCACGCAGTACCTGTATGTTTCGCTGGGCCTCGCCGTCGCCATTACCGCGCTTATCTACATCAAGAGCGGGGCGGCGCTGCTGTCGCTCGGCATCGGCCTGGTCATCGGCGTGGGCCTGCCGCACCTGGTCGTGGGGTGGTTCATCAAGAAGCGCAACGAGGATTTCACGACCAAGTTCCCGGACGCCATCGAACTGCTGGTGCGGGGCCTTCGTTCGGGCCTGCCCGTCACTGAGACGCTGGGCGTCGTCAGCGCCGAGGTTCCCGGCCCGGTCGGCGAGGAGTTCAAGCTGGTCACGGAACGCATCAAGATCGGCAAGACGATGGAAGATGCGCTTCAGGAAACCGCTGACCGCCTGAACATGCCCGAATTCAGCTTTTTCTGCATCACGCTCGCCATTCAGCGCGAGACCGGCGGCAACCTCGCCGAGACGCTGGCCAACCTGGCGGACGTCCTGCGCAAGCGCGCGCAGATGAAGCTCAAGATCCGGGCGATGAGTTCCGAATCCAAGGCTTCCGCCTATATCGTCGGCGCGCTGCCGTTCATCGTCTTCGGCATGATATCGTGGATCAACCCCGGCTATATCAACGGCTTCTTCTCGGACGATCGCCTGATCGTCGCGGGTCTGGGCGGCATGATCTGGATGTCGATCGGCGGTTTCATCATGGCCAAGATGGTCAGCTTCGAGATTTAGGGGCACAACCAGGATGTTGAGCAATCCTTCTGGACCGACACTTCTCGGCTTCGACGTAGTCTTTGTCGGCACTCTGCTGGCGTTCGTCGCCGCCGCCGCCGCCATGCTGGCCGTCTACGCCGCCGTCACGGTGCGCGATCCGATGGCCAAGCGCGTCAAGGCCCTGAACGAGCGGCGAGAGCAGCTTAAGGCCGGCATTTCGACCGCGCCGCGCAAGCGGGCCAAGCTGGTTCGCCGCAACGAAACCACCGACAAGATGCGCGAGACGCTGTCCTCGCTGAAAGTCCTTCAGGCGAGCCAGTTGGCGACGGCGCAGCAGAAACTGGCACAGGCGGGCATCCGCAACAAGGAATGGGCCTATGCGATCATCTTTTCGCGCATGGTCCTGCCGATCACGCTGGGCCTGCTCGTGGTGCTGTTCGTCTATCTGCTGAACGTCTACCCCGATTGGGGGCCAATGAAGAAGTTCGGCGCGTTCGCCGCGGCCATCGGCCTTGGCTACAAGGGCCCGGACATCTTCGTCCAGAACATGATAACCAAGCGCACGCACGCGATCCGCAAGGGCCTTCCCGATGCGCTGGACCTGCTGGTCATCTGCGCCGAAGCCGGTCTCACCGTCGACGCCGCGTTCGGGCGCGTCGCCAGGGAACTCGGCCGGGCCTATCCCGAACTGGGCGACGAATTCGCGCTGACCGCTATCGAGCTGTCGTTCCTGACCGAGCGGCGCATGGCGTTCGAGAATCTCGCCTGGCGCGTCGATCTGGACTCGGTCCGTGGCGTGGTGACGACGATGATCCAGACCGAACGCTACGGCACGCCGCTGGCCTCCGCGCTGCGCGTCCTTTCCGCCGAATTCCGCAACGAACGCATGATGCGCGCGGAGGAAAAGGCGGCCCGCCTGCCCGCGATCATGACCGTGCCGCTGATCCTGTTCATCCTGCCGGTGCTGTTCATCGTGATCCTTGGCCCGGCGGCCTGCTCGATCGCCGATGCCTTCGCGGACGGCGGCCCGGCGAAAAGCAACGGATAATCAGGGCTGAAAGCCTCCTCGCGCCCAGGCGCGGGGAGGCTCTCCGCTTTCCTCGATGCCAGGCATCATTCAGGAGTGGGCGTGACGCACACCATTGCCAAGCACCCGGCCCGCAACGGCATCGAGCATGGCGCACAGGCGCGGGTCGCGCGCATCGGGCGCCGTGACCAGGGCATGATCGAGCGTGCGGTCGATGGGGCTGGGCTCCCGCTCCGGCGGCAATCCGGCGGCGAAGGCGGCGACGGCCTCGCGCGCCAGACGCGCGTTTTCCGCCATGACGGCCAGTATGGTGGACGCATCCACATCATCCGTGCCTTCCCGCCAGCAATCATGGTCCGTCACCATGCCGAGCAGCGCATAGGGCAGCTCCGCTTCCCGCGCGAGGCGGGCCTCGGGCATCGCGGTCATGCCGATCACGTCCGCGCCTTCGCCGCGATAGAGCAGGCTTTCCGCCCGCGTCGAGAACTGCGGCCCCTCGATGGCGACATAGCACCCGCCCCGATGCACCTGCGCCCCGGCGCCCTGCGCGGCGTCCGCCGCGAAACCCGTCAGGCGCGGGCAGACAGGGTCCGCCATGCCGACATGCGCGACAAGGCCCGTGCCGAAGAAACTGCGCTCGCGCGCGATCGTGCGGTCCATGAACTGGTCCACGGCGACGAAGTGCCCCGGCGCCATCTCCTCGCGCAGGGAGCCGATGGCGCAAAGCGCCAGAACGTCCGTCACGCCGCAACGCTTGAGCACGTCGATGTTGGCGCGATAGTTGATGCCCGAGGGCGGCAAGGCATGGCCCGCGCCGTGCCGGGCGAGGAACGTGACGCGCACGCCGCCCAGCCAGCCGGTCGTCACCGGGCCGGACGGCACGCCGAACGGGCTGCCCACCGGAATGTCCTGCGCGTCTTCCAGCGCAAGGCCATCCGAAAGACCGGAACCGCCTATGACGCCGATATGCCACGCCGGATTGTTCACGCTACCACCTCCTCGCACTATGCGCTTTTATCGGTAGGGCGCGGCGGCGCGGGCGGCAAGCGCGGGTGCCGCGTCCGTCCTGCTGCCATTCCCGTAAACTGTTGCCGCGCCGCAACAGGTGAGGGACGATTTATCCCGCCTACAACAATGTCAGTTGCGGAGCGCCGGACAAATCGCTTCATACATTCGTCATTCAGGTTAGGCGCACGTGCGCCCGCCACGGTCCAGGCCGAGCACAACGCCGGCGCCCGTCGCGACATAAAAAGGGGCCAATCAACATGAAAAAGCACATGCGGAAGGCTGTTCTGTGCAGCACCACCGTCCTTTCCCTCGTCGCGCTGCCGCAGACGGCTTTCGCGCAGGACGCGGCGGACGATTCCGACGCCGTCGAGGCGATCATCGTCACAGGTTCGCGTATCCAGACCACAGTGCCGACCACGGTCGCGCCGGTCCAGGTTCTGAGCGAAACCCTGCTGGAAAACACCGGCACGGTGAACGTGCAGGAACTGCTGCTCAAGAACCCGGTGTTCGGCACGCCAACATTCTCCCGCACCAATTCCGGTTTCAACACCAGCGGCGCGGGCGCGGCCACGGTTGACTTGCGCAACCTCGGCATCGATCGCACGCTGGTCCTGATCGACGGCCGCCGCGTGGTTTCGGGCATTCCCGGCAGTTCCGCCGTCGACCTCAACATGATCCCGACGCAGATGGTCAAGCGCATCGAAGTGCTGACCAGCGGCAGCGGTTCGGCCATCTACGGGTCTGACGCCGTGGCGGGTGTCGTCAACTTCATCCTGAAGGACGATTTCGAAGGCGTCGAGATCGACAGCAAGGTCGGGATCACCGAAGTGGGCGACAGCCGCACGCTCGACACCGGCGTCCTGCTGGGCGGCAACTTCGCCGACGGCCGGGGCAACGCCACGGTGTTCTTCGGCTATTCCAACCAGGGCGCGGCGTGGAAGCGCAAGCACCGGACCGAATGGGGCCGCTCGAATATCGACAACATCAGCGGAATCTTCTTCGGGGAAGATATCTTTTCAGCCGTTCAGCCCTTTTACTCGGGTTACAACCCGCAGGGCACCTACTTCTCCGACAACTTCGCATGGACCTATGGCCCCAACGGCGGCCCGCTTCAGCCCTGCACCGCCACGAACGCAACAAGCTGCGGCGGCGGCCTCGGCGCAGGCCCGACCGGCTTCAACCGCACGGCCTATCGCTATCTGGCGGTTCCGGTCGAACGCTACCTGCTGAACTTCAATGCCCACTACGACGTGTCGGATTCGATCACCGCGTTCATGCAGGGTTCGTTCCAGAGCACCAATGCCCGCGCGATCATCGAACCGTTCCCCTGGGATACGGATACCAGCGGCAAACAATACGCCAACGCCCAGATGCCGATCGAAACGCTCTACAACGGCACGATCCATCGCAATCCCTTCGTGCCCGATGCCATCTTCAACGATGCGTCCGACACGGACGGCGACGGGCTGCGCGACATCTTCGTGCAGAAGCGCCTGGCCGATTTCGGCAACCGCACCACGGCCTCGACGCAGAACACCTTCCGCATCGTCGGCGGCCTGAAGGGTGAGATCGCGCCCGACTGGTCGTTCGAAGGCTTCGTGAACTATGGCCAGTCCGACGTCACGCAAACGGGCAGCGGCCAGATCAATGTCGTCAACTTCCGCCTGTCGCAGCAGATCGTGCCCGACGGCGCCGGCGGCTACTGGTGCGCCGATGCCAATGCGCGTGCCAACGGCTGCGTGCCCGCCAATGTCTTCGGCCTGAACAGCTTCAGCCCCGAAGCCGTCGCCTATCTGGAAGCGCCGCAGTTCTACAAGGCGACCCAGAAGCAGACTCAGGTCGGCCTGAACGTCACCGGCTCCATCGGCAGCCTGTGGGGCGCCAACCCCATCGGCGTGACGGTCGGCACCGAATACCGGCGCGAGGCGCAGGAATCGGCGTGGGACGCGCTGCAGACCGCCGGTCTCAACGGCGGCAACGCCCTGCCGCCGACCAAGGGCGCCTATGACCTTTACGAGTTCTACGGCGAAACGCTGATCCCGCTCATCAGCTCCGGCTTCGTCCATGACTTCACGGTTCGCGGCGCGGCGCGCTTCTCGCACTACAGCACGGTGGGCAACACCTTCAGCTGGAACGCGGGCGCCGAGTTCGCGCCGGTCCGCGACATCCGCTTCCGCGTCATGTATGCGGAAACGGTTCGCGCGCCGAACATCAGGGAGCTGTTCGAAGGGCTGAGCCAGGACTTCCCCACCGTCAACGATCCCTGCGAAGGCATCGGCCTGACGGGCGGCGGCGCCGTGGGCGACAACTGCCGCGCGGCGCCGGGCGTGATCGACAACATCAATGCCAACGGCGGCGCGTTCACTCTGACCCAGGCCGACATTCAGGGCGTGACCAGCTTTGCGGGCGGCAATCCGAACCTTCGGGAAGAAAAGGGCAAGACCCTGACAGCGGGTGTCGTTATCAACCCGCGGTCGATCGACGCCTTGCGCAACCTGACGATCACGGCCGATTACTTCCAGATAAAGGTCAAGGATGCCATCGTCGACACGCCGCTCCAGTTCATCCTGGATCAGTGCTACGGCCAGAGCAACCAGAGCTTCTGCGACTTCGTGGTGCGCCGCCCGGCGATTTCCGGCCCGAACAACGCGGGTTCGCTCAAGGAAGTCAATTCCGGCCGGACCAACAGCGGCGGCATCAAGACTTCGGGCATCGACGTCACGCTGAACTACGTCCACAATCTGGATATCGGCTCCGGCCGCATGCAGGCCGATCTGAACGTGGCTTACACGCACTTGCTGACGGGCTATGTCATTCCGATCCCCGGCCAGGGCACGGACTACTTCGAAGGCGAAGTGGGCTCAGCACGTGACCGCTTCACGGTCAACACCGGCATCGGCACCGACCGCTGGAAGCTGTCCCTGACGGGCACTTACATCGGCGCGTCCTGGATCGACGACCAGTTCGATGGCCGCGAAGTCTACAAGGTGCATCCCGAATTCTATCTGGACGCGCAGCTCCGCTTCTACGCCAGCGACGGCATCGAAATGTATGTCGGCGCCGACAACATCTTCAACAACAATCCGGTCTACTTCGCCAGCGTCAACGGCTCGACCACCGGCCAGGACAGCGACACCGGCACTTACGATCCGCTGGGCCGCCGCTTCTATGCGGGTGTGAAGGTCAAGTTCTGATCCCTGAGCGGAACGGAAAAAGAAAAGGGCGGGGCTTCAACCCCGCCCTTTTTCGTGGGCGCTTCGTGGGCGCACGGACATCGCTACCGCTGAAGCCCCCCATTCAGGGGAGGGGAAACCTGCGCCCCGCTATCTCACGCGACGGACGGTCTCCATGCCCGTAACCTTGTCGGCGCGCAGGCGATAACCGCTGAGCGTCCCGCGACTGATCGTCACTGTCTGGCCTTCTTCAAGCCAGTCCTGCAGCCGGCCGCTCGACGTGATCCGCCAGACCTGACCGTTGTCCAGTTCCACGACCTTGCCTGAAGCACCGGGCCTTACGGCGGCGATTTTCGCACGCAGTTCATCGACTTCCGCACGCTCGGCCCGCGGCTTGCGCTCCTCGGCGAGACCGAAGTTGCGCTCCTGCCTTTGCCGGGGTTCTTCCTGCGCCGCCGGGCGCGGAGGAGGGGCGGCCGCCAACCCGTCGTAACAGGCAAGGCGCGCCTGCCCGTCCTGAATGGCGCGGCATTCCTCCAGCGTCGGCGCGGCCCCGGCGGGCTGGGCCCGGACGATCTGGGCCCCAGCGATCTGGACCATGGCCACAGGCGCAATGACAGCGATCCCCACGATCCAGCGATTCCGCATCCGGCCACTCCATCCTGTGCTTCCCGGCCGCCGACACGGCGTCCCCAAGGCATCAGCCTAACGGGAACGCCGCGCCTGTCCAAGCAGGAATGACCGGCCTCAGCCAACCGTGATGGTCAGCGCGCCATCGCCCTCGTCGATCCGCACCGTCGCGCCGTCCGGGATTTCACCCGCCAGCAGTTTTTCGGCCAGCGGATCCTGCAAGTAACGCTGCACCGCCCGCTTCAACGGCCTTGCGCCATAGACCGGATCGTAGCCCACCCGGCCCAGCCATCGTTGCGCGGCGTCGGTCAGGTCCAGCACGATCTTGCGGTCCTTGAGCAGGTTCTGCACACGGCCCACCTGGATTTCCACGATCGGCCCCATGTGTTCCTGGCCCAGCCGGTGGAACAGGATGATCTCGTCCAGCCGGTTCAGGAACTCCGGCCGGAAGTGGCCGCGCACCACGTCCATCACTTGCGGCTCGACCGATTCCACGTCCGCGCCGTCCGGCAGGTTGGCGAGGAACTGGCTGCCGAGGTTCGACGTCAGGATGATGAGCGTATTCGTGAAGTCCACCACCCGGCCCTGCCCGTCGGTCAGCCGCCCGTCGTCCAGCACCTGCAACAGCACGTTGAACACGTCGGCGTGGGCCTTTTCCACTTCGTCGAACAGCACGACCTGATAGGGCCTGCGCCGCACGGCTTCGGTCAGCACACCGCCTTCCTCATAGCCGACATAGCCCGGAGGCGCGCCGATCAGCCGGGCGACGGCGTGCTTTTCCATGAACTCCGACATGTCAATGCGGACCATGGCGTTGTCGTCGTCGAACAGGAACCCGGCCAGCGCCTTGGTCAGTTCGGTCTTGCCGACACCCGTGGGGCCGAGGAACAGGAAGCTGCCGAGCGGGCGATTGGGGTCTTGCAGTCCCGCCCGCGCGCGCCGCACGGCCCTGGACACCGCCGCGACCGCCTGGCTCTGGCCGATCACGCGCTGGCCGATCACGTCCTCCATGCGCAACAGCTTCTCGCGCTCGCCTTCCATCATCCGGTCCACGGGCACGCCCGTCCACCGGCTGACCACGGCGGCAATGTCGTCCGCCGTCACTTCCTCGCGCAGAAGGGCATTCTCCGATTCCCCTTGTGCCGCCACAAGCTGCTGTTCCAGTTCGGGAATCCGGCCATAGGACAGTTCGCCCGCCTTGGCGAAATCGCCCTGCCGCTGCGCCTGTTCCAGTTCGATGCGCGCGGCGTCGAGCTGTTCCTTGATACGGCTTTCCGCCGCGATCTTGTCGCGCTCGTTCTGCCAACGCGCCGTCAGTTCGGACGATTGCTGCTCCAGATTGGCGAGATCCTCGCGCAAGGCGGCCAGACGGTCCTTCGACGCCTGATCGGTTTCCTTGCCAAGCGCCTGTTCCTCGATCTTCAATTGGATGATCCGGCGGTCGAGATTCTCGATTTCTTCCGGCTTGCTTTCCACTTCCATGCGGATGCGGCTCGCCGCCTCGTCCATCAGGTCGATGGCCTTGTCGGGCAGGAAGCGGTCGGAGATGTAGCGGTTGGACAGCGTGGCCGCCGCGACGATGGCCGCATCAGTGATCCGCACGCCATGATGCAGCTCATACTTCTCTTTCAAGCCGCGCAGGATCGAAATCGTGTCCTCCACGGTCGGCTCGCCTACGAAAACGGGCTGGAACCGCCGCTGGAGCGCGGGATCCTTCTCCACATACTTCTGGTATTCGTCCAGCGTCGTCGCGCCGATGCAGTGCAATTCGCCGCGCGCCAGGGCGGGCTTGAGCAGGTTGCCCGCGTCCATCGCCCCTTCGGACTTGCCCGCCCCGATCAGGGTATGCATCTCGTCGATGAATAGGATGATGTCGCCTTCGGCACCCTTCACTTCGTCGAGCACGGCCTTGAGCCGTTCCTCGAACTCGCCGCGATACTTGGCGCCCGCGATCAGGCTGCCCATGTCGAGCGCCATCAGGCGGCGATCCTTGAGGCTGTCGGGCACGTCGCCGTTGGCGATGCGCAAGGCAAGGCCCTCGGCAATCGCCGTCTTGCCCACGCCCGGCTCGCCGATCAGGGCCGGATTGTTCTTCGTGCGACGAGCAAGGATCTGCACGGTGCGGCGGATTTCCTCGTCGCGCCCGATCACGGGATCGAGTTTGCCTTCCCGCGCGGCTTCGGTCAGGTCGCGGGCATATTTCTTCAAGGCGTCGAAGCTTTCCTCCGCGCTGGCGCTGTCGGCGGTGCGGCCACCGCGCAGTTCCGTGATCGTGGCTTCCAGCGCCTGCGGCGTCACGTTGGCGGCGGCCAGCGCCTTTCCGGCCGGCGTGGTGGAGGCCAGCGCCAGCGCCAGCAGGATACGCTCCACCGTGACATAGGCGTCGCCCGATTTGGCCGCCAGTTGCTCCGCCTGATCCAGCACGCGCACCGCGTCATTGTCGAGGCCCGGCGGCTGCTGCGCGCCGCCCCCGGACACCGCCGGAACCTTGCCGAGTGCGGCGTCCACTTCCTGCAAGGCGAAGCCGGGATTGCCGCCCGCGCGCTGGATCAGGCCGGAAGCCATGCCTTCCTTGTCTTCCAGCAGCGCCTTGAGGATATGTTCCGGGGCGATCCGCTGATGGTTCATCCGAATGGCGACAGTCTGCGCCGATTGCAGGAAACCCTTGGCGCGGTCAGTGAACTTTTCGAGATTCATGTCGTGCATTCCTCCTGATGCGGAGGAGATAGTGTTGCTCATTTACAACACAAGGACATGCATCAAAAATGCTGACGTCGCTGGTGGTGGAGCGGGACATAGAGATTGGCACGGGGGAGGTTGTCCAATGGAGTCCGCAATACTGCCAGCATCACCTCGATCTTCGGCTCCCCCCCCCCGCGCCCAGCGGCAAGGCCGCATCTCGCACGCCAGATCACGACCCACTCCGATCGCATTTATTCTCATTTCGATTTACCGATCTTGGTGCAGTTGGCTATCGTCTGCCCGTTAACCGGCAAGTGGAGATAGCAGCTTGAGCAACCTGTTGTGACAATCGCGTCCCTCGCCGCACCAGTATCGGAAACACAGGCAACGATGCCGTCGATCCCACATCGAGAGCACCACGAAACGCGTGCCACGGCGCATGCGATGACGGAAGGCCTGTTCTGATGGACAAACCCAGACACCGTTCCTCACGATCCCGCGCCGGCAAGGCGCGCGGCAAACGGGAACAGAGCATGGAGCGCATTCGCAGCGCGGCCATCAAGGTGTTCTCGACCAAGGGATTCGACGGGGCCTCCATCCGGGAGATCGCGCGCACCGCGAATGTTTCCGATGCCTTGATTCATACCTATTTCGGGCGGAAGGACGCCTTGTGGCGTTCGGTGGCGGCCGAGTATTACGACACGATGCATAAACACAGCGACGCCGCGCTCATGCAATGCGAGCCGGCGGATGAACTGGACGAAATGCGCTTGCGGGCACACAACCTGATGGAGTTTCTGACCGATCATTCCGGCCTGCACGCGCTGATCGCGCCCGAGCTGCGGCACCGCACCGCGCGAACGGAATTTCTGGTTTCCACTTTCTATCATCCGCGCTTCTTCACGGCATTGCGCGGCATCGAAAAGGCGCAGGCGGCCGGCCATCTGCCCTCGGGAAATCCTGCGTTGCTGAACATCCTCGTGGTCAGTCTCGCATCCACTCTGGCCCAGCGCGCCGGCGAAATCGAAATACTGACCGGAAAATCAATTCACGACAAAGAATTGCAGGAGGAATTCTGGGGTATTATCGAAGCGCTGATTTTTCGCCGCGACGACCAGGGAACCGGTTGACACGACCGTGTCCCGCCGGAAGCGGGATTTGCATCATCGGCCGCCCCAACCGCGCGGCTTCATTGCCGCGCGGCATCGGCGTTCGGGTCATCGACGTTCGCCGCCCATGTCGATAGCGATCTCAAGGCCAACCATGCGTGGCTCTCCGCGATAGAGAACATAGTAGCCGAACGACGACATGCTGACCGACGCGACATTGTATTTCCGGTCTGTGAGATTGGTGCCGAACAGAGCGAGACGCACGCCGGGATTGCCTTCGAGCGCAAACGACAGGCGGCTGCCCAGCAAGCCATATCCCTTCTGACTCGCATCGGGCTGGTTCAGCACCTCGAATTCGTTGCGGCTGCGGTATGACCAGTCCACCCGGAAGCCGAGATCGCCAAGCCCTTCCAGATGCTTGTCATACGCAGCGGCGAACGAATAGGTGTATTTCGACACCATCGGAAACGCGTTCGCCGACACATCCGTTCCGCCGTAAAGGAATTTCCGGTATTCGGCGTCCGTATAGGCAAAGCCGCCGCTTAGTGTCAGTTCCCGAACGGGACGGAACTGGACTTCAGCCTCAAGCCCCTGGATGCGAGCCTTCGCGGCATTGTCGACGCGCGTTATCGGCGAGCCGCCCGGCCCTGTGACGACTTGCGTGCGCTGGATATCGTCATAATTGGTGCGGTAGACGGCAAGATTGGTGCGCAACGTGCGGCCAAGCCAGTCTGCCTTGACTCCCGCTTCCACATCCTGCGCCTTTTCCGGCCGGAACGGATTGAGCAAAGCGTCGTTGGTGATATTGTTGAACCCGCCAGCCTTTTGCCCCTTGCCTGCGCGGGCATAGAGCAGCACATCGTCCGACAGCCTGTAGTCGGCATTCGCTTCCCACGATAAATAACGGAACCGCGCCTTGCCGTGCGCGAAACAGACATTGGGATCGGGGCGGATCGCAACTGCGATCTGACACTGCCCGCCCACGACCAGGGACGATTGCACCGCCCGGTTTTCCCAAGTGTAGCGCAACCCGCCGCCCACAGAAAAACGGTCGCTCACGGTAAAATCCAGGTGACCGAACAAGGCCGTGGCTTCGTTTTGCGCGAAACCGGGACCTTCCCTGCCGATTGCGGGAACGTAGGAACTGCTCTCACCCTTTTCATCGAAATAGTAGCCGCCGAGCAGCCATGACAGGCGATCACCCGCAAGATCGCCGGACAATTGCAGTTCGGCCGTATACTGCTTCTGCCGTTCGACCAGATCAACGTCGAGCAGGGGTGTCGGATATCCTTCGCTGTCGCTGCGCGTGAAGACGTTCTGCCGGTGATAGGCCAGAATGTTCTTCAGGGACGCACCACCCAGATCAATCGTGGTGGTGAGCGAATGGGTGTGGGCTTTCAGCGCATCCACCGCAGCGGCGCCGGCGACGGCTTGATAGAACTTCGCCGGCGGCGTGAAGCCCAGCCCCGGCCCATTGGGGATGGCCGTATTGGGGACCTGATCCGCTTCTCCATACGTATAACGATAGATCGATTCTACGCCCTCGGTTGGATTGAGGCGCGCTTGCGCGCGAAGCCCCAGGAAATCCCGCGAATTGCCGTCGGGACCGCCGGCCAGGTTTTTGATGACGCCATCGCGACGCGACCGGATCATGGACACCCGCACGGCCGCCTTGTCGTCAATGATCGGGACATTGACGACGCCCTCGAAACGGGTGGCGTCGAAATTGCCGAACGCCAGAACCGCTTTCGCGCCCAATTCGTATTGCGGCGGCACAGTGGAGATCAGAATGGCGCCGCCCGTGTTGTTCCGGCCGAACAGCGTTCCCTGCACGCCACGCAGCACCTGAATCTGCTGTACGTCGAACAACCCCGTGATCGCGCCCTGCGTCCGCGCGCGATAGACATCGTCGATATAGAGGCCGATCGACTGGTCGTTGGTGATAACTGCGTCGCGCGTAAGCTGCCCGCGCAGCACGACGCTGAAGGCCATGCTGGATCGGGGGTTCTGCTCCAGCGCCATCCCAGGGGTTCCCTGCGCCAGCCCCCGAATGTCGAGAATGTTGCGAGCAGCAAGCTCCTCCTGCGAAAAGGACGTTATCGCGACAGGCGTGTCTTGAAGGTTCTCCGCCTTCTTTCGCGCCGTAACGACGATTTCATCCAGCCCCGCGTCGTGCGCCCGTTCCTGCGCAAATGCCGCAGCCGGGACAAGGCCGGGCAAACACAGCGACATAGTGAGAAGAATACGTTTGCTGGCCATATTTCACTCCCATAAATAATCGTTCATCGACGTGGCGACATCATTTCCCGAAGGTTCGGAAATCCCCCCAGCTTTGCGGCGTCATCACGTCCTGATCCTCTCCCCAGCAGGACTGTCCACCGAGTTCCCATCGCATCAGACTGTCCCACGCCAGGATGTTGCCCGAGGTGTGCATGACGGATCGGGAGACGGATTGGCCGGACACGAAGAAATCCCGTCCTTCCTCGTCTCGTCCCTCCAGTTCGATGGAAAGAGGCTGTCCCGCCGGGCCGCGCGCGGTCACGCGCCGCACAGCCTCCGCCAAGGGGCTGAACCGCCCGTCGCGCAGCAGCCAGCCTGTGCCGGCAGGCGCATAGGCGCAATCGCCGTCGTAAGTGCTGGTCATCAGCAACGCGCTTTGCGGGGAAGCGAGCGCATAAGTGTAGGAACCCATCCGCCCCTCCAGATCGGAACGGCGTTTCCACGAACGGTCCCGCATCTGATAGCAGTCGACGGCGATATGTTCTCCATCGAGCACCAGTTCGCCGCGCACGCGGCCGAACTGGTCGATATGATCGCCGCCCGGCGACATGCGCGGGGGAACGAGCGCGGTCCATGTCACATCGAACGATGCGTTGGCGTGCTCGTAACGCAGCCGGTATTCCTTCAGCGATTCCACGACATCGAGGCGGAACCCCGCTTCAGGCATGTCGAGACGACGCAACGACTTGGGGATCGGCAAGTGCCAGAGCGAACGCCAGTAGCGGTTGTTCCAGGGTTCATGGCCCGATGCATCGAAGATGTTGACCTGCAATGCACACACGCCCATCGACGGTCGGATGATAAGGTAAATGACGCAGTTCAAAGCCTTTTCCGGGACAGTGAACGCGAACCACACCGTTTCGATCTGCCACCATTCACTCGGATCCAGCGGGTGGAAATCGTCATCTTCCGGCACGGCGACCGATCGCGGGTCAGTCATGGCATTCTCTCCTTTATCCGTTATTCACCGACGATGCGCTTCATCGCGCTCGCGAGCAGAAACCGGCCTCGCGCGGCGAGGTCGAACCCGGCGTTTCCCAAGACGAAATCATCGGTAATCCCGCGCCGGAACATGCTACCGGCCACACTACTTGCTTGATTTATCTTGAATAATCTGAATATTGTATAGAAGTTCAGATGATCCGGCCGCACAGCGTCCGTTGAGCCGCCATGATCCAGATAGGCTGACCGAAACCGTTCCCAGACACCCGCCCGTTCCACGACATGGCGGAACGATCCGAGGTCGGAAGCGGCCGCCGCAGGGCCCGCCAGTTCCCAGTCAAGCAGCGCCGTCACCCGGCCATGATCGACCAACAGATTATGCAGGCCGATATCGCCATGGGTGAAGCAGCTTATGGTTTCACAGGCCGCGGCATGGTCTTTCAACCAGCGATAGGCGGCTTCGAACTCCGCCGCGCGCAACCCGGCGTCGCGCGTGCGTTCATGGATCCCCTCGATCATCTGCAAAATCGCATCCTGCCCGACAGGTGCGCCCTCCAGGCCGAACAGCGCGGGGTCGAGCGCATGCAGCCGCCCGAGGATGGCTCCGACATCGCAGATCACATCCTCCCTGCGATCCGGGTCGGGATGAACCTCGGGAAAATATTCGCCCGCCTTGCGACCGGCGGACCGGGTCAGGAGCAGGAAACTGCCGCCCAGCACACTCCGATCGGCTTCCACATGCAGAGGGGCCGGCACAGGAATGCCGGGCGTTTCGGCCAACCGTTTCAGAACCGGAAATTCGTCCGCCGCCTCGGTCTGGACAAAGGCGCTTTCCCGATCGAGCCGCAAAACGACCTGGCCTGGAAGGCGGTCACTCCCCGACAACTCAAGGAAATAGGTCTGTTTCGACCGGCCGCCCGGCACTCTTTCCACTGCGTCGAGACTGATGCGGGAGTCGATCTCGCGCTTCAGATACGCTTCCAATCTCTCGCCGATGGCGGACGGCGGATTCCCGCTTTTTCCCTCCCCCTCATCGGCGCGGCAAACGATCGCATCCCTGCGCGCCGCGATCCGCTGTTGCAGATCGGCTTCAGCGGAAACGCCGCGCACCGCATCCGCATCGAGGGCCATCGCACGCAAGGCGCACAGATCGAACCAGGCGAAGGCTTGCCGCGTCGGCGCGGCCAGACCGGCGACTGCGGCGAATTCGTCGGTGTCCACCTGAGACCAGCCGTCTTGCACCGCGATCAGGGCCAGCGTGCGGATGGCATTCTCCAATGTGTCGCGCGCGTCGCCATCGGCGACATAAGGCAGCACATCGGATGCCAGCGTCCTCGCCATGATCGACAACAATCGCCAGCGCATCAGGCGATCGTTATCGACTCCGGCAATGGCTTCTCCAGCGCCGATAGTGCTGGCCTCGTCCGCTATTTGGGCTCCCACGCTGCCCCCTCTTTCGTTTCCTGTCTCAACAACGCGCGGCTGGCCCGCGCGCATAAATCCCACCGCTCCCCTTGCCGAAGGGCGGTGGGATTTCTCCCCTCAACGAAACAGTTGCGATGGCCGCAATGTAAGTTGAAGCATCACTTCTCGGGGACGACTGATCAGCTGCTGCCGTTCAAGTCCGGCCCCCGGAAGGTCAATGGATTGACGAACATAATATTCATTGAGCAGGTTTCGGACGCTCAAATCCAGAGCCCACCCCTTTTCTTCGTTATGAATACCGATCCCGCCATTGACCTGCGTATAGCCATTCTCGAAATCGAGAGGATCCTGCGCGCCATTTGAATTGGCGAGGTAGGAGCTTGAGAAAACGAACGTGGCGTTCGCGCGAAATTTCGTGCCCTCGTCCGAGATCGGATGATCGAAATTGAAACCAACGGAACCGCTCCATTTCGGCGCAAACGGCAACGGCCGGCCGGAGACGTCATTTGCGTCCGACGTCTGCAAACCGGGCGCGCCGTCGCGATCGACGCAGCCGCCGGCCACTCCTGCGATCTGCGATTGCGTGCAATCGGCGATGAATGAACGGAACCGAGCGCGGTTATAGCTGAGCGCGCCGAAAAGGGTAAAAGCTTGCTGTTCGGGTGGCGTCCAGGCCAGATCGATTTCCGCGCCTTGCACACGCGATGACGCGGCGTTGTAAATCCGCACCGACACCGTACTCGGATCGTAAACCGACAACTGCAGATCCGAATAATCGTATCTATAGACTGCGCCGTTGAAACGCAGGCTCCTGTCGAACCACTCCGTCTTGAAGCCCAGTTCCCCTCCCTTCGCGCGTTCGGCGCCATAAGAGATGTCCAACGGCGCGGCCAAAAGCGGATTGCGGGTCGAAGAAACGTCAAAGCCTCCCGCCTTGAACCCTTCCTTGTAGGCGCCGAAGAGCGTTACGGTCGGCGTAGGCTTCCATGTCACCGTAAATTCCGGCGAAAGATCCGTGAATTTCCGACTGTTTCTCTCTATGAATCCGTTACCGATCGGCCCGACAGTCGCGAGCGGAAAGCCAAGGAAGCTACCTCTCGTCAATGTTTCCCCGCCATATTTCGATTTTATGTTGGAATACCGCAAGCCACTGGAGAATTCTATTTGTTCCGATAAATCGTAAGATAGCTGGGCAAAAGCAGAATAAGTATTGGTTTTGATTTTCTGGAATGTATCCGGGAAATTATACGGTCCGAATATCAAGTCATGCTGCAACTGAGTGAAGTTTGCCTTCTCATACAGCCCACCGACCATGAAATTAAGCGGCCCGCCGGAATCGGAAAAAATTCTCACTTCCTGGGAAAATGCATCGGACTTGTTCACGTTTCCCGCAGGAACGATTACAAGTCCGCCAGCAGTGGAATCGCCGTCCTGATCTACCTTGGATTCCTGATAGCCCGTGACTGACGTCAGCGTAAAGCCGTCACCGAAATGATAGTTCATTTCCAGAGAAGACAGTAGCTGGTTGACATATTGATAAGGTTCACGCCCGGGGACATCGGGGGCGAAGACCTTGTTGTTGGCTCGACAATCGTCACCCAAAGCGGGAAGCTGGCAATTGGTCCGGTTCATCGCCGCGCCGCGCGCATTGCCGTTCTGGTCGAAATAGGAAACCTTCAGGCGCGCATCGAAATTTCCCGCATTGTCTTTGTAGGCAAGCGTCAATCGACCGAACAGCTCACGGTTCCCCGGAAGGCGGTCACCATTATAGAGATTGCGTTGAAAGCCATCCATCTTGGAGCCGTAGACAACCACCCGTGCGCCGAGTTCTTCGGAAAGGGGGCCGGACACGATGAGTTCCCCCAGGCGTTCACGAGCCTGAAATTCATAGCCCATCCGGGCCTGAACAAACAGTTCGTCGGTAGGATCGGCGGACCGGAAGGACACAATGCCGCCAGTGCTGTTCTTGCCGAAGAACAATGCCTGCGGTCCCTTGAGAACCTCGATATGCGCGATATCGACCTGCGACGGCCGGTTCCCGATCCCTTGGTTGATCTGGATGCCATCGACATTAGTGGAAACCGCCTGGTTGCCGCCTGTCACAAGGAAACCCGTCGAAACGCCGCGAATTGCCGTAACGCCCTGAGTCGAACCGGAACCGTCCGAATATGAGAGAAATGACGGCGTGAAACTGGCGACGTCATCCACTGACGCAATTCCCAGTCGGTCTATTTGCTCCTTCCCGAAGGCGGTCATGACAACCGGAACATCCTGAAGCGATTCTTCGCGTCTGCGCGCGGTGACGATGATGTCATTTCCCGAAGCCGTTTCAACTTGCTCTCGGGAGCCATACGATCCGGTTGTCGTATCGACCGGATCAGTGGAAGTCCCTTGCGCATGCGCCGAATGCCCGGCAATCAAGGCGGCCCCCGCCGCACCTGCCAAAAATATTTTCCCCATCACCCCTATCCTTTTCTTGTATCCATCCACACTGGCAGAGTTTTATAAAAATTTGAGAAATTATTTCCTTATTAGTATAAATATATACTTATAGTTTAATATAATTCAGAAAAATTATATGCCACGCAAACGAGCATAACGCTCCGCATCTTCAACGGAACCTTCCAACGAATATTCAAGAACGCGCGCCCGTTTGAGAAACAAGCCGGCGGGATGCGAAGTGGTCATTCCGATGCCGCCATGCATCTGTATCGCCTCGCGCGTCACAAGATTGAGCGCGGATTTGACCTGATAGCTGGCCAACGCGATCCGCTCGACGGACGCAAGACCTTCGGGCGCGTCGAGAGCCGCCTCCAGGCAGGAACGCGCCAGTTCGAGTTTGACGAACATCGTCGCAGCGCGATGCTGAAGGGCCTGAAACGAACCGATCGTCCGGCCGAACTGCCGACGCTGTTTCAGATAGTTCAGTGTCGTCTCGAAAGCGATGCTCGCCACGCCGAACATTTCAGCGGACAGCATGAGGCGAGCAAGGTCGAGGGAACGTGGAAGATCACGCTCGACGACGCCTTCGCTCAACCAGGCGTCATCGGCGACAGAGACTGACCGGAAGTCATAGGAGGCGACGCCGCTGCCGTCCGCCAGCATACCCGTCCGACGATCCGTTTTATCGGCAGGCACGAGGAACAGACCCGCTCGGGGATCCCCCTCGCCCTGCATTTTCGCGCTGGCCAGGAGATAGCCCGCCCGGTCCCCATCGCGCACAATCGGTTTTGTCCCCGAGAGTATCCAGCCGGACTCCACTCGCCGGGCGACAAGCGTATCCTCTTTCGCCAGGGGCGAGTTCAATTCCCCGGCCACGCCAACGGCAAGCCGTTCGCCCCGGACAATGCGCGGCAGCCAACAGGCCTTTTGATCCACTGTCCCGCAGCGATCAATGATGTCCGATGCAAGGATGCCCGTCGAAAGCAATGGGGATGTGACCAATGCGCGGCCCAGTTCGACCATCACTCGTCCCGTCGCCGGAATTCCGATGGCGCTTCCGCCGAATTCCTCGTCGATCAAGGATCCGGGCCAGCCCAGTTCGACCATTCCGGCCCAGGCCGCCGGGTGTTCCCTGGCGAATGCGGGTTCTGTCTGCGTCAGCGAACCGCGCTTCCCACACCAGCCTTTCGCCGCTTCGGCGATGGCCATGATCTCTTCTTCCGAAAGCATCAGGCAACTCTCCCGCCGATGGCCGTCACTGATCCGGCAAGCCCAGCACGCGCTTGCTGATCACGTTGAGGTTGATTTCCGAAGTTCCGCCTTCGATCGAATTGGCCTTGCTCCGCAGCCACCCTCTTGTTTCCGTCAGGTAATCGTCATCGAAAACGGCTCCTTCCCAACCCAGACCGGCCAGGCCAAGTGCCTCCAGCGTAAGTTCCCGGCGATCCTGATTGATCTTGGCGACCATCAGCTTGAGAATGGATGTCGCGGATGCGGGCTTGCCCGCCCCGATCTCTCGCTCGACGCGCGAAACCGTCAGCCGGAACGCTTCTTCCTCCAGCAAATGCTCCACGATTTTGCCGCGCAGGCGCGGGTCGCTGATCCGCCCATCCGCGTCCCTTGCAACGACCTGCAACAGATCGACGCCGAACTGCCCGCCGAATTCGCTCGCGGATGCATTCTGCCTCTCATGCTGAAGCAGCCGCATGGCGACGTTCCAGCCGCCATTGACTTCGCCGACCAGATTTTCCCGCGGCACGGTCACATCGACGAAGGAAGTCTCGCAAAACGGCGAACTGCCCGAAATCAACCCGATCGGACGCACTGTGACGCCCGGCGTCTCCATATCGATCATGAGAAAGGAAATGCCGCCGTGCTTCGCGTTCCGATCGGTTCGCACGAGGCAGAATATCCAATCCGCCCGGTCGGCAAGCGACGTCCAGATCTTCTGCCCATTGACGACGAAATGGTCGCCCCTGTCCACGGCATCGGTGCGCAGCGACGCCAGATCGGAGCCGGCCTCGGGTTCGGAATAGCCCTGGCACCAGAATATCTCTCCCCTGACGATCGGCGGCAGATGCCGCGCTTTCTGCTCTTCCGTCCCATATTCCAGAAGGATAGGCCCCAACATCCAGAGACCGAGCGACTGAAGCGGCGCGCGCGCGCCGATCCTGGCAAGTTCCTCCCGCAGGATACTGGCTTCTTCCGGCGACAGACCGCCGCCGCCGTATTGCCGGGGCCATGTGGGCGCCGTCCACCCCCGTTCGGCCATGCGCTCCATCCAGACCCGGCTGTCCGGGTTCGCGGGCGACGTTCGCTTGCCGAAAATCGGCGACTCCTCCTCCGGCATGGGCGTGCGCATCGACGCAGGGCAATTCCGTTCCAGCCAGAGGCGCGCTTCGCGCCGGAACCCGTCCCCATCCGCCACTGTCATTCTCCCGTGAACACAGGCTTGCGCTTTTCTGTGAAGGACTTGACGCCTTCGAGAAAATCCGCGCTGGCGGTGGCTTTCGATGCGGCCAGGCGTTCGCTGTGGAGCTGATCGCGCCAGGACGCATCGCAACTTTGCTGCATGAGTTGGCGGGTCAGACCGAGCGAAAATGGGCCGTCCGCCAAGCCGCGCACCATGGCGATCGCCGTTTCTTCCAGATCGGCTGCCCCGACCACGCGATTGACGACGCCCCAGTCCAGAGCCTTGCCGGCCGGAAGCCTTTCGCCCAGCAGCGCCATCTCCAACGCTCTGCCAAGACCGATGCGGCGCGGCAGCATGTAAGTCGAACCGCCATCGGGCGTAACACCGACATGGCGGAACGCCTGGAGGAAATAGGCGTTGTCCGCGGCCACGATCAGGTCGCAGGCCAGCGCCAGCGACATCCCCACGCCGACCACGCCGCCCTGCACCGCCGCTGCGATCGGAACGGGAAGCTCCCGAATCCGCGTCATCAGCGGGTTGAAAGTCACTTCCAGTTCGCGCCCGCCGTCTTCCAGCGGCTTGTCCAGCGCCGCTTCGCCACTGTCATCCGCCCCGGCAAGATCGCCGCCCGCACAAAAGGCTCGCCCCCGCCCGGAAAGCAGCACCGCTCGCGTCGTCAGACGACCGTCGCCTATGCGCGTGAAGATATCGAGCAGCCCCCGCGCCATGTCGAGGTCAATGGCGTTCAAGCGTTCGGGCTTATCAAGCTCGATCCGCAGCAGGCCGCCGTCATGAGAAACGGCAAGATTGGGATATTCCATGGACATCGCTCACCAGACCACATGAAGCGCTTTAGGTTGGCGCGAAGCGCTGCGCTCGTTCCAGACGACATCTGCGGGCGGTTGCGCCAGCGCCAGCGCGGGCATGGCCTCCAGCAGTTCCCCGATGGTTTCGAGAAGCTCCATCCGGGCCAGCGTCGCCCCCAGGCAATGATGAATGCCGAAACCGAATGTCAGATGCGGACGCCTGTCGCGCGTGATGTTGAACTGATTGGGACAATCGAACACGCGAGGGTCGCGATTGGCCGCTGCGGAATCGGGCATGATCGCATCGCCTTTTTCCAGACGGATTCCCTGGAATTCCATCGTTTCCGGCGCGACGCGCGGCATCATCGGCCCCTTGCTCAATGGCGCGAAGCGCAGGCACTCTTCGATCGCATCCGGCAGGATCTCCGGGTTCCTCCGCAATTTGGCGAGTTCATCGGGATGGCTGAGCAGCAGATAGAGGCACTTCCCCAGAAAAGAGGCGGTCGTCTCATGGCCGCCGATGAGCAGGCTGATCGCGAGATTGACCAGTTCGTCCTCGGACAACCGATCGCCATCGCCCTCGCGCGCGAGCATGAGCGCTCCGATCAGATCCGCCTCACTGCCGTGGCCGCGATCGACGATCATCTTGCGGAAATAGACATCTAGCTCGTTGTGAGCGGCGACGGCGTCTTCCATGGTCGCGTTGTCGCCCATCGCAAGACGCCGTTCCGTGATCTCACGAAACCATGCCTGTTCGGCATAGGGAACGCCCAGCATGTCGCAGATCACGCGTAACGGAAGCGGCAGGAACACCGCCTCGACGAGATCGGCGGGACCGCCTCTGTCCAGAACATCCGCCACCAGTTCCTTGGCGATGCTTCGGATGTGCGGACGCATTTCATTGAGCCGCTTGGGCGTGAAAGCCTTTCCGGCCAGCGACTTCAGGCGGTTATGCTGCGGGTTGTCCATGCTGAAGATGACGTTCGGGCCATGCTGGAACGGGATTGGCCGTGGCACGTCGAACGTGGTCGATTCATGACGGCTGAGCTTCGCGCTGGCAAAGACCGCCTTGGCCTCGTCAAAACCGATCGCCAGCCAGGCGCGCCCCTGCCCATAAGGCGCGATGATCGGCGTGATCGGTTCTTCAGGCCGAATTTCGTCATACTCGGGACAGAGTCCGAGTTCCGACATCTGTGAAAACGGGTAACGACGCTTGAAATCAGGCATCTTCACTCTCCAATCCTGCTGCCGCCGCATTCATGCGCAGGCGCCGCCGATTGCCGACATTCTCATGTTCAGACGGTCCCTCGCCTGGGCGTATTCATCGGCGATCCGGGCGACGAGCGTCTCAACCGGGGGCACGTCATCAATCAGCGCCACGCTCTGGCCAGCAGCCCAGATATCCTTCCAGGGCTTTGCGGCAGGAGACGAAACGTCCTGTTCCCCGGCGGCGGGCAGGTTGTCGGGATCATAACCCCATCGCGCGATGGAAGCGCGCAACATCATGGCCGGCACGCCATGCGAAAAGGCCGGCGTATAGATCACGTCGCCGGAACCGGCCTCCACGATCATACGCTTGTAATCGTCCGCCGCGCCGGATTCCTGCGTGGCGATGAAGCGCGTGCCCATATAGCAGAGATCGGCCCCAAGCGCTTCGGCGGCCAGGACCGCCGCCCCATCCGCCATACCGCCCGCCAGCACCACCAGGCCGTCGAAAATCCGGCGCACCTCGGAAACGAACACGAAAGGATTGAGCGTTCCCGAATGCCCGCCGCCGCCGCTGGCGATGAGAACGAGGCCATCGACACCGGCGGCGATCGCCTTTTGCGCGTGGCGGATATTCGTGACATCGTGGACGACCCTGCCGCCCCATTCGCGAGCCACGTCGACAACGGGGGCGGGATTTCCAAACACAGTGATAATCAATCCCGGCCGATAGCGCCGGCAGGTTTCGAGGTTGGCTTCCAGCACCATCCGGGACGCTTCATCCGGCGCATGGACCGGAATATTGACCGCAAAGGGAGCGGCCTTCCTCCCCGTTTTTTCCTCGAACGCTTCCAGTTCGTCCGCGACACGCTCGATCCAGCCTGCGAATTCTTCCGGCGAGCGCGCATTCGCCGCGGGGATGGCGCCGATCACGCCTGCCTTGCAGGCCGCGATCACCAGTTCCGGCGTGGAGACGAGAAACATCGGCGCCGCGATCACCGGAACCGCGAGCCGGCCGAACATCCCATGCACGCGAGGAGACGCCATGGCCTAGATCAGCCTCCCTTCCTCATCGCAGGGATCGGCTTCGTCGACGCGCAACATGCCATCGCCGAACTTCTCCTTGCGGTCGGCGACGAGTTGCTTCGCGTCGAAAGGCTTGCTCGCATCCATCAGCGAGCGCGCTATCGCGGACTGGTGACCCCGCGCGTCGAGTTCCGGGCCGAAGCGCAGCATCGTGCGCGCGCCCATCAGTTCCAGCCCCAATCCCACGGAACGCTTCTGCGCGGCCAGCAGATCGCGATCCATCCGCCCGAACCGTTTCATCAGGCCGACCACCTCGCGCTGCATTCCCGCCTCGTCGAGGGCCTTCAGCACCAGCCCGATCCGGGCGGCGTCAGCGCCGCTGATGAGATCGCCGCTCAGCAACAGCCGCTTCGCCCATTGCGGGCCGATATGATAAAGCCACATCGGATTGGGCGGAGAACCTATGTCCCTGGCCGGCGGGAAGCCGATCCGCGCGTCGGGCGCCGCGTAGACAATATCGCACATGAAGGCGAGGTCGGTCCCCCCCGCCGTGCAGCGGCCATGGATCTGCGCCACGACCGGAATATGGCAATCCATGATGCTCAACAGATGCCGCTGCATGATCTCCAGCACAGCGATATCCGTGTCGAACGTCGTATGCGCCTGGTCGCCATGGCGCCCGCCCGTATTCTGAAAGTATCCGGTGCAGAAATCCGGCCCTTCGGCGCGAAGCAGGATCGCGTTGACTCCACGATCGGCGTCGAGACCAAGAACCGCATCCGAAATGGCGGCCAGCATTCCATCGGAAAGCGCATTGCGGTTTTGAGGGCTGGCGAGAATCAGTTCGGCCCAGCCTTGATGGCGTTCGATCCTGACGGTCACGCGAGATGCTCCTCTTCCTGAACATTGACCGGCCCTTCGGCGCGCCATGAAATGAGCGCGTCGAGCGCCTCGACCTCATCGCCGTCAACGCGCAGCGGATTGACTTCCAACGCTTCCAGCCGATCTCCCAGCCGCCAGGCCGCGTCGGCAATGGCGGCGATCACGGCGATCAGCCTATCACGGTTCGCCGGTTTCAGACCCCGTGCGCCGTCGAGCAGAGGTCTCCCCGCAAGTTCATCAATCATCCGTCCGATTTCCTCGCGCGAAACCGGAAGAACCCGCAAAGCGCTATCTCCCAGGATCTCGACGAACACACCGCCAAGCCCTATCGCCAGCACCGGCCCCCAGTGGGGATCGCGCACGACGCCGACGAGCATCTCCACGCCACCAGTGCGCATCGGAGACACCAGAACGCCGTCCACCACGGCGCCGGGCACGCTTCCGCCAGCGGCAACTATTGCCACAAAAGCATCGCGCACGGCGTCATCACCGTCCACACCGAGGCGGACGCCGCCGATATCGCTCTTGTGCGCGATTTGCGCGGAAACCAGCTTCATCGCCACCGGACCGCCTGTTTCGCGCGCGGCGGCGACCGCTTCCTCCGCCGTGGCCGCAAGCCTGGCGGGCGCGACCGGCACGCCCTGCCCCGCGAGATAATCGCGCGCCACCGCTTCCGACCAGGCGCCAGTCCCGCCGGCGACGGCGGCGGCGTCCGGCTCCTGCGAGGCGATGCCCAATCCTTCTCGCCTGCGGCGTGACCACCACAACGCGCGCGCCAGCGCCGGGACGCCTTTCTCTATCGAGGGGAGAACGAAGGGCAAGCCATGCCGTTCGCGGTAAGCCCGGGCGTAAGGCGTATAGTCAATGCTGAAGAAATCCATATGCACAAAGGGCTTGGGCGACTCGTTATAGACGCCGACCATGCGCTGGACCGCCTGGTCCATCAGCGCCGTATGCGGCGATTCCTCCTGCGGAAGGTTGGCCGTCACATGCACGACGATATCGGTATTCTCATCCGCCGCGAGCGCGCGCATCGCATTGGGGGGAAGGCTCGGATCCATGACCGCGTAGGCCGTGAAGTCGAGGGGATTCTGCGCCGCCGCGAAAGGCGGAAGGATCTCGTCGCGCAGCTTCCTGCGCGTGCCTTCCGACAGATCGGACAGTTCTATGCGATGCTTTTCGGCCAGATCGCAGATCATGCCGCAAGCCGCCCCAGACCCGGTCAGAAACGCCACTCTGTCTCCCGACAGTTCGCCATAGCCGTCGAGCGCGGCCGCCGTGATCAGGAGGTCTTCGACTGAATCGACCCGAATCACGCCAAGCTGGCGGAACACGGCGTCGACCACCCGGTCGTCCGCCGCCAGCCCTCCGGTATGCGCCTCGGCGGCGCGCTTCCCGCGTTCGGACCTGCCGATCTTGCAGGCGACGACAGGCTTGCCGGCCTCGAAAGCACGCCGCGCCGCGTCCATGAACGCTTGCGGGTCACGGATCGATTCCATGAACAGGGCAATCACACGGCAATCATCATTATCGACCAGATAATTCATGCAATCGACGACATCGATCATCGCTTCGTTGCCTACCGTCAGGGCATGACTGATCCCCACATCCTTCGCGACGATGATGTTGCGGATATTATCCACCACCGCGCCGCTTTGCGTGACAAGAGCGACTCCGCCAGGCCGAAAATCCGGAAGCACATTAGTGAAACACCAGACATTCCGGTGGACGTTCACAAAGCCCATGTTATTGGGCCCGAACACAAGCTGGCCCGCCCCTTCCGCGGCGGCGACCAGTTTTCTCTGGCGCTCGACACCCGCTTCGCCCGCCTCGGCGAATCCGGCCGCAATCGGCACGATATTGCGGATGCCCAGTTCCGCCGCATCCGCCAGCACGCCTTCCAGCTGGTCAGTGAGAATGAGCGCTGTGTCGATTGCGACGGGAACATCCCGAAGCGAAGCGAAAACCTTTCGCCCGTGCACGATATCGCGCTTCGGATTAACGAGATGCACGTGTTCGTGCATTCCGCGCAGATTGTGAAACGCCGCCCGCGACCACATGGACGAATCGCTGGCCCCGACGATCGCGATCGTGCCGGGGGCGAAGAAACCGGTAAGCGCCGAAGCCTTGTCAGTCCGCGAGAGCGACATGCCGCAACTACCCCCTCATTCCCTACTCCATCCGCACGACACGCTAATTAGATATACGTTTCCGGATGCATGTTTATTTTGACATTGCTAAATGTATTGACCGCGTCCGTCAATCGTGGAAAATCCGCTGATGTCTCGCACCCGCTCTTTTCCGGCGTGCCGACAAGAAATCCGCATCAGGGACGGAGGGCGGCAAAATCCGGCGAAGCGGACTTCAACCGGCTTGGCGGTGACAATGGTATAGATATTTGCAGACCGGGTGCGGCGTCCGGAGCAGTGATGCGCGATGGATGCCTGGAGCACGCGCCGGAGCCAGCGGGGCTCCATCGGACCGCGAGGAGGAAGAGGATGGTTTCGCGCGATGCAGAAGAACACCGTAAAGTCAGCGTATGACTTCTGAACGGCTACGGCGTTTCTTCGAACCGAGACGCATCGCTATCGTCGGGGCCAGCGACCGATCAATGTGGGCGCAGTTTGTGGCGCGCAACACCCTGAAAGACGGCCGGAACAAAGCCTACCCGGTAAACGCCCGCGGCGGCCGGTTCGGAGGTGAGGACTGTTACACCGACATCGCCTCGATCTCGGACAAGATAGATATGGCCTTCGTCGTGACGGGCAATGTCGAGGCGGCCATGGCCGATGCGGCGAACGCCGATGTGGAATCGCTGGTCATCATTGGCTCGGGGTTTGCCGAAGCCGGGGATAGCGGCCTGCTCCGTCAGCAGAAACTGGTCGCCGACGCTCGCGCACGAGGCCAGTTGATCCTCGGCCCCAACAATATGGGTTTTGCCAATCTCGTCGATCAGGCGTTCGCCTTTCCTCAGGCGCTGCCGGACTTGCGCGTGGGAGGCGTGGGGCTGGCCTCGCAGAGCGGCGGCTTTTCCGCCGCGGCCATGGATTTCGCGTTTGCAAAGGACGTGGGCCTCAGCCACGTCATCACGCTCGGCAACGAAGCGATGATCGATGTCGTCGATTGCATGAACTATCTGGTCGAGCACCCGGGCTGCCGGGTTATCGCCCTGTTCATCGAGACGATACGAAACCCGCCGGCGTTCATGGACGCGGCGCGGCGCGCCTTTGAGGCGGGCAAGCCGATCGTGGCATGCCGGATAGGGCGCAGCGAAGGTGGCGCGCGCGCCGTAGCCGCCCATACCGGAGGGATGGCGACGGACGACCGCATCATCGACGCCGTGTTCCGTCAGCATGGCGTCGTGCGGGCGCCATCCATCGAGGATCTGCTGCTGACAGCCGCCATACTCGACGAATACGGCGTGCTGCCGGGGCGTGGAATCGGCGTGCTGAGTCCATCCGGAGCCGTCGGCAGCATCATCAGCGATTTGGCGGAAGTATCCGGCGTAGAGCTTCCGCCGCTGAGCGACGAAGCCCGGCGCCGATTGCGCGAAGACGTGCTGCCAGAATTTGCAACGGCCGCAAATCCGCTCGACTTTACGGCCTATGTCACCACAAAACCCGAAGTCATGCCCCTGTCCGCGGCAGTGATGCGCGACGATGCCGATCTCGACATGGTTGCGTTCACTTGCGTAACCTGCGCGCCGCAAACCGAAGCCGCCGCGCCTCTGCTGGGGCGCCTTGTCGATGGCATCGCCGACATTTTCAGGGGCAGCGAGAAACCGCTTGTTCTCATGGACTTCGTGGACGCCGGCACGACGGCCTTTGCACGTCAGTTCCGTCGCGATCATGGCCTGCCGTTCATTCTGCCGTCAGTGGAAAAAGGCGTTCCCGCGCTCGGCCGCGCGATCTGGTGGAGCGAACGCAGCAGGAAGGGCATCGGCGCACCGGCGGCCCCGGCAAGGCCGGTGGCGCGGCCAGCCGGCGCATCCGGGACCTGGTCCGAGGCCGAATCCCGCGATCTGTTGAAGCAAGCGGGCGTGCCCCTGGTCCCCGCAGTTCTCACTAGCACCGCACAGGCCGCGATATCGGCGGCCGAAGATATGAGCGGCCCTGTGGCGTTGAAACTCGTCTCGCCCGATATCGCCCACAAGAGCGATATCGGCGGTGTGCGCCTGCACGTCGCGGGGCAGGCGGCGATTTCCGATGCATGGAACGCCGTGATGGAGGCCGGCAGGGCCGTGCCGGGCGCGCGCGTCGATGGCGTTCTGGTCTCCCCCATGCGCCAGGAAGGGCTGGAACTTCTGGTCGGAGTCGCGCGCGATCCGCAATGGGGGCTAGTGCTGGCGGTCGCGCTGGGTGGAATCTGGGTGGAAGTGATGAATGACAGCGTGTTGCGGGTGCTCCCCGTCGACCGGCCCGAAATTCGGGCGATGCTGGGCGAATTGAAAGGCAAGAGCCTGCTGGCCGGCCTGCGCGGCGCGCCTCCGGCCGATCTCGACCGACTTATCGATGCGATCGCCGCCATCGCGGACCTGGCCTTCGGCCTCGGCGACGCCATCACCGCCATCGAGGTGAACCCGCTGCTGGTGCATGGACACAGGATCGAAGCGCTCGACGCCCTGGTTTCCTGGAACGATCACGACCGGCGGCAGCCACAAACCGTCACCGCGCATGTCTGAGCCAGCGCCAGTTTCGCGCACGACCCCGGCGGCGCCGGAATGGTTCGCCAATGCGCTCGCGACCCGGCCGGAAGAGTCCTGGATTGAAATAGACGGCGCGCCCATCGAGGTTCTCGCATGGGGGGAGCGCGGGCAGCCAGGTATTCTATTCCTGCACGGCAATGGCGCTCACGCGCGCTGGTGGAGCTTCATCGCACCCTTTTTCAGTGCGCAGTTCCGATGCGCAGCGCTGTCATGGAGCGGCATGGGCCGGTCCGGCTGGCGATCCGCCTATTCGCCGGACATTTTCGTAGCGGAAGCCATCGGCGTGGCGGAAACGGCGGGCCTCTTCGAAGCAAGCGCCCCCCTCATTGTCGCGCATTCATTCGGCGGGCTTCCGGCCCTGCGCCTCGCTGCTAGCCAACCGGATCGAATCTCGGGACTGATTGTCGTCGATACGCCTCTGTATGATGCGTCGACGATAGAGAACATGCCGAACCTCCGCCTGCGCGAGCACCCGCTCTATCCCACCAGAGACGCGGCCCTGGAACGATTCCGTCTGACACCGCCAAACAAGCAGCCGAATGATTATGTCCTAGACTTCCTCGGTTCGACTTCGCTCATCGAGCGGGAAAGTGGATGGACGTGGCAATTCGACCCTTTCCTTTGGAAAGACGCCCATTTCACGCCCGACCTTGATATGGTCAGTCAAGTATCCAGCAAATTCGCCTATTTCTATGGCGATCAATCGGAAATGACGGGGCATGCGCTGGCCTCCTCGATCGCTCGCCGCAATCCGGCCGCAGCGGTCATCGCCATCCCCGAAGCGGGACATCATGTAATGGTGGATCAACCGCTTGCCTTCATCGCGGCGTTGAGGTCGGTGATTTCATGCTGGTGATCGCGCGTCAATCGAATGTAATTTCCATCCCGGCGAATGTATCTTCCGCGCGCCAATCCGCGAGGATTCGAAGAAAAGCCTCCTCACCCAGCGCAAAGGTATTGGCAAAAAAACCGGTCTTGTTCTGCGTATCACCCTCACCGTTGAAATAGCTCGGGGTGCAGCTTCGCCAGTATTCGTTCTCGATGACGCTCATCGGAGATGCCGAGCGGACATACTCGTCAACCGCCGTCTGGCTCGGTTGCAGTTTGCGAACCCTTTCCTTGAACGCCTTAGCTATCACATAACTGATATGCCGTGCATTTTCATGCAGCATTCCCGAAAAGTTCACTGAAGAAGCGTTCTGGCCGAACGTGTTGACGAACAGGTTAGGAAAACCGTTGCTCATCATGCCATGCAACGTCTTCATTCCATCGGCCCAATGATCCGACAATGTCACACCGTTGCGCCCGGTGATATCGTATCCCGCGCGGTGCGCCATCGACGTCCCTGTCTCGAACCCCGACGCAAAAATCAGACAATCCAGCCGATATTCCACCCCTTCAACCACCGCACCGTTTTCCGTCATGCGCTCGACGCCGGCCCCATGCGTATCGACCAATGTGACGTTGGGACGGTTAAACGTCTCCAGATATTCGTCATGGAATTGCGGCCTCTTGCACCAGCGCCGGTGCCACGGCTTTAGCGCCTCTGCTGTCCGGGGATCGCGAACTGTCTCTGTGACCCGCCGCCGGATATCCTCCATTAATTGGGCATCGAGCATTTCAACGATGTATTTGCCCTCGACCTCGCTAGGAGTCCGGCCCAGTTGCGGCGCCGCCCATCTCGCGGAATGATCCATCAATCGCCCGATCCGCGAAAAGCCGTCGTCCACAAGATCCTCGACGTTCGCGCCGGCGAATACGGCATTGAAGTTATCGCGCCGCTCATTCTGCCACCCGGGTTTCAGCGAGGCTTTGAATTCAGGGCTGGTTTCTCGATTGCCCCGCACTCCCACCGCAGCCGGCGTGCGTTGAAAGACATAGAGTTTTTCCGCCCACTCCCCAAGATGGGGGATAATCTGGATCGCCGTCGCGCCCGTGCCCACGATTCCGACATGCTTGCCCCGGAGACCGCCGAGATCCCCATGCTCGTCACCCCCGGTATAGTCGAAGTCCCAGCGGCTGGAATGAAATGTATGCCCCTTGAAGTTCCTGATGCCGGGAATGGCCGGAAGCTTCGGCTTCTCAAGCAGGCCGTTGGCGACTGCGAGAAAACGGGCCGCAAAGCGATCCCCGCGATCCGTCGTCACGATCCAGCGCGCCCTGGCTTCGTTCCATGTCGCGCCCGTCGCCTTCGTCTGGAAACTCGCGGCGCGATAGAGATCGAAATGCCGCGCGACATTCTGCATGTATTCGCGGATTTCGTCACCATAGGCATATTTGCGCGAGGGAACATACCCGAGCTCCTCAAGCAAAGGCATATAGATATAGGATTCAGTATCGCACATGATGCCGGGATATCGATTCCAGTACCAGGTGCCGCCGAAATCTCCGCCCTTCTCGATATAGCGGATATCCTCGACCCCCACCTTGCGAAGCTCCGCTCCGATCAGAAGTCCCGCCCATCCCGCCCCGATCACGAGAACGTCGTGTTCGGCGTCAATCGGCTCGCGCGCGATCCGGCTTTCTATGTAAGGATCGTCTACATAATGCGCAAAATCGGCGACGGGCTCGATATATTGATCGTTCGCATCCTTGCGCATGCGCAAGTCACGCTCCGCCGCGTATTTTTGCCGCAACTCGTCGAGATCTATATCCGCTCCTCCCACGAATTCCCTGATTTCATTTGATATACTGGCATATTCATCTTTTGCCTTAGCCATAGATCCCTGCCACCCCTCCAAGCCGTCCACTTCGGGACGCTTCACCCAATGCCGGCCGCGCACCGTTTCGCCATTAATGACGCCATAACTATCTATATGCATGCCAAATGACACGCAACCACAAAAGCAGAAGACACTAGAAATCCGATATTTTCATGTATTATCTAACATATATATCTATATATGATTGCATGACAAGGCGCCGTAGGCTACGCAGCGCGAACAAGATCGGGGGCACAATTCGGTCAATCCTCCCGATCGCCGAACGCCGCATGGAAAGATCAATCGCTGGAGAATCGAATGGAGCGACCAATCCCTAGGGCGAGAAAACTGGCGCGTCCCACTCCCAAGACAAGGAAGAACACGCAAAAACCCGCCCTTGCATCCACCGGCCGCCCTCAAAAGGCGGCGGAGACAATCGCGGGAATCATTCGCAATTCAATCGCCAAGGGCGAGTTGGCGCCAGGCGCAATGCTGCCGTCTGAAAGCACCATGATCGACATTTACCGTGTCTCGCGCCCGTCCATTCGCGAAGCAGTCCGTATTCTCGAGTCCGAAAACATCGTGACGGTGAGTCGGGGCGCAAGAGGCGGAGCCGTAATCAACGAACCAACGCCGGAACAAGTGGCGCGAACGGTGCAATTCGAACTGCAGCGCCTAGGAGCCACATTCGGGGATGTTTACGAGGTCCGCATGAATCTGGAGCCGGTCGCGGCGCGGCTCGTGGCGGAACGCCGTCCGGCGGATGCGGCGAAGGAGCTCGAAGCGATCGTGAAGAATGAAGTGGAAGGAATCGCAACGCCTGACCTGCGCATCAAGGCCGCCGCGGAGTTCCACAAGATTCTGCTCCAGCTTTCCGGCAATGTCGCGATGGCCCTGATCGCTTCGGCGCTCAACCGGGTCGTGGAGCGCCATCTGAGCGCGATCTTCAGCGGCGATCCGAATAGCGATAGCGACGCCATCGAGCAGCGCGCGCTTATCGGCATAAAGTCGCATCGCCGCCTGATAGAATATATCCGCAAAGGCGATGGATATGGCGCGGAACAGCATTGGCGCACTCACATGGAAATCGTGGGAGAGCTGCTGTATAATAAGTTTTCCAACCAGCCGCTTTCAGATGTTATTGAGTAACCTCTATGGCTTAATTATATTTCCATATCATGGAAAGTAAAAACCACAGAATTACGAGATATACAATTATCATCAACCGAAACACCCGAGAAATGGGGAAGCCAGGCGGTGCCCCACCATCCAAAATCCCATACATGCTTTATGGCCGCCGTCATTGTAACCTGATCCGCAAAAAGCGGGCCGAAACAGATCCGACACATCTATTGCAGGCGCACGTTCCAGGAGAGAAATGACTATGAGAGAGGAAGGCGTTGCAACCGAAGCCTTGCAGGCTTTCGACGTCGTGCGCAGCATGGGGCGAGACGTCAGAAACTGGGGCCGCTGGGGGGATCTGGATACTCGCGGAACGCTGAATCTGATCGACGCCGAGGCGACCTTGCGCGCGGCGGCCGCGATCCGAAGCGGGGAAGGGTTTGCTTTGGGGTTGGAACTTTCCCGGGACGGTCCGCAATGTGGCCTGCCGCCCGAAAGGTTCAACCCGCATCATTACCTTTCGGCGATCGGGAAGGGGGCCCCCGGTTTTCCCGGATTTCGCTTTTCAGACGATGTTATCATGCTGCCCAACCAGTGCGCGACGCAATGCGACGGCCTGGCGCACGTCCACTACGACGAACTCCTGTATAATGGATACAAGGCATCCCAAACGCTTTCCATTGACGGGGCAAAGCCGCTGGGGATTGAGAGCCTCGCGTCCAAACCACTGGCGACCCGGGGAATCCTGCTCGATTTCCCCCGGCTGTGGGGCACAGAACGGCTGCCGACGGGAACCATCATTGACGCCGAAGCGCTGAACGCAGCCGTCAGGGAAACAAAGCTGGAAGTCCGTTCCGGTGACGCCATCCTGATAAGGACGGGGCACATCAACGTTTTTTTGGAGGATGGGGACCGCGAAGCGTATAATTTCGGCGCGCCCGGCCTGACGGTCAATGCCGTTCCCTGGCTGCGTGAGCGCGACATCGCCTTCGTCGGCAGTGATACGACGCTGGTCGAAGTCTTCCCGGCCGAAAATCCGTTGCTGATGTGTCCAGTGCACCTTCTCCTCATCCGGGATATGGGAATGCCGCTGGGCGAGATGTACAACCTGGAGGCATTGGCCAGGGCATGCACGCTGGACCGGCGTTGGGACTTCTTCTTTTCCGCGCAGCCCCTGGCCATCAGCGGAGGGATAGGATCGCCCACCAATCCCATCGTCCTACGCTGAACTCCCGGCGGCGCGCCAGCCGTTGAACGGCGGGAAGCGCCTGCAAGACGAAGCTCCGGCCGGGCAGCAGCTCGCCGCGCCACCGCGCCGGTTGCGTGCGCTTCAGCTTGCTCATCATCGCAGCGAAGCAATCTGGCTCCGCAAAGCTCATCGCTGCGGCAAGGCCCCTTCTCGCGGGGCCGCGAAACCGATTGTCATTTCTCGCGCACATGGTGTGTCTGACGCATCCCGACGCACGGCGGGCATACGGAGAGGACAATGCAATACAGGTTCGAGCCGGACGAACTCATCGAAGCCGCCATGAAGCAGACCGGGCTCGACCGGTTTCAGCGGCGATTGCCCCACTGCTCGAACGATATCCCGACCGCTATGACATCGAGCAGGATGCCTGACATATGATTTCTCCGACCGCAAAGGGCGAGTTTTTCCAATTTGGTTATGTGACCGGCGATCTTGGCGCGGGAATGGACGTGTTCAGGAAGCGCTACGGCGTGCCGGGTTTCCAGGAATTCAACACGGCCGATCTCGCTCCGTCGGGTGCGTCTGGCCCGTTCATCAAAGGGGCGTTGGGATACAGCAGGGGTGTGATGGTCGAACTGATCCAACCCGATCCGGCCGACCCCGGCATCTATGGCGAGGCATTGCAGCCGGACAACGGTGTCAGCCTTCATCACCTGGGCTGTGATCGACCAGGAACGTTTCCAGCAACTGATCCTCGAAGCCCATGTCCTGGGCGGAGACGACGCGGCGATGATCTACCTGACCGATCCCGCATCCTGCCACGGCGTGCGGATCGAACTTGTCGCCGCCGCAGGCAAGGCGGGAACGCTGGTCTGGATTCATCGCGACAAAGCGCCTGGACAGGCAACGGACTGAGCGCACGCCCCGGTCATGCCCCCTTGGTGATCCCGAAGCGGTCCATATAGGCGGCGAAACGCTCGTGGATTTCACCTTCGCCGAGACCGTAGTCCGCCAGATCGTAGTGCGATCGATAATCATGCTTGCGCTCGCGAGCGCTTTCCTCGCCGTTGACGAAGCCTTCCATGCGCCGCCGCCCTAACGCCGTGGCGCTCTTCCCGAGAACCATCCGCGACCTGCGCCTCTATGTCCCATGCCGGGTTCAGGACAGCAGTCCGATTGTGAAAGCGGCAGAGTGGCGGTGGCGCGCGCGCCATGTCGCTGGGTATGAACGGCTATTACCAGTCATGGACCGTCAGCACGGACGCATCGACTTTCAATCCGGTGACCCAGAAGGTCCATGAGCCGGACATCATCAAGGCCTGGCACATTGTCGACGCGCCGATTGAATGAGCGAGAGTGATGGGGAGTTCGATCGACGTCAGGCTCTATACCAAGAACCTGTTCAAGGAAAAATACTATGGCTATATGCAGAACTCATACCATGCCGGGACGGGAAGCACCGCCGCCAGCCTCGGCGATCCGCGCACGTTCGGAGCGGTCGTCAAATACGGCTTCTGATCGTTGAGGCGCACCGGCTTTCCCGCGAAGCCGGTGCGTCATGCATCTGGATTTGGGGGGAAGAGGAATTTTCGATGGATGACGGCCGCTTTCGGGTGCCGCGCGAACCGGCCCGGATCGACGACTGGTGGCGGGCCGGCCTTGCGCGAGGGCCGGCCCGCCTGGTCCTGATCGACAATGGCCGGGAGTGGACTTTCGTCCAACTGGAAGAGCGCGCCGCCGGAATCGCGGGCGGCCTCGTGGCACAAGGCGCGGGCAAGGGCAGCCGGATCGGCATCCTCTTTCCCAACCGGGCGGAATGGCTGGCCTGCTGGCTGGCCGCGACGCGGATCGGCGGGATCGCGGTGACTCTCAGCACGTTCTTCGCTCCGCCCGAACTGGCTTTCACGCTGCATCACGCCGACGTGACCCATCTGCTCTGCGCGCGCGGCTATCTCGACCATCGCTACGATGCACGCCTTGCCGCCGCCTTCCCCGCGCTGGCGGAGGCGGACGGCGCCGTGCCGCTCGCGCTGGAAGCCGCGCCACATCTGCGCGGCGTGTGGTTCGACGCGCCGGTGGAGGCGCGCTGGACGGCGGGCACGCTGGATGATCTGGCGTCATCGGCGCAAGGATGCGCGCGCGCCGCGCCGCCCATGATCGAGGCGATGCGCGCCGCCGTCTCGTCCGCCGACAGCGCGATGATGATCTATACGTCCGGCAGCACGGCCGCTCCCAAGGGCGTGGTCCACAGCCAGGCGACGGTCGCGCGCAAGATCGCCTTCATGGCCGCGGCCAATTCGCTCATTCCGCTGGATGTCGAGCCGGGCGATCGGCTGCTCATCAATTCGCCGCTGTTTTGGGTCGGCGGCTTCCTGACAGCGATGAGCGGGCTGACCCGCGACGCGGCCCTGATCTTCGACGACGACCACAGCCCCAAGGCGATGCTGCGCGCCGTCAGGGAACTGGGAGCCACGTCAGTCTCGGGCGCGGAGTCCGTGCTGCGCAACATGCGCGACCTGGAAGACTTCCGGGACGAGGATCTGGCGCGGCTGAAGCCGCAGCACACCTCGCAACTGGCTTTCTTCAACCGGTTCGCAGGGCCGGATCACCCGCGGCTGACCAATTCGCTCGGCATGACCGAGACGCTGGGGCCGCATAGCGGCGATCCGGGCTTCGTCCTGCCGCCCGAGATCGGCGAAAACACTTTCGGCTTCGCGCTCGACGGCATGGAATTGCGCATCGTCGATCCGGCAAGCGGCGCTCCCGTGCCGGCGGGCGAGCCCGGGGAACTGTGCGTGCGCGGCGTCTGGCTGATGGAAGGCTTCTACAAGCGCGAGCGGCGCGATTGCTTCGACGCCGACGGCTTCTATCATACCGGAGACAAGTGCCGCCTGATGCCGGAGGGGCGCCTACTCTTCGAAGGCCGCCTGGGCGGCATGATAAAGACGTCGGGCGCCAACGTCTCGCCCGAGGAAGTCGAACTCGCGTTGCTGGATCACTCCGGCATACTGGAGGCCGCCGTGTTCGGTATGCCCGATCCCGGCCGGGACGAGATCGTGGTGGCGGTCATCGTCCCGGCATCGGGCAGCGGTCTGGATGAGGAGGCCGTCCGCCAGTGGGTCAAGGCACGGCTGTCGTCTTTCAAGGTTCCGCGCCGCGTGCTGTTCCACCAGTCGACGCAACTGCCGCGCACGCCGAGCAACAAGATTCGCAAGCCCGCCCTCGCCGACATGGTTCGCAACGATATCCGGTAGCGGATCGGCCCGCGGGTGCCGCCGGGCAACCGCGCGAAATATCCGATCCCGTCGTCAATACACGGCAGGGCTGCTTCGCGCCGAAAGCTGCGGGAGCGCGCCCTTCCCGCGCGGATCGTTACAGCGTCGCCCCGCCGTCGAGCGCGATGCTCTGGCCGGTGATATAGGCTGCCTGGTCCGAGGCCAGGAACGCGAAGAGGTTGCCGGCTTCGGCCGGCGTCGCCAGGCGCTGGAGGCGCAACATGTCCAGCAGTTGCGCCATAAGCGCGATCAGGCGCTCGTCCCGCGTTGCAGGGTTGGCGATGAGGGTGTCGCGCACCATCGCACGATAGCGTTCAATCGTATCGCGGGCGACCCAGCCGATCGCCACGGCATTTGCGCGGATGCCGTGCGCGGCCTCCTCCGCCGCGATCTGCCGGACCAGCATCTCGACCGAGCCTTTCGACAGCGGCGAAATCCCGTCGTAGGCGATGACCCGGCGCGACGCGATCGTCGTGCACGTCGTGATCGAGCCGCCGCCGCCCACCCGCAAACGCGGCACGGCTTCGTGGAACACGCGGTAATAGCCCAGCGCATCCTCCCAGAGGAACTTCTCGACGTCCGCGATGGGGAAATCGGCGATCTGGTCGAACAGGACGGGAACGCCGCTGCCGCAGGCTACGGTGTGCACGCGTCCGTGACGCGCGACCACCAGGTCGAGCGCTGCGCCGATCGACGCGGCGTCAGACATGTCCATGGCGATGGCGGCGACGTCATGCCCCTTGCTCTGCAGGTCCGCTTCCAGCTCCCGCGCGCGGTTAGCCTGTTCGAGATATGTGAAGACCAGCGGCACGTCCGCTTCGCACAACCCGCGGACGATGCCTTCGCCGACGGTTCCCGTGCCGCCCGTCACCAGCGCGCCGCCCCGCGGAAACCGTAATGTCAGTGCCATGATCGTTCCTCTCCTCGCAGCCGGTCAAGGCCGGCTGCCGCGTCAGACTAGCGTGACAGGGAGCATGAGGAAACCGTTCGGGCATCGTCGCCACGCAGCCGGGGCTTTGGGAGGAACTCTATCCGGCGACACCGCGCGTCTCTCCGGCCGAGCGTGCCGAAACACTGCGCCGGCGCTGGTGAACGCCTCCGGCCATGGCCATCGAGCAGTCGGAACGCCGGGCATTTCCGCGATTTCAAAGTAACGACCGCCCCTTGTTCAGCGAGGCTTAAGCAAAACCGCGTGCTATCTGCGGCCATTCGTTCGCGCAGATCTTCCGCCCGTGCCGATCTGCCCGCGTTTCACAGGGGTTATATCATGACAGCCACGTTCCCCCGGCGTTTCGCCGTCACGACCGCCGTTTCCGCGCTCGCCTTGCTTGCCGCGCCGGTTCGGGCCGAACAACCGGCGCCTCCCGCAAGCGCGTCACCAGCCGCCGCCATACCCGCCAGCGAAAGCGGCGACTGGGGCCAGTTCGGCATCCAGATGCAATATATCGACCCGGCCGTGAAGCCGGGCAATGACTTCGCGACCTATGTCAGCGGCAAATGGACCGCCGTCACGGAAATACCCGCCGACAAGACGCGGATCGGCGCGTTCGACATGCTGGACGATCTTTCCAAGGATCGCCTGCACGCGATCCTCGACGAACTGACGGCCGCCAAACCCGCCCCCGGCACCGACGAGGCACGCATCGCCGATGCTTACCGGGCCTACATGAACGAAGCCGGTATCGAAGCGGCGGGCCTTGCTCCGGCGCGGCCTTTCCTCCAGCGGATCGCAGCCGCGAAGACGCTGGACGATGTGGCCGCCCTGTTCGCCACGCCGGGTTTCGCGTCTCCGCTCGGTCTCTTTGTCGCCGCCGATGCCCGGAACAGCGACATCTATGCGCCTTACCTGCTGAACACCGGCCTGGGCCTGCCCGATCGCAGCTATTATCTCGACGACAGCGCCAAGTTCCGAGGCATCCGCGCAAAATATATAGACTATCTCGCATTCATGCTCGGTCAGGCGGATATCGCCAATCCGCGCACCGAGGCGCTGAAGATCCTGGCGCTCGAAACCGCCATGGCGCGCGCGGGCTGGGATCGCACGGTGCTGCGCAACGTCGATCTCACCTACAACAAGCTGACGCGCGCCGAACTGGGCGCGATCGACCGCAAGGGCGTGCTGCAAGGCTTCTTCGCCCGGCAAGGCATCGCGCCCGAATATGCCATCGTCTATCACATGCCGCCCACCGACGCGGAACTCGCCGCCGCGAAGCTGACACGCGATCCGGCGCAGATCGGCGGCGGGATGCCCGTGCTGTTGCAACTCATCGCCGATACGCCGGTCTCCACCTGGCGTTCCTGGCTGGCGGCGCATTTCCTCTCCGACCATGCCCAGTTCCTGCCCAGGGCGCTGGACGACGCCCACTTCGCTTTCTTCGGCACGCTTCTGTCCGGCCAACAGGAACAGAAGGCGCGCTGGCGGCGCGGCATCGGCGTGGTCGAGGGGCAAGTGGGCGAACTGCTCGGCAGTATCTATGCCGACCGCTATTTCCCCGCCGCCAACAAGGCCGCGATGGCGGAACTGGTCGGCAACTTGCGCAAGGCCATGGCGGAAAACCTCAAGGATCTGTCGTGGATGGGCGCGGATACGCGCAAGCAAGCTGAAGCCAAGCTGGCGTCCTTCACACCCAAGATCGGCGCGCCGGAGACGTTCAAGACATACGACGGACTTGTGCCGCACGCCGACACGCCGCTGGCGAACCAGCTCGCGGCCCGAAAATGGCAAAGCGAGGACCAGTTGCGCCGTATCGGCAAGCCAGTGGACCGGGCCGAATGGTTCATGCTGCCCCAGACGGTAAACGCCTATTACAACTCCACGTTCAACGAAGTGGTGTTCCCCGCCGCGATTCTCCAGCCGCCCTTTTTCAACCTCGCCGCCGACCCGGCCGTGAACTATGGCGCGATCGGCGCGGTGATCGGGCACGAAATGGGCCACGGTTTCGACGATCAGGGCGCGAAATCGGACGGCACCGGTAACCTGCGCGACTGGTGGACCGCGCAGGACAAGGCGAACTTCGAAGCGTTGCAGGACAGGCTCGCCGCCCAGTATGACACGTTCTGCCCGTTCGACGAAGGCAAGACCTGCGTCAACGGCCGTCTCACCATGGGCGAGAACATCGGCGATCTCGGCGGGCTGAGCCTGGCTTACAAGGCCTACCGGTTGTCGCTGAACGGCAAGCCCGCCCCGGTGATCGGCGGCACCACCGGCGACCAGCGGTTCTTCCTCGCCTGGGCGCAAGTGTGGCGTTCCATGATCCGCGAGCCGCTGGCCCGCCAGCACCTCGTCGTCGACCCCCACTCGCCACCGCAATACCGGGTGAACGGCGTGGTCCGCAATTTCGACGAATGGTATGAGGCATTCGGCGTCAAGTCCGGCGACACGCTCTACCTGCCGCCGGAAGAACGCGTCCGCATCTGGTGAAAAACGTAGCCGGGCGCGCGGCATGGGCCGAGCGGGCTTGACTTGACCGCACCGCCCGCCATCACCGCGCGATGGACCAGACGCTTACCGCCATCCTCCTCGGCATTGTCGAGGGAGTCACCGAATTCCTTCCCGTTTCCTCGACCGGCCACCTGATTCTCGCATCGGAGATGTTCGGATACGATGCGGCGGAGTGGAAGGTTTTCAACATCGTCATCCAGCTCGGCGCGATCCTTGCCGTGGTGGTGCAATACTGGCGCACGTTCTGGGCCGTGGGTGAAGGATTGTTGCGGCTGGAGCCGGTCTCGATCCGCTTCGTCACCAATATCCTTATCGCCTTCCTGCCTTCCGCGGTGCTCGGGCTCGCCCTCAAGGACTGGATCGACGTGCTGCTGGGCAGCCCCATGGTCGTCGGCTGGGCGCTGATCGCGGGCGGCATTGCCATCCTCGCCATCGAGCGCTGGGCGAAACCGGGCGGCTACAGCGGCATCGGGCAGTTGCCGCCCCGGCAGGCGCTGGGCGTCGGCCTGGTCCAGTGCATTTCGATGATCCCCGGCGTCAGCCGGTCGGGCGCGACGATTATGGGCGCGCTGGCCATGGGTATCGACCGGCGGACGGCGGCCGAGTTCAGCTTCTTCCTCGCGATCCCGACCATGATGGGCGCGACCACGCTGGAACTGTGGGATGCGCGGGAGCAACTGGCGGCGGGCACCGGCTCGGTCGGCTGGAGCGAGATCGCCATCGGTTTTGTTGTATCGTTCGTGGTCGCGCTGGCCGTGATTCGCGCGTTCGTCGCCTATGTCAGCAAGGCCGGCTTCTCTCCCTTCGCATGGTATCGTATCGTCGTCGGCATCGCGGCGATCCTTCTGTTGTCGCAGGTATAGCGGGAGCGCGCGATGGGCGGCAAAGGCAGGAAACCCGAAGGCGAATCGCTCAGACGCAAGGACTACGACGCGCTGCTGGCGCCGCTGGAACTGGAACTCGTGGCCATGGCGCGGTGGGTGGCGGCCACCGGCGCGCGCGTGGCCGTGCTGTTCGAGGGCCGTGACACGGCGGGCAAGGGCGGCGCGATCTCGGCGGTTCGCAATGTGCTCAACCCACGCCAGTGCCGCACGGTGGCGCTGGCCAAACCCGGCGAGGCGGAACAGGGCCAGTGGTATTTCCAGCGCTATGTGCCCCATCTGCCGGGCAAGGGCGAAATCGCGCTGTTCGACCGGAGCTGGTATAATCGCGCGGGCGTGGAACGGGTCATGGGCTATGCGGACGAGGAACAGGTGCTGGCCTTCCTGCGCGACGCGCCGCGATTCGAGCGGATGCTGACGGACGACGGCATTCTGCTGTTCAAATACTGGCTGGCCTGCGATCAGGAACGGCAGGAGGAACGCCTTGCCGAACGCCTGACCGATCCGCTCAAGCGCTGGAAGATATCGCCCGTGGACCTTGCCGCGCGCGGGAAATACGATGCCTATACCGAGGCGCGGGAGGCCATGCTGGCGGCGACTCACACGGCCCATGCCCCATGGACGATCGTGAACTTCAACGATCAGAGGCGCGGGCGGCTGACGCTGATCCGCAACCTGCTGGATCGGCTCCCGGATACGCACGTCGATCCGCCCACCGTCGACTTTCCGCCGCTGGGGCGCGAGCCGGCGAAAGAGCGCTTCGCCGTGGTGCAGCCGCTGCCGGATTATCCGCTGTGACCGGCAATGCCGCCGGCCCGTCCTGAACGCCCCCCTTTCGCGCCTCGTGCTTGACTTTCGCGCGGCCCTGCCGCATGGGCGCGGCCTTGCCGGGCGGCGGTCATTCGCCGCTCTTGTCATTTTCAACGGTATTTTCTCAAAGCCGCCAGGCGGCTTGCACACTGGATACAGGATAGCGCCATGGCGAAGCCCGCAACCGTCAAGATCCGGCTGGTTTCCACCGCCGACACCGGATTCTTCTATGTCACCAAGAAGAATCCCCGTAACCAGACCGAAAAGATGAGCTTCCGCAAATACGATCCCGTCGTGCGCAAGCACGTCGAGTTCAAGGAAGCCAAGATCAAGTAAGGTCTTGCGCGAAACGCCGTGGAACATCCGGGTTCACGGCAGGTTCAAGGCCGGACCCTTACCGGAAAGGCCATGAATACCATGTTTCGACGTTTCAGGAACATCACGGGCGCGGCCGCTTTGGCCGCGTTTTGTGTTACGCCCTTTGCCGCCCTGCCCTCCCCGGCCCAGGCGCAGGACGCTTCGACCACGACGCTCGATCAGGCCGTGGCCGCCCTGCGCGGCATTTCCACCCTGCGCGCGGATTTCCTCCAGACGGACCGCAACGGCCAGCGCGTGTCGGGCGTCCTGACGCTCAAGCGCCCCGGCAAGATCCGCTTCCAGTATCAGAAAGGCGTGCCGCTGCTCATCGTCGGCGACGGCAAGGCGCTGACCATGATCGACTATGAAGTATCGCAAGTGCAGCGCTGGCCCATCAGGAACAGCCCATTGGGCGCGCTGCTCGATCCCAGCCGCGACGTGGCGCGTTTCGGCACATTGCAGCCCACCACGAATCCCGACGTCGTCAGCGTGGAAGTGCGGGATCGGGGGCACCCCGAATATGGCGTCATCACGCTGATCTTCGTGCGCAAGGCGTCCGCGCCGGGAGGGCTGGAACTGGCAAGCTGGGTGGCGCTCGATTCGCAGAACCGGCGGACGACGATTCGCCTCTCGAACCACGAGTATGGCGTCACCGTTCCCGACAATACGTTCCGCTGGAACGACCCGCGTCCTTCCACCCGTCGATGAAGCGAAACGCATGGGCGCAGTCCGTGCGCACCCTGCGACAAGTTGCGACACACCTGACCCATTCGTTCACTTGGCAGAAAGCACCACGCGTCTAAATTGCAGTGGTCATAGCGGCCTGAGGCGGGTTTCCCCCCTGTTGCCCGCGCCTCCTGGTAGGCCTCATGACGAAGCGTGACGAACGCTCAAAGGAACCCTCGCCCCACTTGCCCCCGGGGCGAGGGTTTTCTTTTTGGCGATCATATCGTTTGCAAACATGCGTGCGGCGCCTTTTGCTTTCGATCGTCACTGCGGGCCGGAAGGCCGAAGTTGAGGCGGAAACAGTTTTCCTAACCCGGTGAAATCTGCCTTAACCTGCGGGATGACAGTCAAACCCCGCCAGCGCGCCGTTGCCCCCACACCGCCGTTCCGCCCGCAAATCGCGCGTGGCGTGTCAACTGTCGCTTTCATCGGGAAAGTGCGGAAATCCGGGGCTTTCCGGCCTATTTCAAAGTTTACGCCCTGTCGCCTTTGTCAACTTCGGCGGCAACTTCGGCGCGGGCATTTCACCGCCCGGCCCCTTCGGCGAAGCCCCTGTTCCCTTTGGGGGTGCTTCCCTTCGGCGGGAAGGCTCGCTAACGCCGCTTCATGATCTCCATCGCCACCTGGAACATCAATTCGGTCCGCCTGCGCAGCGATCAGGTCGTCCGTTTTCTGACCGAACAGTCACCCGACGTGCTGTGCCTTCAGGAAATCAAATGCCGGGAAGAGAGCTTTCCGCATCAGGTGTTCGAGGATCTGGGATACACGCACCGCGCGATCCACGGCCAGAAAGGCTATCACGGCGTCGCCACCCTGAGCCGCATTCCCATGCGCGAGTTCAGCCGGCATGACTGGCAGGACAACGGCGAGGCCCGGCATGTCGGCGTGGAACTGCTCGGCAGCGGAGTCGGCGGCGGTCAGGGCCTGATCCTGGAAAACGTCTATATCCCGGCGGGCGGCGACATCCCGGATCGCGATCTCAATCCCAAGTTCGGCCAGAAGCTCGACTTCCTCGGCCGCATGACGCGCTGGGCGGAGAAGATAGACCGGCCGACCCTGCTGGTGGGCGATTTCAACATCGCGCCGCTGGAATGCGACGTCTACAGCCACAAGGCGCTGCTCAAGGTCGTCAGCCATACGCCGCTGGAAGTCGAGACGCTGGGACGGCTGTCCGACGCGCACGGCTGGGTCGATCTGGGCCGCAAGCATATCCCCGCGCCGGAGCGGAACTATTCGTGGTGGTCCTACCGCTCCTACTGGCGGCAGAAGGACCAGGGCCGCAGGCTGGACCATATGTGGGCGTCGCCGGACCTTGCCGCCCAATCGCGCGCGCACCGCTTCGTCGAGGAAACGCGCCGCTGGGACCAGCCTTCCGACCATGTGCCGCTCATCACGGAGTTCGACCTCTGACAGGGGAAACGCCGTCCGCTTCCCGCCGGGTGGCGCTGGCCATCGACGCGCTGCGCCATGGCTGGCCGATCCGCGTCGGCGATGGTCCGGCGCTGCTGCCCGCCGAAACCGGCTTCGCGCCCGGAGCGAGCGCCCAACGGATGCTGATTTCCGCCGCGCGCGCCGCCACGCTCAAACTCGCCAACCAGCGCGAGGCCGCCGTGCCGCAGGCACCGGTGCTGATTCGGGGCGCGGAGCCGTTCGATCTGGACATGGCACGGGCCGTGGCCGATCCGGCGCTCGATCTGGCCTGGCCGATGAAAGGGCCGTTCGCAGCGGAACACATCGAGGATGGCGAGGCCGCCAGCGCCGCGATGGAACTGGCCCTGCTGGCGGGCGTGCTGCCCGCCTATCTGGTCGATCCCGTGCCCGCCGGAGAAGCGCAAGGCGTAGACACGGCCGACCTCACCGCGTGGAAGAACGCCGCGAACCTTTCCATCGCGGCGCGGGCGCGCCTGCCCGTCTCCGCCTGCGAGGACGCGGAAATCGTGGCCTTCCGCTCCGCGGACGACTTGCGCGAGCATGTCGCGCTGGTGATCGGCGCGCGGGACGGCGCGCGGGCGCCGCTGGTGCGGCTCCATTCCGAATGCCTGACAGGCGATATCCTCGGCAGCCTGAAATGCGATTGCGGTCCGCAACTCGACGCCGCGCTGGCGGCGATGGCGGACGAGGCGGCGCAAGGCGGCTGGGGCGTGCTGCTCTATCTGCGGCAGGAGGGGCGCGGCATCGGCCTCGTTAACAAGCTGCGCGCCTATCAATTGCAGGATCAGGGGTTCGACACAGTCGATGCGAACAACCGCCTCGGCCTGCCCACCGAAGCGCGGGACTTCCCGGTGGCGGCGCGAATGCTTGCACTGCTGGGCGTTCATGCCGTCCGGCTGATGACGAACAATCCGGCCAAGGTCGCCGCGCTCGAAGCGCAAGGCGTGACGGTTGCGGAGCGCGTGCCCCACGCCTTGCCCCCGAACCCGCACAACGCCCGCTATCTCGCCACCAAACGGGATCGCACCGGGCATCTGCTGTGACCGCCGGCATCGCCATTCGCGATGAACGGCCGGGCGATGCCGCAGCCATCACGCGCGTCATCGCGGCGGCGTTCGCGGATCATCCGCACAGCGACGGCTCGGAACCGCGCATCGTTGAGCAACTGCGCCGCAATGGCGATCTGACGCTTTCGCTCGTCGCGGAAACGGCGGACGGCATCGTCGGCCACATAGCCTTCTCGCCCGTGACGATCGAACGGGCGGACAGCATCTGGTTCGGCCTGGGTCCGGTCAGCGTGCCGCCTGCCTGTCAGAACAGCGGAATCGGCGCGGCGCTGGTCCGTGCGGGCCTGAGCCGGATCGGGAATGAGGGCGCTACGGGCTGCGTCTTGCTGGGAGAGCCGGACTATTACCGGCGCTTTGGGTTTTCAGCCGATACCGCGCTGGTCTTTCCCGGCGCGCCGGATGGCTATTTCATGGCCCTCGCCTTTTCGGAAACGGCTTCCCCGGCGGAAGGCATCGTCCGCTACGCTCCGGCATTCTATTCCGACTAGCGCCGGTCGTTCCGCTTCAGCCCCGCGCCCAGCCGGTTCTGCCCGATGGCCAGCGCATCGCCGGACCAATCCGCCACGAACGTGCTTTCCCGGCTGATGCCCGGCGCGAATCGCGCGTCATTGCCCGCGATGGCAAGGCCGCTCGACGAATGGTCCTTCCCTTCGGCCGCCACGGCAATGAAGGCCGAATAGTTCTCCTTGTCGCGGCCCTGCACGAACCAGTTGTTCTCGATCACGCCCGTCGCCCCGGCGGACAGGTCGATCATGTAGTTGGTGCCCTTGCCGCCAGTATCGTCGAAGCTGTTGCCGCGCACCGTCACGCGCCCGCTGCGCGTCTTGAGGTAGTGCCCGCCGCGCCCCGCCTCGAACCGGCTGTTCGTGACCGTGAGCGAGCCGTAATCGCCGGTATAGACGGAGTGCGCGCAGCCGCCGCCGCCTTCGCAAGTGCCCAGCCGCGTGAAGGTGGAGCGGTCTATGGTGATCGACGCACCGGGATCGTCGGCGGTCAGGATGCCCTGCTCGCTGTCGCGGAACCAGCTTTGCGAAACGGAAAGGGCGCCATGCTCCAGCCGCACGCCCGCGCCGTTCTTGTCGGATACGCGAATATTGGAGAACACCATCCCCTCGATCCGCGCCGCGCGCCCGCGCAGCACCAGCGCCGCCTTGCCCTCGCAAGCGACGCCTTCCAGCGCCGACTGGCCGGGAACGCCAGCCAGATAGGTGATGTCGCCCGCTTCCTGCACGCCACAATCGACGAAGCGATAGTTGCCGAAGCGGATCGTGCCCTTGCCCCGCCCGATGGCGTCGATGGCGTCCTGCAACCGTTCGTAGACACGGCCGGTCTCGACCACCGTGTAAGGCGCATCGGCCGCCCCCGCCGTCTGGGCAAGCGCACCGAGCGAGGGAAACAGGGCGAGCGCCGCGGCGGCAACCGCGATGGCGAGGCGAAGCGCGGACGAGGAAGTCTCTTTGGTCATGGGCAAAGGATACGCGCGAACGGGCGGACGCGCATGGCCCGATTCGGCAGCGTCCGACAGCGGCACAGGCGGCAGGCGCAATCATTAACGTGTCGCGCCTGCCGCCCGCCGCCCGTTCATGTCGCATCAAGGCACGGCGCCCTACAAACGCCGTTGCGGACCGGGCCCCTCTGGCGCGGCGCGCTGGCTTCCCCTGATAAGCAGCTCGCCACGTGATGTCGGACCGCATCGGATGCGACCGATGCACTGGGCTTGGGCACTGTCCTGTCCCCTTTCCACACTGCCCCGGCTCGCCAGCATCGGCGCATCCGATCGAACGCAACACCTGTTCGAAGGGACCGATGCTCATGTCCGACACCGTCTATCGCCTGCTGGAGCGCCACCAGAAGCTCGACGAGCGCCTGCGCCGCGCGCAATCGCGGCGGTTCGCCGATCCCCTGGAGATCGCACGGCTCAAGAAGCTGAAACTGGCGATTCGCGATCGGATCGCGCGGTTCGCGCGCCGCCCTGCCTTGCAGACTTGAACCCTGTTCAACCCAATCCGGTTCAGCGAGAGCGCCGCAACACCAGATAGACCGCGCCCGCGCCGCCATGGCGCGGATGGGCCGGCCGCACCGCCGCGATCCTGTGGGCATGCGGCCCGGCGACGAGCCAGTCGAGGAACTTGGCGCGAATCGCACCCCGCCTTTCCGTCCGGCCATGTGTCCCCGCATGCCCGTGATCGTCCAGCGGACGGGCGCGCCCCGTGACAAGAAGCACGAGCCGCGCGCCTTGCGATGCCGCCAGCGCCAGTCCGTGGTCCAGCCGGGCATGCGCCGCATCCAGTGACGCCCCATGCAGGTCAAGCGTGAAATCGGGCGGCACCAGCCCGCGCGCCAGCCTGCGATCCCACGCGGCGTCGAGGCCGTGCCGGTCGAGAGCACGTTCCGGCGAACGAGGGGGCACGGGCGTTGGCGCCAACGGCGCGGCTGCCTTCACGGGCGCGGGATTCGTCGAGGACCGGAGCGACGCGACAGGCGCTTTCGCCATGGCGGGATGGCGCTTGCCCGCCAGGGGCTGCACGGTTTGCGCCACGCGCGCCCACAGGTCCGCCTCTTCGGGGGAAAGCAGCCGCCCGGCTGTATGCGGGCGCTTCACCGGCTCCGCAGCCGCGAAACGGTCCCCTTCGGCAGCAGCAGCACGGCATCGCCGCGCGCGCTCATCCCCCCCGCGATGGACCGCGCCTCCGCGCCAGCGCCCCAGAAGCTGTCGAAACGATTGGCCCCCTTGATCGCGCCGCCGGTATCCTGCGCGATCCACAGCCCGTTCGCTTCCTTGCGGTCCAGCGTCAGCCAGACAGGCGCGCCCAGCGGCACGAAGGCCGGATCCGCCGCCACGCTCGCCTTGCCGCGCACCGGCACGCCGAGAGCGCCGACCGGGGCGTCGCCGGTCAGTTCCCGGAAGAATATCCAGCTCCTGTTCTCGCGCATCAGCGCCCGGCCCTCGGCGGGTTTTTCGCGCAAGTATTGCATGATGCCCTGCATCGAGCCGGAATATTGGCCCGGCCCCTCGCCCACCAGGCCACGCTCACGCATCACGCCGCCGATCCCGGTATAGGAATGCCCGTTCTGTCCGGCATAGCCCAGCCGGATGACGGAACCGTCCGGCGCGCGCAGCCGCCCCGATCCCTGAATTTGCAGGAAGAACAGCTCGATCGGATCGGCCGCCCAGGCGATTTCCAGCCCCTTGCCCGCCAGCGCCCCGTTTTCGATCTCGGCACGATCATAATAGGCCACGAAGCGGCCGCTCTGGTCATAGCGGCCCAGCGGCGGCGTGCCCTTGCGCTCAGCCTGCGGCATGTCGTCCGGCCAGGCCCGCACAAGATCGGACGGCATGGCGTAAACCGGCACGTCATAGCCGGGCCGGCGTGCCCGCACGCCCGCGATCTCCGGCTCGTAGTATCCGGTGACGTAGGCCTTGCCGTCACCGATCCGCGCGGTCTCGAAATGATGCGCGAAGAAGGACGCGGCGTCTCCGCCGGTCCAGCTTTTCGCGGCCTGGCAAGCGACCTGCCAGTCCTCACCCCGCGTAAGGCCGCTGTTGTCCGCGCGACTGGTGAGCCGGGGGCACGATTCACGGAAAGAGGAAAGCGCGGCCAGCGCGTTGGCGCCGGAGAGGCCGAGCCGGGATACCGGCGGCCCTGTGCTGATGCCGAGAAGCGCGGCGCTGCCGCTGGTGGAGGGCGTGACGACCGGCGGGCGGGTTGTGACCGGCTTCGGACCTTGCGGTGAAGGAATGACCTGAACACAGGCGCCCAGCAGCAGCATAAGGAACGCCGCGAACGCGCGCGTGCCTCCCACGGTCACCAGCCCCTGGCTGCCGGACGGTCAGGCACCGGCCGGTCAGCCCTCGTCGGTTTCGTCGAGCAGCCAGTCGGGATCGGCGGACGTGACGTCGCGGCGGAACGTCCAGACGTCAGTGGCTTCAATCGCGTCATTGAGCGAACCGGCGATCACCTGTCCTTCCGCGTTGCGCGTGACGGCGGCGATGTCGGCACGGAACCGCACGGTCACGCGCGCGAAAGGCGCATCGAAGCCGGCGCCCGTGATCGTCGCTTCCTCGATCCGCACGAGGCGGTTGTCGAGCGTCTCGCCGGCGGCCACGCGCGCGTCGATCGCGGAAGCGAAGCTCTGGTAGACGTCATCGTCGCACAAATGGCGCAGTTCGTCCTTGTCGCCGCGCCAGAACGCTTCCAGCACCATGCGATAGGCGCCGCGCGCGCCCTGGAGGAACGACAGGATATCGAAACGGCGGTCGGCCCCGGCGATAGCGCGCAGTTCACGCTCCACCACGGGCGAGAAGGACGGGATTTCACGCTGGCGCAAGGCCGCGTTCTGCGCGCTCCGGTCAACCGGCTGGTGCGGAGACGGCGGCGAGGCAACGCCCCCCTTGGCGTTCGCGTCGAACCGGCCGGGAATGATTTCCTCCTCATGCTCGGCACGGCGGCCCAGCACAGAATAAAGCCGCAGCCCCAGAAAGGCCGCGATCATCGCCAGAATCACGATTTCAACAGTCACGCCAGAAGTTCCAGTCCTTCGCCCACGGCAAGACGCCCGAATGCCGGACGCACCGTTCATAGCCCGAGATAGGCAGGATTGCCAAATGAACAACGCCCGCACAGCCCGGCCGGGCGATTTTTTGGCCAGCGCGATGCCTTTCGGGCAACACGAAGCATGAAGCAGCGGCGCTGAAAGCAACGCCCGCTTCACGCATCCCGCCAGGCGCCAATCCCGTCATTGCCGGAACCGCGATGCGGTGCTACGCGCCCGCCCAACGTGCGAAAGCGGCACACTCAGGCGGGAAAGCAGCATCATGGCCGAACAAGGCAATATCATCACCGATCTCAACCTCGGCGCCGAAGGCAACGGCCAGGACACATCACCCGCGGCGGGGATCATCTCACAATATGTGAAGGATCTCTCGGTCGAGAACCCCAACGCACCGCAGTGCTTCCAGTGGCAGGACGCGCCGCAGGTCGATATCCAGTTCAACATCGGCGCCCAGCCCGTCGGCGAGGAAATCCACGAAGTGGAACTGAAAACCGTCGTCACCGCGAAAGCGGAAGGAGGGACGGCCTATGTCGTGGACTTGTCTTACTGCGGGCTGATCGGCATGCGCAATCTGGACGAAGCGAACCAGCACGCCTTCCTTTTCGCCGAAGCGCCGCGCATCCTGTTCCCCTTCGCGCGCCGCATCATCGCGGACGCGGTGCGCGATGCGGGCTTCCCGCCGCTGATGCTGGAACCCGTCGATTTCAACGGCCTCTACATCCAGCAACTCGCCGCGCAGCAACAGGCGGCCGAACAGCCTCCGGCCGGCAACGCCTGACATTGGTGAAGCCGGGGCGGCGAAACCGGTGATATGAACCTCGGAAAGGCCCTCGGCACCATCGGCGGGCTGACTCTCGCCAGCCGGGTGCTCGGCCTTGTGCGCGACAGCCTGTTCGCCCGCTTCATCGGCGCGGGCTTCGCATCGGACGCATTCCTTGTCGCCTTTCGGCTGCCCAACATGTTCCGCGCGCTCTTTGCGGAAGGCGCCTTCGCATCGGCCTTCATTCCGATGTTCAACAAGAAGGCCGCCGACCCGGAAGGGCCGGGCCTGAAAGCGGGCATCGCCTTTGCCGAACAGGCGCTGGCGGTGCTCCTGCCCGTGCTGCTGGCGATGACGGTTTTGCTGGAACTGCTGGCGTGGCCCGTCACATTCGCGCTTTCAGGCAAGTTCAATGGCGTCAGCGACGAACAGTTCGCCTTCGCCGTGCAGCTTTCGCGCATCACCATTCCCTATCTGATGCTCATCAGCCTGGTGTCCCTGTTCGGCGGCATCCTCAATTCGCTGAACAAGTTCTGGGTGAACGCGGCCGCGCCGATCCTGCTGAACGTGACGCTGATCGTCGCCCTGCTGGGCTTCAACAGCCCCGATCCGATGATAACCGCGCGCAATCAGGCGATCGGCGTCAGCGTGGCGGGCCTGCTGCAACTGCTCTGGCTGGGCTGGGCGGCGCGCGCCAACGGCGTGAGCCTGCGACTGCGCCTGCCGCGCCTGACGCCTGACGTGAAGAAACTGCTCTCCCTGATCCTGCCCGCCGCGGCGGGCGCCGGCGCGGTGCAGATCAACCTGGTGATATCGACCGCGCTGGCCGCGTCGCTGCTTAGCCACGGTTCCGTGACCTACATCTACATGGCGGACCGGCTGAACCAGTTGCCGCTGGGCCTGATCGGCATCGGACTGGGCACTGTCCTGCTCCCCACGATTTCCCGCCAACTGGGCGCTGGCGAGGACGCGGCAGCCATGGAAACGCAGAACCGGGGAATGGAGCTTGCCCTGCTGCTCAGCCTTCCGGCGACCATGGCGCTGGTGCTCTGCGGCGTGCCGATCACGGCGGCGCTGTTCGGCTATGGCCGTTATACGCCGGAAGACACCTATGCGACGGCGCAGGCGCTGGCCGCGTTCTCCATCGGCCTGCCCGCCTATATCCTGGTGAAAGTGCTGACCCCCGGCTTCTATGCCCGGCAGGACACGAAAACGCCGCTGCGCTTCGCGCTCATCTCCATGGCTGTAAACCTGATCGGCAACCTGATCCTGATCGTGCCGCTGGAACACATGGGACCGCCGCTGGCCACGGCCATCGCATCCACGGTCAACGTCGCGCTGCTTTACTTCACATTGCAGAAGCGCGGGCATTTCGCGGCGGATGCACGCCTGAAACGCAGAGTATGGCGGCTGGCCCTGGCGGCGCTGGTCATGGGCGCAACGCTCTGGGCGGCGCAGGGACTGTTCATGCCCTATGTCCACGGCAACTGGTGGATGCGCATCGCGGCGATGGGTGCGCTGGTCAGCGCGGGCTGCTTGGTCTATGGGGCCGCCACTCTGCTGCTTGGCGCATTCACCAGGGACGATATCGCCCTTTTCGTGCGCCGCCGACCCGTCCAACCCAATCCAGAAAGCTGACTGTCCCAATGCGCGTAGTTTCCGGCATCCAGCCCACCGGCAACCTCCACCTCGGCAACTATCTGGGGGCGATCCGCAACTGGGTGCGGATGCAGGACGAATACGATTGCCTGTTCTTCCTGGCGGACCTTCACGCCATTTCCATGCCCCATTCCCCGGCGGAGCTTTCGGCCAACACGCGGGAAATGGTGGCCGCGCTGGTCGCCTGCGGCATCGACCCGGATCGCTCCGTGCTGTTCAACCAGGCACAGGTTCCGGCCCACGCCGAACTGCAATGGCTGCTCAACGGCACGGCCCGCATCGGCTGGCTGAACCGCATGACCCAGTTCAAGGACAAGTCGGGCAAGAACCGCGAAGGCGCATCCGCCGCGCTGTTCACCTATCCGGTGCTCCAGGCCGCCGATGTGCTGCTCTATCAGGCGACTCACGTTCCAGTGGGCGAGGACCAGAAGCAGCACCTCGAACTGGCGCGCGACATCGCGCAGAAGTTCAACAACGACTTCGCGCCAAAAAATCCCGATGGCTCAGACGTGCCCGTCTTCACGCTGCCCAAACCGATCATCCCGCCCGAAGCGGCCCGGATCATGTCTCTGCGCGACGGCGCGGCGAAGATGAGCAAGTCCGATCCTTCGGACATGAGCCGCATCAACCTGACGGACGATGCCGACGCCATGATGAACAAGGTAAAGAAGGCGAAGACCGATCCCGAACCGCTGCCTTCCGAACCGGCCGGGCTGGAAGGCCGCCCGGAAGCCCGCAATCTCGTGGGCATCTATGCGACTCTGTCAGGCACCGGCATGGAAGACGTGCTGGCGGAGTTTGGCGACAAGGGTTTCGGCGCATTCAAGCCAGCACTGGGCGAACTGCTGGTGGAAACGCTCGGCCCCATCAACGCGCGCTTCGTGGAACTGCGGCAGGACCGGGAAGCGCTGGACGCGATACTCGCCAAGGGCGCCCTCAAGGCCCGCGCGCTGGCCCAGCCGACGCTGGACGCGGCCTATAAAGCTTTGGGGCTGGTGCGGTTCTGACCGTTACCCGGGCAACAACGCCTCCCGGCGGCGCTTCCACGAAGCCGACAGCGCCGCCACATCACCGAGTGCCGCAAGCCCCGCCGCGTCGCGCTTGTGATCGCCCGCGATCAACAGGCCGAACACGCGCGCCACGCTCCACGCCGGGAAGGGCCGCTCGACAAGGCTCAGGCCCTCGCCTGCACCGACCTGCCCTTCCTCGATGACGCGGTAATACCAGCCGCAGCGGCGGGAACGGACCATGGCCGCATTGATTTTCAATCCGCCGAAACGGTGATCGAGCTTCCAGCACGGCTGGCGCCCCTGGCTCACTTCCACAAGCGCCGTACCCAGCCGGAAGCGATCGCCCACGCAGACGTCGTTCTCCGTCAGGCCCGTCGCCGCGATGTTTTCCCCGAACGCGCCGGGCCGGTCCAGCAGCGGATGTTCGCCGATCTCGCCGCGCCACCAGGCATAGTGATCCTGCGGGTAATAATGCAGCGCCTTGTCCACGCCGCCATGGACAGCAAGATCGGCCTGCGCATCGCCATCCAGCCCCAGCCGACGCACACGAACGTTCCCCGCCACCGGCCGTTTGGCGATCGCGCTGGGTTCATTTTCTTCGCGAAAAGGCTGAACCGCGCCGCACAGCACGGCGATTACCGTCGTTTCCATGGCGTCTTACATCACCCAGCCGCGCCCCGGACAAGAGCGCACGCGCGAGGACGTGGATCTATCCAGATAAGCCCTTGAACCGCTTGTCTTATCTCTGCCACCATTCAACCCCTATTCAGCGGGAACGGTTTAGGCCAGTCTTACGTTGACAGAAGGGATGCGTGCCAAGCGCCGCAGGCCCTGCTTGTCGTGGAGAAAAAGACAATGTTCGCAAACCAGAAGACGCGCCTCGGCAAGGTCAGGATCGCGGTCGCGGCGGCGCTGCTGGCGGGGCTTGCCGCCTGCGCCTCGCCCTTCAATGCCAAGGTTTCGCGGTTTCAGCAGTTGCCCCCGCCGCAGGGCCAGACCATCGCCGTCATTGCCGACGATCCGGCGCTTTCGGGCGGGATAGAGTTCAGCCAGTATGCCCGGTTGGTGGAGGCGCAGCTTGCCAGGCAGGGCTATACGCCCGTCGCCACACCCGCCGAGGCACAGCTCGTCGCCCGCTTCGACTATGGTGTGGACAAGGGGCGGGAGCGGGTCCGCTCCACCGGCTTTCGCGATCCGATGTGGGGTCCGTGGTATGGCGGCCGCTATGGTTATTGGGGCGGCGGCTACTGGGGCAGGCCCTATTTCGGCCGTCCGTGGGGCTATGGCTGGTATGACCCGTGGTTCGACGGCGGTGTCGAAAGCTACACGGTCTATACCAGCGGCGTCGACCTGAAGATCGACCGCAAGGCTGACGGCGCGCGGCTGTTCGAGGGCAAGGCGGAAGCGGTCTCGACCTCCAGCCGGCTGCCCTATCTGGTGCCGAACCTGGTGGAAGCCATGTTCACGAACTTCCCCGGAAACTCCGGCGAGACCGTGCGCATTTCCGTCGCACCGGAGAAAAAGAATACCCGGCGCTAAGGTGATTTCGAGACAAGTGAATCACCTGCCGGCTCGACAATCACGGAAAAAAGAATAACTAGAACGCGAAAACAAGATCACCGAGCGGGCGGGTCCGGCAACGGCCCCGCCCTTTTTCGCGGGATCGCATGCAGTCGTTAACGGTTGTCTGCGACTATGCCGCCCATGGTCGACTGGTCCAGAACCATGGCGCACATGCAGGAGGAGGATTCCGGGATAACCCTGGGCACCCTGCGGATCGGTTGGCGCGCCCCTCTCCTGATCGCCGCGCTGATCGCGGCCTATCATCACGTGACGGTGTGGACAGGGGCGGTATCCTGGCTCGGCTACCGGGAAATCGAGGTCAGGGGTGCCCCCCAATGGATGCATTCGCCCTTATCGACCAACCAAATGAGCGACAATTTCGGGGTCAGCGTGCCCATGCCCGCGTTCGGCGGGCAGGAAATCATCCTGCGCCATGACTTGTCCTCCTCGAACTTGTCATCCTCGGGCCCGTCCCGATCCGCCCCCTTCGCCCGCGTCCTGATAAGCTGCTTCTGTCCGGCGAAGAACTGGCGGCATTTCCGCATAGAAGGGAAAGGGGCCGGGGAATTGGCCATGCCGATCCACGCCTTCGGATTCTACACCGTGGACATCAGCCAGTCGGCGGGGCCATCCGGCGAAAAGAGCGTGGGCCGCTATCGTTGGGGCGTGCGCGCAAGCCGTCCCGAATAAAGCCCGGCTCTCTCAACTCCCCAGCGACACCACTCCGCCCGTCGATCCGAAGCCGCCTTCGCCGCGCGCGGTTTCGTCCAGTTCCGCGACCGGCAGCCAGCTTGCCCGCACGACCGGCGCCAGCACGAGCTGGGCGATGCGGTCCCCGCGCAGGATCTCGAACGGCGCGGCGCCGTGATTGATGAGGATGACTTTCAATTCGCCCCGGTAATCCGAATCGATGGTGCCCGGCGTGTTGGGCACCGTGATGCCGTGCTTCAGCGCAAGGCCGGAGCGCGGGCGCACCTGGATTTCGTAACCGCGCGGAATCGCCACGGAAAGGCCCGTCGCAACCGCATGGCGCGCGCCGGGGGCCAGAGTCACATCCTCCGCCGCCAGCACGTCCATGCCCGCCGCGCCGTCCGTGGCATAAGCGGGCAAGTCCAGCCCTTCGCCATGCGGCAGGCGCTTTATCAGCACGGGGACGGCTTCATGCTCCCAGTTCATCGGCGATCCTCTGCATCAGCGCGCGCGCCACGTCTTCCTTGGGCATCTCGGGCAGGCTTTCCACGCCGCCGGACGTGACGATATGAACGGCGTTGACTTCGCCGCCCATCACGTCGCCCGACACATCGTTGGCCACGATCCAGTCCGCGCCCTTGCGCTTGCGCTTTTCGGCCGCGTGTTCGAGCACCTGCTCCGTTTCGGCGGCAAAGCCCACCAGCAGCCCCGGACGCTTGGGGCTGGCGGCAACGGAAGCCAGGATGTCCGGGTTTTCCGTCAGCAGCAGCGCGGGCGGCGCGGAACCACGCTTCTTGATCTTCTCGCCCGCCACGCGATCCGTCCGCCAGTCCGCCACGGCGGCGACCATGATCGCCACATCGGCGGGCAGCGCTTTCTTGACGGCATCGGCCATCTCGCGCGCGCTTTCGACGTCGATCCGGTCCACGCCCGGCGGCGTTTCCAGATGGACGGGGCCCGCGACCAGCGTAACGCGGGCGCCCGCCGCCGCCGCCGCCGCCGCGATGGCGAAGCCCTGCTTGCCCGACGAGCGGTTGGCGATGTAGCGCACCGGGTCGATCGGCTCGTGCGTCGGCCCGGCGGTTATCAGGACGTGCCTGCCGTAGAGCGGGCGATGCTCCGGCTCCTGGGCGAAATCGGGCTGGCCCGCCAGCGGGTCGTCCGGCGGACCGGCCGGGGCATCGCCGGAAAGTTCCTCATGGCTGGGGAAGGCGCCTGCTTCCTCGGGAAACGGCTCGGGAAGAAGGGCGTCCTCATGCCCCGAAACCAGATGATTGATCGCTTCCGGGTCCGTCGGCGGAGCGGAGCGCGCCTTGCCTTTCTTCGACAGCAGCGGACTGTCGAGATTGAGCGGCGGCACGGGATCGTCCGGCCCCGGCGCCTCGAAAGGCATATCCTCATAGGACGGCGGCGCCTCCCACTCCGGCGGCGGCTCAAGCGGCGGTTCACCGGGTATGCCGCTTGCCGCTTCCGCATCGGGATCGCGGCCGAACAGGGCCATCGCCTTGCGCGTGCCGCGCCGGATCAGCGAGGCGGACAGGCCGCCCAGCCCCATATCGGCGGTTTCGCCGGATTCTCCCGGCTCGTCTTCCTGTGCAGCGGTCTCGGTAGAGACCGTCTCCGGCGATCCCGTTTCCGATGGTGCCGTTTCGGCGGGAGCAATCTCTGCCGGTGCCGCCGCGCCTGTCGCGGGAACGGGCAATTCATATCCCGCCGCTGGCAGAAGCTGTGGCGGCAATTCACCGGGATCGACACCCAGCAGCGCCGCGATCTGATACCACACGTCCGTCGGTTCGGGCAGGCGGCCCGGCCCGAACTCACCGCAGGCCATTGCCCCCTCGGACGGCTCCATCACGAAGACGCCGGACATGCGCAGCGTTTCCACGTTGCGCATGGTTGCCGCGTGCTGCCACATCCGCACGTTCATCGCGGGGACCGCCATGACCGGCTTGTCCGTCGCCAGCAGCAGCGTGGTGGCAAGATCGTCGGCGATTCCCCCCGCCATCTTGGCGAGAAGATCGGCCGTCGCGGGGCAGACGACGACAAGGTCCGCCTGCCGGGACAACTGGATGTGTCCCATCTCCACTTCGTTCTTCAAATCCCAGAGCGTGGTATGCACCGGGTTCTCAGACAGCGCCGCCAGCGCCATCGGGGTCACGAACCTGGCACCGCCCTCGGTCAGCACGCACGTCACGTCACCGCCGCCCTTGCGGATCAGGCGGACGAGTTCGCACGACTTGTAGGCGGCGATCCCCCCGCCCACCACCAGCAGGATACGTGGAGCCTTCACAGCCGCGCTTTTGCCCCGTGCAACCGTTTCACGCAATGCCTTTACGATCCACCACTACCGCACCGCTATCCGGCCAGCGGCAAGTGCATCGCCGCCCAGACCAGCAGCCCGCCCGTCAGCGCGGCAAGGACATAGCCGGTCCAGACCCGGCGGCGTCCCCTCCCGCGCTCCCACATCAGCGGAACCGGGGGCAGCGGCTCCTGCTCGGGCGCGCCGCCTTTCGGGGGAAAGCGATCCTCGATCCGGCGGATCAGATCGGGCAGGCGCAGCAGAGTGTCCGCATCCTTGCGCAAACGGTCGGCGATCGCGGCCTCGGGGCCGAGTTCGTCGCGAATCCAGTCTTTCACGAACGGGCCGGAAACATCCCACATGTTGATTTTCGGGTCGAGCGATGTCGCCAGCCCTTCCACCATCACCATGGTTTTTTGCAACAGCAGCAGGTGCGGCTGGGTCTGCATGTCGAAATCGCGGGTGATGGCGAACAGCCCGTCGAGCATCTGGCCCACGGACAGTTCGCTCACCGGCTTGCCGCGCATCGGCTCGCCCACGGCGCGCAGCGCGGTCGCAAATTCCTCGACCGAGTGGTGCGACGGCACGTATTGCGCCTCGAAATGGATTTCCGCGACACGGCGGTAATTGCCTGTCGTCAGGCCATAGAGGATTTCGGCCAGCCACTGCCGCGCCTGCCGGTTGATGCGGCCCATGATGCCGAAGTCGATGGCGGCGATGGTGCCGTCGCCTTCCACGAACAGGTTGCCCTGATGCATGTCGGCGTGGAAGAACCCGGCACCGATCGCTTGCGTAAGGAAAGCCAGCACCAGCCGCCGGGCGAGCAGCGGCAAGTCATGCCCCGCCGCGCGCAGGGCATCCAGGTCGCTCACTTTCGCCCCGCCGATCCACTCGACGGTCATCACCCGGCTGCTCGTGCGGTCCCAGTCCACGGCGGGCACCCGGTATCCGGCGAAGCCCTTCATGGCGTCGGCCAGTTCGGAGGCGGACGCGGCCTCCCGCCGCAGGTCCAGCTCACGCAAGGTCCAGCGGCGGAAATTGGCGATCACCGCGCGCGGGCGCAGCCGCCCCGCCTCGCCGCCCAACGCCTCCAGATGCGCGGCGGCCCATTCGTAGGTTTCGATGTCGCGGGCAAAGCGTTCGCGGATGCCGGGGCGCAGCACCTTGACGGCGACGGTGCGCCCGTCCGCCGTCACCGCGCGGTGGACTTGCGCGATGGACGCCGCGCCCACTGGCGTTTCCTCGATGCTGACGAACAAGTCCGTCAGGGGCCGGCCAAACGCCGCTTCGATTTCCGCCCGGATCAGCGCGAAATCGACCGGTGGCAGGCTGTCCTGCAAGGTAAGGAGGTTGCGCGCCGCATCCTCGCCCACGAGATCGGGCCGGGTGGCCAGCGTCTGACCCAGCTTGATCGCGGCCGGGCCGATAGCCTGGAACGCGCCCGCATAGTCCGGTACGCGGGGCTGAATCGTGCCAAAGCGGGCGATGCGGCACAGGCGCGCGACTTGCGGCGGCGTGTTGCGGTCATGCTCTATGCCGCGCAACGCCCCGTGCCGCGCAAGGATGCGGCCCCATTTGAGGAGCCGGAAAATATGCGTGGCCGGCCGGGTCACTCTAGACTTTCCACCCCGAATGGATGGCCACCAGCCCGCCCAGGATCGGCTCCACTCTCACTTGCTCGAACCCGGCCTTGCGGATCATCGCGGCGAATTCGGGCATGGGCGGAAAGCGACGGATCGATTCGATCAGGTAGCGATAGCTTTCGGCGTCGCCCGCGATGGCCTGCCCGATCCTGGGCACCAGATGGTGCGAATAGGCGTCGTAGGCTTCCTTGAACCCCGGCCACTCGGTCGTCGAGAACTCAAGGCAGCAGAACCGCCCGCCGCGCTTCAGCACGCGGAACGCCTCCGCCAGCGCGAGGTCGATCCGCGTCACGTTCCTGATGCCGAACGCGATGGTATAGGCATCGAAAATACGGTCGGGATAGCTCAGCGTCTCGGCGTTCTGGCAGGACCATACCAACCCATCTATCCTGCGCGTCATCGCGCGCTCCACACCCACGTCGAGCATGTCCTGGTTGATATCGGCCACCGTCACTTCCGCGCCGGATTCGGCGAGCCGGAAGGCGATGTCGCCGGTGCCGCCCGCCATGTCGAGAATCGCCTCGCCCGCGCGCGGCTTCACTCGCCGCACGAAGCGATCCTTCCACAGCCGGTGCAGGCCCGCCGACATGGCGTCGTTCATCACGTCATACTTGCGCGCGACGCTGGAAAAGACGGCGCCGACGCGCTGCGTCTTTTCAACGGGGCTGACCTCTTCGTAGCCGAAGGAAACCTTTTCGCTCATGCGCGCCGCCTTAGGGGAGTTTCGCGCGGGCGGAAAGGATGTAAGAGCGCCCGATGCCGGAGCTTCCCGAAGTCGAAACCACGGTGCGCGGGCTGGCGCGCTATCTGGAAGGTGCGCGGCTGGCACGCGTGCGCGTCAACCGGCCGGACCTGCGCCGCCCCTTTCCGCCCGATCTGGTCCAGACACTGACCGGCGCGACCGTGACGGGCCTCGGCCGCCGCGCCAAATACGGCCTCATCCATACGGATCGCGAACGCACGGTCGTGTTCCACCTCGGCATGTCCGGGCGCTGGCGGATCGAACCGGACGCCATCGAAAAGCACGACCATCTCGTGCTGGAAACACAGGCGGGCCATGTGCTGGCGCTGAACGACGCGCGGCGCTTCGGCTCGGTCGATCTTGTCGCGACCGGCGCGCTTGAACAATGGCCCTCCTTTGCCGCCATGGGGCCGGAACCGCTGGGCGACGGGCTGACGGCGGCGCATCTGGCGGCGGCGTTCGCGCGGCGTGTCTCGCCCGTCAAGGTGCTGCTGCTCGATCAGCGGATCGTGGCGGGCCTCGGCAACATCTACGTCTGCGAGGCGCTGCACCGCGCGCATATCCGCCCGGACAAGGCAGCAGGCGACGTGTCGCGCGCCGCCCTTGCCCGCCTCGTGCCCGCGATCAGGGACGTGCTGGCCGAATCTATCGCCGCCGGGGGATCGACGATCCGCGACTATGCCCAGCCCAACGGCGAACTGGGCTATTTCGCCAGCGCCTGGCGCGTCTACGGCCGCGAAGGAGATCGCTGTTCCTGCGGCGGAACGGTCAACCGTATCGCTCAGGCCGGGCGGAGCACGTTCTGGTGCCCACGCTGTCAGAAGTGATCGGGCCAGAAGTGATCAGGCCAGAAATGGCGGCTGCAAGCGACAGCCTCTTTGCTTGACGATTCGCCCCGGTCCGGCTAAGGGCCGCGCTTTCCTGCGGGGTCGGCCATGCCGTCCACGCGGTTTTGCATGACATTCAACCAGTTGGCCCGCGAGCAAAAGCGGCCAGACGAAAGACAGAAGGTTTAGCGAATCCATGGCCAACACGCCGCAAGCCCGCAAGCGTATCCGCCGCAACGAACGCCGCGCCGAAATCAACGGCAACCGCATCGGCCGCATCCGCACGTTCGTCAAGAAAGTGGAAACGGCGATCGCCGGCGGCGACAAGACTGCCGCGGCGGAAGCGCTGAAGGCGGCTCAGCCGGAACTGGCGCGCGGCGTGGCGCGCGGCGTGCTCCACAAGAACACCGCATCGCGCAAGCTGTCTCGTCTGACGAAGCGAGTCGCCTCGCTCTGAAGGAAACGGCGGAGCGATTCGCTCCCGCCGCACCGCTTTGCGCGGGACGAAAAAGGAACAGAGCCGGGGGCCGACGCCTCCGGCTTTTTTGTGCTTTGCAGCACACTTGGAACGCTCTTGCGGGAAAGCGTTGAATCTCCGCGATTCGCAATCCGCACACCCAAAAAAATAAATCTATTCAAAGTATTATGCCGCAAGTAACGGATTTGCCGCACCCTTGGACTGTCAAGGCGGATTATTTCACTTTTTTTGCGGTCCGGTGCCTTGCCCCCGCGTCCGAAACCTTCATAACAGCGCCTCTGTCGCGCCAAGCGGCAGCGGGGTTCACATCGACGGTCGGCAAGTTTGCGCACGCCACATCACGCGGCGGGTGAGGGCGTCGTCGTTTACCGACAAGCCTCGCTCGCCTTGGCACGACAAGCGGACACTTCGTTCCGGGTCCGTCACGAGGGAAAGGGTATTTGTCGGATGGCGAACATCACGTCTGGCGATCGGCCTCCTCATGGGCCAGGCAAGGGAAAGGCGGGCGCGGCGGCGATGGAAGACGATCACGAGGCTCTGGATCTCGCGGCCGACTGGGCGGACATCAGCCAGGGCTTGCGCAAGGATCTGGGCCAGCAGCTTTTCAGCCAGTGGATCCGGCCGATACAGCTCGGCCACTTCTGCAAGGAAACGGGAACGCTCGACCTGTTCCTGCCGACCGAGTTTTCGGCCAACTGGGTGGCCGACCGCTTTGCCGACCGGCTTTCGCTGGCATGGAAGATCGCGCGGCCCGACGTGCGCAACGTCCGCATCTCGGTTCATCCGGGACGGCGCCAGTTGCCGGAACTGCGGCTGGGCAACGGCGCCGGCCACCGCCGCGCCGCCAACGACGGGGCGAATGGAGCGGAGAGCGCCGCCGCCAGTCTCGGCGGCGAGGAATTCGGCGCGCTGGGCCAGGGCACCATCGGACTTGATCCTTCGCTGACTTTCACGACGTTCGTGACCGGCTCGGCCAACGTGCTCGCCTGCAACGCCGCGCAGCGCATGGCGGCCACGGAGACGCCGCAGTTCTCGCCGCTCTACCTCAAGGGTGCGACCGGGCAGGGCAAGACGCACCTGCTCCACGCCATCGGTCACGCCTATCTGACGGCGCATCCGCGCGCGCGCATCTTCTATTGCTCGGCCGAACGCTTCATGATCGAGTTCGTGCAAGCGCTGCGCCAGAACCAGATGATCGAATTCAAGGCGCGCCTGCGCGGGTTCGACCTGCTGCTGGTGGACGATATCCAGTTCATCATCGGCAAGGCCAGCGCGCAGGAGGAACTGCTCTATACCATCGACGCGCTGCTGGCCGAAGGCAAGCGGCTGGTCTTCGCCGCCGACCGCGCGCCGCAGGCGCTGGACGGCGTGGAGCAACGGCTTCTGTCGCGCCTGTCCATGGGGCTTGTCGCCGATATCCAGGCCGCCGACATCGAATTGCGCCGCGCGATCCTCGAACATCGCCTCGCGCGCTTCACGCCCGCCGACGTGCCGGCCGATGTGATCGAGTTCCTGGCCCGCACCATCAACCGCAACGTGCGCGAACTGGTGGGCGGCCTCAACAAGCTGATCGCCTATGCCCAGTTGACCGGGCAGGAAGTCTCGCTGCAACTGGCCGAGGAACAGTTGACGGACATTTTGTCCGCCAACCGCCGCCGCATCACCATCGACGAGATCCAGCGCACCGTCTGCCAGTTCTACCGGGTGGACCGGCAGGAGATGAGTTCCAAGCGCCGCGCCCGCGCGGTCGTCCGCCCCCGCCAGGTGGCGATGTATCTCGCCAAGGTGCTGACGCCGCGCAGCTATCCCGAAATCGGCCGCAAGTTCGGCGGGCGCGATCATTCGACCGTGATCCACGCCGTGCGTCTGATCGAGGAACTGCGCACCCGCGACGCGGACATGGACGGCGACGTGCGCAGCCTGCTGCGGCAACTGGAAAGCTGACGGCACGGATCAGGGCCAGTCGCCAGCGGCGAAGTTGACAAAGGCGGCAGGGTGTAAACTTTGCGGCGGATCGCCTCATCCCGCAGGGTAAGGCAGATTTTGGCGAAGTAGGAAAAAGATTTCCCTTCGTCAGTGCGATCCCGGCGAGCCGGGGGACGCTGGCGCTGCGCCATGGCCCACATGCTTCGACAAGCTCAGCATGAGCGGAGCGCACAACCGCGCGGGATCGCTTCGGCCTTACGGCCTCGCAATGACGAGCGAAGCCCTCACTTTGCGCCTTTCGCCCAGGCCCCCCGTCCGCTAGACGGCGGCGCATGACCGCCCCGCCCGCTCTTCCGCACACGTTCTGGCAGGCCGCGGTGCGTGGCGTGAAAGGGCGCTGCCCGCGCTGCGGCGAGGCGGCGTTGTTCCGCAAATGGCTTAAACCGATGGACCGTTGCGCCCATTGCGGACAGGACTGGTCACACCAGCGCGCCGACGATTTTCCCGCCTATGTTGCGATCCTGCTGACAGGGCACATTCTGGCCCCGGTGATGATCGCGCTGACGGCGGACTACGATCTTTCCGTCATCACGATTCTCGCCATCCTCATCCCCACGGCCATCGCCATGATGCTTGGCCTGTTGCAACCGGCCAAGGGCGCGATCATCGCGGTGCAGTGGTGGCACGGGTTGCACGGCTTCACCAGGGAACGCGCGCCAGAACCGTCCGATACGCCCGGCCCGGCATGAGCCTCCCTGCATGAGTCTGGCACCCGATCGCCTCGACCGCTTCGCCCGCCATATCGTGCTGCCCGAACTCGGCGGCGCGGGGCAAGTGGCGCTGACGCGGGCGCACGTCGCCGTCATCGGATGCGGCGGGATCGGCAGCCCGGCGATCCAGTATCTCGCGGCCGCCGGCATCGGGCGGCTGACCCTGATCGACGACGACCGGATCGAGGCGAGCAACCTGCAACGCCAGACGATCTTTTCCGAAGCCGATCTCGGCCAGCCCAAGGCGGAAGCGGCGGCGCGCTGGGTGAACCGCTTCGACGCCGCGCTGGACGCGCGCGCCGCGACCGAGAGACTGACACCCGGCAACGCCTCCGCCGTGCTGCAAGGCGCCACGCTGGTGCTCGACGGCTGCGACAATTTCGCGACCCGGCTCGCCGTGTCCGATGCCTGCGTGCGCCTCGGCATTCCGCTGACGAGCGCGGCCATCGGACGGTTTCAGGGGCAGGTCGGCAATTTCGCGGGCCATCTGGCGGACCAGCCCTGCTATCGCTGCTTCGTGGGCGATGCCTTCGATGCCGAGGATTGCGATACCTGCGCCGCCGATGGCGTGCTGGGCGCCATGGCGGGCATGGTCGCCATGCTCGGTGTGATGCAGGCCGTGCGCGTGCTCGTTCAGGGGCACGCGGCGCTGGGCGATCCGCAATGGGGCAGGCTCCACCTGTTCGACGGTCTTGCGCCGTCGCTGCGCACGCTCACTCTGGCGAAAGACCCGGCCTGCCGCGCCTGCTCGGCCCCTTCCTGAGATTTGCCGCGCCTTCGTACCCGCCGATGATATAAGGCATGGCAAGCGAAGAGCAGAGGACAGGCTCATGGGTTTGTGGGACAAACTGCGCGGCAAATCGCGTTTCGGCGCCGGAGCGGCGCAGTCACCCCTCGCAGCGAAGAGGAATGGTTCCGGCTCGCCTCGCAGCAGACGATGCACCTGCTGCACAGCGCCTACGGAATAGAGTCCGTAGATCTGCGATGCCGCGCGCGCCGAATGGGAAAGGCAGTTCTCCGGGAAAACCTGATGCTGCCCTACCCGGCTATTCCAGCATTTCGGCCACCCATGCCGGAACCACGTCCGTCGCCGGACCGTGACGGCATTCGTGGAACCACGCCGAACCCTCGCTCGGCTCTAGATTGAGTTCCAGCGTATGCGCGCCCAGATCGCGCGCCTGCCGCACGAACCCGGCCGCCGGATAGACCGCGCCGGAGGTGCCGATGGAAACGAACAGGTCCGCCGCGCGCAAGGCAGTGTATATCGCGTCCATGCGGTAAGGCATTTCCCCGAACCACACGACATCCGGGCGCAAGGCGGATTCGCCGCAGGCCGGGCACGGCGGGCGGTCGAGCAGCAGCCCCGTCCAGCGTGAGCGCGTGTCGCAGGCCGTGCACCAGGCGTTGAGATGCTCCCCGTGCATGTGCAGCACCCGGCCAGCACCCGCGCGTTCATGCAGGTCGTCGAGGTTCTGGGTGACGATCAGCAGGTCTCCCGGCCACCGCGCGTCGAGCCGGGCCAGCGCTTCATGCGCGGCATTGGGCTGCCTGGTCTGGATCGCGGCGCGGCGCATATCATAGAATCGCTGCACCAGATCCGGATCGCGGGCGAAAGCCTCAGGCGTCGCCACGTCCTCCACCCGGTGCTGCTCCCACAATCCACCCGCGCCGCGAAACGTGTCGATGCCGCTTTCGGCGCTCACCCCCGCGCCTGTCAGAATCACTATATTGTGGATTTTGCGCATATCGCCCATGGAGCATGTCTTTCCTACTTCTGACAACGGGAACCGGGCATGAGCGGGACGCGTATCGGCATTATCGGCAGCGCGGGCCGCATGGGACAGGCCATCGCGGCGGCCATCGCCGATGCGGGAGAGACGCTGGCGGGCGGGATCGACCAGGGCGGCGATGCCGCAGGGCTGGCGGGCATGAGCGACGTGCTGGTCGATTTTTCCAGCCCCCATGCGCTCGAAGCCAATCTCGACGCGGCGGTGGCGGCGGGCGTGCCCATCGTCGTCGGCACCACTGGACTGGAAGAGCGCCATCACTTCCTGATCGACCATGCCGCCGAAAACATCGCCGTGCTGCAAACCGGCAATACGTCGCTCGGCGTCACTCTGCTGGCCCATCTGGTGCGCGAGGCGGCGAGTCGTCTGGGCGAGGACTGGGATATCGAGATCGTGGAAACCCACCACCGCATGAAAGTGGACGCGCCTTCGGGCACGGCGCTGCTGCTGGGCGAAGCGGCGGCGGCGGGGCGCGGGATCGCGCTGGCAGGCCACAGCGCGCGCGGACGGGACGGCATCACCGGCGCACGGGAAACGGGCGCGATCGGCTTCGCCGCCTTACGCGGCGGCAGCGTGGCGGGGGACCACAGCGTGCATTTCCTGGCGGACAACGAGCGGCTTTCTCTCTCCCACCTCGCCGAAAACCGGCTGATCTTTGCAAAAGGCGCGGTGCGCGCCTGCCAGTGGCTGATCGGCAAGCCGGCCGGGCGCTATACTATGCCCGAGGTGCTGGGACTTTGAAAAAGGCCGACGTTTTCGAGTTCTTCCGCAGGCTGGCCGAAGCCAATCCCGATCCCCAGACCGAGCTGGAGTTCGGCAATACTTATCAGCTTCTGGTCGCGGTCGTGCTGTCGGCGCAAGCCACGGACGTGGGCGTCAACAAGGCCACTCGCGCGCTGTTCCGCGACGTAAAAACGCCCGCGCAGATGGTGGAGCTGGGCGAGGAAGGACTGAAACGGCACATCAGGACGATCGGCCTGTTCAACGCCAAGGCGAAGAACGTGATCGCGCTGTCCGAAATCCTGGTGCGCGATTTCGGCGGTGAAGTCCCGGCGGATCGCGACGTGCTGACCACGCTGCCCGGCGTCGGCCGCAAGACCGCCAATGTCGTGATGAACTGCGCTTTCGGCGCGGAGACGTTCGCGGTGGACACGCACATCTTCCGCGTCGGCAACCGCACCGGGCTGGCGAAAGGCAAGACGCCGCTGGCCGTGGAAAAGGCGCTGGAACGCAAAGTGCCGCAGCCTTTCCGCGTCGGCGCGCATCACTGGCTGATCCTGCACGGGCGCTATATCTGCAAGGCGCGCACGCCCGAATGCTGGCGCTGCCCGGTTGTCGATCTGTGCGCTTACAAGGCGAAGGTTATGGAACAACCGGCCAGCCGAGCCGTTAAGGCGACGCGGGCGCGCGCCGCATAACCCCTTCAAGGAGGTTGCCATGAACATCCCTTCGCTTGCGGTTTCCGCATTGTCCGCCTGCGCGCTTGCCGCCTGCGCGCAGACGCAACCGGCAGAAAATGTCCCTGCCCCCTCGCCCGCCGTGAAAGTGACAGGCGCGGCGCAAAGCTGCATTCCCTTGCAGCCGCTATCGTCCACGGCGGTGCGCGACGATCGCACCATCGACTTCATCGTTTCGGGCAAGCGCGGCTATCGCAATACGCTGACCGGCAGTTGCCCGGGCCTGAAAGCCGCCAATGCGTTCACGTATGAGACTTCGCTGTCGCAGCTTTGCAACACCGACATCATCTATACGCTCCAGAATTACGGCGGCACGCCCCAGCGCGGCGCGGCCTGCGGGCTGGGCCAGTTCGTGCCGGTGGAATTCCAGCGCTAGGCGGGCTTGCGCTCGCTCAACGCTGAAATCGTCGTCGCGGCAACGAGATCGCCGATGACGTTGAGCGTGGTGCGGCACATGTCGAGGAAGCGGTCCACGCCGAGGATAAGGCCGATCCCTTCGGGCGGCACGCCGACCGCGCCGAGAATCAGCGCAATCACCGGCAGCGATCCGGCCGGGACGCCCGCCGTGCCCACGCCCGCGAGGATGCAGACCACCATCACGAACAACTGGTCCGCAAGGCTGAGGTCCACACCGAAGAACTGCGCGAGGAACAATACCGTCACGCCCTCGAACATGGCCGTGCCGTTCTGATTGGCGGTCGCGCCGATGGTCA
>CAZUOV010000008.1:0-81619 GCA_964621355.1 uncultured Novosphingobium sp. | reverse complement strand
TAGGACCCGCTGATTAAGAGTCAGCTGCTCTACCAACTGAGCTATGCGTCCACACCGGCGATCCGACTGGTTCCGTCAGGAACCCCCGATTCGGCGGGAGCGCTTCCTATAGCGTTCGTTTCTCGCGAGGGAAGGGGGGAATCGCAACAAATCTTAGCCAAGGGTTCTTGGCCGGTCATTCCACATGCGCACGGCCATGATCGTGCCGACGCAGATCATGTTCGTCATCATGGACGAACCGCCGTGGCTGAGAAATGGCAGGGGGATGCCGACGACCGGCGCCAGACCCATCACCATCATCAGGTTGATGGCGACGTAGAAGAAGATCGTCGCGGTCATTCCGGCGGCGAGCAATTGCGAAAACCGGTCGGGAGCGGAACGCGCGGTCTGGAGGCCCCAGTGCATGACCAGGGCGAATACGGCGAGCACGAACAGGCCGCCGGCCATGCCCCATTCCTCGGCCATCGTGGCGAACACGAAGTCGGTGTGGGCTTCCGGCAGATATTCCAGGTGGCTTTGCGAGCCGTTGCCGAAGCCTTTTCCGAACATGCCACCCGATCCAATGGCGATCTTGGATTGGGTGATATGATAACCCGCGCCCAGCGGATCGCTTTCGGGATCGAGGAAAGTCGTCACCCGTCTGCGCTGATAGTCGTGGAGAAGAGTGAAATAGGCCAGCGGCGCGGCGACAGCCGCCGCGGCGCCGCCGCCGACGAACCAGCGCAGCGGCAATCCCGCGAGGAACATCACGACAAACCCGCCGAAACAGATGGCAAGCGCCGTGCCGAGATCGGGCTGGAGCATGACGAAAGCGGCGGGCAATCCTGTCAGTCCGAGTGCGGGGACAAGCCCCCGCCAGCTTGCGGTCATCGACGGAGGCAGGCTTTCATAGAAGCGCGCCAACGCCAGCACGATGGCCGGTTTCATCAGTTCGGATGGCTGCAGCGTCATGAAACCGAGGTTCAGCCAGCGCTGGCTGCCGCCACCGATGCCGCCGATCAATTCCACCAGGAGCAGCAGGAACAGGATCACGGCGTAGGCGGGGTAGGCCATGGTGCGGAACAGGTCGCGCGAAAGACGGGATATCACCAGAGCCGCGGCGAGGAACACGCCGAAGCGGATCACATGCGTCAGCGCCCATGGCCGCAAGTGTCCGCCCGCCGCGGAATGGAGCACCGCGCCACCGAACAGCACCAGCGCGCACAGCGGCAGAATCACGCGCCAGGGCAGCCGCGCGATGGCGTCGGGAACGATCGGACGGTTCACGGCCGTGGCTCATGCGGAATGGGCGTTGCGGGCGCCACCGATGGCGTAGTGGCCGAAGAAGGCGTATGCGCGGGCGGATGCGGAGGCGCGTGCTCGACGGGCGGGGGTGCCTGCGGTTCGGGCGGCGGCGATTCCGCACCGCGCACGATAGGTTGCGCCGGCGTTTGCGCCGCGCTGTTTTCTTCCACCACGCGACGCTCGGCCGCGTCGGATACCGGCGGTGCGCTGGTGCCGTAGCGGGCGGCAAACTCCCGGTAGCGCGCCGCCATGCGTTGTTGCGGCGTGCCGCCCCATCCGGCTTCCATTTGCGTGAGCACTTCCATCGCCTTTGCGGGATCGAACAGGAAAGTCATGACATCGCGTGCCACGGGGTAGGCGGAACCCGAGCCGCCGCCGTGCTCGATCACCACGGCGCAGGCATAGCGGGGATTGTCGAACGGCGCGAAGGCAATGAAATGCCCGTGGTCGCGATGCTTCCAGTATCCGCCCTTGCCGCTGGAGATGTTCAGTCCGACGACTTGCGCCGTGCCTGTCTTGCCGGCCATCTGGACGCCGGGAACGGGCAGCCGCGCGCGCCCCGCCGTGCCCGCGCCGTTGACCACCTGGTTCATTGCTTCGCGCACGATGTCGAGATGCTCCTGGCTGATGCCCAGCGACGGCGCATCGTGCGGCTTCGCGTCGAACATCATGTTCGGCATGATGTTCCTGCCGCTGGCGAGGCGCGCGGTCATCACGGCCTGCTGGAGCGGATTGACCAGCATGTAACCCTGCCCGATCGTGGCGTTCACGGTATCGAACAGCGCCCAGTCCTTGCCGTATTTGCGCTTCTTCCACGGAGGGTCCGGCACTGTGCCATAGGATTGTCCCGCGACGGGCAGCGGGTATTCGGCGCCAAGCCCCAGCCTTCGCGCCATGTCGGCGATGCGCTGCATCCCGATCTTCTGCGCGAAGTGGTAAAAATAGACGTCGCAGCTTTGATAGATGCCTTTGGCCATGTCGGTCACGCCGTGGCCGCGCCGTTGCCAGCAGTGGAACACGCGGTTGCCGACACGCAACCCGCCGGGACACACCACGCTTTCGCGGGGGCTGAGGCCGGCTTCGAGGAACGCGAGGGCGACGGCGGGCTTTACGGTCGACCCCGGCGGATAGAGGCCGCGCAGCACCTTGTTCCGCAAGGGAACATGATCGTCGTCGGACAGCATCTTCCATTCGATACGGCCGATACCGCCGGAAAAGCTGTTGGGATCGAAGCTGGGCATCGACGCCATGCACAGGATGTCGCCGTTGTGGCAATCCATCACCACCACCGCGCCGGATTCGAGGCCCAGGCGGCGGGCCGCATAGTCCTGCAACGGGCCGTCGATCGTCAGCTTGATGGGCTGTCCGGGGTTGTCCTCGCGCATGTCCAGATCACGCACGATCCGGCCGGTGGCCGTCACTTCCACCCGCCGCGCGCCCGGCTCTCCCCGCAAGGTCTTGTCAAACTGCTTTTCCAGCCCGTCCTTGCCGATCTTGAAACCCGGCGTGATGAGCAGGGGGTTGCGTTCCTTCTGGTATTCCTCGGCATTGGCCGCACCGACATAACCGACCAGATGGCCGACCGATGGCCCGGTGGGGTAATAACGCGAAAATCCCCGCTGCGGAACGACGCCGGGAAGGTCGGGCGTGCGGACGCTGATCGCCGCGAATTGTTCCCATTGCAGCCCCGATTTTACTTCGACCGGCTGAAACTCGTGTGACTTTTCGATCTTGTCCTTAAGGTCGCGCAATTCGATCGCGGTCAGGCTCAGCAACTGCCCGACTTCGGAAATCGTGGCGTCCGCGTTCACCAGCCTGTCGGGAATGATGTCCACCCGGAAATCGGCGCGGTTCGACGCCAGCGGATGGCCATGGCGATCCAGCACCCAGCCGCGCCGGGGCGGAATCAGCGAAAGGTTGACGCGGTTGCTTTCGGACTGAAGTTCGTATTTCCGGTTCTGCGCGACGGCGATCCAGCCCATGCGGCCCGCCAGCAGCATCCCCACGCCCCCCTGCATGGCGCCCAGCACGATGGTCCGGCGGTCGAAGCTGTTGCGCAGGGTTCCAAGGCTGATGTGCTTCTGGCCGGCCGCCATCGCTCACGATTTCCTGAGCGGCATGAGCCGGAGGCGGTCGAACATGGCGACCATGCGCTCCACGAGGGGATAGAAGAGCATCGAGACCACCATCTGCGGGACAACGACAAGCAGCGGCGTGGCGCCGCCAGCGGCGTTCGCGAAAGCGAGGCAGGCAAGGATATAGGCAGCGATAACGGCTCCGCCAACCAGCCATTCCAGTGCGAAATTGCGCCAGGGAAAGCGTGCTTCCACAATGTCGAGGAAGATGATCGCCAGCGACCACAGCAGAATCCCGCTGCCGAACGGCTGGCCGCTGTAGAGATCGTCGAAGAGGCCGAGCGGCAGGCCGGCCCATGTCGGCAGAAGGCCCGGACGAAGCTGCCGCCATGCGATCAGGACCAGGAAACCGAACGGCGGCATGACCGGCGCGGAAGAGATGATGAACCACGACGGAATCACGGATGCGGCCATGACGAGGAGCCACGGCACGCTTCTTGCCAGCCAGGGCGAAGGCGCGCGATTGATTCTTCCCCCCCGCCGCAGTTCGCCGGCCTTGGCGCGCAGCGCCGCGATCATTGCCGCGCCTCGGACAGCGGCGGAGGAGCGGTTTCGTTCCAGACGCCTTCCACCGCGACATAGTCAGTGACGGCGGGGTCACTGAGCACCCGGGCAATCGCCCCGTCGCGGGTCAACGCGGTTACCATGCATATCGCCATGTTAGGCCGGTAAAGTCCGCCCGACCCGGACGTCACGAAGACATCGCCCTTCTTCAAGGGATTGATGCCCAGGTTGATGAGCCGGATCTGGACCGTGCCGTCGCCACGCCCCTGCACGAAAGCGGGCACGCCGTCCGTCGCGCGCCGGGCGGGCACTACGCTCTGACTGTCAGTGACCAGAAGGACGAGCGACGAGGCATTCCCCACTTCCAGAACGCGGCCCAGCAGACCGAGCGGAGAGCGCACTGGCATGCCCACCTGGACACCGTTGCTTGCGCCGACCCCGATAGTGGCGAAACGGCGCGTGCTCGATGCCGTGGACGCGGTCATCCGAGTGAAGGTCACGGGCTTCCGATCGCTGTCGTTAAGGGCGAGCAGCGCCTTCAGCCGTTCGTTTTCCTCCGCGATCCCCTCTGCCTCGACAAGCCGGGTCTTGGCTTCGGCCAGTTCCCGGGCAAGCCGCGCGTTCTGGCTGCCTGCCCGGAAATAACCGGCGATCGATGCGAAAACGCTCTGCCCGCCGCTTCGTGCGTCCGCGACGGCGTTTCCACCCGGTGCGGCGGCGTCGTTCGCCACGGCCCGTGCATCAGCGAAAGCGCCGGCATTCGAGATCGAGACGATCAGCAGGCCCAGGCCGACCAGCGCGCCGACTATGGCCGCAAGATAGGCGAAGAAAGTGCTGTATTGCGCCTTGCGCGAAAAGCCGGAGTGCCGGTTGGCCGACGGCGCCATGCGCTGCCATCTCCCTCCTGTGCGGCCTGCCCGGAAAGGGCTCCGGCCGCAGTGCCCCTGAACTGGTCAGGGCGGTGATTGCTCAGGCGTTCATCAGCACGCCGCGATAGATCGGATCCTCCATGGCGCGGCCGGTGCCGAGCGCGACGCAGGACAGCGGATCTTCGGCCACGCTGACCGGAAGCCCCGTTTCCTCCCGCAGATACTCGTCCAGACCCTGGATAAGCGCGCCGCCGCCGGTCAGCACGATGCCCTGGTCCACGATGTCCGCGGCCAGTTCGGGCGCGGTGTTTTCCAGCGCGATGCGCACGCCTTCGACAATGGCGCCGATAGGTTCGGACAGCGCTTCGGCGAGGTTCGCCTGCGTGATGGTGATTTCCTTGGGCACGCCGTTCACAAGGTCGCGGCCCTTGATGTGGATCGTCTCGCCCACGCCGTCGGCGGGAACCGTGGCCGTGGCATAGTCCTTCTTGATGCGCTCGGCCGTCGCTTCGCCGATGAGAAGGTTGTGGTGACGGCGGACGTAGGAGACGATCGCTTCATCCATCTTGTCGCCGCCGACGCGCACGGACGTGGTATAGGCCAGACCGCGCAGCGAGAGCACCGCGACTTCGGTCGTGCCGCCACCGATGTCGACGACCATCGAACCGACGGGTTCCGTCACCGGCATGTCCGCGCCGATGGCCGCCGCCATGGGTTCGAGGATCAGGTGGACCTGGCTGGCGCCCGCGTTCGAGGCCGCGTCGCGAATCGCGCGGCGTTCCACGGACGTCGAGCCGGACGGCACGCAGATGACGATTTCCGGGTAGCGGAACAGGCTCTTCTTGCCATGCACCTTGCGGATGAAGTGCTTTATCATTTCTTCCGCGATCTCAATGTCGGCGATGACGCCGTCGCGCAAGGGACGGATCGCCTCGATATTGTCGGGCGTCTTGCCCATCATCATCTTGGCGTCGTCGCCCACGGCCTTCACTCGCTTGATGCCGTTGATCGTTTCGATGGCGACGACAGACGGTTCGTTGAGCACGACACCGCGATCCTGCACATAGACGAGCGTGTTCGCCGTGCCGAGGTCAATCGCCATGTTTTGTGAGCCGAACTTGAAGAATCGCGACATCATCGAGGCCATTTAGGTTTCCGTAAGAATGCCCGGCACTTACCGCACAAACGGCAGTTCCCCCGGACGAGCAGGGAGTAGTGGAGGGCGGCTTCCTAACGCAAGAGAATGCGAAACGCCAAAATTTTGTGTCATATTGCCGGGGATGGTTCCGCCTTTTCGTCTCGAATACAATGCGTTTGATCGCTAGGCTCGGCCCATGCCCGTTATTCGCCGCTTGCCAGAGGAACTCGTCAACCGCATCGCCGCGGGCGAAGTGGTCGAGCGTCCGGCCTCCGCCCTCAAGGAACTGGTCGAAAACGCGCTCGATGCGGGCGCTTCCCGGATCGTCGTGAAGCTGGGCGGCGGCGGACTGGATCTGATCGAAGTGACGGATGACGGCTGCGGCATGGCGCCCGGCGAGATGTGCCTCGCGCTGGAACGGCATGCCACGTCGAAGCTGCCGGAAAGTCTGGTCGGTTCGGAGGGCCATATCGAGCGCGTGACCACTCTCGGCTTCCGGGGCGAAGCGCTGCCGTCCATCGCCAGCGTCGCGCGCCTGACACTGGAAAGCCGCCCCCGCGAAGTATCTGAAGGCTGGCGGATCGTCGTCGATCACGGAGCGGCAGTGGAGGAAGGACCGGCGGGCCTGCCGCCCGGAACCCGCATCCGGGTGGAAAACCTGTTCGGCAAGGTTCCCGCCCGGCGCAAGTTTCTGCGTTCCGCCCGGTCGGAATACGCGGCTTGCCTCGACGTAGTGCGGCGGCTCGCCATGGCGCGGCCCGATAGCGGCTTCGTGCTGGAGCATGACGGCAGGCAGGTGCTGTCCGTGCAGGCGGGAGACAGTCTGCCGCAGCGTGTCGCCCGGCTCGTGGCGCGCGAACTGGCCGAGGACGGCGTGGTGATCGAGGCGGAACGCGGGGCCGCGCGGCTGGGCGGGGTGGCCGGACTGCCCACGTTCAACCGGGGCGTCGCCGACCACCAGTATCTGTTCGTCAACGGCCGCCCGGTGAAGGACCGGGTGCTGATCGGCGCGGTGCGCGGCGCCTATGCCGACATGCTGGCGCGGGACCGGCATGCCGTGCTGGCCCTGTTTCTCGACCTGCCGCCGGAGGACGTGGACGTGAACGTCCATCCCGCCAAGACGGAAGTGCGCTTTCGCGATCCCGCCTTCGTGCGCGGCTTCATCGTCGGCGCGCTGCGTCACGCGCTGGAGAACGCGGGGCAGCGCAGCGCGCGGTCTCCCGCCGCATCGGCCATGGATCTGTGGCAGACAGAGCCGGTAGCGGATCGTCCCGCGCCTTCGCTCGGCTCGCTCTTTGCGCGCCAGCACTACGAACCGCGCGCGCGGGTGAGCGAGGCGGGGACTGCATGGCGCGGCCATGAGCAGGCCGTGATGGCGCCACCCGCCGCCCGTGCCGAGGAGGCCGAAGAGCCGCCGGGGGACGCGGCGTCGTTTCCGCTGGGCGTGGCGCGCGGGCAAGTAGCGCGGACCTATATCGTGGCCGAGGCCGAGGATGGGCTGGTGATTGTCGATCAGCATGCGGCGCATGAACGGCTGATGCTTGAACGGCTGAGAGCGGCGGGGGCAGACGAAGCGGCTGCCGCCAGCCAGGCGTTGCTGCTGCCTGAAGTGGTGGAACTGGACGAGCCGTCCTGCGACCGATTGGAGGAACGCGCCGCGCAACTGGCGGGTTTCGGCCTTGCGGTCGAACGGTTCGGCCCGGCGGCGATGCTGGTGCGCGCGGTGCCTGCCCCGCTGGCGGGCGGGGACGTGGAGGCGCTGGTCCGCGACGTGGCCGACGACCTGGCGCAGAACGGCGATGCGCTGCTGCTGGGCGAGAGACTGGACCATGTGCTCGCCACCATGGCCTGCCACGGGAGCGTCCGGGCGGGTCGCGCGTTGTCTGTGGCGGAAATGAATGCCCTGCTGCGCGAAATGGAACGCACGCCGCGATCCGGGCAGTGCAATCATGGCCGCCCGACATGGGTGAAGCTCGCCCATGCCGATATCGAGAAGCTGTTCGGGAGACGCTGATGCGCACCGTATGGGTGCTGGTTCCCTTGCTTGCAGCGAGTGCTTGCGGGCGCGAGCCGACGCCGGAGGAACAGACAGCCAGCGACAAGCGCGCGGTGGAGATGGTGGAAGCGGCACAGAACCGCAAACCACCCGTCATCGCGGTCGTGCCCCAGCAGATCACGTTCGGAGACGTCCAGCAGAACCGCATTTCCGGCATGGGATGCGCGTTTCTGCCGAACGGCAGCGAGGGCGGCGATCCCGTCCTCTACGCCGATGGCGAGCGCGGCGTGATGAAGATCGACGGAGCCATCGAAGTGTTCGCCGCCGACAGCGGCAGCGGCGAACAACCTTATGGCACGCGCGCGCATTATAGCGGCAAGACCTGGGACCTCAGAGTGGCGAGCCAGCCCGGCGAGGGGGTGCCCGCGGGCGAGGAGTCGGCCACATGGAACGCCGGGATGACTCTGCGCGACCAGTTCGGCCGCATTGTCTGGTCCGCCGCCGGAACGCTGGTTTGCGGCAGTTGAGAGTCAGCCCGTCAGGCTCAACCGGGCGAAGAGCGTATAGCCCCAGGGCGCGCGGCCGTATGCGGCGTTGAGCGCATCGGGTTTGGCATAGCCGTTGATCGCGCCGCCCAGCGCCAGCTCGAAAGGCTTGAACGCGACACGGCGTGCATAGCCCGCCTGAAACTTCGCTACCCGGAAAGCGCGATCGTGCAGCGGATCGTGGTGATCGGGGAAAAGCTCGTCGTTGGCGACGTTCTCGACCCGGCCGAACAGCGTGTTGGCGCGGTCGATATCCCAGTTCGCTTCGGCAAGCCAAGCCGTCAGCGTGCCGCCCGGCACGCGGTTCTTGGAACTGAAGGCCAACATGGCGGAAAGGCCCAGCCCGTTATTGTAATGCGCCGATGCGGTGAAGCGCCGCTCATCCTGTCCCGCGTGCAGCGCCTCGGGTTCCTCGATCCGGCCATAGCTGGCCTGCACGGCCCAGGCGGGTGCGGGATTGAACGTCGCGCGGACCGACCAGCTATCCAGTTTCGGCGTTTCGATGCCCCAGCGTTCCTCGTCCGGCTCCTTGCCCCGGAACGCCGATGCCTCGATCTGCCAGCGCGGACCGGAAATGCCCGTCGTCACCACGCCATAAGTGATATGCGTCGAATCGAACCAGTGGTGCGTGATTGGCGGCTCCGGGTTATATCGGGCGGATGCGCGGTGCATGAAGGCGGTCGGGCCCAGCGCGGGATCGCCCACCGGGCCGCCATAAAGGAACAGGCTGGTCCGGCTGCCCAGGTTGAAATCCACGCGCGCCGCCAGTTCCATGAACAGATCGTGCGGATGTTGCCGGTCGACCAGCGGCTCGCCGCCCGCTGTCTCGCCGGTGGCGAACAGGTTGGGATAGCCGCGCGCCTTCATCGCCGGTTCCAGGCTCAGCATGGATTTGAGCTGGACGCGGCCCCAGGCCGTCTCGCGCTCCGCCGACAGCATGGCCATGGACGTGACATAGGTTTTTTCGTCGCCGCGCGGTCCGGCATGGTCAGTGTATTGGGCCGAAACCGCGCCATGGGCCATCAGCATCCATTCGCCCACCATGATGTGCAGCCCGGGCATCGCGCCTTCGTTCGCGGGCAGGCGGGCGGTGCCGGAGCCTTCGGCCGGTTGTTCGCGTTGCAGGGTGTGGTCGGTCTGGTGTCCATGGGGACCGGCATGATGAGCAGAGTGATCCGCCTGCGCCATGGCGGGCAGGGGAAGGGCCGTGGCGCAAACCAGCGCCGCGATTGTCATGTTTCGCATCGTTCGTGATTCCTGATCCGTTGGGCTTTGCCTTCCTCAAACGGAAGGCGCGGCAAAAGCGATCAGGCGCGGGGCGGGGGCGTGTCAGGTGGTGTTGCGGCGGCGGCTGGCAGGGCGGCGTTGTTCCACTGGCGCGGCTCGCGCGGATAGAAGGGCGCCATCGTCAAAGGCGGAACGGCGCGCGCGGGCATGGCGCAGCCGATGCAGTCATGCCCCGGCCGCTGCGGAGCAGGATGGTGCTTGTTCCCATGCTCCATCGCTGTCGCGGCCGTGTCGCTCGCCGGGCGGTCGCAATGCGGGGAGACGGCCGCCGCCGGTGCCATCGCGGGCAGGGCGAGGCAAAGCACAAGCAGGGCCATGAACAGGCGTCGTATCATGGGACGACTTTACACCCGATGAGAGGCGCGTCCAATCACACGTTGAACCTGAAGTGCAAGACGTCGCCGTCCTGCACGACGTATTCCTTGCCTTCCTGCCGCAGCTTGCCCGCGTCCTTGGCCGCAGTTTCCCCGCCCAGCGCGATATAATCGTCATAGGCGATGGTTTCGGCCCGGATGAAACCGCGCTGCATGTCGGAATGGATTTCGCCCGCCGCTTCCGGCGCTTTCGCGCCCTTGTGAACGGTCCAGGCGCGGGCTTCCTTGGGGCCGACGGTGAAGAACGTGATGAGGTGCAACAGGTCGTAGCCCGAGCGGATGATGCGGGCCAGCCCGGTTTCATGCAGGCCCATTTCTTCCAGGAAGGCCAGCCGTTCGTCCGCTTCCATGCCGATCAGGTCCGCTTCGATGGCGGCGGAAACGATCACCGCGTTGGCGCCTTCCGCCCTGGCTTTCTCGAACACGCGGGCGGAGTAGGCATTGCCTTCGGCGGCGGCGTCTTCCTCTACGTTGCAGACGTAGAGCACGGGCTTTGCCGTCAGCAGTTGTGCCTGCCGGAACAGGCGGGCTTCTTCCTCGTCCTTCGGCTGGGTCAGCCGGGCGGGTTTGCCTTCGCGCAGCAGATCCAGCGCCTGACCCAGCACGCTGGCGATGATCTTTGCTTCCTTGTCGCCGCCGGTGGCTTTCTTCTGAGCAGCGGGCACGCGCTTTTCCAGGCTTTCCAGATCGGCCAGCATCAGTTCGGTTTCGACCGTTTCGGCGTCCGAAATCGGATCGACCCGGTTGTCGACATGCTGGATGTCGTCATTCTCGAAACAGCGCAGGACGTGGATGATCGCATCGACTTCGCGGATATTGCCCAGGAACTGGTTGCCCAGTCCTTCGCCTTTCGACGCGCCGCGCACCAGCCCCGCGATATCCACGAAACCAAGCTGCGTCGGGATGATTTTCTGGCTGCCGGCGATTTGCGCCAGCTTGTCCAGCCGGGGATCGGGGACGCCCACTTGCCCCACGTTCGGCTCGATGGTGCAGAAGGGATAGTTCGCCGCCTGCGCCGCCTGCGTTTCCGTCAGCGCGTTGAACAAGGTGGACTTGCCGACATTGGGCAGCCCGACGATCCCGCAACGAAAACCCATCGTTCAAATCCTTTTAAATGCCAGTCATTCGGGCCGATCATTCGGCCAGGCGCAGAGCCACGTCGCTCATGAAGCGGGCATCGTCGCCCCTGGCCAGCCATTCGGCTTCGGCGGCAATCGCGCCCAGCATGTCGGCCAGATCGTCCATTTCCGCCTTGGCGTAGTTGCCCAGAACGTAGCCCGTCACCCGGTCCTTGTGGCCGGGATGACCGATGCCGATGCGCACCCGTCGGAAATCCGGTCCCAGATGCTGGCCGATGGAGCGTAACCCGTTGTGCCCCGCCGTGCCGCCGCCGCGCTTCACTTTCACCTTGAAGGGGGCGAGGTCCAGTTCGTCATGAAACACGGTCAGCGCGTCGAGGTCCAGCTTGTAGAAGCGCAGTGCATCGCCCACCGAACGGCCGCTTTCGTTCATGAACGTCGCGGGCTTGAGCAGGACGAGCCGCTCGCCTCCGATCCGGCCTTCCTGCACCCAGCCCTGGAACTTCTTCTGGACGGGGCCGAACGAGTGGACCTCGGCAATCGTGTCCACGGCCATGAAACCGGCATTGTGCCGGTGCATGGCATATTGCGGACCGGGATTGCCGAGGCCTGCCCAGATTTGCATGGATCGCTATCCCCCATCCCTCGCGGGCGAGGGCTGGCCGTGGTTTATTCGCCTTCGGCTTCGCCTTCGGCTTTCGTCGTATCGCCTTCCTCGCTCTTGAGAGCGGATGGCGCGACGATCGTGGCGATGGTGAAATCACGATCCGTGATCGCACTTTCCGAACCGGCCGGCAGCACGATCCGGCTGATATGGATCGCATCGCCGACTTCAAGCCCGGTCACGTCGATCTCGATGTTGTCGGGAATCTTGCTGGCGTCGCAGACCAGTTCCAGTTCGTGCCGGATGACGTTCAGAACGCCGCCCCGCTTGAGGCCCGGAGAAGCCTCTTCGTTGGCGAAGATCACCGGCACGTTCACATGGACCTTGGCGTTCTTGGCAAGGCGCAGGAAGTCCGCGTGGAGCGGACGATCGCTCACGGGGTGAAAGGCAACATCCTTGGGCAGCGTCCGCACTTTCTTGCCGCCGACCTCGATCTGCACGATCGAGTTGAAGAAAATGCCGGTCATCAACTGACGGGCCAGTTCCTTTTCCTCGACGTGGATGCTCAACGGTTCTTCGTTGTCGCCATAAATGACGGCGGGGACGCGGCCTTCACGACGCAGGGCACGGGAGGCTCCCTTGCCTGCCCGATCGCGCGTCTCGGCCGGCAGGCTAAGCGTATCGCTCATGTTCACTACCTTTCGAAAACGAAAATGGATGTTCGGTTCATCCGGCACGCCTCCAGGGATGACCATGCCGGAAGCGCGGGCCGTTACCCGCTGGACGCCTGAAATGCAAGCGTCCTACTGGATGCGCCGCACGCCATAGCCTCGTTCCGCCAGCATCGCGACGAGTCCGTCCGGCCCCGCCATATGCGCCGCGCCGACCGCGACGAAGGGGCGGGCACGGTTCTGGAGCATGTCCGCGATCCGGCCTGTCCATGCCGTGTTGCGCGCGGTGAACAGCGCCTGCCGCAATTCGGGATCGGCGAGCAGGCCAGTGCGCGTTTCCCGCTCGATCACCGCGAAATCGCCCGTGCGCCATGCTTCGGCAAGGTCCGCGCTTTCCCTGTCGAGCGCGCCGCTGTCCGCGATGACGATGGCCAAGAGGTCGCGCTGCTCCTTTTCCGGCAAGCCGTCGAAAATGCCGAGCTGCGCGGCCGCGCCTTCCAGTTCCACCACCGGCTTGCCGCGGGCGGCGGCCAGCACGGCGCGGTCTATGCCGTTGCGCGCGCCGTCCGCGTCTTGTTCCGCTTGCGCCAGCGTGAGCGCGGCGGCCCATGTTTCCATGTCCGTGAAGCCGTTCGCCTTGAGGCCCGCGCGTTTGAGAAGCGTTTCCAGCGCGGGTCGGGCGGCGGGCTCGACGCGATCGGTCAGGGGCGGCAGGCCCGGCGTGCGCGACAAGCGCGTGAACACTTCGGCCAGGGCGGCGCCGTCGGACACATTCGCGACTTCCACGACCACGCGGTCGGCACCGGCCAGCGCCTTGTCGACAGGCGGCGTTCGCCATTGCGCCGGCCTGTCGAGCGAATGGATGGTGCCGAACAGCCAGCCCTGCTCGCCGTTCGGACCCGTCACTTCCCACAACGCGGGCCGGGCGGATTGCGGTTGAGGCTGGCAGGCGCCGATGACGATCAGAAAGATCGCGGCGGCGAATGTCCCTATGCGCCGTTTCACTGGACGCGTCTGGCCGTGATGCGCCGTGCGGCAAGCTGGTCCTGAACGCTGCCGGGCCCGGCGAGATGGCCGGCGCCGACCGCCACGAACACGGTGCCGGGCTGGCCCAGCCGCTCGTCGATCCATGCCGCCCACGCCTTGTTACGGTCGATCAGCAGGCGCTGGAGCATGACGGGATCCTTCTCGTCCTCGTTCATCAGCGCGGCCAGCGTTTCGGCGTCTCCGGTTTTCCACGCTTCCACCAGGGCATTCACCTTGGCATGGATCTGGGGAATCTGCTCGACGATCGCATCGAGGTATCGCTCCTGCACCGCCATGGGCAGTCCATCGAATACCGAAAGTTGCTGTTCGACTGTTTCCAGCGCGAGATGCGCCATGCCCGACGTCTTCGCCCGCGCTTCAAGGGCATGCTCAACCCCGTTTTTCCCGTCGAATCCCGCTTTGGTGAGAGGCAGTGTCGTCATGCCGATGGCGGCATACCATGGCTCGAACGGATCGAATGTCCCCGGCGGCAGGCCCATGTTGGCCAGTGCCGCCTCCAGTTCCGCCCTGTCTTGCGGTTTGAGCATGCCGCGCAGGGTCTGCCCCTTGGGCAGCAGGGCCTTGGCGATGACGAGCTGCTGCATAAGCGCCGGATCGAGAGGCAGGATCTCCGTCACCAGTTCCCGGCTGTCGTCAAAGGCCGCCGCGACCTTGCCGTTCAGCCAGTCGATACCGGAAGGCAGGACGTGGACCGTGCCGAACAGGTAGATCGTCGTATCCTCGTCCGCCACTTTCCACAGAGCTGGCCGGGCGACCGATGTGATCGCGGGCGACGGCGGAACGATAGTGAGCACGGGGGCGGGCACAGGCTGATCGGCAGCGGCCTGCGTCGCGCTCTTCGCCATCCCGTCCGCCAGGGCGGGTGAAGCGGTCAGCGGCATCCATAGGAGCGACAGGGCCGCGGCGATACGGGCGAGAATCTTCATGGCGTCCGTTATAGGGCGCAATTCTCACCCGTCGATGAACGTTCCCGCCCGTCTTGGGAGCCGAAAATGCGGAGCGGTTGAAAATTCCGGCGCCATCCGCCAAAGGCGGCGCCATGTCTGAACCTTCGGCCAAGCTTTCCTTTCAGGACATGATCCTCACGCTGCATAATTTCTGGAGCGAACGGGGCTGCCTGATCCTCCAGCCCTACGACATGCGGATGGGCGCGGGCACGTTTCATCCGGCGACGACTCTGCGGGCGCTGGGGCCGGAGCCGTGGAAGGCCGCCTATGTCCAGCCTTCGCGGCGGCCCACGGATGGCCGCTATGGCGAAAATCCGAACCGGCTCCAGCACTACTACCAGTATCAGGTGATCCTGAAGCCCAACCCGGAGAACCTTCAGGAACTTTACCTCGAAAGCCTCGCCGCCATCGGCGTGGACGGCCTGTCCCACGATATCCGCTTTGTGGAGGACGACTGGGAAAGCCCCACGCTGGGCGCATGGGGGCTGGGCTGGGAAGTCTGGTGCGACGGCATGGAAGTGACGCAGTTCACCTATTTCCAGCAGGTCGGCGGGTTCGATTGCCGTCCCGTGGCGGGTGAACTGACCTATGGTCTGGAACGGCTCGCCATGTATATTCAGGGCGTGGACCGGGTTTACGACCTCGCCTTCAATAACGAAGGGGTGACCTATGGCGACGTGTTCCTGAAAAATGAGCAGGAGCTGTCGAAGTATAACTTTGAAGTTGCTGATACCGAACAGCTTTTCAAGGGATTCCAGCATGCGGAGGCGGAATGCCGCCGCTGCATCGAGACGGGCATTCCGCTCGCGGCCTACGATCAGGCGATCGAGGCGAGCCACCTGTTCAACCTGCTGCAAGCGCGCGGCGTGATTTCGGTGCAGGAGCGCGCCAGCTACATCGGCCGCGTGCGCGATCTGGCCAAGGGATCGTGCCAGGCGTGGATCGAAAAGAACGCGGCCGACTGGCAGGCCCGCTTCCCGGAGTGGAGCCTGTGACGGATTTCCTGCTCGAACTGCGCTCCGAGGAAATCCCCGCCCGGATGCAGGCCGGCGCGCGCGCCGATCTGGAAAAGCTGTTCCGCAAGGAAATGGCGGAGGCGGGCGTCGCAGTGGGCGAGATCACGGTCTGGTCCACGCCGCGCCGTCTCGCCCTGATCGCACGCGGCTTGCCCGACGCGACGGCGGCGGTGCGCGAGGAAGTGAAAGGGCCGCGCACCAGCGCGCCGGAACAGGCGCTGGAAGGGTTCCTGCGCAAGACGGGGCTGGCGAAAGACCAATTGACCGAGCGCGACGGCGTGTGGTTCGCCGTGAGCGAAAAGCCGGGGCGGGCCACAGGCGACGTGCTCGCCGCCGCCATTCCGGCCATCGTGCGTGCTTTTCCGTGGCCCAAGTCGATGCGCTGGGGCACGGCTTCGATCCGTTCGGAAAGCCCGCGTTGGGTCCGTCCTCTCTCCGGCATCGTCGCTATTTTCGGCGCGGAACTGGTGGCGTGCGAGGCAGGCGGCGTGCGTTCCGGCTATGCCACGCGCGGCCATCGCTTCCATGCGCCGGGAGAGATCACTATCGGCGGCGCGCAGGACTATGCCGACAAGCTGCGGCTGGCGCATGTCATCGTGAACCACGAGGAGCGCGAACACCTCATCCGGGACAAGGCGCAAGCCGCCGCCGCGCGGGCCGGGTTGGAACTGGTCGAGGACGAAGGGCTGGTTGTCGAGAACGCGGGGCTGACCGAATGGCCGGTGCCTCTGCTTGGGCGCTTCGATAGCGAGTTTCTTGAGGTTCCACCAGAAGTTATTCAGTTAACTGCCAGAACAAACCAGAAATATTTTGTCTGCAATGATGCGACGGGCAGCCTTGCCAACGCCTTCGTCTGCACCGCCAATATCGAGGCGGCGGACGGCGGCGCGGCGATTGTGGACGGCAACCGCAAGGTGCTGGCCGCCCGGCTTTCCGACGCGCGTTTCTTCTGGGAGCAGGACCGCAAGGCCCCGCTTTCCGAACATGCGAGGAAGCTGGAACGCATCACTTTCCATGAAAAGCTGGGCACCGTGGCCGACAAGGTGGAGCGCGTGGCGAAGCTGGCGCGCTGGCTGGTGGAAGAAGGGATCGTCAAGGGCGGGGATGCGGATCAGGCCGAACAGGCCGCGCGGCTGTGCAAGGCCGATCTCGTCACCGAAATGGTGGGAGAGTTCCCCGAGCTGCAAGGGCTTATGGGCGGATATTATGCTCGCGCCGAAGGTTTGCCCGATGCCGTGGCCGACGCGATCCGCGATCATTACAAGCCGGTCGGGCAGGGGGACGATGTCCCCGTCGCGCCGGTGACGGTGGCGGTCAGCCTGGCGGACAAGCTGGATACTCTGCGCAGCTTCTTCGCGATTGACGAGAAGCCGACCGGATCGAAAGACCCCTTCGCGCTGCGCCGCGCCGCGTTGGGGATCATACGTCTGGTTACGGACAACGGATTGCGCATGAGCGCCGGTGACGGCGAACTCCTTGCTTTCTTCGCGGATCGTCTCAAGGTCCAGCAGAAGGAAGCGGGCATCAGGCACGATCTGATCGACGCAGTGTTCGCGCTTGGTAACGAAGACGATCTCGTCCGCTTGCTCGCGCGGGTTCATGCGCTGCAAGCGTTCATCGGCACCGAGGACGGGGCGAACCTGCTCGCCGGATACAAGCGTGCGGCCAATATCCTGAAGAAAGAGGATTTCGCGTCTGAGGGCGAAGTGCCTCAAATTGCTTACACGCCGGAACCGGCGGAACGAGCACTGATCGACGCGCTCGATGCGGCCGGGCCGCGCGCGGCAAGCGCGGTGGAGGCGGAGGACTTCGCGGGCGCCATGGCGGCGCTGGCGACGCTACGCGGGCCGATCGACGCGTTCTTCGACGGCGTTACCGTCAATGACGCCGATCCGGCCAAGCGCAAGGCCCGGCTCGAACTGCTGTCGGCCTTCCGAACGGCCGTGCATCGCGTTGCCGATTTTTCGCGTATCGAAGGCTAAATAACCCCCTATCGGGGATTCGCACAGGAAAGAGCGAGAGCAGATGAGCAAGCAGGTCTATACCTTCGGTGGCGGCGCGGTTCACGACGATCCGCGCGCGAAGGACAAGGTGATCGTCGGCGGTAAGGGTGCGAACCTTGCCGAAATGGCGGAAATCGGCCTGCCTGTCCCGCCGGGCTTCACGATCACCACCGAAGAGTGCGTGCGCTATCTCGCCGAAGGTTCGGACTTTTCGCCCGAATTGCGCGAAGAAGTTGCCAAGGCACTGAGCCACATCGAGAAAGCGGTGGGCAAATCGTTTGGCGACCCGGCCGATCCGCTGCTGGTTTCGGTGCGGTCCGGCGCGCGGGTTTCCATGCCGGGCATGATGGACACCGTGCTCAACCTCGGCCTCAACGACGAGACCGTCAAAGGGCTGGTCGCGACGTCCGGCGACGCCCGGTTCGCCTGGGACAGCTATCGCCGTTTCATCCAGATGTATTCGGACGTGGTGCTGGGCCTGGACCATCATCTGTTCGAGGATGCGCTGGAAATCGTCAAGGAAGACAACGGCTTCTTCAACGATGTCGAGCTTTCCGCAGAGCACTGGCAAGCGTTGGTCAGGGACTATGAAGGCATCGTCGAGCGCGAACTGGGCAAGCCGTTTCCGCAAGACGTCAACGAGCAGCTCTGGGGTGCCATCCGCGCCGTGTTCGACAGTTGGGATTCAGATCGCGCCAAGGTTTATCGCCGCTTGAACGACATTCCCGGCGACTGGGGCACGGCCGTGAACGTGCAGGCCATGGTCTTCGGCAACATGGGCGACACTTCGGCCACCGGCGTCGCCTTCACTCGCGATCCCGCGACGGGCGAGCGGGCCTATTACGGCGAATGGCTCATCAACGCGCAGGGCGAGGATGTGGTGGCGGGCATCCGCACACCGCAATACCTCACGAAAAAGGCGCGCGAGACGGCCAATGCCAAGCCCCTTTCCATGGAAGAGGCGATGCCCGAGGCCTATCGCCAGTTGGCGGATGTGTTCGAACTGCTTGAAAAGCACTACCGTGAGATGCAGGACATTGAGTTCACGGTGGAACGCGGCAAGCTGTGGATGCTCCAGACCCGCACCGGCAAGCGCACGGCCAAGGCGGCGCTGCGGATGGCGGTGGAAATGGCGAACGAGGGGCTGATCGACCGGGCAACCGCCGTGAAGCGTGTCGATCCCATGGCGCTCGACCAGCTTCTCCACCCGACGCTCGATCCCGATGCGCCGCGCGACGTGCTGGGCACGGGGCTTCCCGCTTCTCCCGGCGCGGCTTCGGGCGCGGTGGTGCTCGATGCCGATACGGCGGAACGGCGCGCCGCCATCGGCGAGACCGTGATCCTCGTCCGCGTGGAAACTTCGCCGGAGGACATTCACGGGATGCACGCGGCCAGGGGCATCCTCACCGCGCGCGGCGGCATGACCAGCCACGCCGCCGTGGTGGCGCGCGGCATGGGCCGTCCCTGCGTCTCGGGCGCTTCGGCGCTGTCCATCGACATGCAGGCGCGCACGCTGCGCATCGGCGGGCGCGAACTGAAGGAAGGCGACATCATCACGCTCGACGGCTCGACCGGCGAGATCATGGCGGGTGAAGTGCCGACCATCGAGCCGGAACTGGCGGGCGATTTCGCGATCATCATGGAATGGGCCGACGGGCACCGCCGCATGAAAGTGCGCGCCAACGCCGAAACGCCCGCCGATTGCCGCATGGCGCGCCAGTTCGGCGCCGAAGGTATCGGCCTGTGCCGCACCGAGCACATGTTCTTCGACGACCGCCGCATCGCCGCGGTGCGCCAGATGATCCTGGCCGAGGACGAAGCGGGTAGACGCGCCGCGCTGGCCAAGCTGCTGCCGGAACAGCGCGCGGATTTCGCCCAAATCTTCGAAGTGATGCGCGGGCTGCCGGTGACGATCCGTCTGCTCGATCCGCCGCTGCACGAGTTCCTGCCGCACGGCCAGGCCGAGTTCGCCGAACTGTCCGACACCATCGGCATCGGCGTGGATACGCTCAGGCGCCGGGCGGAAGAACTGCATGAAGTCAATCCCATGCTCGGCCATCGCGGCTGCCGCCTGGGGGTGACGTTCCCCGAGATCTACGAAATGCAGGCCCGCGCCATCTTCGAGGCGGCGTGCGACGTCACTTCCGCGCACGGGGAAGCCATCGTGCCCGAAGTGATGATCCCGCTCGTCGCCACCCGGAAGGAGCTGGAAATGCTGCGTGCGCTGGTGGACCGCGTGGCCGCCACGGTGTTCGCGGAAAAGGGGCGGACTCTCGATTACCTCGTGGGAACGATGATTGAACTGCCGCGCGCCGCGCTGATGGCGGAAGAGATCGCACAGGAAGCGCGCTTCTTTTCGTTCGGCACCAATGATCTGACGCAAACCACGCTGGGCCTGTCGCGTGACGACGCCGGGCGGTTCCTGGGCACTTACGTCGATAGCGGTATCTTCACGCGCGATCCTTTCGTCAGCCTCGATGTGGACGGCGTGGGTCAGCTCGTGCGCCTCGCGGCGGAGCGCGGACGCAAGGCGCGCCCCGATATCAAGCTGGGCATTTGCGGCGAGCACGGCGGCGATCCGGCCAGCATCGCTTTCTGCGAGCAGGTCGGCCTCGATTATGTCAGCGCTTCGCCCTTCCGCGTGCCGATCGCGCGACTGGCGGCGGCGCAGGCGGCACTCGGCTGACGCATCAGCGCCGCCAGCCAGTCAGGGTGAGGATTTCAAAGCGTTCCGCCGTCCGGCCATCGCGGGCGGCGGAGGCAAACGCGGCCCGCGCCCGTGCGTATGCCGCCTTGCCGAGAGCCGGACCTCCGGCATCCAGCACATTCGATAAGCCCTGAGCGCGAAGGTCGGCCAGCAGCCCGCCCAGCGACCGGAAGCTCACATCGAGCGAACGGCTGTCCGCCACCGGATCGGCGAAGCCCGCGCGTTGGAGCAGTTGCCCGCCCGCCCGCACGTCGATCATCGGGTGCAGGCGCGGGGCCGGGCGATCCCCATCGGCGGCCAGCATCGCCGCGCGCAGATGGGGCAGACTGCCCGCGCCGGGAAAGCTGGCGATCATCAGCCCGCCGGGCATCAGCGCGTTGCGGATATGGACCAGCGCGCCGGGCAGGTCGTTCACGGTATCGAGCGTGCCCAGGCTGGCTATGAAATCATAGCGCCGGTCCGCGAAGGGGCGCTCCTCGTCGAAACCCTCGGCCGGTTCCACGCTGTCGACAGCGCGGTGTTCGCAACCGAGCGCGGATGCGAGCCGGCCCGTGACGTCCCCGATGATGAGCGTGCGCTTGGGATGGTGCCGCAGGAACGACAGGCGCTCCAGCACGTCGTCGATCATTTCGTCGAGCAGATATCGAGGTGCATCCGGCAGGCGCTGGCACGCCAGCATCCGGCGGCGGGCGGCGAGGCGGCGGTGGGGTGCGAAAATCACGGGCGGAGAGGAAGCAGTGCTCATCGCCGCCGTCTGCCTTCCGCTCCGGCAATGCGCAACTGCTTGCGCCTTTTCCCTCGCCCGCTAGGCATGGGGTATGCCCGTTTCCGCCGTCCTCCGGCCCGTGACCGACCTGCTGTTCCCGCCGCGCTGCCCGCTGTGCGGCGCGGCCACCGCCGATCAGAATGGCTTGTGCGCGCCTTGCTGGAGCGAACTGGCGATTCCCGGCGAGCCGTCATGCCGGACGTGCTCACGGCCCTTTGGCGATACGGTTGCCGATGGATTGATTTGCGCGAAATGTCTTTCCGACCCTCCGCGTCATGACGGCATTGCGGCGGCGAGTCTCTACAACGAGGCATCCCGGCGGCTTGTCCTGCATTTCAAGCACGGCAACCGGATTGCACTGGCCCGCCTGATGGCCCGGCTCATCAACACGCGGCTGGGTGAAGTGGAACCGGGCGCCTTGCTCGTTCCGGTGCCTCTCCATCGCTGGCGTTTGTGGAAACGCGGATACAACCAGTCCGCCCTGCTGGCGGGCGAACTGGCCCGGTTGACCGGCGCGGCCGTGGGCGTGGACGTGCTGATGCGAACGAAGCGCACGCCCACGCTGGGCGGAATGGGCGCGCGCGCAAGGCGCAAGACACTGAAAGGCGCGATTGTCGTCAATCCGCGCCGCGCGACGCAATGCCAGGACCGCTCCATGATCCTGATCGACGATGTCCTGACCAGCGGCGCCACCAGCGATGCCTGTGTCGAGGCTCTGAGACGCGCGGGCGCGCGGAGCGTAAAGATCGCCTGCTTCGCGCGGGTTCTGGATGAAGCGATCGCCACAACCCGATGATCGCGAAAGCCCGATGATCGAGGGCCGACAATCCAACGGAGACGCGGAAACGAAAACGCCCGGAGCGCGAACTCCGGGCGTCCTCGTGACGAAACTCTGTGGACGCCGCTTTGCGCGGTTCGGCAACCCCCTGATGATCGCCTCGTCCAATCCCTCACTGAATGGCCGGCTCATGCTTGTGCAGAGCCTTGCCAACCCCCTGAACCATGGCGCTTTACATCAGCACCGCAGTTCGGTCTTGCAGCCCCCTTGTTTGACTGCGCAGTCTCTTTCCGTCGAAAAGCACGAAATGGAAAGGCCGATTGTGACAATCCATGGATTTTGATTCGCGCCTGTGGTTATCCTGCAACATCTTTATTGCAGACAGCCTGGAACAGCGGAGAAAATGACCAGTTCACCTGATGCCGACCGTGAGAACGGATCGCGGTTCATGCCCAAATTCAATGCCGATGGTTTGCTCGCCGCCGTCGCGGTCGATGCGGAAACGCGCGACGTCCTGATGCTGGCCTTCATGAATCGGGAAGCGCTGGACAAGACGATCGACACGGGGTTGGCGACCTTCTTTTCGCGCTCCCGTAATACCTTGTGGACCAAAGGCGAGACTTCAGGTCACTTTCTCAAGGTTGTCGAAATCCTTGTGGACTGCGATCAGGACGCCCTTGTCCTGGCAGTCGAGCCGCATGGCCCGGCCTGTCATACCGGGCGGACGAGTTGTTTTTATCGCAGGCTGGAAAACGGCGCGCTTGTTCCCATCTCGTCCGAAGGTTGAGTGAGACGCAGCGCGCGCCATTTTCAGGAGAGAACAGACCATGCCGCAATACCGGGCGCCGACACGCGATGCCGCGTTCATCATTCACGATGTCCTGAAGCTCGCGTCCTATGCGGATGTGCCGGGTTTCGAGGCGGCGACGCCCGATGTGATCGACGCGATACTTGAAGAAGGCGGCAAGTTCGCGTCGGAAGTTATTGCACCGCTTAATCTTTCGGGGGACCAGCAGGGATGCGTCCGCAATCCCGACGGTTCCGTGACGACCCCGGAAGGATTCAGGGCGGCCTACGCGCAGTTCCGCGAGGCGGGCTGGGGCACTCTGGCGCACCCCGTGGAGTTCGGCGGACAAGGCCTGCCTCATGTGCTCAATTTCGCCATTGACGAGTTTCTCTGTTCCGCGAATCAAGCCTTCGCGATGTATCCGGGGCTCGCCAGCGGCGCGGCTTCCGCGATTCTCGCCAAGGCTTCGCCCGAATTGCAACGCAAGTATCTGCCGCGCATGATTTCCGGCGAATGGCTGGGCACCATGAACCTGACGGAGCCGCAGGCGGGCACGGATCTTGGCCTGATCCGCACGCGCGCGCAGCCGAGGCCGGACGGTTCCTATTCGCTGACCGGAACCAAGATCTTCATTTCGGCGGGCGAACACGATCTGGCCGATAACATCATTCATCTGGTGCTGGCGAAAACGCCGGACGCGCCGGATTCATCCAAGGGCATTTCGCTCTTCATCGTGCCCAAGGTTCTGGTGAACGAGGACGGCACGCCGGGCGAACGCAACGCGGTCTCCTGCGGGGCGATCGAACACAAGATGGGCATCCACGCGAATGCGACATGCGTGATGAACTATGACGGCGCGCAAGGCTGGCTGGTCGGCGAGGAGAACAAGGGCCTCGCCGCCATGTTCATAATGATGAACGCGGCTCGGCTCGGCGTGGGGATTCAGGGATTAGGGCAGGCCGAAGTCGCCTATCAGAACGGCGCGGCCTATGCGCTCGAACGGCGGCAGGGCCGGGCGCTGACCGGCCCCGCGGACCCCGACGACAAGGCGGACCTCCTCATCGTCCATCCCGATGTCCGCCGTATGCTGATGGACGCCAGGGCGTTCACCGAGGGGATGCGCGCGCTGGCGCTGTGGGGCGCCTTGCAGGTCGACCTGTCGCACAAGGCGCGGACCGAAGACGAGCGCCAGCGGGCGGACGACCTGATCGGCCTGCTTACGCCGGTCATCAAGGGCTATGGCACCGACAAGGGTTTCGCCACGGCCGTCGACATGCAACAGATCTGGGGCGGGCACGGTTACATCGCGGAAAACGGCATGGAGCAGTTCGTGCGCGATGCCCGCATCCCGATGATCTATGAAGGCGCCAACGGCGTGCAGGCCATGGATCTGGTCGGCCGCAAGCTGGCCATGAACGGCGGCCGGGCGATCCAGGCGTTCTTCGCGGTAGTGGACAGGGAATGCGAAGAGGCAGGGGCGGATGCCGTGCTGGCCGATCTGGCCGGGAAGGTGACCAAGGCCAACGGTGAACTCAAGGCCGCGACGATGTGGTTGGTGCAGAACGGCCTTTCCCATCCGAACAACGCGGGCGCGGCAGCGTATCACTACATGCACATCGCGGGGATCGTGGCGTTGGGCCTGATGTGGCTGAAGATGGCGCGCGCGGCGCGGGCCGGCCTGGACGAGGGGCAGGGCGACAAGCCCTTCCTGGAAGCCAAGCTGGTGACGGCACGCTATTTCGCCGAGCGGTTCACGCCCGATGCGGGCGCCCTGCGCCGCAAGCTGGAAGGGGGGGCGGAAACGCTGATGGCCTTGCCCGGCGAGGCGTTCCTGCCGGGATAAAGCTCAGAAAACCTCGTCGAACAGTGACAGCATCGAAGCCCAGCTTTGCCGATCGGCGCTGGCGTCATAACCGAGCGCCGGCAGGCCGTGGCTGTCCGACTGCGGGTCCGTGAAACCGTGCTTCACGCCTGAATAGACATGCAAGTGCCAGTTGGCGCCCGCCCGGTCCATTTCCGCCTGAAACCCGGCAACCTGCTCGCGCGTCGCCAGCGGGTCCGCATCGCCGTGGCAGACGAGAATACGCGGCCGGATCGGTGCGGTCGCAGGCATGTCCGTCGAAAGCAGACCGTGAAAGCTGACTGCGGCGACAACGGCGAGGTTCATCCGCGCGGCTTCCAGCGCGGCTTGCCCGCCCATGCAATAACCGATGGCGGCCATGGGCAGGGTGCCAGGATCGGGATGGCCGGACAGCGCATGGATCGCAGCGGCAATTCTGCTGCGATAGCCAACCCAGTCCTCGCGAAGCCGTTCGCCCATCCGGCTCGCTTCCGCCCGATCCGCCGCCGCCGTGCCGTAGAGGTCGGCGACGAGTGCCAGATACCCGGCATCCGCCAGCATCTGTCCGCGCCGAATGGCGTTGGGAGCGATGTTCATGATCGTCGGGAACACGACCACCGCGGCGCGCGGATGGCTCGCGGGCCGGAATAACCGGCCGATCAGCCCCGTATCGCCATCGGAATAGGCGAAATCCTCCACAATCTTATTCCGGCAGGAAATCAGGAACCGACAGGTAGCGTTCGCCGGTGTCGTAGTTGAAACCCAGCACGCGGACATTCTTGGGCAGTTCCGGCAGTTTCTGCGCGATGGCGGCCAGCGTGGCGCCGGAACTGATGCCGACGAGCAGGCCCTCCTCGCGCGCGCAGCGGCGCGCCCATTCCTTCGCCGCATCGGGTTCCACCTGAATGGCGCCGTCGATCGCTTGCGTGTGAAGATTGGCGGGAATGAAGCCCGCGCCGATGCCCTGGATGGGGTGCGGGCCGGGTTGCCCGCCGGAGATCACGGGCGAAAGCGTCGGCTCCACCGCATAGGCTTTCATCTCCGGCCACTGGGCTTTGAGCACTTCGGCGCAAGCGGTCAGGTGCCCGCCGGTTCCGACGCCGGTGATGAGCACGTCGATGGGCGTTTCCGCGAAATCATCGAGGATTTCGCGTGCGGTCGCGGTGCGGTGAATCTCCACATTGGCCGGATTGTCGAACTGTTGCGGCATCCACGCACCCGCCGTCTGCTCGACAAGTTCGCGCGCGCGCTCGATTGCGCCCTTCATGCCCTTTTCGCGCGGCGTAAGGTCGAACGTGGCGCCATAGGCCAGCATCAGCCGCCGCCGTTCGATCGACATCGAATCCGGCATGACGAGCACCAGCCTGTAGCCTTTTACCGCCGCCGCCATGGCAAGGCCGATGCCGGTGTTGCCCGAAGTCGGTTCGACGATCGTGCCGCCGGGTTTCAGACTGCCCTCGCGCTCCGCCGCCTCGATCATGGCGAGGCCGATGCGGTCCTTGATCGAGCCGCCCGGATTGGCGCGTTCGGACTTCACCCAGACTTCGGCGTCGGGAAACAGGCGGGAAAGGCGGATGTGCGGCGTGCCGCCGATGGTGGCGAGGATGCTGTCGGCTTTCATGGTACGGGTTCCCTCTGGCGATATTGCGGCTCGAATGTCCGGGCGCGGCGAATCTCGGGAAAGATCGCCGCCCAGATCGCAGTGACGACTATGGCACCCGCGCCGCCAAAAACAACTGCTCCCGTGGCGCCCAGCAGCGCCCCCATGAAACCGGCGCGAAGCTCGCCCAGTTCGTTCGAGGCGGAAATCGCAAGGCCGGAAATGGCCGTGACCCGGCCGCGCATGTCGTCCGGCGTGTTGAGCTGGATCAGGCTGCTGCGGATGAAGACCGAGATCATGTCGGCCGCGCCGAGGATGACGAGAAGGGCCATCGACAGCATGAAATTTCGCGAAAAGCCGAACGCCAGCGTCGCCGCGCCGAACACGGCGACCCCCCACAGCATCTTCACCCCGACATTATGCACCATGGGCCGAAACGACAGGGCGAGCGCGACAACCGCCGCGCCGACCGCCGGGGCCGCGCGCATCTGGCCCAGCCCCTCGGCGCCGACATGCAGCACGTCGCGCGCGAAAATCGGAAGAAGGGCAGTCGCGCCGCCGAGAATCACCGCGAACAAGTCCAGCGTGACGCAGCCGAGCAGGAAGCGTTCGTTCCAGACGAAATGAAAGCCGTCGACGATCTGGCGGATCGGATGCCGTCTTTCGCTGCTGGGCGGCGGCGGCAGGGGCCGGATCGTTAGCATGACGATGCATGAGGCCAGGAGCATTGCCGATGCGCACCAATAGGGCAGGGCGGGATCGGCGGCATAGAGGAACCCGGCGCCTGCCGGGCCGATCACCGAGCCGGCCTGCCAGGCAATCGAATTGAATCCGATGGCGCGCGGAATCAGCGCGGGCGGGACGATATTGGGGGCGATCGCCCCGCTCGCGGGCTGAAGAAAGACACGCGCGGTTCCATGCAGCGCGGCCAGCGCGAACAGTGCGGGCAAGCTGTGGAGGCCCTGCGCCGTCACGGCCGCCAGCCCCAGCGCGACCAGAAGGTCCACGCCGATGGCGCAGGCGGCCACGGCGCGGCGATCGAACCTGTCGGCCACCAGCCCGGCCACCGGGGTCAGCACGAAATAGGGGACGAACTGAACCAGCCCGAGGATGCCGAGCTGGAACGCGGCTTCCTTGACCGACATGCCATAGTCCGCGCGCGCGACGTCGTAGACCTGATAGCCGATGATGACGATCATCCCCATCGTCGCCATTACCGACACGAAGCGAGACAGCCAGAATCGCCGGTATTCGGGGATGAGGACGGGGGACGAAGGTTCGCTCACATGCTCCGCATGGCATCGCCGGGGACGCCTGCCAAGCCGCCTTTGCCTACATCCGCTAGAATGAAAACTTCGCGGTCACGCGCACGTCCCGTCCGGCGATAGGCACGAAGTCGCGCGTGAAGGATGCGGCGCGGCGGCCCGTCACGTCGAACAGGTTGTTGGCGGCCAGCAGCAGCGTCAGCGGCCCTTCCTCGCCGAGCGGATGCCAGTGCGCCGAAAGGTTGACCAGCGTGAAGCCGCCGACCGCGTTCTCGAATGCCGCGACACGGCGCTGGGTTTTGTTCCATTCGACTTCGCCGTGAAAATGAATGGCGCCGAGTTCCAGTTTTGCCCCGCCGCGCAGGCGAAGCGGAGGAATGCGCGGCACCGGCCCGATGCCCTTGAGCGTGGCGCGCGTATAGTCCGCGCCGCCTTCGAGACGGAAAATGCCGCCCGGCCAGCGCAGCAGATCGGCGCCTGCCTCCGCCTCGAAACCCCGGAAGCGGGCAGGGTGCTGGAGATACTGGAACACGGGAAAACCCTCCATGTCCTCGCCCGTGGGCAAGGCGGCGATGAATCCCTTGAAATCGGTCGCAAAGCCCGTCAGCGCCAATTTCAGGCCTTCCGCCTCATATCGGATATAGGCTTCGATCCCGTCGGACCGCTCGGTGCGGAAAGCGGGGTCGCCGCGCTCATAGGACTGGGTGGCGACGTGCAGTCCGTCGGACAGCAATTCCTCCGGCGCGGGCGAGCGGGCGCCGCGAATGTAGTTGCCGCCCGTTTTCCAGCCCTGAGCGGGCATCCAGGACAGGCCGACCGCGCCTGACCACAGATCGAACGACCGGGCAAAGCCGATACTTCCCGCACGGACCCGCGCGCGTTCGTATCGCAGAGCGCCTTCGGCTTCGAACCCGCCGCCCAGTTGCAGCGATTGCAGTGTGAACAGGCCGAGCCGCGACGTTTCGTAATCGGGCGTGAAAGCCTCGGCCCCGTCGATGAGCAGCTTGCGCCATTGCGCCTGAACGCCGCTGCGCCCGCGCCAGCCGCCGCGCCGCGATTGCACGAGATCGGCCCGCACTTCATAGCCTTCGCTGTCGAAAATCGTGCCGGTCTCGGCACCCTCCAGTTCGACATGGCGGTAGTCGCCGTAAGCGCCGCGCAACTGGAGGCTGTCGAAGAGGCCCCCGAACTCCAGCGCCCCGCGCAAGTCTATCCGCGTCTGCCGCAGGTCGATGGATACGGGGCCTGCTTCCTCGTGGCCGTGGTCGTCGTGAGCATGATCGTGGCCATGGCTGCTGCCCGGGCGCATCGGCACGCCATAGCGGGAATCGGTGTGCTGGATTGAAAGGCCGAGGTTGCCGCCGTTGTCGATGAACCCAAGGCCCGCGCCGATGGTCGTGGTTTTTGCGCCGCTGTTGGGGATGCGGTCCGAAAGTCCGGCCAGTTCCCGATACTCGGCCGCCTCATCGGCTTCGCCATCTTCGGCCAGGTGGCCCGCTTCATGGAGCAGTTCCGCGCGCAAGGCCGGTGAATGGACATGGCCGCCCACGCGCAGGTCGCCGCTCTTGCGCCGGTTGGCATCGAGATGCAGCGCCACTCGCCGGTCGAGCGGAATATCGATGGCCCCGCCGAGAAAGCGTTCGCGCGCGGCGGACCCGTAGCCGCCGATGACCGTGCCTCTGGGCTGTTCGGGCACCGAGCGCGGGATGCGCTTGTCAAGCGCGTTGACTGCCCCCCCGATCGCCTGTCCGCCGAAAAGCAGCACGGCGGGGCCGTGAACCACGTCGATATGATCGACTGTCAGGGGATCGAGGACGACGGCGTGATCGGCAGACACGGTGGAGGCGTCTATCGTCCCGATCCCGTCGACAAGTACACGCACCCGGTCGCCGTCGAAGCCGCGCAGGACCGGACGGGACGCGCCCGGCGCGAAGGACGTGGCGGACACGCCGGGAAGGCGGGACAGCATCTCCCCTATCTGCCCCCTCGATTGGGCGACGAGTTCGTCGCCTTCCAGCGACGCGGATGTCGTCAGCAGACCGAAATCGACCGGAGGATGGCCGACCACAACGATTTCGCCGCCGCCGTCCAACGATCCATGCGTGGTTCTGTGGTGGTCTTGCGGTGGCTGGTTCTCCATCGGCCGGCTTTCCCCCGATTGGGCGAGGGCCGAAACGGGGTGGAGAGCGGTAGCCAGCAGCAGGGCGGCGGGGAACGACGTTTGAATGGGCATGTGGTCGTTTATGCGTAATGATATATTATATCAATAGAGATATTGCTTGATGCTTCAGCCATGCTCCCGTTCTGCCTGTCGATGCGCCCTAGCGGCGCGCGCGCAGGCGCGGGTTGGGCTGGATGGCGTCCAGCAATTTCATGAACTCGTCCATGCGGACGATCCGTTCGAACTGGAACCCGGCGCGCCCTTCATGCGCCCAGATCAGATGCGATTCGATGCGGCCGACGACAGGCAGGCGAATCGTCACACGCTCGCCGCGGCCAAGCTGGTACTCGCCCCGTGCCATGAAGCCTTGCGCCGAAAGATTGACGATTTCCAGATGGAGATCGCCTGCAAGCCTGTGCTCGGCCATGACCTTGTAATTGACCGGATGGCGCGTCGCGCGACGCAACTCCGTGACAGACAGATGAGCTCCCGCATTCATCGCCGGTGAAAGCCGCCTTGTTGATTGACCCAGCGAGCAATTTACACCGATTTGACAAATAATCCGTAAACCCGCCGAAAAACCGCCGCGCGAAATGCACGGGTCAGGCCCGAAGATCAGGATGGGCGCAACACGCCGTGGCGTTTCTTGCCCGCGGAAATGCGGATGTCGCCGCTGGTGGCAAGGATCAGATGCGCTTCGTCAGTGATCGACGTGCCATCCAGTTTCGCACCGCCCCCCGCGACAAGGCGCTTGGCCTCACCCCGGCTCGCCGCGAAGCCGATGCCGACAAGCGCGTCGACGATGGACAGGCCGTCCGCCGGAATCGGCAGCGTCGGCAATTCCGATCCCACGCCGCCTTCGCCGAATGTCGCACCGGCAGTCGCCTCGGCGGCGAAGGCCGCTTCGCGACCCCGGCACAGCACCGTCACTTCATTGGCCAGAACGATTTTCGCCTGATTGATCTCGCTGCCCTGCAACTGTTCCAGTCGCGCGATCTCCCCAAGCGGGAGGTCAGTGAACAGCCGGAGGAACCGGCCCACGTCGCGATCGTCGCAATTGCGCCAGTATTGCCAGAAATCATAAGCCGGAAGCATGTCCTCGTTGAGCCAGACCGCGCCCGCGACCGTCTTGCCCATCTTGGAGCCGTCCGCCGTGGTGAGGAGCGGTGTCGTCACGCCATAGACTTCGCGCCCGTCCATGCGGCGGTTGAGTTCCACGCCGTTGACGATGTTGCCCCACTGGTCGGACCCGCCCATCTGCAACAGGCATTGGTGGCGCAAGGCCAGTTCCCGGAAATCATAGGCCTGCAGGATCATGTAGTTGAACTCGAGGAACGAAAGCGACTGTTCCCGCTCCAGCCGCTGTTTTACCGAATCGAAGCTGAGCATGCGGTTGACCGAGAAATGCTGCCCCACTTCGCGCAGGAACGGGATGTATTCCAGCCGGTCCAGCCACTCCGCGTTGTCGACCATGATCGCATCGGTCGGGCCGTCCCCGAACGTCAGGAATCGGCTGAACACCCGCTTGATCGAAGCGATGTTGGTCTGGATGGCGTCAAGGGTCAGCAGCTTGCGGGATTCCTCCTTGAAGCTGGGATCGCCGATCTTGCCGGTGCCGCCGCCCATCAGCACGATCGGCTTGTGACCCGCCTGTTGCAAACGGCGCAACAGCATGATCTGCACCATGCCACCGACATGCAGCGACGGCGCGGTGGGATCGAAGCCGATATAGCCGGGCACGATCTGCTTGGCGGCCAGGGCGTCGAGGGCCCCGGCGTCCGTCAACTGGTGGATATAGCCGCGTTCGTCGAGCAGGCGGAGCAGGGAAGACTGATATTGTGACATGGAGCCGCCCTTATCGCGCCGGATGTCAAACGTCATCATCCCAAACGTCATCATCAAAACTGCGCCGCATGGATTTGGCGTGGAAAACGCCGGGAAACCCGGCTCGCCCGGCGTGACGCGAAAATGCGCTTGCCGTAATTTGCCGCCATGGCGTATGAGCTTGTTCCCCATCCCGATTTTCCGCCGCGCGGCATCAGGCGCGTTTCCGTCCGCTGGTTCCCCACGCGCTATGCGCGGCTGTTACTGCGCTGGCATGTCCATGGCGTGGAGGCGCTCTCGGTCCCGGCTTTTTCGGGGCGGGCGCGGGGGGACAACCTGTGGGAAACCACCTGCTTCGAACTGTTCCTGAAAGATGCGGGAAGTTCCGCTTACGCCGAGTTCAACTTTTCGCCGTCGGGCCGCTGGGCCGCCTATTTCTTTCCCGCCTATCGTCAGGGGATGACGGACATAGAGCTGGAACCGGGGCCGGACATTTCGACTGACAGCGGAGAGACGATTTTCGTCCTCAACGCGCTGGTGGATATCGGCCTTGTCGCCGGGACGCGGGCAGCCGGGCTTTCGGCCGTGATCGACGAAAAGGACGGGACGCGCAGCTATTGGGCGCTGGCGCATCCGGCAGGCAAGCCCGACTTTCACGATCCCGCTTGCTTCGCCTTGCCGCTTCCGGCACCGCAGGCGGCATGAAGTTCGGGATAGACAGGCTGCTGGGCGACGCGGAACTGCGCGCGCCGCTTGCGGGCAGGCGCGTGGCGCTGATCGCGCATCCGGCATCCGTGACGGAAAACCTCGTCCATTCGCTCGATGCGCTAGCCGCGTGCCCGGACATCCAACTCGCTTCCGCGTTCGGACCGCAGCACGGCCTCAAGGGCGACAAGCAGGACAACATGGTGGAAACCGCGAACGAGCGCGATTCCACGCTCGGCATCCCGGTGTTCAGCCTCTACGGAGAAGTGCGCCGTCCGACGCCGGACATGATGGCGAGCGCCGATGTGTTCCTGTTCGATCTTCAGGATCTTGGTTGCCGCATCTATACCTTCGTGACGACTCTGCTCTATCTGCTCCAGGCGGCGGCGGAAGCGGGCAAGGAAGTCTGGGTGCTGGACCGGCCCAACCCCGCCGGCAGGCCAGTGGAGGGATCGCTGCTGCTTGCGGGGCAGGAAAGTTTCGTCGGCGCGGGGCCGATGCCGATGCGTCATGGGCTTACCATGGGCGAGATGGGGCACTGGTTCATCGCGCATTTCGGCCTGGACGTGGCCTATCGCGTCATTGCCATGGAAGGCTGGCGGCCCGAAGACGCGCCGGGTTTCGGCTGGCCGGACAGCCGCATCTGGATCAATCCCAGCCCCAATGCCGCCAGTCTCAACATGGCGCGGGCCTATGCTGGCACGGTCATGCTGGAAGGCACGACGCTGAGCGAGGGCAGGGGAACGACGCGCCCGCTGGAAGTGCTGTTCGGCGCGCCGGACGTCGATGCACGCGCGGTGCTGGCAGAAATGGAGCGCATCGCACCGGACTGGCTGTCGGGCTGCGCGATCCGCGAATGCTGGTTCGAGCCGACGTTCCACAAGCATGCCGGTACGCTGTGCAATGCCCTGATGATCCATGCGGAAGGGCGCTTCCACGATCATGCCGCGTTCCGGCCGTGGCGCTTGCAGGCCCTGGCTTTCAAGGCCATCCGGCGGCTCTATCCCGATTATCCCCTGTGGCGCGACTTTCCCTACGAATACGAGTTCGACCGGCTGGCCATCGACGTCATCAACGGCGGGCCGCTGCTGCGCGAATGGGTGGACGATCCGGCCGCTCGCGCCGCCGATCTCGATAGCGCCGCCGCCCGTGACGAAGCCCGCTGGCGGGAAACGTCCCGCGGCCATTGGCTCTATTGAAGGCGAGCGGGATGACGGCGGCTGGCGATACCGGACAGGGGAACTGGCAACTGCTGCGCCCCATATGGATGACGCGCGGCTTCGTTCACGGCATGCGGGGACCGTGCGTTCAGGCGACGCTTCGGACCGGAGAAATCCCGGAGCCTTTGCGCCACGCCATAACGCAGGTGTTTTGCGGCACGATCGCGGATGGAAGCGAAGGCGCCCTCCCGCCCCCGCTCGCCGTGCCGGACAATCTGGCTGAACCGGAAAAATCCGTGGCATGGTTCCTGGGCCTGATGGGCTGGATCACTCTGGCGGCCGACCTTCCGGTTGCGGGAGAACCGCGCCGGGTGGCGGGCACGGCAAGGGTTGCCCATTTCGTGTTTCCAGTGGTGGAAGGCGGCCTTGGCCCGGCGGCGGCCTTGCTGAACATCATGCTCGAGATGATCGCGGGCACGCGGCGCGACGATCATGCGGGGCGAGAGCAAATCCTGTCGCACTTCCGCAATCTGGCGCGCGCCAAAAACGCGACGAGCAACGGGCCGCGTTTCATGCGGGCCGCGCATGAACGCGGCATCGCGGTTCTGGAGCTTCCGGGCCAGACGATCCAGTTCGGGCTGGGGTCCAGAAGCAGACTCATTGAAGGGGGCTTTACCGACAAGACATCGACGATCGGCACGCGCACAGCCCGATCCAAGGCATGGACCTCGCAGATGCTGCAACGGCTGCGTATTCCCGTTGCGCCGCATCGTGCGGTCACGACCATCGAAGCAGCCATCTCGGCCGCCGAAGCCCTTGGCTATCCGGTTGTCGTCAAGCCCAACGACCGCGACGGCGGAACGGGAGTGCGCGCCGATTTGCGAAACGAAACGGAACTGCGCATCGCCTTCGACCTGGCTAAGACATTCGCCGATATCCTGCTCGTGGAAAAGCATTTCGAGGGCAACGACTACCGCCTGCTTGTCCATGAGGGCAAGCTTATGCAGCTAATCATGCGAATCCCGGCAGGCGTCACCGGCGACGGGGTTTCGACAGTGGAAGAGCTTGTCCGCCGGCTGAACGCCGACCCCCGGCGCAGCAGCGCGGCGCATTATGTGCTCATGACAATCGAGTTGGACAACGAGGCGCTGGAACTTCTGGCGCGCGCCGGTCTGTCGCCAGGCAGTGTCCTGCTCAAGGGACAATTCTTCAAACTGCGCCGCACGGCGAATATCGCGAGAGGGGGAATGCCCCGGCGAGTCATGGCTCATCCCGACAATGTGGTGCTGGCCCATCGCGCGGCGAAGGCGCTTGGTCTGGATCTTGCGGGAGTGGACATCATCTGCCCGGACATCGGCCGGTCGTGGCTGGAAGTCGGAGCCATCGTCAGCGAAGTCAACGCCGGGCCGGAACTGGGCGGAGAGTTGCCTTCCGATTATGCCGATCTGCTTGACCGGATAGTCGAGGGGAAAGGCGATATACCCACGGCGGTCGCGGTGGGCGCACACGCCTGCGAAGTGGGCCGAATGCTAGCGGCGGGAGCAAGCGCCCTGAGCCTGCGGCCCGGCCTTCACGATGAAAACGGCCTTACAGTGGCAGGTGAGACTGTTGACCCGCGAGCCATGTCCTGTTTCGCGGCCGGGCGAGCACTGGCGAGCAACCGGGAGGTCGACGCCATCGTGCTTGCGCTCGTTACGCCCCACCTTATCGAAACGGGGTTGCCGGTTCCCTGTTGCGACATGCTGGTTCTGACCGGCGAATTGTCTGCCGGGCCAGACACCCGGGACGAGGCCGCAAGTCTGGAACTGCTGCGGTTGCTGTGCGGTGTCGCGCGCCATATCGTCGTCGCCAACGATGCGTCGCCTGACGGACAGCAGGTCCGCGAACGGCTCACGCGCCTCGGCATCCGCCATGAAGCGGCGGATGAAAGCGCGATCATCGAAAAATTCACGGCAGTCTGCCGGGCTGTTTTCCCCGAGCAGGCGGACGCGACGCCGTAAGGCAGACGCGCCGCTCTCTGCCTGCGAACGCGGATCAGTGCTTCTTGCGCGTCAGTTCGCGCATGGCCCCTTCCAGTCCGTCCAGCGTCAGGGGATACATCGCGCCGTTCAGCAGTTCCTGGATGATCCGCGTCGATTGCGAATAGTTCCACTGGCTTTCGGGCGTTGGGTTGAGCCACACCGTCGCCGGATAGGTATTGGCCACGCGTTGCAGCCACACAGCGCCCGCTTCATCGTTGTTGTGTTCCACGGAACCGCCGGAATGCGTGACTTCGTAGGGACTCATCGAAGCATCGCCGACAAAAATCACCTTGTAATCGTGGCCGTATTTGTGAAGCACGTCCCATGTCTTGGTGCGCTCGGAAAAGCGGCGGCGGTTGTCCTTCCACACCCCTTCGTAAAGGCAGTTGTGGAAATAGAAGAATTCGAGGTTCTTGAACTCCGCCGTGGCGGCGCTGAACAGCTCCTCCACCAGTTTGATGAACGGATCCATCGACCCGCCGACATCCAGGAACAGCAGCACCTTGACGGCGTTGTGCCGTTCGGGCCGCATGCGGATATCCAGCCAGCCCTGCTTGGCGGTGCCCCGGATCGTCTCGTCCAGATCGAGTTCCTCGGCGGAGCCTTCGCGTGCGAAACGGCGCAGGCGGCGCAGCGCCACCTTGATGTTGCGCGTGCCCAGTTCCCGCGTGTTGTCGAGGTTCTGGAACTCGCGCTTCTCCCACACCTTGACCGCACGCTTGTGGCGGCTTTCTCCACCGATCCGCACACCTTCCGGGTTGTAGCCCGCATTGCCGAACGGGGAGGTGCCGCCGGTGCCGATCCATTTGTTGCCGCCCTGATGGCGCTCTTTCTGCTCTTCGAGCCGCTTCTTCAGCGTCTCCATGATCTCTTCCCACGAACCGAGGGACTTGATCTTCTCCATTTCCTCGGGCGTGAGATATTTCTCCGCGAGAGCCTTCAGCCATTCCTCGGGCAGATCGACCGGTTTTTCCCCATAGCTGGAAAGTATCCCGCGAAAGACCTTGGCGAAGACCTGATCGAAACGGTCCAGCAAGCCTTCGTCCTTCACGAACGTCGTGCGGGCAAGGTAATAGAACGCTTCGGGGTTCTGCTCGATCACGTCGCGTTCCAGCGCCTCCAGCAGCACCAGATGCTCCTTGAAGCTGACCGGGATGCCCGCGGTGCGCAACTCGTCGATGAAGTTGAAGAACATCGGCCTACCTCGCAGGCGCCGTTGAACCGGGCTGTCCGGCGCACTGTTCCATGGACGGGTGGAACGCGGCCCAGTCCGGCGCTTCCGATGTCCAGATCGTCATGGCCGGACGCAATCCATGCCCTTCGTCGAGAAAGCCCATGCGGACGACGTGCAGATAGGGTCTTTCCGAACTTTGCGCGTAGATCTGGGTGCCGCACGAGGGGCAGTAACGGAGCGCCAATGTATTGCCGCTGGCGGCCTTCCACGCGGATTCGCCCAGTTCGCCTTTCAGATCCACATCCTTCGATTTGAAGATGGCGTTGTTCGTAGGGCTGCCTGAGGCGATCTGCTGGCACTGGCGGCACCAGCACTGCCGTATCGCCACCGGCTCGCCGGAAATCGTGGCCGTTACCCGGCCGCACAGGCACCGCCCGGTATAAGGCGCGGCCATTTCAGCCCCCCCGGCGCGCCATGAATGCCAGCCGTTCAAACAGCATGATGTCCTGCTCGTTCTTGAGCAGCGCGCCGTGCAGCGGCGGGATCGCTTTCGTCGGATCGCGATTCTGGAGGACGTCGAGCGGCATGTCCTCGTTCATCAGCAGCTTGAGCCAGTCGAGCAGTTCGGAAGTGGAGGGCTTTTTCTTGAGCCCCGGCACTTCGCGCACGTCATAGAAGATTTCCATGGCCTTGGAGACCAGAGTCTTCTGGATGCCGGGGAAGTGGACGTCGATGATCGCCTGCATCGTGTCCCGGTCGGGGAACTTGATGTAGTGGAAGAAGCAGCGGCGCAGGAAAGCGTCCGGCAGTTCCTTTTCGTTGTTCGACGTGATGACGACGATCGGGCGTTCCTTCGCCTCGATCCGCTCGCCGGTTTCGTAGACGTCGAAGCTCATCCGGTCGAGTTCCTGAAGCAAGTCGTTCGGAAACTCGATATCGGCCTTGTCGATCTCGTCGATCAGCAGCACGGGCAGTTCAGGCGACGTGAAGGCATCCCACAGCTTGCCGCGCTTGATGTAGTTGCTGATTTCATGGACGCGCGGATCGCCCAGTTGCCCGTCGCGCAGGCGGGCGACGGCGTCGTATTCGTAAAGGCCCTGTTGCGCCTTGGTAGTCGATTTCACGTTCCATTCGATCAGCGGGGCGCCGACGGCCTGGGCGATCTCATGCGCCAGCACGGTCTTGCCCGTGCCCGGCTCTCCCTTCACCAGCAGGGGCCGGCGCAGGAGAACGGCGGCGTTGACCGCGACTTTCAGATCATCCGTGGCGACATAATTGGCGGTGCCTTCGAAACGCTGCATGTGATTTTCCCGTGCCATTCCCATTTGCGGCACGGGTTAGGTTCGCAATCGCGGCAACGCAAGCCGGAAGTAGGATCGGGGGCAGCAGGCAGCATATGCCCCGCCTGGACCGAAGATATCTCAGGCGGACATATGCGGATTGCCAGTTATTGGCGATATTCGACCGGCTTTTGGTCGCGGTCCGCGTTGCCCTGGCACATTTCCGCTTATTGTGCCGATGGAGTGTTGTTCATGTAATAGCGACTTAAACTGAATGATCGGGACTTCCGCTTGCGCATCAGGCGTCGATCAGTTCGCGGTCCAGTTCCCCCGCGCGATTCTGGATGAACTGGAAGCGGTGTTCGGGATTACGGCCCATAAGGCGGTCCACCAGATCCTTCACGGCGGCCCGGCCTTCGTATTCGGGTGGAAGAGTGATGCGGATCAGGCTGCGCGTGGCGGGGTTCATGGTGGTTTCCCGCAACTGCTGCGGGTTCATTTCGCCAAGGCCCTTGAAGCGGCCCACTTCCACGCGCTTGCCCTTGAACACCGTGGCTTCCAGTTCGGCACGGTGCGCGTCGTCGCGGGCATAGGCGGACGTGGATCCGGCCGTCAGGCGATAGAGCGGCGGCTGAGCCAGATAGAGGTGCCCGCGCCGCACCACGTCCGGCATTTCCTGGAAGAAGAACGTCATCAGCAGCGTGGCGATATGCGCACCGTCCACATCCGCGTCGGTCATGATGACGATACGATCATAGCGCAGGGCGTCGGGGTTGCAGTCCTTGCGGCTGCCGCAGCCGAGCGCGAGGAGCAGGTCGGCGATTTCCTGATTGGCGCGGATCTTGTCCGCCGTGGCGCTGGCGACGTTGAGGATCTTGCCCCGGATCGGCAGGATCGCCTGCGTCTTGCGGTCCCGCGCCTGCTTGGCGGAGCCACCCGCGCTGTCCCCTTCCACGATGAACAGTTCGGTTTCGCCGGAGCCTTCGCCCGAACAGTCGGTCAGCTTGCCGGGCAGCCGCAGCTTGCGGGCATTGGTGGCCGTCTTGCGCTTGACTTCGCGTTCGGCCTTGCGGCGCAGGCGCTCGTCCATGCGTTCCATCACATGGCCGAGCAGCGCCTTGCCGCGCTCCATGTTGCCGGCCAGGAAATGGTCGAAGTGATCGCGCACCGCGTTTTCGACGAGCCTCGCCGCTTCGGGGGAAGTCAGCCGGTCCTTGGTCTGGCTCTGGAACTGGGGGTCGCGGATGAAGACGGACAGCATGATCTCGCTGCCGGTGATGACGTCTTCCGGCGCGATGTCCTTCGCCTTCTTCTGGCCGACGAGGTCGCCGAAGGCGCGGATGCCCTTGGTCAGCGCGGCGCGCAGCCCCTGTTCATGCGTGCCGCCATCGGGCGTGGGGATCGTGTTGCAATACCAAGAATAGGCACCGTCCGACCACAGCGGCCAGGCGATGGCCCATTCGACGCGGCCCTGTTCCTCTCCGGGAAAATCCTGCGAGCCGGAAAAGAATGCCGACGTCACACATTCGCGCGTGCCGACCTGTTCGGCCAGATGATCGGCCAGCCCGCCAGGGAACTGGAACACGGCTTCCGCCGGAACGTCCTCGCTTGCCAGCGAAACTGCGCATTTCCAGCGGATTTCCACGCCTGCGAAAAGATAAGCCTTGGAGCGGACGAGGCGGAACAGCCGTGCGGGCTTGAACCGGGCATCCGCCCCGAAGATTTCGGGATCTGGGACGAAGTGGACCGAGGTTCCCCGCCGGTTCGGCGCCGCGCCCACGCGCTCCAGCTTGCCGGTGGCCAGCCCGCGCGAGAACTCCTGCGCGTAAAGTTCCTTGTTGCGCGCCACTTCCACGCGCGTCTTGACGGAAAGGGCATTGACCACGGACACACCGACCCCGTGCAGGCCGCCACTGGTGGCATAGGCCTTGCCGGAAAACTTGCCGCCGGAATGGAGCGTGGTGAGGATCACTTCCAGCGCCGACTTGCCGGGATATTTCGGATGTTCGTCCACCGGGATGCCGCGCCCGTTGTCCGTGATGGTCAGCGCGTTGCCTTCGTCCAGAGTCACTTCGATCCGGTTGGCGTGGCCCGCGACGGCTTCGTCCATCGCATTGTCCAGCACTTCGGCGGCGAGGTGATGCAGCGCGCGTTCGTCCGTCCCGCCGATATACATGCCGGGGCGGCGCCGGACAGGCTCCAGCCCTTCCAGCACTTCGATGGCGGAGCCGTCGTAGCTTTCGCCACCCGCCGCGGGCAGCTTGTCGAACAGGTCGTCTGACATAGGGGAACGCCTATAGAACGGTCGGGAATCCGCAGGCAAGGCGTCCGGCGGCGCTTATCCTCAATTGCCGAAACGGGAAGGTGCGGGGCTGACGACAGTGACGCCACCCGCGCGGACTTCCCGCACTTCCAGCGCGCGCTCGATCACGCCGTTGGCGTTGAAGCGGAACGGCCCGTCGAGGCCGATGAAACCGTCGCGAGCGAGCAGGGCGTTCATCGGAAAGCGCGTGCCGGGCTTCCAGTCCCGTGTGACGCGCAAAGTGAGCAGGACGCTGTCATAGCCCAGTGTCGCGATGCGGTAAGGCTGGCCGCCGAACCGCTTGCGATAGCTGTCCGCGAACTGACGAAAGCGGGTGTCGGATACGGCGGAAAACCACGCACCGCGCAAGGCGGGCGTGGACATCACTATGCTTTCGCCGCTCCAAAGTTCGGTGCCGAGGATTGTGGCCGTGCTGCCCGGGCCGCGCAGCGCGGGCGCGGCCTGTGCGGCGATGCGCCCGCTGTCGGCGATCAGGACGGCGTCGAATCCGCCCTTTTCGCGCAGCCGCCTGGCGGCGCTGGCGATCGAAGTGTTGCTGCGATCATAGGATTCGGATGCGACCAGACTGCCGCCCTGCGCGCGCACTTCCGACAGCAGCGCGGCGGAGGCCCGCTGCCCGTATTCGCCCCCGGGGATCAGGGCGCCGAACGTCCGCGCGCCTTGCGACCGGGCATGGCCGACCGTGCGGGCAATGGATTGTCCGGGCAGCGACCCCATCACGAACACGTCGCGCGACGCCGCCGTGAAATCGTTGGAATAGGAAATGACCGGCACTTTCGCGGCCCGCGTCACGGCGGCCACCGCCGGAATGTCTTCCGACAGCAGGGGGCCGAGGATCAGGCCGTTGCCGTCGGTAATCGCCTTGCGCGCCGCCGCCGCCGCGCCCGCAGTCGTATCGTAAGTCGTGACGCGCAGGTTCTGGGCGTTCGTATCGAGCAGGGCCATGGTCGCCGCGTTGGCGATCGACTGGCCGACCGCGCCGTTTTCTCCCGTCATAGGCACGAGAAGCGCAACGCGGTGCCGGTCCGTATCGGTCGGCAGCGCTTCCGGGCCGGGTTCTGGCGGCGGCGCTTCGGGCGGGCCCTTGGGAATGACCTTACAGGCGGACAGCAAGGCGACAGCGGCCAGGGTAACGACCGCGCGGCGATCAGGCCGCCATTGTGAGCCGCCCTTAGCCAAGAAGCCTTGCGGCCTCCCCCCCTGATGATCCATCATTCCCGCCATGCAGCAATCCCTTCCGGCCGGTCTCTATATTGTCGCCACGCCTATTGGCAATCTTGGCGACGTGACGTTGCGTGCCGTCGACGTATTGAGCCGCGTGGACGCCGTGGCTTGCGAGGATACGCGCGTTACCGGCAAACTGCTGAATCATCTTGGGATCAAGCGGGAACTGGTCCGCTATGACGACCATGCCGGCGACGCGGACCGGGAGCGGCTGCTCGCGCGGCTTGCCACGCAGAGCATCGCGCTGGTCAGCGACGCGGGAACGCCGCTCATTTCCGATCCGGGATATCGGCTCGTCCGCGCCGCGCGCGAGGCAGGGCTGGCCGTCACCAGCCTGCCGGGGCCGAGCGCGGCGACCATGGCGATCACGCTGTCGGGCCTGCCCAGCGACCGCTTCCTGTTCGCGGGGTTCCTGCCCGCGAAGGACAAGGCCCGCCGCGACGTGCTGGAGGAACTGGGCACGGTGCGTGCCACACTGGTGTTCTATGAAACCGCGCCACGCCTGCTGGACAGCCTCGCGGCCATCGCAGCGGTTCTGCCGGGTCGCGAAGTGGCCGTCGCACGGGAACTGACCAAGCGGTTCGAGGAATGCCGCTCCGGCGCGCCCGATGCGCTGGCCGAATATTATGCGGCGTATCCGCCCAAGGGCGAGATCGTGCTGATGATCGGCCCGCCGGGCGACGGAGCGCGGCAGGATTTCGATGTCGATGCCTTGTTGCGCGAGGCTCTGGAACAGGCGAAGCCGTCGCAAGCGGCGGCAAGCGTGGCCAAACTCACCGGACAGGATCGCAAGGCGCTCTATGCGCGGGCGATGGAACTCAAGTGAAACGTCCGGCCAACGGAGCGCGTGCCTCACGCGAACGGCAGGGACGACGCGGCGAACGGCTTGCGGCGTGGTGGCTGCGCCTGAAAGGCTGGAAGATCGTGGACCGCCGGGTAAAGACGCCGCGCGGTGAAGTCGATCTCGTGGCGCGCGACGGCGCCACGCTGGTCTTCGTGGAAGTGAAATGGCGCGCGAGGGCGGCGGACCTCGATTTCGCCATAGACGAATATCGCCTGCGCCGTGTGGCGGCGGCGGCGGAAGTGATCGCCGCCAGCCACTTGCGCGACGGGGAGGATATGCGGATCGACGTCTTGCTGCTTGCGCCCGGCGCCATGCCGCGCCACATCGCCAACGCCTGGATGCCTTGAGGAGCCCATAAATCATGACTTTGCGCGTCGCCGTTCAGATGGACCCGCTCGATGCCATCAACATCGCGGGCGATTCGACGTTCGCGATGATGCTGTCCGCGCAGGCGAGAGGGCATGTTCTCTATCACTACGACGTGGGCACGCTGGCGTGGACCAGTTCCGGGGCCAGTTCGGCGGGAGCGGGCGGCGCTATCACCGCATGGGCCGCGCCGGTTACGGTGCAGCGCGTGAAAGGGCGGCACTTCGCCTTGGGCGAGTATCGCCTGATCGACTTGTCCCGCGATGCCGATGTCGTGCTCATGCGGCAGGATCCGCCGTTCGATCTGGGCTATATCACGGCCACGCACTTGCTGGAGCGGCTTGCGGGCCAGACGCTGGTGGTCAACGATCCGGCGTCGGTTCGCAACGCGCCGGAAAAGGTCATGGTGCTGGATTATGCGCGCTTCATGCCGCCGACGCTGGTCGCCCGCCGGATGGAGGACGTGCGCGCCTTCCACGCGCGCTATCCCGGTGATCTGGTGGTGAAGCCGCTGCACGGCAACGGCGGCAAGGCGGTATTCCGCATCCCGGCGGACGGGTCGAACCTCGGCGCGCTGGTGGAGATGTTCCACAACGCCTGGGTGGAGCCGTTCATGGTGCAGCCGTTCCTGCCGGACGTGGCCAGCGGCGACAAGCGAATCGTGCTGGTCGACGGCGAATTCGCGGGCGCGATCAACCGCAAGCCGGGGGAAGGGGAGTTCCGCTCCAACCTCGCCGTCGGCGGATCGGCCGAAGCGGCGGGATTGACCGCTCGGGAAGAGGAAATCTGCGCCGCTCTGGGGCCGGAATTGAAACGGCTGGGCCTCGTCTTCGTGGGCATCGACGTGATCGGCGGGCAATGGCTCACCGAAATCAACGTGACGTCGCCTACGGGTATCGTCGCCATCGACCGCTTCAACGGGACGGACACCAGCGCGCTGATCTGGGATGCGATAGAGGCCCGGCACGCGGCGATGATCGCCGCCTAGCCGCCCTTTTCGAGCGGGTGGGCCTTGCGATAGGTCTCCAGCAAAGTGGCGGTATCGACCATGGTGTAGATCTGGGTGGAGCCGAGGCTCGCATGGCCGAGCAGTTCCTGCAATGAACGCAGGTCCGCGCCTTCGCCCAGCAGGTGCGTGGCGAAGCTGTGCCGCAGCGCATGGGGAGTCGCGCTGTCCGGCAGGCCGAGTCTGATTCGCGCTTCGGCCATGGCGCGCCGCACCATGCCGGAGGACAACAGCCCGCCTTTCGCGCCCCGGAACAACGGACCTTCCCGCGTGACCGGCCAGGGGCATAGCGCGACATAGTGGCTGATAGCCTCTCTCACGACGGGCAACAGCGGCACCATGCGCTGCTTGCCGCCCTTGCCGGTGATGACCACGGTTTCTCCCAGCGGCAGGTCCATCCCGGTCAGCGACAGCGCCTCGGCGATCCGCAGTCCCGCGCCGTAGAGCAGCAGCAGCACGGCCCGGTCGCGCGCGCCGACCCAGCCCCGATCGTCCGCCACACTGTCCGCGACATTGGCGGCATCGTCCGGTGTAATAGGGCGAGGGATGCCCTTCCTGATACGCGGACCCCTGATGCGCGGCGGTTGCCCATCCGGCTCGCCAGCCTGGCGCCGGGCGAAAGCGACGAATTGCCGCAGCACCGAAAGCTCACGCGCCGCCGAGATGTTGGAGATGCCTTCCGCCCGGCGCGCGGCCAGTTGCGCGCGCAGTTCCGGCGCGCCGAACCGCGCGAGTGTGTGCCAATTGTTTGCGGGCCGGGCCTCCAGCAGCCGCGCGGCGGTCGCCACATAGGCCCGCACGGTATGAGGCGAGCGGCGGCGGTCATGCTCCAGATGGTTGCGCCATGCTTCAAGCATGTCCTGCGCGGTCATGGCGCGACCAGTTCCGCCGGCACCAGTTCGGCGATCAATCCATTGAGCAGGCTCATGCCTGCTTCGGTGGCGCCGATGCGCGGCCCTCTGCGCCAGATCAGGCCCTGGCTTTCATAGAACGCCGCTTTGGCCGCATCGCACAGCGTTTCCACTGTCAGGCCGGTGCGCCGCGCGAGATCGGCAAGGTCAATGCCTTCCGTCAGGCGCAGGCCCATCATCAGGGCTTCGCTTGCCATGTCGCGCGGCGAAAGCGGGCGTTGTTCCGCAATGCCGTCGCCTTGCACGTCGATGGCCGCCAGCCAGTTCTCCGGCTTTCTGTGGCGCGCGGTCGCCATGCCGCCGCGCCGGCCATGCGCGCCGGGACCGATGCCGCAATAGTCGCGGTATTGCCAATAAGTCAGGTTGTGACGGCTGCGCTCGCCCGGCCTGGCGTGGTTGCTGACTTCGTAGGCGGGCAGGCCATAGGCCGCCGTCAGTTTGCGGGTGAGAGCGAACATTTCGGCGGCGGCGTCATCCTCCAGCGGAGTCAGCGTGCCTTCGCGCAAGTCCGTCGCAAAGCGGGTGCCTGGCTCGATCGTCAACTGGTAGAGCGAGAGATGTCCGGTGCCCAGCGCTATGGCGCGCGCCAGTTCGGCCTCCCAGCTTTCCGCCATCTGTCCGGGGCGGGCATAGATCAGGTCGATGCTCACGCGCGCGAAATGGCGTTGCGCCACATCCAGCGCGGCCAGCGCCTCGTCCACGCCGTGCAGGCGCCCCAGAAAGCGCAACGCCGCGTCGTCCAGCGCCTGCACGCCGAGCGAGGCGCGGTTCACGCCAGCCGTCGCAAGTGCGGCATAGTTCGCGGCCTCGACGGAAGAAGGATTGCCTTCCAGCGTGATCTCGATGCCGGGCGCAAAGCCCCAGAGCCGCTCCGCTTCCACCAGCAGCGCCGCGACAAGGGCAGGCGGCATGAGCGAAGGCGTGCCGCCGCCGAAGAAGATCGATGTCAGCGTTTCGCCGCCCGCCCGTTCCGCTTCGCCCCGCATGTCGGCAACGAGCGCGCGCAGCCACAAATCATGGTCCACGCCGTTGCGGACATGGCTGTTGAAGTCGCAGTAAGGGCATTTCTTCAGGCAGAACGGCCAGTGGATATAAAGCGCGCGGGCCATCGGATGCTTCTAGAAGAAACCTTTCGTCATTGCGAGCGTAGCGAAGCAATCCAGCGCGCCGGCATGCGGGCCCCTGAGTTGCCGCGCGGCTTCGCCGCTCGCAATGCCGAATATGTCAGCCGCCGAACTGGCCTCTGACCAGCTTCGCGAAAGCATCGGCGCGGTGGCTCATGGCGTGCTTTTCCTCGGGCGCGATTTCGCCGAAGGTTTCCGTGCGTCCGTCCGGCACGAATACCGGGTCATAGCCGAAGCCCTTGCTTCCGCGCGGCGGCCACGCGAACGTGCCGTCGACCCGGCCTTCATAGACAGCGCTTTCCCCGTCCGGCCAGGCCAGCGCCAGAACGCAAGTGAACCAGCAAGCGCGATCCGTGTCCGGTCCCAGCGCCTGCAACAGGCCTTCGACTTTGCCCATTGCCATATACCAGTCGCGGCCCGGCTCGCCCTCGAACCACTGCCGTTCCGCCCAGTCGGCGGTATAGACGCCCGGCCGCCCGCCCAGCGCCGTGACGGACAGGCCGCTGTCGTCGGCCAGCGCGGGGATCTGCGAGGCCTCTGCCGCCGCCCGCGCCTTGATGAGCGCGTTTTCCACGAAGGTCGTGCCGGTTTCGGCGGGTTCGGGCAAGCCCAGCGCGCCCGCCGAAATGCAATCTAGGCCGTAAGGCGCCAGCAGGGCGGAAATCTCGCGCAGCTTGCCCGCGTTGTGCGTGGCGATGACGAGCTTTCCGCCGCCGATCCGGCGTGTCATTGACCGACCGCTTTCGCTTGCGCCGCGAAGATACGGTCGCAGCCGATGCGGGCGAGGCGCAGCAGGCGGAGCAAGCTTTCCTCGTCATAAGTCGCGCCTTCGGCTGTCGCTTGCGCTTCGGCGATCTGGCCGCCTTCGATCAGCACGAAGTTGGCGTCCGCGTCGGCCGTGCTGTCCTCGGCATAGTCGAGATCGAGCACGGGCATGCCCTGATAGATGCCGCAGGAGACGGCGGCGACTTTCCGCGTCAGCGGGTCATTCACGATCAGGCCCTGTTTCATAAGGCCGTCCACGGCCAGACGCAGCGCTACCCATGCGCCGGAAATGGCCGCTGTGCGCGTGCCGCCGTCGGCCTGGATCACGTCGCAATCGAGCGTGATCTGCCGCTCGCCCAGTTTCTTGAAGTCCGTGACGGCGCGCAGCGAACGCCCGATCAACCGCTGGATTTCCTGCGTGCGGCCCGATTGCTTGCCCTTGGCCGCTTCGCGGCTGCCGCGCGTGTGCGTGGCGCGGGGCAGCATGGAATATTCCCCCGTCACCCAGCCTTCGCCCTTGCCGCGCATGAAGGGCGGCACGCGCTCTTCCACCGATGCGGTGCAGATCACCTTGGTATCGCCGAAACAGACGAGGACGGACCCTTCGGCGTGTTTGGTGAAGTGAGGCTCGAACGAAAGAGCGCGCATTTCGTCAGGCGCGCGGCCGGAAGGTCGCATTGGTATATCCCCGTCAACTGAAGTGGGCTGAATGAAGTTGGGGCGCGTTAGGGCGTGCCCCCTGCGCCCGCAAGCCTTTCCACTTGAGACGGGGGCCACAGGGCTTAAATAGTCCCTATGGCCAGCCTGCCGATCATGGAACTGACGGACCGCGCGCGGGAGATTTTCCGCCTCGTGGTGGAAGGTTACATCAGCACGGGTCAGCCTGTCGGTTCCAGGACGCTGGCGGGCAGCGCGCGGGTGAACCTGTCGCCGGCTTCGATCCGGTCGGTTTTGGCCGACCTGGAGGCATTGGGCCTGCTGGCCGCGCCGCACACCAGCGCCGGGCGGATGCCCACCGAAAGCGGGCTGCGCCTGTTCGTGGACGGCATGATGCAGGTGGCCCAACCCACGGCCCATGAACGCGCCGCCATCGAACGGCAATTGCACGAACCCGGCCCCATAGAAGCCGCGCTGGCGGCGACGAGCGCCGTCCTGTCCGATCTGTCCGCCTGCGCGGGCGTCATCATGGTGCCCGCGCATGAACCGCGCCTGGCCCAGTTCAGCCTTGTGCCGCTGGACGGCGCGCGCGCGCTGGCCGTGCTGGTCGGCGAAGACGGGGCAGTGGAAAACCGCATCGTGGACACGCACGGTCCGGTCCGGTCCGGGGCGCTGGAAGAAGCGGCGAACTATGTCACCGCACGCCTTGCCGGGCGCACTCTGGCCGAAGCGTTACAGGCGATCCGCGCCGAGATCACCAGCGGCGAATCCGCATTGGACGCCGCCAGCCGCGATCTGGTGGAGCGCGGTCTTGCCGTGTGGAGCAAGGACGCCGCGCGCCGCGCCGTCCTGATCGTGCGGGGGCAGGCGAACCTGCTGGACGAAGAGGCGCTGCACGATATCGAACGGGTGCGTTCGCTGCTCGACGACCTCGAAAACAAGCAGTCCGTGGCGGACCTGCTGGACCGCGCGCGGCAATCTCAGGCCACACGGATTTTCATCGGATCGGAAAACCGGCTGTTTGCCCTGTCCGGCTCGTCCGTCATCGCCTCGCCCTATCGCGACCGGGAGGGCCGCGTGGTCGGTGTGGTGGGAGTTATCGGGCCGACGCGGTTGAATTATGCGCGCGTTGTCCCCATGGTGGATTTCACGGCCCAGTCCCTGGGCAAGCTGGTTGGTAAAAACTGGAACCCATTCGATAATGACTGACAATTCAAAGCCGCAGGATGACACCGCGGTTGCCCCGGATATGAACGAAACGGCCCCGGAAGGGGCGACTTTCGCCGGCGTCGGCGGAGAGCTTGACCGCCTGAAGGAAGAGCTTGAGACCGCGAAGCAGGACGTGCTCTATGCCCGCGCGGAAACGCAGAACCTGCGCCGCCGCATGGAAAAGGATATCGCCGATACCCGCGCCTATGCCGCCACCGGCTTTGCCCGCGATATCCTCTCGGTGTCGGACAACCTCGCCCGCGCGCTGGCCGCCGTGCCCGAGGATTTGCGCGAGGATGAGCGCGTGAAAGGCTTCGTCGCCGGGATCGAGGCGACAGCGCGCGAAATTGACAAAGTGTTCGCCAGCCACGGCATCAGCCGCATCGCCGCACTGGGCCTGCCGCTCGATCCGAACCAGCATCAGGCCATGCTGGAAGTGCCTTCGACCGACGCGGAGCCGGGCACCGTCGTGCAGGAATTGCAGGCGGGTTTCATGATAAAGGACCGTCTGCTGCGCCCGGCGATGGTGGCGGTGGCGAAGAAGCCGGATTGACTTTGCGGTGCGTCCGGCTGCCAGTTTTACATTGAAAAGATTGGAACCTGCCTGACCTTTCACCCGTTGACTCTTCCGTAGAGTTCCAGACGGAGAGAAATCATGCGCAAGTTCATCCTTCCCGCCGTGTTCGCCGGCGCTCTGGCGCTGGGCGGCTGCGCCAGCAATTATGCGGGCGAGGGGGCACTTGCCGGTGGCGCGCTGGGCGCCGGTGTCGGCGCGGTGAGCGATGTGGATGTCGGCACGGGCGCCGCCGTGGGCGCGGCCGCTGGCGCGGCGATCGGCTCGCAGGTGAAGAAGCGGGACCGGAACGGCTGTTATCGCTATGACCGCAACGGCCGCCGTTATTGGGACCGCCGTTGCTAGACGGCGGGGCTAGGCAGCCGGGCTGAACGGCAGGATCGGCAGGTAGGCGTCCAGCCCCGGCGCGCCGCCAACCCGCTGCCCTTGCATCATCAGGAAGGCATGACGCACGATTTCCGCTTGCTGTTCAATGCCATAACGTTCGAGTTTCCAGCCTGGTCTGAGAGTGTAGTGATAGCGACAGAAGGGGTGCCGCATCAGCGGCAGATACCAGCGCCCTTTCTGCTGGGTCTGCCATACATGAGTCATCTCATGGATGAAGTGCCCTTGCAGCGATAGATCGGCACAGGCGAAATCGTCGCAGTAATTGGCGGACGCCGGGTGGAAATGCAGGTGTCCCATCGGGGCCATGGTCGTCCGTGCGGATTGCAGCGGGAACCAGCACCGCCGCCGGATCGCGCAGGACGAAACGTCGATGGCATCGCCGAACACGCGCCGGACGAGCGCCACTTCGCCCGGCGTCAGCCCCCGCTCACCGCCTGCCGGGCAGGTCACGATTTCCGCCGTCAATGCGCGTGGTCGCTTCCGCCCGCCGCCTCGATCTCCAGATCACCGGAAAGCTTGTCGCCATCGGCGAACACCAGCGTCGCTTCCGTCTTGCCGCCCACCGCCAGTTTCCCATCCAGATCGAACGCCATGACGTGGCGGCCGCCGCGCGCGAAAGTCACGGTTTCCCCGGCTTTCACTGGCAGCGACGCAATGGTTTCCATGCCGTTTTCGGTGGTTTCGTGCATTTCCGTCTTGCCCGCACCGTCGATGACTACGGCGGCCAGCGCGGTGTCCTTGTCGCTGCGGTTGGCCAACTCGAAATAGGCCGCGCCCGGATTGCCCTTGACCGCCGGAAGCACCAGTTTGCCCACGCTCATCGAAAGGCCCGGCTTGGCATCGGGGTTCGCGGCATCGGCGGTTGCTTCGGGGGCAGGGGCCTGCTGCTTGCAGGCCGACAGGGAAAGCAGGGCTGCGCAAAGCAGGAATGCGGCGGTTTTCATGGTCGTTTCCTTTCCGGCCGGATACCGTGTGCGGAGAACGAAGCGCTAATGCCGCGAAACTCTTGCGGCAAGCGAAACCGCACCTATATCGCGCCTTGTCTGAGAGCCGCCGACCGGCCTTGCCGCTATCGCGGGAGGCCACTGGAGCGGTGTCACACCTGACATGAGGAATGGGGAATAATGGCTAAAGTTATCGGTATCGACCTCGGCACCACGAATAGCTGCATCGCCGTGATGGACGGCGGCAAGCCCAAGGTAGTCGAAAATGCGGAAGGCGCGCGCACCACGCCTTCGATTGTCGCTTTCACCAAGGATGGTGAGCGCTTGATCGGCCAGCCTGCCAAGCGCCAGGCCGTGACCAATCCCGACAATACGGTTTTCGCGGTAAAGCGCCTGATCGGCCGCCGCTTCGACGATCCGGTCACCCGGAAGGATACCGAACTTGTTCCCTACACGATCGTGAAGGGCAAGAACGGCGACGCCTGGGTTCAGGCCGGCGGCGAGGATTACAGCCCGTCGCAGATTTCCGCCTTCATCCTTCAGAAGATGAAGGAAACCGCTGAGAGCTATCTCGGTGAAACGGTGACGCAGGCCGTCATCACCGTGCCCGCCTACTTCAATGACGCGCAGCGCCAGGCGACCAAGGACGCCGGGCAGATCGCGGGCCTTGAAGTGCTGCGCATCATCAACGAGCCGACGGCGGCCGCGCTCGCCTACGGGCTTGAGAAGAACGACGGCAAGACCATCGCGGTCTACGACCTCGGCGGCGGCACCTTCGACGTCTCGATCCTCGAAATCGGCGACGGCGTGTTCGAAGTGAAGTCCACCAACGGCGACACTTTTCTGGGCGGCGAGGATTTCGATTCCAAGCTGGTCGAGTATCTGGCCGACAAGTTCAAGGCCAAGGAGAACATCGACCTCAAGACCGACAAGCTGGCCCTCCAGCGCCTGAAGGAAGCGGCGGAAAAGGCGAAGATCGAGCTTTCGAGCACGGCTTCGACCGAAATCAACCTGCCCTTCATCACCGCGCGCATGGAAGGCGGGGCGACGACGCCGCTGCATCTGGTGGAAACGATCACCCGGGCCGACCTCGAAAAGCTGGTGGCCGACCTGATCCAGCGCACGCTGGAGCCGTGCCGCAAGGCGCTGGCCGATGCGGGCCTGAAAGCGTCGGACATCGACGACGTGGTGCTGGTCGGCGGCATGACCCGGATGCCCAAGGTCCGCGAAACGGTGAAGGACTTCTTCGGCAAGGAGCCGCACACCGGCGTGAACCCGGACGAAGTGGTGGCCATGGGCGCCGCCATCCAGGCGGGCGTGCTTCAGGGCGACGTCAAGGACGTGCTGCTGCTCGACGTCACGCCGCTGTCGCTGGGCATCGAGACGCTGGGCGGCGTGTTCACGCGCATGATCGACCGCAACACGACGATCCCCACCAAGAAGAGCCAGGTCTATTCCACGGCGGACGACAACCAGCAGGCCGTGACCATCCGCGTGTTCCAGGGCGAACGCGAGATGGCGGCGGACAACAAGCTGCTGGGCCAGTTCGATCTTGTCGGCATCCCGCCCGCGCGGCGCGGCGTGCCGCAGATCGAAGTGACGTTCGATATCGACGCGAACGGCATCGTCAACGTGTCGGCCAAGGACAAGGGCACCGGCAAGGAGCAGCAGATCCGCATCCAGGCTTCGGGAGGTCTGTCCGACGCCGACATCGACCAGATGGTGAAGGACGCGGAAAAGTTCGCCGAAGAGGACAAGAAGCGGCGCGAGGCGGCCGAAGCCCGCAACAATGCCGACAGCCTCGTCCATGCGACCGAGCAGCAGCTTGCCGAACATGGCGACAAGCTCGACGCGTCGATCAAGTCCGAAGTCGAAGCGGCGGTGGCGGCCCTCAAGTCCGCCATCGAAGCGGGTGACGCCGCCGAGATGACGGCCAAGACCCAGGCTCTCACCGAAGCCGCCATGAAGATGGGCCAGGCCATCTACGAGAAGGAGCAGGCAGCCGCCGCGTCTCCGGGCGCCGACGCCGGGGCACAGGGCGGTGACGAGGACGTGGTCGATGCCGAGTTCTCGGAAGTCGACGACAACAAGGCCTGATTTGCGAATGGAACGAAATCGCCGCCTGCGTGATGGCGTGGGCGGCGATCGCGTTGGGGCGGAGCGATGACGGTCCAGACCGATTTTTACGAACTGCTGGAAGTCGAACGGACGGCGGACGATAGGACGATCAAGTCGTCCTATCGCCGCCTTGCCATGCGCTATCACCCGGACAAAAATCCGGGTTGCGCCGATTCCGAGGCGAAATTCAAGGCCATCAGCCAGGCTTACGATTGCCTGAAAGATCCGCAGAAGCGCGCGGCCTACGATCGGTTCGGCCATGCCGCTTTCGAGCAGGGCGGGTTCAACAATGGCGGCGGGCCGGGCCAGCAGGGCTTTTCCGATTTCGGGGATATCTTCGAATCGATCTTCGGCGGGGCGTTCGGCGGCGGCGGCGGACGCAAGCAGGCCCGCCGGGGCGCGGACTTGCGCTATGACATGGAAATCACGCTGGACGAGGCGTTCCATGGCAAACAGACCGAGATCGAGATCGAAGTCTCGCAGCCATGCGAACCGTGCGGCGGCAGCGGGGCCGAACCCGGCACCGGCACGCGGCGTTGCACGCTTTGCGGCGGCCACGGCAAGGTCCGCTCGCAGCAGGGCTTCTTCATGGTGGAACGCACCTGCCCCACCTGCCACGGGCGCGGCGAAGTGATCGAAACGCCGTGCCGTGCCTGCCGGGGTGAGGGGCGCGTGGACCTTCCCCGCACGCTGGACGTCACGATCCCGCCGGGCGTCGATACCGGCACGCGCATCCGCCTTTCCGGCAAGGGCGAGGCCGGACCGTTCGGTTCGCCACCGGGCGACCTCTATATTTTCCTCCATGTCCGCCGTCATCCGGTATTCGAGCGCGATGGCACCATGCTCCTCACGCGCGTGCCGATCAGCTTCACAACGGCGGCACTGGGCGGAGAGATTGCAATTCCGGGCCTGGACGGCAGCACCAACACCGTGCCCATCCCCGCGGGCATCCAGTCCGGCAAACAGCTCCGCAAGCGCGGCGCGGGCATGCCGGTGCTGCAAGGCAAGGGCCATGGCGACATGGTGGTGGAGATCGCTGTCGAAACGCCGACGAAACTCAGCGCTCGTCAGAAGGAATTGCTGCGCGAGTTCCAGTCCACGGAAACCGGCGAGGAGTGCCCGGAATCGCGCGGGTTCTTCGATCGCATGAAGGACGCATGGAGCGATCTGACGGATTAGGACAGGCTTCGCGCGCGTCGGGCAGTGCGCGGTCTTTCTCAGCGGTTCAGCGTCAGGAAAGACAACGCGTTGACCGGCAAGTGCAGGAACACGGCCTCGACACCGGCACCCGCATCTCTTGAACTTTCCGGGTGCTTGCCGGGATCGCTGCCGGTATACCACCCCCACAGGGACCGCCACGAAACGCCAGTGCCCGGTGCCGGGTCATAGACTTTCACTTCGTATCCCTGGGCATCGCCTCCCCGGATGCCCGCGATCACCACGATATGCGTCACTCCGTTGGTCCAGAGCGGGCCATAGGAACGCAACCAGTTCTCGATCGCCTTGGGCGTGGGCGACATCGGAGAAACGTGCATCAGTCCAAGCCGTTTCGCCAGCGGGAGAATCTGAGCGTTCCCGATTCCCCGATTCGCCTGGTAGAGCTTCACCGTCTCGTCATCCAGCGCGCGGCAAACCGCGTTGGACGATTGTCTTTCACGCCAGTTTATCAGCATCATGGCCGAAGCGAACCAGCAGGCCATCGTCTGATCCTGCACGACAAGTTCCACGCCCGGAACTTCATAGTTGACGGCCATCTGCGGCCTCCCTCGCGAAGCACCGCGAAATTATCACCATTCGACAAGAGAGTCGATTTCTTACCCGGCCCGCGCCAGCACTTCCGCCCGGACGGTTTCGATCAACGTCGAATCCGCCGTCAGAGTCTCCGCTTCCTCGTCCAGAATCGCGAGGAATGCTTCCCGCTTGATGGCCGACAGGTCTTCCGGCGTCATGCGTTCCGGCTCCGGCAAGGCCGTGGCGACAAGGTCTATCATCCGCTCCGCGCCGTGCAGGCGGCCCCAGAGGTAGTCGTTTTCGCGATAGGCGCGGCTGAAGAATGCGCCGAAGTTGTAGAATTCCACGCCGCGCAAGGCCGCGGGCGCGCCGCCTTCGCGGATCGACGGGCAATCGTCGGGCGAGATGCGATCCACCTTGATCGGGTCGAACTCGGTCAGCCCTTCGCCGCGCAACAGGGGCAAAGTGACAGTATCGAAGAACGGAAAGCCCAGATAGGCCAGCAGCATCCGGCGGCGCAGCGCGACCGGCATGTCCGCCAGCGCCGAAGCCATCAGGGCATCGACGAGATGATCGGTCTCCACAAGGTTGCGCCGCTGCGCCATGCCGCGCAGCACGGCGCCGGGATCTTCGAAAACCCGGGCCGCCAGTTCGGGGAAGTCCGGCCCCAGGAAGCGCACGGATTCCCGCTCGAAATACAACGCCAGCGCGCGATAAACGGCATCGCGCGCCTTGTCCCGCGCGGCTTCGTCGACTGGCTCGCCACCCCCTGCGGCGTCCATTTCCCATTCCTGCGTCAGCCGCCGTGCCAGCAGACGCAGCCGCCGGATACGGTAAGTGATGTCATGATCGCGGAAGAATGCGATCGCCTCGGGTGTCGCGCCGCCGTGCAGTTCGCCGATATGGTCGAGGCCGTGCGTATCGAGATGCGCCGCAAGGACGCTGGCGATCAGGTCGGGCGAACCGGCGGCGAGATTGGGCGCGGCCTTGGCGATAACAGCGGCCAGATCGTCGACGATCCCCGCGAACTTCGTCTGGGCATAGCCCTGGAATGCGAAGCCCGCCTGCTCCGCCGCCGCTTTTTGCGCCTTGGCGCGCCATGAGGCGAGCCGCCTGACGGTCGGCGTATCGAGGAACAGCGTATAGCCGAACAGCTTTTCGACCGTTTGCTCGATCTCCGGCCGCAACGTGATGACGATTGCCCGCATTCGCGCCATGTCGGCGGAATCGCGGGCGAGGGATTCCAGATTGTCGCGGATCGGCTGTTCGCGCGGAATCGATGAGAGCGAGCCGAAGATCACCGAAAAAAAGCCGGGCGGGCGGGGATCGGTGCGCGCGATGCCGCCCACCTTGTCCGGTCTGGGGTCGATATAGACGAAGCGGCGGTCCACTTCGCGTTGCGCGGGCCGGTCTCGCAAAACGGCCATCGCGTCCGCGAACGGGGCGTTGACGAGCACCGATCCGTCTATCAGCGAAACGCCCGCGACATCGCCCTGCCGCGCGTGTTCCGGCAGGATCCGCTCGATGAAAGCGTCCCTTCCCGGCCATGGCAGTCCCTTTTCCGCCGCCAGCGCGTCGATCTCGGCGAACTGGAACGCCGGGAAGGCGCCGGGAAAACTCGCGGTCGCGCGGGCGGCGGCGATCAGTTCCGGGGCAGGCGCCAGCATCGCCCCGGATCGCGCCGGAACCACGGAGCGAAAGCCGATGGACAGGCGGTGCTCGCTCTCGCGCACCAGCGGCGGGCTGTGGAGCCGCAAGGTTTCCATGTGGCCCTTGAAATCGGTCGCCGTGACGAAAAGGTCGAGCGGATGGCCGGGTGGAAGCAGGGGAGCGCCCGGCGGCGATTTCGCCATGGCGCCCAATGCTTCGCAAAGCAGCCGAGAGAATCCCAGCCCGCCGAACGGCGGCTCGAACCAGCGCGACCGGATGAGGCGGGACAGCTTGGCCCGCACTTCCTCACGCGTTTCGGGAGCGACGCTGGCGGTCACGACATTGTCCTTGCGGCGCAGCAGCCACCACACGATCGGCATGGCCCAGAACTTGGCGATACGCGACCAGGGGCGCGCGTCCGGGTCCAGCAGAACGTCGACGTCGGCGCGCTCCAGCCACAGTTTCGTCAGCGGTTCCAGCGATTGCCCCGAATGGATCGCCTGCGCCAGAAACACGCCGTTGATCCCGCCCGCGCTGGCGCCCGCGACGATATCCGTCAACACCGAGAGCCGGACCTGATGCCGCGTCTGGATGCGGCGCAGTAAACCGCGATAGACGGCCTCGCTCCCGCCCGCCGCATCGGCGGGATCGCCGCCCCCGGCATGGAAATCACGGCTGGCGCGGCACAGTTTCCACAGCTCCTTGGTGACGCCGTGCATATAGACGGCAAGGCTGATGCCGCCGTAACAGACAAGCGCGATCCGCAGTTCCTTTTGCCGCATGGCGCCATGCTTGGCCCCTATGCGCGCCAAAGGCAATTGCGTTCTTGATACGTTCCGTATAGATCGCGCACATGGCCAAGCCTAAACGCCGATATGTCTGCGCCACCTGCGGCAGCGTCACGCACCGCTGGCAAGGGCAGTGCCCCGATTGCGGGGAGTGGAACTCGCTGGCCGAGGATGCGCCGCAGACGGTGTTTTCCGCGCGGCACGATCTGTCATCAGGTGGGCGGGCGATCCTGTTCGAGCCGCTCGACGCGCCGAACGAGAAGCTGGTCCGCCGCTCCACCGGCCTCGCGGAGTTCGATCGCGCGCTGGGCGGCGGGCTTGTCCCGGGCTCCGCGATCCTGATGGGCGGCGATCCGGGTATCGGCAAGTCTACCCTGCTGTTGCAGGCAGCGGCCAGCATCACCCGATCCGGCGCGCAAACCGTCTATATCAGCGGCGAGGAAGCGGCGGGGCAGGTGCGGCTGCGCGGTGAAAGGCTGGGCCTGTCCGACGCCCCGATCCGGCTCGCGGCGGCGACATCGGTGCGCGACATCCTGACCAGTCTTGGCGGCATGGAGCCTCCGGCGTTACTGGTCATCGATTCGATCCAGACCATGCATTCCGATCAGATAGAGGGCGCGCCGGGAACGGTCAGCCAGGTGCGCGGCTGCGCTTTCGAGCTGATCCGCTACGCCAAGGAAAACGGCGTTGCGCTGGTGCTGGTCGGCCATGTGACGAAGGACGGCAACATCGCCGGGCCGCGCGTGCTGGAACACATGGTGGACGTCGTGATGAGCTTCGAGGGGGAGCGCAGCCACCAGTATCGCATCCTGCGCTCGCTCAAGAACCGGTTCGGCCCGGTGGACGAGATCGGCGTCTTCGCCATGGCGGGGCGGGGGCTGGAGGAAGTGGCCAACCCGTCCATGCTGTTCCTCTCCGGGCGCGATACGCCGGTGGCGGGCAGCGCGGTGTTTCCCGCCATGGAAGGGACGCGCCCGGTGCTGGTGGAGATCCAGGCGCTGATCGTCCGGCTGGCGAGCGGGGCGACGCCGCGCCGCGCCGTCGTCGGGTGGGACAACGGCAGGCTGGCGATGCTGCTCGCCGTGCTGGAGGCGCGCTGCGGGCTGAACTTCTCTTCGGCCGAAGTCTATCTCAATGTCGCGGGCGGCTATCGTCTTTCCGATCCGGGCGCCGATCTTGCCGTCGCGGCGGCGCTGGTGTCCGCGCTGGGAGACAGGCCCTTGCCGGAAGGCGCCGTGTGGTTCGGCGAAGTTTCGCTTTCCGGGGAGGTACGCCCCGTGGCGCATGGCGCCTTGCGCCGCCGCGAAGCTGCGAAGCTGGGGTTCGCGCGCGCATTCGGCCCCCAGGATAGCACAGGGCAGGGCGGTGCCGAAGCCGCGAGAAAAGCGGCCGGGGGCATGCCGTTCGAAACCATCGGCCAGTTGCCAAATCTCGTTGACCGAATTCTGGGCGCTGCCTAAACCTGCGCCTGTCATGACGGGCTTCGATATCGCTGTCTTCCTGCTGGTGGGCATGGGCGCCATCGCCGGTTTCCTGCGCGGCTTCGTGCAGGAAATTCTTTCGCTCGCGGCATGGGTCGCGGCGATCCTCGCGATCTATTTCCTGCATACGCCGGTGACGGAAGCGCTCACGCCCTATCTGGGCGAAGGATCGGGCGCTCCGGTCGGGGCGTTCGCGCTGTTGCTGCTGGTGCCCGTGGCGGTGGTCCGGCTCATCGCGGGCTGGGCCGGCTCGAAAAGCCGTTCGTCCGTGCTCGGGCCGATCGACCGGGTGCTGGGTTTCGGCTTCGGCGCCGTGAAAGGCATCATCATCGTGGTGATGGCCTTTTCCATCATCGCGCTGGGTTATGATACGGTGTGGGGGCCGGGCGGCAGGCCGGACTGGATCAAGCAGGCCCGCACTTATCCTTTCGTCAACGCCGGCAGCGAGGAACTGGTTTCCATGATCGCGGAACGGCGCGCCGCCATGATCGCGGCCGACAAGAAGCTGAAAGGCAGTTGAGGCCGGTTGTCCGTCACTGCGCTCTATACGCCCGATGTGCTGGCGCTGGCGACGGGGCTGGCCGCCTTTCCGCTGGATGACGCCTTGCCTCTCAAGGGAGAGGCGCGGTCCAAAAGCTGCGGCAGCGTGATCTCGCTCGGCCTGGCGCTGGATGAAGCGGGCCGGATCGGCCAGGTCGGCGTAAGGGCGCAGGCTTGCGCCGTGGGGCAGGCGGCAGCGGCGATCTTCGCGCGATCGGCCCCCGGCCGCGACGCGCGGGATGTCCGTGCCGCCACGGACGCCATGGCGGCGTGGCTTGCCGGGGAGGGGCCGCTGCCGGACTGGCCGGGCCTCGATGCCATTGCCAAGGTCAAGCACTATCCCGCGCGCCATGCCGCCGTCATGCTGGCGTGGAAAGCCGCGCAAGAGCTGCTTTCCTCTTCGGACCTGCCTCGCTAGAGCGGGCGCACGGCGGGACAATCCGGGGGATGGCGAATATGCAGGCAACGGCGGTTGAGGCACCGGCGAAGAAAGAACCGACCACATCAGACATAAAGCTCGTCATCGCGGCGTCGTCGGCGGGCACGGTGTTCGAATGGTATGATTTCTTCATCTACGGCACGCTGGCCGCCATCATCGGCAAGACGTTCTTCCCGTCCGGTAACGCCACGCTGGAAACGCTGCTGGTCTGGGCCGGATTTGCCGTGGGGTTCGGGTTTCGTCCATTGGGCGCGATCCTGTTCGGCTATCTGGGCGACAAGCTGGGCCGGAAATACACGTTCCTCGTCACGGTAACGCTCATGGGCATCGCAACGGCGGGCGTCGGCCTTATCCCGTCCGCCGAAGCCATCGGCATCGCCGCGCCGCTGATCGTGATATTCCTGCGCATCTTGCAGGGCCTGGCGCTGGGCGGCGAATATGGCGGCGCCGCGATCTATGTGGCCGAACACTCGCCGCCGCGGCGGCGAGGCTTCTTCACTGGCTTCATCCAGTCGAGCGTGGTGGGCGGCTTTGTGCTGAGCCTCGTCGTCGTCCTGGCCTGCAAGGGGCTGATGAGCGCGGAAACCTGGACGGAATGGGGCTGGCGCGTGCCTTTCCTGCTGTCGCTGGCGCTGCTCGCCATTTCGCTGTGGATGCGCATGAAGCTGTCCGAGAGCCCGGTGTTTCGCGCCATGCAGGAAGAAGGCGAACTGGCCGGCAATCCCTTCGTCGAAAGTTTCACCTATCCCGGCAACAAGCGGCGCATCTTCATCGCGCTGTTCGGCATCGCCGCCGGGCTGACGGTCATCTGGTATACGTCGATGTTTTCCGCGCTCAGCTTTCTCAAGGGCTCGATGCGGATGGACGATACGGCGGCGGAGATCATCGTCGGCCTCGGCGCGCTTGTGGGGATGGTGTTCTTCGTGATCTTCGGCGGCATTTCCGACCGCCTGGGGCGCAAGAAGCCCATCATCTGGGGCTATGCGCTCACGCTGCTGCTGCTGTTTCCCGCGTTCTGGCTGATAGGCCATGCGGCCAATCCGAAGCTGGCGGAAGCGGCGGAACGCCATCCGGTCGTCGTCGCGGGGCCGGATTGCGACTATAGTCCGTTTTCCAGCGATCAGGCATCGAACTGCGGCAAGCTGCTGTCCGACCTCGCGGGCACCGGCATCGCCTATGAACTGACGAAGGCGCCCATCTTGTCCGTAACCGTGGGCGGTGCCTCGCTGCCGCTGGGCGGCTATCCGTGGGATGACAAGGCCGCGCGCGGCAAGCAGTTGCAGCAAGCGCTGACGCAGGCGGGCTACGATCTCGACAAGGTTACGCCTTCGCTGGGAAGCGCGCTGGCAATCATCGGCGCGCTTCTGCTGCTCATGGCGCTTTCGGGGATGACATACGGCCCAGTCGCGGCCCTGCTGACCGAAATGTTTCCCGCCCGCATCCGCTACAGTTCGATGTCCATCCCCTATCATATCGGCACCGGCTATTTCGGTGGCTTCCTGCCGCTCATCGCCAGCTACATCGTGGCGCGCACGGGCGATCCCTATTCCGGCCTCTGGTATACTTGGATCGTGGTGCTGGCTTCGTTCCTGATCTCTCTGTGGGGGTTGAAAGGCGGCTTGCCGCGCGACTATGCCGAAGATGCCGCCTGACTTTCCGCCGTCGCCGCTGCGGCTCTCCATCGATACGCCGGCCCTTGCCGCGAACTGGCGGGTGCTGGACCGGCTTTCCGGCACGGCGAGGGCCGGCGCGGCGGTCAAGGCCAATGCCTACGGCATCGGCGTCGGCATCGCCGTGCCCGCGCTGCACAAGGCGGGGTGCCGCGATTTCTTCGTCGCCCATTGGCGGGAGGCGGCGGAAATCCTGCCACTCGCCGATCCCGCGAGCATCCGTGTGCTGCATGGCCCGTTGACCGCCGCCGACACTGCATTCGCGCGCGCGACCGGCGTGCGGCCGGTCATCAATTCGGTTGCGCAGGCACGCCTGTGGCTGGAAGCGGGGGGTGGACCATGCGACCTGATGGTCGATACCGGAATGAACCGTCTTGGGCTGGGACTCACGGATTTCGGTGACGAGAACGTATCGCGGCTGGAAATAGAGACGCTGCACTCACACCTCGCGTCGGCCGATGAGGATTGCGCGCTGAACGCCATGCAGCTTGCCCGCTGGCGGGAAGCGCGCGCCATGCTGCGCCACTGCCGGGCCAGTCTGGCGAACAGTGCGGGAATAATGCTCGGGCCGGATTATCACGGTGATCTTACGCGCCCCGGCCTTGCCCTTTACGGCGGCATTCCGCGGCCTGAGCTGGCCGATGCGATCCGGCAGGTCGCGAGCCCCATGGCGGCGATCATGCAGGTCCGCACGATCGAGGCGGGCGAGAGCATCGGCTATAACGCAACCTTTACCGCGTCGCGCCCGATGCGGGTCGGCACGATCGCGCTGGGTTATGCCGACGGCTATCTGCGCTGCTGGTCCGATCGCGGCGTCATGACGGCCGATGGGCATGATCTGCCCGTGCTGGGCCGCGTCAGCATGGACATGACCGTGATCGACCTCGGCGCCGCGCCACACTTGCGCGAGGGCGACTGGGTGAGCGCCGCCTACAGCCTGCCCGAAGCGGCGGCGCGTTCCGGCCTCTCGCAATACGAGCTTCTCACTCTGCTGGGCCGCCGCTTCGCGCGGTAAGGGAAGCCTGTCCCGTTTCGGCCATGTTGCGCAGCATGACATGTTGCAATGCGGCTATTGCAGGTGCTAACGTCGCCACAGGCGTTTTGCGGGATGATCGGATGATGGCGGAAAAATCGGGCGCGGAGAAATCAGGCCGGGATACGGACACGGTCATCATCAAGAAATACGCGAACCGGCGTCTTTATAACACGCGCTCGTCCAGCTATATCACGCTCGACCATCTTGCCGAGATGACTCGCGAAGGCGTGGACTACAAGGTTCTCGACGCCAAGAGCGGCACGGACATCACGCACCAGATACTGACCCAGATCATCATGGAAGAGGAAGCGAGCGGCGAACAGATGCTGCCCGTCAGCTTCCTGCGGCAGTTGATTTCGATGTATGGCAATTCGATGCAATCGCTGATCCCGCACTATCTCGAAGCCTCGATGGAAAACTTCTGCGCCAATCAGGCAAAACTGCACAAGGCGTTCGAGGACAGCCTGGGCAACAACCCGTTGGCGCGTCTCGCCGGACAGAACATGGCGATGTTCAAGGCCGCGGCGGCAGCCTTCATGCCCGGCGGCGCGCGCGATGCCGCCGCTTCCACACCGGAGGCAAGCGAGCCGGTGCAGGACGAACTGGCGAGCCTGCGCGCCCAGATGGCCGAGATGCAGAAAAAGCTCGACTCGCTCGCCAAATAGCTGCTTTTCCCGCGTTCGTTTCCCTTCACCCGAAAGCCCTTCGCCGTGCCTGAAATCCGTCATGCCCTGTCCGTCAAGCGCGCGGACAATTTCGCCCAATGGTATCAGGACGTCATCGCCGAAGCCGAAATGGCCGAGGAATCCGGCGTGCGCGGCTGCATGGTCATCAAGCCGTGGGGATACGGTATCTGGGAACGCATCCAGACGCTGATGGACGCCGATATCAAGGCGGCGGGCGTCGAAAACTGCTATTTCCCGCTGTTCATCCCCTTGTCCTATTTCGCCAAGGAAGCGGAGCACGTCGAAGGCTTCGCCAAGGAAATGGCGGTCGTCACGCATCATCGCCTGATCGGCGACGGGCAGGGATCGCTGATGCCCGATCCCGAAGCGAAGCTGGAAGAGCCACTTGTCGTCCGCCCCACGTCCGAAACCGTGATCGGCGCGGCCATGGCGCGCTGGGTACAAAGCTGGCGCGACTTGCCGCTGCTGACGAACCAGTGGGCCAATGTCGTGCGCTGGGAAATGCGCACGCGCATGTTCCTGCGCACCAGCGAGTTCCTTTGGCAGGAAGGGCATACCGCCCACGCCGACCGCGACGACGCCATGACGGAAACCCTGCGGGCGCTGGAAATGTATCGCGCCTTTGCCGAAGACGTGCTGGCCATGCCGGTAATCGCGGGCGAAAAGCCGGAGAACGAACGCTTCCCCGGCGCCGTTGCGACTTATTCGATCGAAGCGATGATGCAGGACGGCAAGGCGCTTCAGGCAGGCACATCGCATTATCTGGGCACGGGTTTCGCCGAAGCGGCGGGCATCCGCTATCAGGACCGCGAAGGGCAGCAGGCGCTGTGCCACACGACGAGCTGGGGCGTTTCCACCCGCTTGATCGGCGGCGTCATCATGACTCACGGCGACGACGACGGCCTGCGCGTGCCGCCCCGCATCGCGCCGCACCAGATCGTCATCCTGCCCATGCTGCGCGAGGACGACGGCGACGTTGCCCTGCTGGCCTATTGCGAGGACTTGCGCGCCGCGCTGGCGAAGCAGTCCGCGTTCGGAGAGCCGGTGCGCGTGTTGCTCGACAAACGGCCCGGCAAGGCCACCCAAAAACGCTGGGCATGGGTTAAGAAAGGCGTGCCGCTGATCCTGGAGATCGGCGGGCGCGATGCGGCGGGCGGGCAGGTGTCCGTGATCCGGCGCGACCGGCTGTGGAACGATGCCGCCAAGGCCAACTTCCGCGCCATGGCCCGCGATGCGTTTCTGGATGTTGCGGTGACGGAACTGGAAGCCGTGCAGCAATCGCTCCATGATGAAGCGACTGCGCGGCGCGACGCCAATATCGTGCGAGGGATAGACAGCTTCGACGCGCTGGCGGTGTTCTTCGCGGAGGACAAGCGCTATCCCGGCTGGGTGGAAGTCTGCTGGTCCCGCCCCACGGGCGCGGCGCTGGAAGAGGTGGTGGCGAAGCTGAAAACCTTGAAGCTGACGATCCGCAACACGCCGCTGGATGCCGAACCGGCCAGCGGCGCGTGCCTGTTCACGGGCCAGCCCGCAGTGGAACGGATATACGTGGCGCGGGCTTATTGAAGGCTTCTCCCCTCCCCCCTGAAGGGGTGAGGGCTATTACTGCCCTGCGCCTCCAAACCACTGCTTGCCTGTAGCGCCGCAAACCACCACATGACGCGGATGTCCCGTCCCGCAAAATCTCCGGCCAAGCCCGCTCCCGGACTGCCCACTCGCCAGCAAGTGCTGGACTTCATTGCCCAGTCCCCGGACCCCGCCGGAAAGCGGGAGATCGCGCGCGCTTTTGGCCTGAAAGGGCAGGAGAAGATCCAGCTCAAGGCCCTGTTGCGCGATATGGCGGACGAGGGGCTGATCGACGGCAAGCGCACGGCGTTTCACCGCATGGGCGGCGTCCCGCGCGTGACGGTGCTGCGCGTGATCGAAATCGACGAGGGCGAGGCCATCGCCGTTCCCGATAGCTGGGCGCCGGACGACGCCACGCCGCCGCCGCGCCTGCGTCTGGTCGAGAAGGGCCGGGGCAACGCATTGCGGCCGGGAGACCGTGTGCTGGCCCGCACCGAGGAAGCGGGCAACGGCTGGCGCGCCCATCCGATGAAGAAACTGCCCGGCGGCGGCGAACAGATGCTGGGCGTGATCGAGATCGACGGCAGCGGAAAGAGCTGGCTCGCGCCGGTCGACAAGCGTGTCCGCAATTCCGTGCCGGTGGCGGACCCTGGCGGCGCGGAAGCGGGCAATCTGGTGCTGGCGGAACCGGCGGGGCGTTCGCCGCGCTCCGGCGTGAAAGTGACGGCCATTCTGGGCGATCCGCTGGCGCCGCGCGCGTTCAGCCTGATCGCGATCCACAAGCACGGCATTCCCCATGTCTTTGCGGAAGAAACGCTCGACGAAGCGGCCAAAGCGTCGCGTCTGCCGCTCAGCGCGGACCGGCACGAGGATTTGCGGCACTTGCCCATCGTCGCCATCGACCCGACCGACGCGCGTGACCATGATGACGCCATCTGGGCGGAGCCGGACGGGGCAGGGGGCTTCCGCGCTGTGGTCGCCATCGCGGACGTATCGTTCTATGTGCGGCCCGGCGGTGCGATCGACCGCGAGGCGAGGAAGCGCGGCAACTCCGTCTATTTCCCGGACCGCGTGGTGCCGATGCTGCCCGAAGTGCTGTCCGCAGATGTCTGCTCCCTGCGCGCGGGTGAGGACCGGGCGGCCATGGTCTGCCACCTCGCCATCGACGCGCATGGCCGGGTGACGGACTGGCGCTTCACGCGCGCATTGGTCCGCATCGCGGAAGTGATCGCTTACGAGGACGCGCAGGCGCGGATCGACGAAGGTCGGGCCGAACCGCATCTCGAAAACCTCTGGGCCTGCTGGCGCGCGCTGGCCAAAGCGCGCGAAGGGCGCGATCCGCTGGAACTGGAACTGCCGGAACGGCGCGTGGTCATCGACGAACAGGGCCGCATCACGCAGATCGCCTTGCGCGAACGGCTCGATGCGCATCGCGTGGTGGAAGATTTCATGATTTCCGCCAACGTAGCGGCGGCCCGCGCGCTGGAAAGCAAGGTCGCACCGGTCGTCTATCGCGTCCATGAGCCGCCGAGCCGGGAAAAGCTGATCACGCTCAAGGACTATCTCGCCACGTTCGGGCGCAAGTTCGCGCTGGGGCAAGTGGTCACGCCGGGCCTGTTCAACCGGATGCTGAAGGACATCGGCGACGAAAGCGAGCGCGCGCTCATCATGGAAGCGGTGCTGCGCAGCCAGACGCAGGCCTATTACGGCCCGCGCAACGCCGGACACTTCGGGCTGGCGCTGGCGTCCTATGCGCATTTCACTTCGCCCATCCGGCGTTATGCGGACCTGCTGGTGCACCGCGCGCTGGTGGATGCTTTCGGGCTGGAGCAACCTGCTCCAAAAGCTCTCCCGTCCACGTCCGGCCTATCGGAGCGGGACCGGGCCGATCTCGGCCGCGTGTCCGACGCGATCAGCGCGGCGGAACGGCGCGCGATGGAAGCGGAACGCGAGACCATAGACCGCTACGTCGCCGCGTGGCTGTCCTCGCGCGTTGGCGAAGTGTTCGAGTGCCGCATCACCGGGGTTCAGAAATTCGGATTCTTCGCGACGATCATCGGTCTGGGCGGCGACGGGCTGGCGCCAGTCTCGACTCTGGGCGTGGAACGGTTTTCCTATGACGAGAAGGCGCAAGTGCTGGAAGGCGACCTGACGGGCACGCGCTTTGCCATCGGAGATATCCTGCGCCTGCGCCTTGCCGAAGCCAATCCGTTGACCGGTGCCCTGAAGTTCGAGCCGGAGGACGGCCCCGGCATGGCCGTAGAGCCGCGCGGCAGGCCCCAGCCCGGCAAGTGGAAAGAGCCGCTCAAACGGAAAGGCGGCCATCTGGTGGGCAAGCGCGGACGGCCCGCCAATATCCGGCATCAGGGACGCAAGCGGAAGTAGCGATCAACTCAGTTCGTCGATCTGCTCGTTCGTCAAGGCTCCGGGCACGATGAACACCGGGCAGGGCAATTGCCCCGCCTGCGCGGTGAAGTGACTCACCAGCGGGCCGGGGCCGCCTTCCCCCGCGGCGCCCAGCACCAGCGCCGAAATTTCCGGGTGCTCGGCAAGGTATTCCCGCACGATCTTCACGCTGTCGCCCACCTTTACGGCGATGACGGGCATCTTGCCGCTTTCCGACAATGCGTTCCCGGCCGCGGCGTTGACCAGCGCTTCGGCGCGCGATCGCGCCTCGTCCTCGATAGTGGCCTGAATGCTCGCGAAGGCACTGAATTCCTGCGGTGGAACCAGCGCGAGCAGGTGCAGGTTGCCTTGTGTGCCCGCCGCGCGGCGCGAGGCGAAGCGCAAGGCCAGCAGCGCTTCATCGGTTTCGTCGATGATGACCAGATAGACGCGCATTCCATTTGTCCCCCAGGATGCGATATCGGCCACAATCGCATGCCGCGCAAGGAAGTTGCGTGGCGCATCTTGCCCTGCACAGGCATTTTGTCCAAGGAATGGCCGGGGATCATCCCGCCGCCCGCGCCGGATGGATTACCCGGAAGGATCACGATGCCGATCGAAATCAGGATGCCCGCGCTTTCGCCTACGATGGAACAGGGGAAACTCGCGCGCTGGCTGGTGAAGGAAGGAGACGCGGTCGCTTCGGGCGATATCCTTGCCGAGATCGAAACCGACAAGGCGACGATGGAGTTCGAAGCCGTCGATGAAGGCGTCATCGGCCGGATTCTGGTGCCCTCCGACACCGATAACGTGAAAGTGGGAGCGGTCATCGCCATGCTGGAAACGGAAGAGGGCGGCGATGCCGCGCCGCCACCGCCCGCTGTCACCCCGAAAACGGCGGCGCGCGCCACCGCCAAGGCCGAAACGCCCGCAAGGGAAGCAACGAAAGCCGCCACCCCGGCCAAACCGAAACCCATCCAGAGCACGGAGGACCGTATCCTCGCATCTCCCCTGGCCCGCCGGCTCGCCGCCGAAAAGGGCGTCGAGCTTTCGGCCATCACCGGAAGCGGGCCGAACGGCCGCATCGTGAAAGCCGATATCGAAAAGGCGGCGCCGGGAACGGCGAAACCTTCGGACTCAGCCAAGGCCGCGGCCGCCAGTCCGCCGCCGGAAACCAAACCCGCCGAAATCAAACCCGCCGAAATCAGGCCTGCCGTAGCGGCCATGGCCGACGAAACGCGCGCGCTGCTGGACGACCGCATCCCGCATACAGTCGAAAAACTGTCGGGCATGCGCAAGACCATCGCGCGCCGTCTTGCCCAGTCCATGCAGCAGGCGCCGCACATCTACCTCACAGTGGACGTCCGGCTCGACCGCCTGCTGGCCATGCGGGCGGAACTGAACGGGGCGCTCGAAAAGCAGGGCCTCAAGGTCTCGGTCAACGACATGCTCATCAAGGCGCTGGGCAAGGCGCTGATCGACGTGCCGGAGTGCAACGTGACTTTCGCGGGCAACGAGATGATCCGCTATGGCCGTGCCGACATTTCGGTCGCCGTCAGCATTCCGGGCGGCCTCATCACGCCGATCGTGCAGAACGCCAACGGCAAGTCGCTTTCCGAAATCGCCACCGCGACAAAGGATCTGTCGAAGCGCGCCAAGGAAGGAAAGCTTCAGCCCGGCGAGTATCAGGGCGGAACGGCGTCCATCTCGAACATGGGCATGATGGGCATCAAGCACTTCACGGCCGTCATCAACCCCCCGCAATCGACGATCCTCGCCATCGGAGCCGGAGAGCGGCGGCCGTGGGTGATGCCGGACGGATCGCTGGGCGTGGCGGACGTCATGACGGCCACCGGCAGCTTCGACCATCGCGCGGTGGACGGGGCGGACGGTGCCCGCCTGATGGCGGCATTCCGCGAATACGTCGAAGCACCGCTTGGCATGGTTGCCTGAGCATCGGAACAATTCCAGTTTCAGCCTTGTTTATCCCGGAGAATATCGAGTGTCCGAATCCTATGACGTGATCGTTCTCGGTTCCGGCCCCGGCGGCTATGTCGCGGCCATTCGTGCGGCTCAGCTCGGCCTGAAGACGGCTATCGTGGAGCGTGAGAACCTGGGCGGCATCTGCCTCAACTGGGGATGCATCCCCACCAAGGCGCTGCTGCGCTCGGCCGAAGTGTTCCACCAGATGAAGCACGCGAAGGACTATGGCCTGTCGGCGGAGAATGTGTCGGCTGATCTCGACGCCGTGGTCAAGCGTTCGCGCGGAGTCGCCGCCCAGCTCAACAAGGGCGTCACGCATCTGATGAAGAAGAACAAGATCGCGGTCCACATGGGACAAGGCAAGCTCGTGGCGCCCGGCAAGCTGGAAGTGACCGGCGACAAGGGCACGGAAACGCTGGACGGCAAGCACATTATCATCGCCACCGGCGCGCGCGCGCGGGAAATCCCCAAGGCGAAGGCGGACGGCAAACGCATCTGGACCTACCGCCACGCGATGACTCCGCCGGAAATGCCGACGAAGCTGCTGGTCATCGGTTCGGGCGCGATCGGCATCGAGTTCGCCAGCTTCTACAACGATCTCGGCGCGGACGTGACGGTCGTCGAGCTGATGGACCGAATCGTGCCGGTGGAAGACGCCGAGGTTTCGGCCTTTCTCGAAAAGGCGCTCGCGAAGCAGGGCATGAAGATCCTGACCGGCGCCAGCGTCGGCGGGATCGAATCCTCCGATTCAGGAGTCAAGGCCGCCATCAAGGGCAAGGACGGCAAGGAGGAAACGCACGAGTTCAGCCATGTCATCGTCGCCATCGGCATCGTGCCCAACCTTGAGAATATCGGGCTGGAAGACCTGGGCGTGGAGCCGGACAAGCGTTTCCACATCAAGGTGGACGAATACGGCCGCACCAACGTGCCGGGCGTCTGGGCCATTGGCGACTGCACGGACGGGCCGTGGCTTGCCCACAAGGCCAGCCACGAGGGCGTGACGGCGGCGGAAGCCATCGCGCGGGAACTGGGCAACGCGGAGGTTCATCCTCATCCGCTGGACCGGCGCAACATTCCCGGCTGCACGTATTGCCACCCGCAGATCGCTTCGGTGGGGCTGACGCAAGCCGCTGCGAAAGACGCGGGCCATGACGTCAGGACGGGCATGTTCCCCTTCGTCGGCAACGGCAAGGCCATCGCGCTCGGCGAACAGGAAGGTTTCGTCAAAACCGTGTTCGACGCAAAGACCGGCGAACTGCTGGGCGCGCACATGATCGGCGCGGAAGTGACGGAAATGATCCAGGGCTTCGTCGTCGGCAGGCAGCTTGAAACGACCGAGGCGGAACTGATGCAGACGGTGTTCCCGCACCCGACCATTTCCGAATCCATGCACGAATCCGTGCTGGCCGCCTGGGGCCGGGCAATTCACATCTGAACAGCGGGCGTTCTCGCCGGGCTATTGCCCGGCGGCGATGGCGCAGCGGACGATGTGATCGAGAACGGCGACGTGCAGGGTGGACGTGAACTCGCACCCCATAGCGTTGCCGCGATGCCAGCGGATATGCGCGCTGAGAACGTGAAGACCCGGGATGCTGATACGGAGCAATTCCTGCCGCGACATGCCGGGCAGCCACGTCATGCGGAAGCCCGCTTCGGAGATATCTTCCAGCAGCACGCGTTTCCACGGCCGCGTGCCTTGCCGGACTTCGCATTCCAGCGATACGGAGCGTCTGTCACCGGAGTAGCGCGTGCACCCGGTTTCCACGATGTTTTCAGAATGTTCCACTTGCGACCTCCGCTTTGCACCGACTTACGGGCGCAAATCTTACCAAGGCGTTAGCAAATCGGATTCACCAAGCGGCCATCTGCGGGCGCCTCGTTTCGGAGCAGTTTTCCCGTCGAATCTTGCTTGCGGAAACTGCACGCGAGACGCTGTGGCGTGACGCGGCGCCTGACGATCCCGCCGCATTTCCACAGGCCGTTTCCAGAATACGCCGCGCGAACGCCGAATGCCTCTTGAATCATGGCCTTGTCTGTGATTCTATCGTTTCCATGAAAAGAATGCGCGCCAAGATGCGACTGCCGCGTGAAAGCATGACTCAAGGTGTGGCGCTGGTCTGCCTGCTGGTCATGGGCGGATTCGCCTTGGCGGGGCCGAGCGGCCTTCTCGCATGGAGCGAAAGCCAGAAACTCCTGTCGCAACGCCGTCAGGAAGTGATCCATTTGAAGATCGAGCGTGACGAACTGCGCAACCGTGTCGCGCTGCTCGATCCCGCCCATGCCGATCCCGATCTTGCCGGGGAGCTGCTGCGCAGCCATCTCAACGTGCTGCATCCCGATGAAGTGGTGATGATCCTGAAATAGCCGGCAGGACGGGGCTGCGGATTCCCGCGTGCAGATGATAAGCCGGGGCAAATCGGAAGAGCCGTCAAACGAACGCTGTTTTCATTCGCCATTCGTGCCTATATCCTCTGAACATCCTTCCCCAGGGGGTCAGACTTGGCAAAACCGAAAGACAGCAAGGCAGGCCCCGTGCCTGCGCGAAAACCGCGAGCGAGGAAGCCCGTATCCGCATCACGGAAAACCGGCACTGAAACTGTTGAGGCAGTAGCAGCAAGTGAGGAGGCAAGCTTCGCGCTGCACAGCCTGCAGGCCACGTTCGAGGCGGACGCCCGCTATCCCGCCGGCGACGACGAACTGCTGGCCTTCTACGAGCAGATGCTCCTCATCCGCCGTTTCGAGGAAAAGGCGGGGCAGCTTTACGGTTTCGGCCTGATCGGCGGGTTCTGCCATCTCTACATCGGGCAGGAAGCAGTCGCGGTCGGCGTCCAGTCGGCGCTGGAAACGGACCGGGACAGCGTGATTACCGGCTATCGCGATCATGGCCACATGCTGGCCTATGGCATCGACCCCAAAGTCATCATGGCGGAACTGACCGGGCGGGAATCGGGCATTTCCAAGGGCAAGGGCGGCTCGATGCACATGTTCAGCGTCGACCACCGCTTTTATGGCGGCCACGGCATTGTCGGCGCGCAGGTGCCGCTGGGCACCGGCCTCGCCTTTGCGCACAAGTATCGCGGCGACGGCGGCGTTTGCGTCGCCTATTTCGGCGACGGCGCGGCGAACCAGGGCCAGGTCTATGAAAGCTTCAACATGGCGTCGCTGTGGAAGCTGCCGGTTCTCTATGTGATCGAGAACAATCAATACGCCATGGGCACGGCGGTGAGGCGCTCTTCCGCCGAAACCCACTTCTACCGGCGAGGCACGGCGTTCCGCATTCCCGGCATGGACGCCGACGGCATGGACGTGCTTCAGGTCCGCCGGGCGACGGACATCGCGCTGAAGCACATCCGGGCCGGGAACGGGCCGGTTCTGCTGGAACTCAACACCTATCGCTATCGCGGCCATTCCATGTCGGACCCGGCGAAATACCGTTCGCGCGAGGAAGTGCAGGAAGTGCGCGAAAAGCATGACCCGATCGAGGCCGTGAAGGCCGAACTCCTGAAGCGCGGCGTGGATGAAGGCAAGTTGAAGGACATGGATAAGCGGGTGCGCGCGACAGTGGCCGAAGCGGCTGATTTCGCGGAAAGTTCCCCCGAACCGGGCGAGGACGAACTGTTCACCGACGTGCTGGTGGGGAGCTACTGATGGCTATGGAAATCAGGATGCCCGCGCTTTCGCCCACCATGGAGGAAGGCAAGCTGGCCCGCTGGTTCGTCAAGGAAGGCGATGACGTGCAGTCGGGTGACATCCTTGCCGAGATCGAGACCGACAAGGCCACCATGGAGTTCGAGGCCGTCGACGAAGGCACGATCGGCGCGATTCTCGTGCCCGAGGGAACGGAAAGCGTGAAGGTCGGGACTGTCATCGCCACGATGGGCGCGGAAGAAAGTGAAGCCGCTGCGCCGCCGGATGAGCCGAAACAGGCATCTCCTCCATCCGATGGGAGCGGGAAGCCCGCCGCGAAGAAAACCGAAGCGCCGGAAAAGGTGCAGAAAACCGCCGAATCCAAAACTCCGGCCGGGAAAAAAGCGGAGACCGGCACCAGCCAACTGGCCAGCACGGCACAGCCTGACGCCGATCCCGACATTCCCGCCGGGGCGGAAATGCGCTCCATGACCGTTCGCGAGGCGCTGCGCGATGCCATGGCGGAGGAAATGCGCCGCGATGATCGTGTGTTCGTGATGGGTGAGGAAGTCGCGGAGTATCAGGGCGCCTACAAAGTGACGCAGGGGCTGCTCGACGAATTCGGCGCCCGCCGCGTGGTGGATACGCCGATCACCGAATACGGCTTTGCCGGCCTGGGCACGGGCGCCGCCATGGGCGGATTGCGCCCGGTCGTGGAATTCATGACGTTCAACTTCGCCATGCAGGCGATAGATCACATCGTGAATTCCGCCGCCAAGACCAACTACATGTCCGGCGGGCAGATGCGCTGCCCGGTGGTGTTTCGCGGGCCTAACGGCGCGGCGGCGCGCGTGGCGGCGCAGCACAGCCAGAACTATGCGCCGTGGTATGCCAGCGTGCCGGGCCTGATCGTGATCGCGCCCTATGATGCGGCCGATGCCAAGGGGCTGCTCAAGGCGGCTATCCGCTGCGAGGATCCGGTGGTCTTTCTGGAAAACGAACTGGTCTATGGCCGCAGCTTCGATGTGCCGCAGACGCACGATCTGGTGCTGCCGATCGGCAAGGCGAAAGTGGCGCGCGAAGGCACGGACGTGACCATCGTCAGCTATTCCATCGGCGTGGGGCTGGCGCTGGATGCCGCGAGCCAACTGGCGGAAGAAGGGATCGAAGCGGAAGTGATCGACCTTCGCACTCTGCGCCCGCTCGATCGCGAAGCGATCCTGGCGAGCCTTGCCAAGACCAATCGCCTGATCGTGGCCGAGGAAGGGTGGCCGACATGCTCGATCGCGTCCGAAGTGATCGCGATTTGCATGGAGGAAGGCTTCGACCAACTCGATGCGCCGGTTCTGCGCGTCTGCAACAAGGACGTGCCGCTGCCCTATGCCGCCAATCTGGAAAAGATGGCGCTGATCGACGCTGGCGCCATCGTCGAGGCCGCCCGCAAGGTCTGCTATCGCGACGGCTGAGACGTCAGGACGCGAAGCTGTCGTAAGTGCCGCAACTTTCGACCGGATCGGGACTGAGCGGGTTGCGCTGTTTGATCCCGGTCAGGTCGCGGCTGTCGCGCACGACGAAGGCGGCCACGGCCTGGATGTCCGGCCGCGTGACGAACCGGGCCGAGATCAGCGGCTGATAGGTATAGTGCAGTTCCACGAAGATGACCGCGCCGCCATCGGGCGCCGCGACCTTGCGGTCGTCCGGGCCGATCCCATCCGCCACCGGATCGCCCTCGCGGCCGTAGACGGGGCTGACGGCCTTTTCGCCCTTGCAGCGCTGCCAGTGCACGAACTGGCTTCCTTGCGCTATCGAAGCGGGGCAATCGCCGGGTTCCGCGCAATTTCCGTCGGCGTCCCATGCCTCGACGCTGCTGATGATGGCACGGCCGTTCTTGAACAGGTCCAGCCTGCCCCCCTGGATATCCGCGCCTTGCATCAGGTCGGTGATGTCGGCCTCATAGATTTTGCGGTTCTCCAGCGCGGAGGTATCGCCTATGCGGGAGGTATTGTCGGCCAGGTGAAACGCGAGCTGGCTCACGCGCATATTGACGACGGCGTAATTGGCCACTTCCAGCCCCCAAAGCCCCGCGCCCAGCAGGAAAGGCAGCGCAAACGCCGCTTCCGTCGCCGCGATGCCGGAGGTGTGACGCCGCAAGCGGCCGAACAGGGCGGGAAAGGGGATCATGCGCAGTTTCCGATTTCGGTGCGCTCCGCCTGCAAGCCGTAAGGCTGGTTGCGAAGCACGGTAACGGCGACAAGGCGGAAGTTTCCGTCAAGGCCGATCAACCGGGCGACGGGAAAGAGCCGTTCGTAGTCTACCGTGACGGTATAGAGCACGGCATCGCGCGCGCCGCCCGGCCCGGCGTTGCCCCGGTCGTTGTCCCATGTGCCGTTGCCGTTGGCATCCTCGAACGGTTCGCCCGCGTCGCACACGCCGTTGTCGTTGGTATCCGTGAAATCCTCCGGCTGGGCGACGTCGCGGAAATTGGAATAGGCTGATCGGTCGAACTGCATGGTCGAATGCGGCGCAATAACGCGGACGGCCTCCGCCACCCGGTTATCGAGATCGCCGACGCGTGAGCCGGGATCCTCGATCGTGGAATCGCGCGCGGCTTTCTGAATCGCGCCCTGCAACTGGGCGTTGGTGTAGAGGTTATAGCCAAGGTCCATCAGCCCCATGAGCGCGATCAACAGAGCAGGGGCGATCAGTGCGAACTCGATCAGAGTCACGCCGCGCGTATCGCGCCCGAAGAAGCGAACGGCGGGCATCATTTCGTCACTCGCAGTTCGCCCATGGCCTTGGCGATTTTAGTGAACACGTCGTTGAGCTGAGTCGCGTCGTCGGCCTGGAACCAGCGTCCCGGGCCGGAGCACTGCTTCATGAGATCGGTCATTTCCGTGCCGAAACCCACGACCCAGACAGTGATGTTGCGGTTCCTGACCTGCTGGCACGCATAGGCGAAGCGGTTTTCGACTGTCTGTCGGAGAGTATGGGACGAGGAAGGCGACCACCGCCTCTGATCCAGCGGCTCGATGCCGTAAGTGCCGTAGCTGAGGTCGAGCGGTGCCGTCTCGCCATCGGTGAGGAAGATGAGATGGCGGTTCGTCGACTTGCCGTCCACGTTGGCGTTTTCGGCGGCGAAAAGACCGGTCGGCGAAATAAGCCGTCCGCCCCAGATCATACCGATATCGTGATAGGTGCTGCCGCCCACACTCAGGCCGTCGACATAGCTCGCCACTTCGCCTTCCGTCATCTCCGCCAGCTTGCGCGCGCTGGTGGGGCAGACGGACAGGTTCGACCATCCCGCGATAAGGAAGTCGTAGCGGAAATTGACCGGCGCGGGAGAGAACGTGCCGATGCCGCTCCAGTTGATCGACCGGACGAACGAAAATTCGTTTATCATTGGCCGCCACTGCGTATCGGGATCGGCTGGATTGGGCACCAGGTCGATATCGAGATCGAGCGCTCGCGTCAGGTCAACGCTGCCGTAGTTGTCAATGTCGTAAGTCGCGCGCTCCTCAACACAGCCTCGGAACCAGCCCGTCAACGGCGAGGGGGACGAAGGATAGCCGCCCATGGGAAGCGTCACGCTGCCCCCCGCCATGCCGTCGTCATCGGTTCCGCCCTTGAGGGGACGGACATCCACGGTGACCGGCCTGTATGTCCAGTCGAAAACCGGCTGGGACGTAGTGCCGATGAAGGTGCGATTCCACGAGTAAGTGTAGTTGTTGTAGTGCGTGCCGGTGACTGTCATCCGATTGCTGTCGGGAATCATCGTGCAACTGTATGCGATGCCATCGACGTGGACCGTGCCGTGACCGCTTCCATCGGGATTGTATGTCTGTTCGATGGTGGTCCAGCCCGCGGTGCTGCCGGGACAGACATCGGCTTCGAAAGGTACGATCGACGTCTGGGTGCCGCTGACGATGGTATAGGTCGTATCGTATTGGTCGATCGTTTCGGACGTGCCGGTGTCCCGCGCCACTCTTCCCTGATACTGCCAGTCGTTCACCAGCCAGCCGGACTTGAGCAGCCACCCGACATTCACGTTCGTGGAATAGGGCACGAACCCGTAGCGGATGCGCGTGCCCGGCGCCTTGGCGGTTTCGAGCTGGTGGTGGAACGATTTGACGACGCCGCGCAGCGCGTCGATCTTCGGCACGCTGTCTCCCGCGTTCGTTTCCGCCATGGAGCCGGTGGTATCGAGCACCATCATGACATCGACGTTGGAGAAGTTCAGCTTGGCCGCGCAGTTGACGGTCAGCGGAACGTCAGCGGCATCGAATATCTTCATGATGGTGGTGGGAACCGTGACCGTCGCCGTCCCGTTGACCGAATAGTCGTCTTCCAGTTCCAGCGCAAAAGTGCGGTCTCGCGTGCCATAGGCACGATCGGCGAAATTGAGGTCGAAGAAACGATTGCCGATAGTATCCGCGTCGGCAGGCAGAGTGCCGTCCGCGGCCACGTCGGAACCGAGCTGCTTGCGCGCCGCGAGAGCGCCCGCATCGCATGCCTGCTGGAGCCGGGCCTGCGAAAGATAGATCCTGCCGAGATCGACTCCGCCGCCAACCAGCGCCATCAGGGGGAAGATGGCGGCGGCGACGATCATCAGCGTGTTGCCTGTCTGATCGCGCGCCAGACGCGTCATCAGGCCGTGCCGGGCACAGGGTATCGGAATGGCAGGCGGATGCGGCATGTCTGGACAGACTCCGGTCTATTCCGCTTCGCCCTAGCCGCCAGGATGTAACGGCTTGACGAACGTATGTGGTTAATTCTTTGCTTCCAGACCGGCAATTTCCGCCGATATGAAGCAATTCACGGTTAACGCGGCGCGGGTGCCGGGCCCCGTGGGAATGGGAACACCTTTGGACCAACGATCCGTCAGTGACCTTGCCGCGACGCTCCCGGTGATGAACCGCCTTGCACTGAGCTATGCGCCACGGCCGACACGCCAGCCGACTCTGGCCCTGCTGGCGCTCGACGCGCGGCTGGCGGCAATCGTGCGCGGACAGAAGGAGCCGATGCTGGCGCAACTGCGGCTGGCCTGGTGGCGCGACGTTCTGGGACAACCTGTGTCCGCATGGCCCGATGGAGAGCCGCTGCTGGCCGCCCTGCGGTCATGGCGGGACGCTCACGCGCCACTTGCCGCGCTCGTCGACGGCTGGGAAGGCATGGTCGGGGATGCCCCGCTCGGAGCCGCGGCATTCGAGGCGCTGGCACAAGGGCGCGGTTGCGGTTTTGCCGCACTGGCCGAAGTCGTCGGCTCGGGCAGCCATGGCGGAGAAGCCGGACGGCTGGGCGGCAATGTCGCGCTGGCCGATCTGGCCGTGCGGGTCAGCCATCCGGCCGAACGCGAATGCCTGGCCTTGCTGGCGCGGGACAGGGACTGGCGCGCCGCCGCCCTGCCGCGCGCCTTGCGCCCGCTTGCCGTGCTGCACGGCCTTGCCGCGCGATCGCTGCGACGGGGCTTCGCGCCGGAGCCGGGCGGGGTGTCCGACCTGTTCAGGGCCATGCGTCTGGGATTGCTTGGACGCTAGGCTCCGATTACGGCATTCGGCGGGCTTGGAGGGGGCTGCACATGAATCGGACATTGCTTGGCGCGCTGGCTGCCCTGCTGCTTGTCGCGGCGGGTGTGTTCTGGTGGCAGGGCCGGGCGGAGACCGAGAAGGCGGGGCCTTTGCCCGAAGCCCCTTCTGGTGGCCTCGTGCGATCGGATGCGATCCCCACCGCCGATGGCCGTGGGCTGCGTGGACCGGAACTTCCCGAAGCGAGCGAAGCGACGCGCGAGGAACGGCGCTTCAACCGGCTCGACCGCGACCGGGACAACCGCATCACGCGCAACGAAATGCTGATGCCGCGCGTCGCCGCGTTCCGAAAACTCGACAAGGACGGCAACAACCTGCTGACCTTCGAGGAATGGGCCGTCGCGACGACGACCAGATTCCACGGCGCGGACGCCAACCGTGACGGCGCGCTCGACCGGACTGAGTTCCGCACGACCAAGCCCAAGGTCCGGCCCAGGCCCGCGTGCGATTGCGCCCCAGCGCCTGCAAAAGCAAAAATCCACGCACCGAAAACACCGCCGCCGGAAGATGACGTCGATTCAGACGGGGACGAGGCCGACCCATTCGCCTAGATCGGCCTTGGCGCGCGCGGTATAGGCTTCCTTGCGCTGCTTCTTCTTCACGTCGGGGAGCGGCGGAAACAGCCCGAAATTGACGTTCATCGGCTGAAACGTCTCCGCCTCGGCATCGCCGGTGATGTGAGAGAGGAGCGCGCCCAGCGCCGTGGTGCGCGGCGGCGTTCGCCAGTTCCGCCCGGCGATTTCCGCCGCCGTCATCAGGCCCGCGAGCAGGCCCACGGCGGCGCTTTCGACGTAACCTTCGCAGCCGGTGATCTGGCCCGCGAACCGGATATGCGGCGCGCGCTTCAGACGCAATTGCCGGTCAAGAAGCTGCGGCGAATTGAGGAACGTGTTGCGGTGCAATCCGCCCAGCCGCGCAAACTCCGCCTGTTCCAGCCCCGGAATGGTGCGGAACAGCCGCACCTGTTCGGCATGTTTCAGCTTGGTCTGGAAGCCGACCATGTTCCACAGCGTGCCCAGCTTGTTGTCCTGGCGAAGCTGCACCACGGCATAAGGCCAGCGCCCTTTGGGAAAATCGGGCGTGGCGCTGCGCGGATCGTCAAGGCCGACAGGTTTCATCGGGCCGAACCGCAAGGTGTCCTCGCCACGTTCGGCCATGACTTCGATAGGCATGCAGCCGTCGAAATAGGGAGTGTTCGCTTCCCATTCGCGGAACACGGTCTTTTCGCCCGCCAGCAGCCCTTCGCGGAAAGCGGTATACTGCTCCCGCGTCATCGCGCAGTTGATATAATCCTTGGTGTCGCCTCCCATTTTTGAAGGCTTATCCCAGCGCGAGGCCATCCAGCACACGTCCATGTCGATGCTGTCACGATACACGATAGGGGCGATGGCATCGAAGAAAGCCAGCGACTCCGCGCCTGTCGCCACGCCGATGCTTTGGGCGAGCGCCTGCGCGGTCAGCGGCCCGGTCGCCACCACGGTCAAGCCCGCGTGCGGCAGCCGGTCTATCCGCTCGCGCACGATTTCAAGGTTGGGGAGGGCCGCCAGCGCCGCTTCCACTTCGGCGGAAAACACGTCGCGGTCCACGGCCAGCGCGGAGCCTGCCGGAACTTGCGCCTTTGCCGCCGCCGCCATGACCAGCGATCCGCAGGCGCGCATTTCGTGGTGCAGCAGGCCCACCGCGTTCTTTTCGCTGTCGTCGGAGCGGAAGCTGTTGGAGCAGACCAGTTCGGCCAGGCCATCCGTCTGATGCGCGGGCGAGCGTTCTCCGCCCTTGTCCGCGGAAGCGCCGCGCATTTCGGACAGGCGCACGCGCAAACCCCGCCGGGCAAGCTGCCACGCCGCCTCGCTCCCGGCCAATCCGCCGCCGATGATATGCACGTCATGAGTCATTGCCGGGGGGCATGTCCCGCGCGGCGGATGAAATCAACTCCCGCCGGCCTCGCCGCCATTCTCGCTCACATCTTCTTCGCCATGTTCTTCGGCAAGGCGCACCGCGCTGACCACCTGTTCGCCGTCCGCCACGTTGAACAGCCGCACGCCCGCCGATCCGCGCCCGATCACACGCAGCGAATCGAGCGGCAAGCGGATGAGCTTGGCCTGATCCGTCACCAGCATGAGCTGATCCGCCTGAGTCGCCGGGAAGCTGGCGATGACGGGGCCGTTGCGCGCGATATTGTCGATATTGGTGATGCCCTGGCCGCCGCGCCCGGTGCGGCGGTATTCATAGGCCGACGACAGCTTGCCGTAGCCGTTGGCGCAGACCGTAAGGATGAACTGCTCCTTCTCCACGAGTTCGGCGAAGCGTTCCGCGCTCATCTGCGGATCACTGTCCTTTTCCGCTTTCCACGGAGCATGGCGCAAGTAGTCCTCGCGCTCGTCCTGATCCTTCACGCCGACGCGGTGGAGGATGGAAAGCGAAATCACTTCATCGTCGCCCTTCAAGGCCATGCCTCGCACGCCGGTGGACGTGCGGCTCTGGAACTCGCGCACGTCGTCTCCGGCGAAACGGATCGCCTTGCCATGGCGTGACGCCAGCAGCACGTCATCGCTCGCGCCCAGCAAGGCCACGCCGATCAGGCGGTCCTCGCTGCCTTCCTCGAAGCGCATGGCGAACTTGCCGTTCGACGGAATGTTGGCGAAGGCGTCCATCGAATTGCGGCGCACGCTGCCCCTGGCCGTCGCGAACACGACATGCAGCGCGCCCCAGCTTTCCTCGTCCTCCGGCAAGGGCAGGACAGTGGCAATGGTCTCGTCCTTGTCCAGCGCGGGCAGGAGATTGACGATGGGCCGCCCGCGCGTCGCCGGGCCGCCTTCGGGCAGCTTCCACACTTTCAGGCGATAGACCTTGCCCGCCGTGGAGAAGAACAGCACCGGATTGTGCGTGCTGGTGACGAACATCGCCATCACGGCGTCCTCGTCCTTCGTCGCCATGCCGGCGCGGCCCTTGCCGCCCCGGTTCTGGGCGCGGAACGTGGAAAGAGGCGTGCGCTTGATATAGCCGTCCATGGTGACAGTGACGACCATGTCGTCGCGCTCGATCAGATCCTCATCCTCGATGCCGTCTATGGCGCCGGTGATTTCCGAAACGCGCGGCGTGGCATAGGCGTCGCGCACCGCCACCAGTTCCTCGCGCATCACGGCATAGAGCTTCACGCGGTCGGCCAGGATCGAGAGGTATTCCGTGATCGCGGCGGCAAGCTGTTCCAGTTCCCCACCGATCTCGTCGCGGCCCAGCGCGGTGAGCCGGTGGAGGCGCAGGTCGAGGATCGCCTTCACCTGGATTTCGGAAAGGCGATAAGTGCCGCCTTCCTGCTCGGCGGTCGGCTCGATGGCTTCGACAAGGCGGATATAAGGCGCGATGTCGCCGATGGGCCATTCGCGCGCCAGCAGGGCGGCCCGCGCGGCGGCGGGATTGGGCGCCCCCCGGATGATCGCCACCACTTCGTCGAGATTGGTGACGGCGATGACCAGCCCCAGCAAGATATGCGCCCGGTCCCGCGCCTTGTTCAGTTCGAACTTGGTGCGCCGGGTGATGACTTCCTCGCGGAACTGGATGAACGCCTTGAGGATATCGCGCAGGGCGAGGATTTCCGGGCGGCCGCCCCGGATCGCCAGCATGTTGGCCGGAAAACTGGATTGCGCGGGCGTATGCCGCCAGATCTGGTTGAGCACGACTTCGGGCGTGGCGTCGCGCTTGAGGTCTATCACCACGCGCACGCCTTCGCGGTTCGATTCGTCGCGGATGTCCGAGATGCCCTCGACGCGCTTGTCCTTGGCGGCTTCGGCGATCTTCTCCACCAGACCCGCCTTGCCGACCTGATAGGGGATCGAGGTCAGCACGATGGAGCGCCGGTCCCCCCGGCCTTCCTCGATCTTGTGGCGGCAGCGCATCAGGATGGAGCCGCGTCCGGTCATATAGGCGTTGCGCGCGCCGGACTGGCCGAGGATCAGCGGCGCGGTGGGAAAATCGGGGGCGGGGATGATGGTGAAAAGCTCTTCCGCCGTGATTGCCGGGTTTTCCATCATGGCAAGGCAGCCGTCGATCACTTCGCCCAGGTTGTGCGGCGGAATGTTCGTCGCCATACCCACGGCGATACCGCCCGCACCGTTGACGAGGAGGTTAGGGAAGCGGGCGGGGAGAACCTGCGGCTCGCTCCGCGATCCGTCGTAGTTGTCCTGGAAGTCGACGGTGTCCTTGTCGAGATCGTCGAGCAGGGAGTTCGCGACTCGCGCCAGCCGCGCTTCGGTATAACGCATCGAGGCCGGCTCGTCGGGGTCCATGGAGCCGAAGTTGCCCTGGCCGTCGACCAGGGGCACGCGCATCGACCACGGCTGCGCCATACGGACCAGCGCGTCGTAGATCGCCTTGTCGCCATGGGGGTGATAGTTGCCCATCACGTCGCCGACGATCTTGGCCGACTTGCGATAGGGCCG
>CAZUOV010000007.1:0-86615 GCA_964621355.1 uncultured Novosphingobium sp. | reverse complement strand
GCCTCGTCGGGGGGCACTGCATCGGCGTCGATCCCTATTACCTGACCCACAAGGCGACGGCCATCGGCTATCACCCCGAGATCATTCTCGCCGGGCGGCGGCTGAACGACGGCATGGGCGCCTATGTCGCCAGTCAGCTTGTAAAAGCGATGCTCAAGCGCCGCATCCAGGTGGACGGCGCGCGAGTGCTGGTCATGGGACTGACGTTCAAGGAGAACTGCCCTGACCTGCGCAACAGCCGGGTGGTGGACGTGATCGGGGAACTGGAAGGCTTCGGCTGCGATGTCGATGTCCATGACCCTTGGGCCGACGCGCACGAAGCGCGCGAAGAGTTCGGCCAGGAACTGGTCGAAACGCCGCAGGACGGAACATACGACGCTGTCGTGGTCGCCGTCGCGCACCGGCAATTCCGCGAGATGGGCGCCGATGCCGTCGGCAGGCTGACCAAGGACCGCCATGTGATCTTCGATCTCAAGTGCCTGTTCGAACCGATGGAAACAGGGATACGCCTGTAAATGCTCATCGACATCATCGCGGGCGCGCGGCCCAACTTCATGAAGATCGCGCCGATCATCGCGGCGCTGGACCGGCGGCGCGCGGCGGGCGGCGCGCTGCGCTATCGCCTCGTCCATACCGGCCAGCACTACGATCCGCGCATGTCGGGCGATTTCTTCACGCAACTCGGCATTCCGCAGCCGGACGTGAACCTTGAAGTCGGCTCGGGCACGCAGGCCGAACAGACCGGCGCGATCATGGCGCGCTATGAAGCCTTGCTGCTGAAAGCGCCATCCCGCCTCTGCCTCGTGGTCGGCGATGTGACCTCGACCATGGCCTGCGCCATCGTCGCGCAGAAGCTGCACATTCCGGTCGCCCATGTCGAAGCGGGCATCCGGTCCGGCGACTGGACGATGCCGGAGGAAATCAACCGGCTGGTGACGGACGCGATCACCAACTGGTTTTTCACCACCAGCGAGCACGCCAATGCCGAACTGCGCCGCTGCGGCGTGGCGGACGAGCGGATATTCTTCGTCGGCAACACGATGATCGACACGCTGCTGGCCAACCTTGACCGGCTGCGCGCGCCGCCGTTTCGGGACGAACTGGGTCTGACGGCGCGCGAATATTTCGTGCTGACGCTGCACCGCCCGGCCAACGTGGACGATCGCGCGGGCATGGCCGCCATGCTGGACGCCGTGGGCCAAGGCACGCGCGGGCTGCCAGTGGTCTTCCCCGTCCACCCGCGCACCGCGAAAACGCTGGAAGGGCTAGCACTGCCCGGCAACCTCCGGCTGGTCGAGCCGCAGCCCTATCTGGAATTCAACTGGCTGGTGCGCAGCGCCCGCGCGGTCATCACGGATTCGGGCGGGATCACCGAGGAAACGACTGTCTTGGGCGTCCCTTGCCTTACCCTGCGCGATTCGACCGAGCGGCCCGAAACCGTGGAAATCGGCACCAACGAACTGATCGGCACCGATCCCGCCGTTCTCGGCCCCGCACTGGACCGGCTCTTCGCGGGCCAGTGGAAACAGGGCGGCATCCCGCCATTATGGGACGGCCGCACCGGCGAGCGCATCGTCGCGGCGCTGGAAACACTGCTGGGCGCGCGGGCCGCCGCCTGATCCCCGTGGCAGGCTGGACTTCCGGCCCGTGGAAGCCCACTCTCCAGACGCAAACGGAGAGACGACAATGGCAACACAACTGGCGCAACCGCGGGGCGAAGAGGAATCGGTCCGCATGGCGCGGCGCGAACTCGCCGCCGCCTACAGGCTCGCCGCTCATTTCGGATGGGACGACCAGATCGCGACGCACTTTTCGGCGCGGCTGCACGACGGCACGTTCCTGCTCAATCCGCTGGGCCTGCTGTTCGAGGAAATCACGGCCAGTTCGCTGATCCGGGTGGACATGGACGGCAACGTGCTGGACCCGCCGGGTGACCGGATGAACAAGGCCGCCTTCACCATCCACAGCGCGGTGCTGGCGGCGCGGCCCGACGTGAACTGCGTGATGCACCTCCATACACACGATGGCGCGGCGGTTTCCGCACTGGAAGAAGGGCTGATGCCGCTCAACCAGTCCACGCTGATCGTGCATCAGGACATTGCCTATCACGACTTCGAAGGCATCGCCGACGATCTTGAGGAACGCGAACGGCTGCAACGCGATCTGGGCGGGAAAAACCTGATGATCCTGCGCAACCATGGCACGCTGGCGGCAGGCGAGAGCATCGGCGCGGCGTTCTATCGCATGTATTTCCTGGAATGGGCCTGCACCACGCAGGTCCGCACGCTTTCCATGGGCAAACCGCTTCGCATTCCGGCGCAATCCGTGCGGGATCACGTGGCCCAGCAGGCCGCGACGCTGTTTTCGGCGCGCACCACGGGCATTGCCTACTGGCCCGCGATGATGCGCAAGGCCGAGCGCCTGTTTCCCGGCTTCGACGCCTGACCGGGCGCCCCGTCAAGAGGGCGCCCGATACCTTTCAGGCTGCCTTGCGCGTCCGTTCGGTCGCTTCGAGGTTGAGCATCTCGGCCAGCAGGAACGCCAGTTCGATGGACTGCGCGGCGTTGAGGCGCGGGTCGCAATGCGTGTGATAACGATCCGCCAGCGCCGCGTCCGTGATGGCGATGGCGCCGCCGGTGCATTCCGTCACGTCCTGCCCGGTCATTTCGATGTGGATGCCGCCCGCGTGCGTGCCTTCCGCGCGATGCACCGCGAAGAAGCCGCGCACTTCGGCCAGGATACGGTCGAACGGGCGCGTCTTGAAGCCGCTTTCCGACTTGATGACGTTGCCGTGCATCGGATCGCACGACCAGATCACCGGATGGCCCTCGCGCTGGACGGCGCGCACCAGCGGCGGCAGCCCTTCCTCCACCTTGTCGTGCCCGAAGCGGCTGATGAGAGTCATCCGCCCGGCCTCGCGCGCCGGGTTCAGCGTATCCAGCATCTTCAACAGCGCGTCGGGCTGGAGGCTCGGCCCGCACTTCATGCCGATGGGATTGCCGACGCCGCGCAGGAACTCGACATGCGCCGAACCCTCGAACCGCGTGCGGTCGCCAATCCACAGCATATGGGCCGAACAGTCATACCAGTCGCCCGTCAGCGAATCGCGCCGGGTCAGCGCCTGCTCATACTGGAGCAGCAGCGCCTCGTGGCTGGTATAGAAGCTGGTGCCCTGCAACTGCGGCACGGTCTGCGGATCGATGCCGCAGGCCGCCATGAAGTCCAGCGCCTCGCCGATGCGGTCCGCCGTTTCGGAGAACTTCTGCGCCCAGGGGCTGCGGCCGATGTGTTCCAGCGTCCACTGGTGGACCTGGCGCAGGTTGGCATAGCCGCCGTTCGCGAACGCGCGCAGCAGGTTGAGCGTCGCGGCCGACTGGCCATAGGCCTGCACCATGCGGCCCGGATCGTTGCGGCGGCTCGCCTCCTCGAAGTCGATGCCGTTGATGATGTCGCCGAAATAGCTCGGCAGTTCCGTTTCACCCTGCTTTTCCGTGGGCGCGGAACGCGGCTTGGCGAACTGGCCGGCCATGCGGCCCACTTTCACCACCGGCTGTTTGCTGGCGAACGTCAGGACGACGGCCATCTGCAACAGCACGCGGAACGTATCGCGGATAGTGTCCGGGTGGAACTCGGCGAAGCTTTCGGCGCAATCCCCGCCTTGCAGCAGGAAACCCTTGCCCGCCGCGACATCGGCCAGTTCCGCCTTCAGCGCACGCGCCTCGCCCGCAAAGACGAGCGGGGGAAACTTCGCCAGCGTCGCTTCGACGCCCGCGAGTTCGCCCGCGTCGCGATAGTCCGGCAGATGCCGCGCCTCATGGGCCTTCCAGCCCTCAGGTGTCCAGTTGCTTGCCACTTCATTCGCTCCTTTGCAGGCGCGCCCATAGCCGGGCCGCCGGGCAAATGCAAAACCGGGAAATTCGCTCAGGCTGATCGCTTGCGCCGGTCGCGCAAGGCGGCCGAGGGCATCATCACGATCAGCGCGCCGCCGTCTGCGCGCCCTGCCCGGCCTGATCCACGGGAACCACCGCCACGCGCCAGCCCTTGCCGTCCGCCAGATAGCGGGCGGCCAGCGCCTGCATCTGTTCCGGCGTCGTAACCGTATAGTCGCGCAGGATCGTGCCCACGCCCGCGATGCGGCTGCGATCCTGCGTCGCGCCCTGCAACTGATACATGAAGAACGCGGAACTTGTCGCGGCGCGCGTCACGCGCTGGCGCAAGGGTTCGGTCACGCGCGCAAGTTCGTCGGCGCTCACCGGCCTTGTCGCGAGGTCCGCCGCGATGGCGTCCGCCGTGCGGAAGAATTCCGGCACCGCCGAAGGCTGCAACTGCGCGACAGCCGTGATCGAGCCGCCCGTGTCGAGATCGAGCGGCCATGTGGAATAAACCTGCGGCGCATAGCTGGCCCCCAGCTTCTCGCGCATCGCGTCCATCAGGCGGTTAGTGAAAAGCTGGACCAGGATTTCAAGCTGGCGGCTTTCGCTGATGCCGATGCCGCTGCCTCCGCCCGTCGGCCACGAGACCACGGCGGAGGCCTGGTTTTCATCGCCGTTGTGCGTGAGGATGAGCGGGCGTTCGTTCGGCGCGGGCACGCGCACCGAAGCCGATGCGACAGCGGGCGAAAGCGCCGCGCGCGGCTTCAATGCGCCGAATGTGCGTTGCAGCGCCGCCAGCGTGGCGTTGCGGTCCACATCGCCGAACACCTGCACTTCGATCGGCCCTTCCGCCAGCGCGCGCGACCACACGGCCTTGAACCCTTCGGGCGTGGCCGGCGCCAGTTCGGCGGGCGTCGGCGTGCGGAAACGCGGATCGCGGTTGCGCTGGAGATATTGCAGATCGCGTTGCAGCACGCCCTGCGGCGACGTGGCATAGGCTTCATACTGCATTTCCGCCGCCGCCTTGGCCCGCAACACCGGAGCCGCATCCCAGCGCGGCATGGCGAACTTGGCGGCGAACAGATAGAGCTGGTCGGCAAGATCGGCGGGCCGCGTATCGGCGGAAAACTCGAACGATGCGTCGTCCACGGAGAAATTGAAGCCCATCTTGCGCCCCGTGGCGATGCGGTCCAGCTCCTCCTGCCCCAGCGAACCGACCCCGGCCCCGACCAGCGCCATTTCGCCCAGCGTGATGTAAGGCGCGTCCGCTGGCTTGAACGCCCGGTATCCGGCCCCGAAGCGCACTTTCACGGTGACTCGGCCCGGCTCGTCCTTGCTCGGCCAGAGCAGCGCCTTCACACCGTTGGCGAACGTGGCTTCCTCGATGCCCAGCAGCCCCGTTGGCGTCAGCGCGGCGATCGCGCCCTGCTGGCCGATGGCGGGCATATCGTCGAAACAGATGGGCTTCGCCGCCGCCAGCCGCACGGAGCCGTCCGGTGTGACGGGATCGAGCAGGGCCTGCCGCAGCGAAGTATCGTTCGCCTCGCCCGCCCTGGGGGTAATCATCATGGCGCGCGTGACCGTGCCGGTGAACAATCTGCGTGTATGCTCCAGAACCGCCTGGGGCGTGAACAGCGGCTTCGATTTGCGGAAAATGTCCAGCACGTCCTCCGGCGCGGCCACCGTTTCGCGGATGTCGAGCGCCGTCACCAGATCGTCGGCAACCTTGGCTCCCGGCAACAGGCGGCGCTGCTCCACCGGCGTCTGGAACGCCACTTCGATCTCCGCCGCCTCGCGGTCGATCTCGTCCTGCGTCGGCGGGTTGGCCTTGGCGTCCGCGATCACCGCGCGCACGTCCTTCAGCGCGGCGGCCCAGTCCGTTCCCAGCGGAGTCACCGAAACGAACGTGCCGTCCGACGAGCGGCTGACGTTGTCCTGCGTCACTTGCGCGACCAGATAGCTGCCGCCGCTGCGCGCCCGGCTTTCCAGCCGCCGGTTGATGAGCGCCTGCGCCAGCGCGTCGATCATCAGGCCCTGGTTATAGACGATGGTGTCGTTCTTCTGCCGCCACGGACGCAATACGGCATAGCTGATCGTGCGCGGCAGATCCGGCTCCACCAGCACGCGCACTTCGCCCACCGGATTGGCGGGGTCCGTGCCCGCGGGCGGCCTGGGATCGCCGAACGGCGGCGCGGGCTGAACCTTGCCGGGAACGCGCCAGGCGGAAAACCACTTCTTCACCAGCGCTTCGAGTTGCGCTGGTTGGGCATCCCCCGCCACGATAATCACTGTGTTTTCCGGGCGATACCACCGCGAATGGAATGCGCGGACCGATTCCGCCGTCGCGCCCTGAAGCGTCTGCGGCTTGCCGATGGGGGAACGCTGCGCCAGCCGCTGCCCGGCGTAGAACGTGGCGCGGATGGCGTCCTGCACCCGCTGGGCGGCGCCGCCGCGCTCACGCATCTCGGCCAGCACGATCGGCACTTCGGCGCGAATATTGGCTTCGCTCAGCGTCGGCGCCGTCACCATGCCGGACAGGAGCCGGAACGATTCGTCGAGCGAGGCCGGCGTCGCATTGGGCAAGTCGAGCTTGTAGACGGTCTGGGTCGGCGTCGTCTCGGCATTGGTGTCGTTGCCGAAGCTGGCCCCGAGCCGTTGCCATGTAGGGATGGCCTGTGCCTCTCCCAGATACTTCGACTGGCGGAACAGCAAGTGTTCGATCAGATGCGCGAAGCCCTGTTCATGGTCTTCCTCGTTCAGAGAACCGGCATCTATGCGGATGCGGATCGAAACCTGATCGGGCGGAACCCCGTTCCTGCGGACGGCATAACGCAGGCCATTCGGCAATTCGCCGAAACGCCACTCCTTGTCCTGCGGCACGTCGCTGTTCCTGTAGAGCCACGGCACCTGCGGCGCGGCGAGCACCGGCATGGGCGGCACCGCCAGCAACGCGGCGGACAGAAGGCAGGCGATGGGGCGAACGGCGCGCAGGCGGGACTTCATCCGCGTTCTATAAGGTTCGCGCTTCTTAAGCGCCAGTGAATAGGCCCGATTACGCAGTATCGCCAAGCTGGGACTTGTCCCGCCATTGCAGGTCCGGCCATTCGAGCAAACGCCCGTCATGCGCGCGGATTTCGATGCGGCCGATGGGCCGGTAGTCCCGCGCATCGACCAACACCGGATTGGAAGGAACGCCCAGCCCGTATTTCTCTCCCCACTGACGCAGCGCCAGCAGCGCGGGCAGCAGATCCTGCCCCTTCTCCGTCAGGCGATACTCGACCTTGCGCCGGTCCTGCGGGCAAGGCGTGCGCTCCATGATGCCATGTTCGACCAGCTTGCCCAGCCGGTTCGACAGGATGTTACGGGCGATGCCCAGAACGGCGAGGAACTCCTCGAAATGGCAGACGCCGTTGAACCCGGCGCGCAGGATCATGAACGACCAGCGTTCGCCCATGACTTGCAGCGCCACCGGCAGGCCGCATTCCTCCGCATTTTCCAGGGGCTCGCGCAGTTTCACCATCCTCTCCTCGCAACATGGCGATGGTAGCGCAAAGCGCGCACCCCGCCTTCCTCAAAATAGCGCCTTCCCGAAAATACATTTCCAGTTGCAACTTGCCATTCAATTATATAGGTCTCGATAAGCAACTTATCTAAACTGACGGAAAAACACCATGGCGAATCATTCGCGCACCTCGATGCCGCGTGCGATCATTGCGGCAACCGCCGCACTCGCGGGCGGACTGCTGGCTTATGGATTGGGGGCGCAGCCCGCGCTGGCGGCGGCGGAAGGCATTTATCGCGCCGAACTCGCCAGTCCGCTGGCCGAACCGCGCCGGGAAATCGTCGCCGGGCAGCTCTGGCGCTGCGACGGCGCGGAATGCGGGGCGAAAGCCGATGGCTCCCGGCCGGTCCTGGTCTGCAAGGCGGTGGCGCGCACGTTCGGACCGGTCGCGCACTTTGCAACACCCAGGGGCGACCTTCCGCCGGACGACCTCGCCCGCTGCAACACGCGCTAGGTCGGCCCCTGAATCAGCTTGCGCGCGCGCAATTCGCCACCGAGGCGCGCCGCGTCCGTGAAACGATGGGCCTGCCAGCCACGCGAAACGGCGGCGGCGACATTGGTGGCGTTGTCGTCGATGAACAGCATCGTGTCCGGCGCATGGCCGAAGCGACGCTCCGCCAGCGCGAAGATCGCGGGGTCCGGCTTCGCCAGCCGCTCGAAACCGGAAACGACGACATCGCGGAAGTGGTCGAACACCGGCTGGCTCGCCCGGAACGGCGGCCAGAACGCCGCGCCGAAATTGGTGATCGCGTACAGCGGCATGTCCCGCGCCGCCAACGCCTCGACCAGTTCGAGGCTGCCCGGCACCGGGCCGGGAATCGATTCGCCGAAGCGCGCGGCATAAGCCTCGATCAGCGCGGCATGGGCGGGAAATTCGGCGCGGCGCTCCGCCACCATTTCAGCCAGCGGCCGCCCGGCGTCATGCTGGAAATGCCACTCTTCCGTCACGACATGCGTGACGAACCATTCCAGTTCGTCGCGGTCGGCGATGAGCTTGCCGAACAGGTGGCGCAAATCCCACTGGAACAGCACCCGGCCCACGTCGAAGACGACCGCCGAAACAGGATCGGAAGAAGCACGAATGTCAGGCATGACAAAAGCCCCCGCTTTCGCGGAGGCTTCCCTTACACATCAAAGCGCCGCGACAGCGCCCCCGCCCGTGCGGGAGCGGCCCGCGAATCAGCCCTGGCGCGCCTTGAAGCGGCGGTTCGTCTTGTTGATGACGTAAGTGCGCCCGCGACGACGGATCACGCGGTTGTCCCGGTGACGGCCCTTGAGCGACTTGAGGCTGTTGCGAATCTTCATGGTCAGTCCCTTTGCCCGGAGCGCCGGGCCGAATTTGAAGCGTGGCCGTTAGGAGGCAGCCGGGCCCAAGTCAAGGCCGCGCGCGGATTTCGCCCAGCTTCTCTTCCCACGCCAGCGCGTGTCGCACGATCTCGTCCAGATCGGCATGGCGCGGCCGCCAGGGCAGGGTTTGCCTGATGAGGCGGTTGTCCGAGATCAGCGAATCGGGATCGCCCGCCCGGCGCGGGCCGAGGCGGCGTTCGATCCGCCCGCCCGTCACCCGGTCCACCGCATCCAGCACTTCCAGCACGGAAAAGCCCCGGCCATAACCGCAGTTCATGGTGAGCGAACGCGCAGGCTCGGCGATCAGCGCTTCGAGCGCCAGAACATGCGCGGCGGCAAGGTCCGACACATGGATATAGTCGCGAACGCCGGTGCCGTCCGGCGTCGCATAGTCCGTGCCGAACACCGCGACATGATCGCGCTTGCCCAGCGCCGCTTCCACCGCCACCTTGATGAGATGCGTGGCGCCCGCCGTCGATTGCCCGGTGCGCGCTTGCGGATCGGCCCCCGCGACATTGAAATAGCGCAGCGCGCAGTAATTGAGCGGATAGGCCTTTGCCGTGTCGGCCAGCATGAACTCCGTCATCAGCTTGGACATGCCATAGGGATTGATCGGCTGCCTGAGGCTGTCTTCCGTCACGGGCGAGACTTCGGGGATGCCGTATGTCGCCGCCGTGGAACTGAAAATGAAATGCGGCACGCCCGCCGCCACGGCTGCCGCCAGCAGCGCGCGCGTCTTGGCCGTGTTGTTGTGATAGTATTTCAGCGGGTTCTCGACCGATTCCGGCACGATGATGGAACCGGCGAAGTGCATCACCGCCCGCACGCCCTGTTCCGCGAAAATGCGCGCGAGCAGGTTCGCGTCCTCGATATCTCCTTCATGGAACGGCACATGATCGGGCACGGCCCAGCGAAAGCCGGTGGAAAGATTGTCGATCACGCAGACCGGCCACCCGGCATCGGATAGCGCCAGCACCGCGTGGCTGCCGATATAGCCGGCACCGCCAGTGACCAGCACGGGAAGCTTGTTCGTTGTCGTCGTCATGCCTTGCGCGATAGCGCGCGCCGCTCCAGAATTGGTTAACGGCCGCGCAAGCGATGGTCTATTATCCGTATTTCCCAACCCTTTCCAGGAGCGTCGCGTGCGGCCTTTCATCCCTGCCCTCTGCCTCGCCATGCTGACGGCGCTTGCCGGATGCGCGACTCCGGTCGGCCCGGTGGAAGTGACGCGCTTCATCGCGCCCGACGCGGCCTCGCTCGGCAGAGGCACGATCGCGATCGCCGCCGCGCCGGGCATGGACGAGACCTCGCTGGAATACCGCAGCTATGCCGTCGCCGTGTCGCGCGAACTGGCACGCGTCGGCTATAGCGAAGCGGCGCCGGGCGCGGCGGCGGCGCAGACGGCGGAAATCGGCCTTGCGCGCAACCGCTACCAGCCGGGACGGACGGGCAGTCCGGTCAGCGTCGGCCTGGGCGGAGCGACCGGAAGCTACGGCACCGGCGTGGGCCTTGGCATCGGCATCAACCTTTCCGGGCCGCCGCCCGAACAGGTGGATACCGAACTGTCCGTGCGCATCCGCGACAGCGCGACCGGCAAGGCGCTGTGGGAAGGCCGGGCCAGCTTCACGGTGTCCGCGAAATCTCCGCTCGCGGAAACGCAACTGGCGGCGGCGAAAATGGCCGCCGCGCTGTTCAGGGACTTTCCGGGGCGGTCCGGCGAAACTATCCGTGTGGAATGACTGACATCCAGATTTCAGCAGCCTTCGATTCCGGCAATATCGAAGTCCTGTCCATCGACGGAGCGGAAGCCCGGCTCGCCATCCGCAAGGACCATGCGTCCGATTTCTTCCAGTGGTTCCATTTCCGGGTTTCCGGCGGGCGCGGGCGCGATCTGGTGCTGCGCCTGACCGGCCTCAACGCCGCCGCCTATCCGCAAGGCTGGCCGGGATACCGCGCCGCCTTTTCCGAAGACCGCCGGTTCTGGGGCCGGACAGAAACCGGATGGGACGCGCAAAGCGACGAGGGCACGCTGACGATCCGTCACCGCCCCGCCAGCGACTTGTGCTGGTTCGCCTACTTCGCGCCCTATTCGATGGAACGGCACCACGACCTGATCGCGCGGACCGCCGCCCGGCCCGGCGTGGAATACCGCTGCCTGGGGGAAAGCCTCGACGGCCAGCCCATCGACTGCCTCGAAATGGGCGAAGGCCGACGCCACGTCTGGCTCTATGCCCGGCAGCATCCCGGCGAGACCATGGCCGAATGGTGGATGGAAGGCGCCCTCACTTGCCTGACCGATCCGGCGGACCCTGTGGGCCGGACGCTGCGCCGCGAATGCCGCCTGCATCTGGTGCCCAACTGCAACCCGGACGGTTCCCGGCGCGGCCACTTGCGGACCAACGCGGCGGGCGTGAACCTCAACCGCGAATGGGCGGAGCCGAGCGCGCAAAGATCGCCCGAAGTGCTCGCCTTGCGCAACGCCATGGATGCAACCGGCGTGGATTTCGCGATGGACGTTCACGGCGACGAAGCGATTCCCGCCGTGTTCCTTGCGGGTTTCGAGGGGATTGCGTCGATCACCGATGCGCAATTGGCGGCCTATCACCGCTATCGCGCGATCCTTGAGCGCCGCACGCCCGATTTCCAGACCCGGCTGGGTTATCCTGTGGCCCCGCCGGGCAAGGCCAACCTGGCCATGTCCACCAACCAGCTCGCCGAACGCTTCGGCTGCGTGGCGATGACTCTGGAAATGCCGTTCAAGGACAACGACGATCTGCCCTGTCCCGCACAAGGGTGGAGCGCGGAACGGTCGGGCCTGCTGGGCCGCGATTGCCTGGCCGCGCTGGCGGAATGGCTGGAGAGCTAGCTTTCCAGCAGCAGGCTGAAATCGCGAACCATTTCGAACGCCCTCTGGTCCACCGGCGTCAGCAGGCCGTCCTTGTCGATGCCGGTCTTGCGGCGCAGAATACGCAGGACCATGTCCTTGACGAGCGGCGTCATGCCGTGCGTGGTCGCCAGAACCTCGCAATCGGAAGACAGTCCTGCTTCCATCAGCATGTCGAGGTTCTGCGGATGAAAGCCGAACCCCAGGAACACCAGCCTTTCCGCCCCCGAAACGGCGGCGCGGATCGCGCGCATGGTCGTCTGGTCGCGCTGCGCCTCGCCGGATGTGCGGATATGCGCGGCAAGGTCGATGATGTTCTGCGGCTGCTCGCTTCCCCATTCGGCGGCCGGCGCGTCTCCCGGCTGCCATGGCAACCGTCCCGCCGAACCGTAGGGGCGGATGACGTTCAGCCACGTCGCCACGATGTCCCTGCCTTCCATCAGAGTGATGCCGTAGGCCATCGCCAGCGCGAAAGGCAGGAAGTGCTCGATGGACCGGTCATAGTTGAAGGAAACGATGGTCAGTTCGTTGAAGCATTTCTCGATATTAGATTTGGGAATACCGGCGGTGAGCACTTGCGCGAGCTGGAACAGCCAGTTGTCCGTCCCCTGCACCGGCAGATCCCCCTCGGCACGGGGAGAAAGCCGCAGGATAGAGCGCGCTTCGGCCTGACAGACGAAGTGGATGATCGCCAGCTTGCCCGCGGCCACGACAAGCGGGTCGTCGCTGTTCTGCTCCAGCATGCTGTCTACCGAGGCATTGAGCTTGCAGGCCGCACGGATGCGTTCCGCCGCCTGCATGATGGCCGCTTCGGTCTTGCCCATCTCCGCGCCCAGCCTGCCGAGATAGCCGCCGAGGATCGTGCTGTCGCGGGTCTGGAGGTCCGTTCCGAAGCGCGAGAAATCGAACCCTTGCGCCACGCGCGAAAGCAGCTCCGGCCCGCCGGGCAATTGCAGTTCCGCGCTGGCGCCGGCGCCGACGATCAGTGTGGTTCTGGTTCGAATCATGGTGCGAAAAGCCGGGTCTCCGCAGGCGCGTTCGCCTGTTGCGTCACACGGCGTTAGGCATTCGCAGTGTAAACTTTGTTAACCGCGCGCATGTCTTACGGCTGGACCACGACCCAGCGCAGCGGCTCCGGCTCCACCGCGCTCGCCAGCGCGCTGTTGGCCGTCCACAATGTCCACGGCCGGCCGGCATAGTCCGGCTGGAAACGGTCGCCCGTCACCCAGATGTTGCGGTCGATCGCGGCGGCCATGCGATAGCGCTTCTCGAACCGCCGGGATATCTTGAGGATCGCGGGCTTGCCGGTATGCGTCTCGATCTGGTTGAGGAACGTCATCAATTCGCTCTGCACCGCCGCCTCGGTCACGGCGACAGGGCAGTTGTCCGCCAGCATGTCGAGATCGACGGCAGGCGGCAGGAACTCCGCCCCGCGCGGCACCACGGTGACGAAATTGGCGGCCTGCCTGTCGGCGGGCTGGCAGGGATCATACTTGTGGACGGCGCCCACCTGAAGCCCGGCGGCGCGCGCATCGTCCAGATTGCGCACGAACGCGGGATCGCGCGCAAAGGCGCTGGCACTGGCGTCGATATAGGCAAAATCCGCGCCGGTTGCCTTCAGGGCCTTCCAATCGATCGTGCCGTCGTCCGATCCGATTTCCACGCCCTGCACGCGATAGACCGCGCGATCGGGCTGCCAGTGGCGCAAGTGCCACCACAGCATCGCGCCGCCCACCAGCACCACAAGCAACACCGCCGCCAGCAGGCGCGGCTTCGCGCGGCTGCTCCACCGTCGTCTGGCCATATCGAGTGCCGATCCCCCGCCCCGTGTTCAGGCCCTGATATGCAGCACGCAGATCAGCGTAAAGAGCCGCCGGGCCGTGGCGAAGTCTGTTTCCACCTTTCCGTCCAGCCGCTCCAGCAGCATGTCCGCCGCTTCGTTGTGGACGCCGCGGCGCGCCATGTCGATGGTTTCGATTTCCTGCGCGGTCGCCTTGCGGATCGCCTGGTAATAGCTTTCGCAGATCGCGAAATATTCACGGACCGGGCGGCGGAAACGCCCCAGCCCCAGAATCAGCGTCTCCAGCGGCGTGCCGCTATCGTCCGCGATATCAAGCGCCAGCCGCCCGTCCGCCACGGAGAGGTGCAACCGGTAGGGGCCCTCATGCCCGGCCATGAAGGAACGGACCGGCTTGAACTGGTTCTGCTCGATCAGGTCATAGATCGCGATGCGGCGCTCCTGCTCGATATCGGCGTTGCGCCACAGGATCGTGGCATCATCGAGTTCGATCTGGGAGATGCGCGGGTCGGCCATGGCTGGCGCGGGTTTCGCAGATGCAACAATCCGGGGCAAGAGCCTAAGCGGATCGACATGCGGTGTGATGGGCGATGCGCCTTTTACGGTGCATGGCGAAGTGCGGACGCGGCCATCGTCGCGACCTGGAAATCCAAGTCCCGTGTCAGTGGGATTTAAGGCTTGCAGAAATGCCATAGGTGCGCGGACGCACGTGGGCGACTGAATCCCCCAACGCGATATTGGAAATGGGAATCAGGCGCCGATGACATCCGCTCCGCCGGCATAGAGGCGTTCGACCGCATCGGCCCTGCGGCGCAGGACTTCGCGCTGATTGACATAGCCCTTGTCCGCCACTTCCTCGCCATGGGGCGGCGTATCGAGCATCAGCAGCCGCCTGACACGGCGCGACGCGCCCCCGGCCGCCGCGTTGTGCGCCTGCAATGCGGCGCGCAGGTGCTCCGCCACTGCGTCGGCTCCCTCTCGCGCGACGAGCATTTGCGCTTCGGCCGGACGCAGCCAGACGAGCGCGCCCAGTTCCTCCCGGTTCTCCCCCGTAATGACAAGGTCGTGCACGATGGGCGCCAGCGCCTTGATGAGAGCGATGCGCAAAGACCCCACCGACACCCATGTGCCTGACCCTAACTTGAAATTCTCCGATACACGTCCGTCGAAACTGATGCCCTGCGCGGCATCCGCCGGATCGGTCAGCACGGCGGTATCGCCGGTGCAATAGAAGCCTTCCTCGTCGAACGCCGCGGCGGTTGCTTCGGCATCGCGGAAATATCCCGGCGTGACGGTGTCGCCCCTGACGCGAATTTCATAGCGCGGCCCGATCGGCGCGAGCTTGATGGTCACGCCGGGGAACGGCAGGCCCAGCGGCCCGATGTGCTCGATCGGCCAGCTTGTCAGCAAGGTGCCTTGCGTCTCCGACGTGCCGTATTTGGAAATGATCGGAATGCGCTTGCCCGTCGCCGCGACGGCCAAACGCTGGATACGGTCGAACACGTCCTGGCTCAGCCCGGCGGTCGCATAGGAAAGATAGCGCAGACGCGAAAAAAAGCTGTCGCGCAAGCGGCTGTCCGCTTCCATAGCCGCTGCCAGATGGGCGAAGAACACCGGCGCGGAGCCGTATTCCGTCGGATGGATTTCCAGCAAATTGCGGATGGTCTCGTCGAACTGTCCGGGAACCGGGCGCCCGTCGTCGATATAGAACGTCGCCCCGTCATTCAATGTGTCGCCGAGCAGCACGTTGTTCGATCCGACATGGCTCCAGGTGAGCCATGACAGATAGGCGCCGCCACCCGCCTTGCCGGGATCGGGATAGTAAAGGGCGTCGTGCTGCCGGATGATGGCGGTCAGCATGCGTTGCGTCTGGATGACCGCTTTCGGCCTGCCCGTGGAACCGGACGTGAAGATGGTCTTGGCGTGCGTATCGGGCGTGATCGCGGCGATCGACGCATCGACCAGATCCGTGTCTTCTGCATCCGTCAGGAAATCGTCGAGGGAAAGAATGCCTGCCGCCGCGTCCGGTGACGACCCGACGACCACCATGTCCGCTGTGCGGATCGCGGCGATCGCATCGCGATAGAGGCCGGGTTCGTCCGCAAAAATCAGCGTCGGCCTGCACAATTCGGCGGCGTGACGCAGCCGCCCGAAGTCGTTCAGCAAAGAGAAGTTGGGAGATAGCGGAACATAAGGCACGCGCGCCATCTGCGCGGCGAAATTAAACAGCAGATGATCCGCCGATGGCCCCGACAGCACCATGATGCAATCTTCCGGTGTCATGCCACGCCGCAGCAGAGCCGACGCCAGACGCCGCGACCGTGCCAGGGCATCGCCGTAACTCAGCATGTCCCAATCGCCCAGCGACCCGCCTTCTTCCCGCCGCCGCCGCGCCAGCAGCGCCCGTTCAGGATGACGCGCCGCGCGGTCGGCAAGAAGCGCGGGAATGGATGGCCACGCGGGCGGCATGGCATAGTCCTGCTCGATCAGGATCGAACCGTCGTCACGCCTGGTTACGCGGACCTTCGGCGGCCGGATCGGCAAGGCGGCATAAGCGTTGTCGTACGATGTGGTGAAGGCTGTGGCGTCATCCGCCATTCCCGGCATTCCTTTCCGTCGCTATTCTGTGTCAACGACATGGGGACACGCTTTATAAGAATAAGCAATGCTTCGCGAGCAGGTTCGCCTCAAGCGGCAAGATGGCGCATCGCCGCAGCTCCCCTGGAACGGTCGGGCACCTTCCACACCCTGTGCATAAATGGAGCGGCAACCCCGCCTTGCGGCAGGCGCGCCGAACGCGCATTGTCGCGCGCTTATGGGTGAACAGGATCTTCTCATTCGGGCGGCGGCCCCGGCCGAAGCCGCCGCGCGCGCGCTTCCCGCGAATATCGAGGCGGAGGCGGCATTCCTCGGCGCCGTCCTCATCGACAACCGAGTGATCGAGGACTTGCCGACGCCCCTGTCGCCCGCGCACTTTTTCGAGCCGGTCCACGCCCGCATCTATGAGCGGATCGTGCAACTGCTGGACCGCAAGGCGGTGGTCACGCCCGTCACGCTTAAACCCTATTTCGAAACCGACGAGGCGCTCAAGGAACTGGGCGGCGTCGCCTATCTGGCGCGGCTGACGGCGGACGGCCAGGGCCTGCTCGCCCCGCGCGAACTGGCGGCGCAGATCTATGACCTGGCGCTGCTGCGCGAACTGGTGACAGTGGGCCGCAATCTCGTCGAAAGCGCGATGGACACGTCCGAATCGGTCGAGCCGCTGGAACAGATCGAGCAGGCCGAGGCCGCGCTCTATTCCGTGGCCGAAGGCGCGGGCGCGCAAAGCGAGGCGCAGAGCTTCGGCCTCGCCACCCGCACCGCCATCACCGCCATCGAGAAGGCATTCAATTCCGGCGGCCACATCGCGGGCAAGACCACGGGGCTGACGTCCCTCAACGAGAAGATCGGCGGGTTGCACGATTCCGACCTCGTCATTCTGGCCGGGCGGCCCGGCATGGGCAAGACCTCGCTGGCCACCAACATTGCGTTCAATGCCGCCGAGCGCCTGCGCCGCGACATTTCGGACGGCATCGACGCAACGCAGTCGGTAGGCGCCGCCGTCGCCTTCTTCAGCCTGGAAATGAGCGCGGACCAGCTTGCCACCCGTATCCTCGCCGAACAGTCGGGTATCAGTTCCGAAGCCTTGCGCATGGGCAAGATCAGCCGCGAGGATTTCCAGCAACTGTCCTTCGCCAGCCAGAAACTGGCCGAACTGCCGCTCTATATCGACGATACGCCCGCGCTCACCATCGCGGCGTTGCGCGCCCGCGCCCGGCGTTTGAAGCGGCGGCACGATGTGGGGCTGGTGGTGGTGGATTACCTCCAGCTTCTGCAAGGCACCGGGCGCGCCAACGACAACCGCGTCAACGAAATCTCTGAAATCAGCCGGGGCCTGAAGACGCTGGCCAAGGAACTGCAAGTGCCGGTGATCGCGCTGTCGCAGCTTTCCCGCGCGGTGGAGCAGCGCGACGACAAGCGCCCGATGCTGTCGGACCTGCGCGAATCCGGCTCGATCGAACAGGACGCGGACATGGTGTGGTTCGTCTATCGCGAGGATTACTACGTCGCCGCGAAAGAGCCGAAACAGCCGGTCGACGGCGACGACGCCAAGACCCATGACGCGCACATGGCCTGGATGGCGGACATGGAGCGCGTCCACGGCCTGGCCGAACTGATCGTCGCCAAGCAGCGGCACGGCGCCACCGGAAAGGTGCGGCTGCGCTTCGAATCGCGGATCACGCGCTTCTCAGATCTCGCGCCGGAAGACATGGCGGCGGACCGCTACGACTGAGGCAGGGTTTCGCGGAATGCGCTCAGCCGCACCGTCGCTTCATCCAGCGCGGCGTCGTTCTTGGTGAAGCAGAGGCGCACGATGTTTCGCGGCGCGGCCGGCGCGTCATAGAGCGCCGAGACGGGAATCGTCGCCACGCCCGCCTCGCGCACCGCCCGGCGGCTGAACGTCAGATCGTCGCAGGAAAGGCCGGACGCAGCCAGATCGACGCAGACGAACCACGTCGCCGTGCCGGGCAGCACGGCAAAGCCCGCATGCTCCAGCCCGGCGGTCAGGCGAGCACGGGATTCCACCCATTGCGCCTCCGGCCATCGAACCACTCCACGGGTTTTGCCAACCCTTCTGCCACTGCCCATTGCAGCGCGGGTGGCGTGGTGGCCGTCACGAACTGGTGAACACGCGCCAAAACCGCGGCAAGGTCCGGCGCGGCGCACATCCAGCCGACCTTCCAGCCGGTCAGCCCGAAAATCTTGCCCGCCGACCCGATCTTGACCGTGCGTTCCGCCATGCCGGGAAAGTCGATCAGCGAGTGATGGCGGACACCGTCGAAGCGCACATGCTCCCACACTTCGTCGCAGATCGCGGCAAGGCCATGTTCCACGCAAACCCGCGCAAGCATGGCAAGGTCCGCTTCGCTCGCCACGGTCCCTGCCGGGTTGAGCGGATCGTTGACCATCACCACTTTCGTCCGCGGCGTGATCGCGGCGCGCAGGTCCGCCTCACGGTATCGCCATTCCGGCGGGCGCAGCCGGACCGAGACCGGAACGCCGCCGCAACGCCGCACCAGGGGCGCATAGGCATCGTAGGCAGGCTGGAACAGGATCACTTCATCGCCCGGTTGCGCCAGCGCCATTAGGGCACAGGCGATGCCCTCGGTCGCGCCGGACGTGACGATCACCTGCTCACGCGTCAGGTTCAGCCCCTGGTGCGCGCGATAGAACCGGCATACCGAATCGCGCAGTTCCGGCAAGCCGACGATCGGCGGATACTGGTTCGACTTCCCGCGCAGCGCACGCGCCGCCGCTTCGATCAGTTCGGCGGGGCCGTCGTCCTCCGGGAAGCCCTGCCCCAGATTGATCGCGCCGGTTTCCCGCGCGATCGCGCTCATTTCCTCGAAAACCGTCGTGCCCATGGCGGCATAGACGGGGTGAACCGGGGGGATCGAAGCAGACACTATTCTCGGCCTCCCTTCCGAATGTCCGGCCTGTCCGGCCAAACAGCGCGCGTTAGCTTGCGATTCATGCACCGCAACCTACATTGCTCCGCGAAAGGACCGCAAACCGCCATGAATGACGATCAACCCAACGGCAATCCCTGGGTCAAGAGCCTCTTGGTGTGGGGAGGCATCTTCCTGGCCCTGCTCATGGTGGTGTCCATATTCGGATCACGGGCGGACGTGGGCAGTTCCATCCGCTATTCCGATTTCCGCTCGAAAGTGGCCGAAGGCACTGTTGCCGAAGTGCAGATCGGCGAGGACCGGATCGTCGGCAAATACAAGAACGGCGACAGCTTCACGACCGACCCCGTTCCCAACGACACGACACTGACCGGTCTTCTGACGCAAAGCGGCGTGAAGTTCTCGGGCAAGCCGCGGGAAGAACCCAACGTCCTGCTCTACATTCTGGTGCAGGCCCTGCCTTTCATGCTGATCCTCGGCATCGCGTTCTTCGCGCTGCGCCAGGTGCAGAAAGGCGGCGGATCGGGCGCGATGGGCTTCGGCAAGTCCAAGGCCAAGATGCTGACCGAGCGGCAGGGCCGCGTCACTTTCAACGATGTGGCGGGCATCGACGAAGCACGCGAGGAGCTTGAGGAAATCGTCGAGTTCCTGCGCGATCCGGGCCGCTTTTCCAAGCTCGGTGGCCAGATTCCCAAGGGCGCGCTGCTGGTCGGCTCGCCCGGCACCGGCAAGACCCTGCTGGCCCGCGCCATCGCGGGCGAGGCGGGCGTGCCGTTCTTCACCATTTCGGGCTCGGACTTCGTGGAGATGTTCGTCGGCGTCGGCGCCAGCCGCGTGCGCGACATGTTCGATCAGGCCAAGAAGAACGCGCCCTGCATCGTCTTCATCGACGAAATCGACGCGGTGGGCCGCCATCGCGGCCACGGCCTCGGCAACTCGAACGACGAGCGCGAACAGACGCTGAACCAGCTTCTGGTCGAAATGGACGGCTTCGAGGCGAACGAGGGCATCATCATCATCGCGGCCACCAACCGGCCCGACGTGCTCGACCCGGCACTGCTGCGCCCCGGCCGGTTCGACCGGCAGGTCGTCGTGCCCATCCCCGATATCGAGGGGCGCGAGAAGATCCTTGCCGTCCACATGAAGAAAGTGCCGCTGGCGCCCGACGTCAACCCGCGCGTCATCGCGCGCGGCACGCCGGGCTTTTCGGGCGCCGACCTCGCCAACCTGGTCAACGAGGCGGCGCTGCTGGCCGCGCGGCGCAACAAACGCCTCGTCGCCATGCAGGAGTTCGAGGACGCCAAGGACAAGGTCATGATGGGCGCGGAACGCCGCTCCATGGTGATGACCGAGGACGAAAAGAAGATGACCGCCTATCACGAGGCGGGCCATGCCATCGTCTCGGTGAACGAGCCCGCGTCCGATCCGATCCACAAGGCCACGATCATCCCGCGCGGCCGCGCGCTGGGCATGGTGATGCGCCTCCCGGAACGGGACAGCTATTCCTATCATCGCGACAAGATGCACGCGAACCTCTCCGTCAGCATGGGGGGCCGCGTCGCCGAGGAGCTGATCTTCGGGCACGACAAGGTTTCATCCGGCGCGTCGTCCGATATCCAGTATGCCACCGGCCTTGCCCGCAACATGGTGACGAAATGGGGCATGTCGGACAAGCTCGGCCCGCTCCAGTATGAGGAGCAGCAGGAAGGCTATCTCGGCATGGGCGGATCGCACCGGCTCATGGGTTCGGACGAGACGAACAAGCTGATCGACAGCGAGATCCGCGGGCTGGTCGACGGTGCGCACGCGCGGGCCACGTCCATCCTCAAGGAACAGGAAGACAAGCTGCACCTTCTGGCCAACGCCCTGCTGGAATACGAGACGCTAACCGGCGACGAGATCAAGCAGTTGCTGGCCGACGGCAAGCTGGACCGGCCGAGCGAGCCGAAAGGCCCGTCGCTCCCCGCTCTCGTGCACGGCTCCGCCATTCCCAAGGCAGGGCGGCGGTTCTCGGGCGGAGGCAGCGAAGCGCCGCAGGGAGCATGAGGGGACGCCTGCGGCTATGTCGCGGTGCGGGCCGGGCCATGGGGTAAAGCGGCTGCCGCATCGTCACCGATGAACGCCGCCCAGACGCCATCCGGCCGCCAGATCTTCTCCATCGCCTCACGCGCCTTTGCCTCGTCCACGCCCAGCACATCCCGGCGATAGCGATAGACAAAGGCCGATACGCGCGCGTTGACGATGCAGTGGACGTGAACCGCCTCGCCCCGCGCCGCCGCCATCGCCGCGCGGAAGCGGGCGAAATCGTCATCGCCCGGCGCGTCGAAGGGAACGGGAATGTGCACATAGTCCATGCCCAGCGCGGCAACGCTCGCGGCCTCGTCCTGCAACGCCCGCTCATGCGTATGCAGCCCGAGATTGATGACGCGCTTCACGCCGATGGCGCGGAGGGCGGCCAGTTGTTCCTCGCCGGGTTGGCCGGAGGTGGTCAGCAGATCGTCGATGCGCAGCCAGTTGGGAATGTCGATGGGGTCGGGCGCTGAACTGGACATAGGGCATCCCTTTTCGGTTGGATGCCCAGGCGAGCGGCTACACATTCGCGCTCCCCGGTGGTGCTCCACCTCAATCGCCAGTCACGCGAACGTCGCCGAGACTACGACAGGATCACGCAAGAAAAAAGGCTCCGGTGTGAACCCGAAGCCTTTTTCGATCCGCCTGAACGGCTGGACAAGCGCCCTTCGAATCAGCCGTCGTAATCGCCGCCGATAGACGTGTTGCGGACCGGCGCGGCGGCTGTGATGCGCAACGCTTCGGCCGACTGGCTGAGCGAACCGATATCGTCCACATCGTCGTCGTCGTCCGGCAGGACGCGCTGGAGCGACGTCACCAGCGTTTCCTTCAGCACCTTCGGCGTGACAGTCTCCTCCGCGATCTCACGCAGGGCCACGACGGGATTCTTGTCCCGGTCCCGGTCGATGGTCAGTTCCGCGCCGCCCGAAATCTCTCGCGCGCGCTGCGCGGCCAACAGGACGAGATCGAAGCGATTGGGAACCTTGTCGACGCAATCTTCGACAGTAACGCGCGCCATGGGCACTCCGCATGATAACTGCTTACGGGGAAAGCGGCGAGCTAGGGACGGCAGCCGCAAAAGTCAAGAAAATTGCCTCCCGCCCCGCTTTCATGACCCGTCGCATCATTGCCCCCCTTTCATTACTCGTCGCATCATTCCCCGCCCCTGTTGAAATCGAACTCGACCTTGCCGATCCCGCCGGGGAATGGTTTGCCGGGCGCATAATCGCTGCTGACGGGGCTTCCCCAGTCGTTGCCGATGTCGAACGTCTCCGTCACGCCGAAACTGGCGGGCATCGGGATCGTGACGGTATCGCTCGCCAGCACCCTGCCGTCCACGCTGATGGTGACCCGTGCCGGGGCCGGAGCAAGTGGCGCGGACTGCTTGCGGTCGAAATCGAGCCGCAGCGTGCCGGCGCCTTTCGGCAGCGCCTCTTTCGCGGCGACAACCGTGGCCTTTCCGGCCATGTCGCGGAAGATGAAAGTCGGCACGCCCGCGTTCAGATAGAGCGCCATCCCGCCCAGCGCGCCGCCCTGCGCATAGATCGGTCCGGTTTCGTCACCGTTCGGCAGATCGAGCGCCACGGTCAAGCGGAACGGCCCGGACGCCGTTGGCGGACCGGCGGCGTCCGACATGCGCCCGATGGGGCCGGAAAAGCTCCATTTGCCGCCGCGGCGCGCGAATTCCTCCCGGCGCTGCTCGCCGCGCAGCACGCGCGTTTCGCCCATGTTCGCCAGCGGATAGACGTTGAACGCCCTGGCCTGCTCCTCGAAAAGCCGGGCGAGTTCCGCCACCTTTTGCGGGTATCGGGCCGCGAGGTCTGTCGTCTGGCCGGGATCATTCGCGACGTTGTAGAGTTCCCACGGCTCGTCGATCGGATGCATCTGCCCCATCTCCCACGGATCGAGCCGGTGGGCGGTCACGATCGTCCAGCCGTTCGACCACAGCCCCTTGTTGCCGTAGAGTTCGGTATATTGCGCCTGCTTGCGGTCCGGCGCATCGGGCGCGGCGAGCGTATAGCCGAAGCTGATTCCCTCCATCGGCGACTGCGGCACATTGTTGACGACCGGGGCCAGCGGCACTTCGGCAAGGTCCATGATTGTCGGCGCCAGGTCCGTCACATGCACGTATTGCCGCCGCACTTCGCCCCGCGCGGCGATGCCTTTCGGCCACGCGACGACCAGCGGCACATGCGTGCCCCCCTCGTAAGTGGTCTGCTTGTAGTAACGGAACGGAGTATTGCCCGCGACCGCCCAGCCCAGCGCATAGTGCGGGAACGTTTCCGGCCCGCCCCACTTGTCAAGGAACGGCATGTTTTCCTCGGCGCCGGGATGGTGCCCGTTCATGAACAGCACTTCGTTGTAAGTGCCGTTGAACTGGCCTTCGGAACTGGCGCCGTTGTCGGTCGTCACCATGACGATGGTGTTCGCCAGTTCGCCCGACCGCTCCAGCGCATCGAGCACGCGGCCAAACTCCTCGTCCGCGTAGCTGAGCGAGGCCGCGAACACTTCCATCTGACGCGCGAAAAGGCGGCGTTGGTCGGGAGTGAGGCTGTTCCAGGCGGGCATGCCATCCGGCCTCGGCGCCAGTTTCGTCCCGGCCGGGAGCAACCCTTGCGCGATCTGGCGTTTCAGGATCGTTTCGCGGGCCTTGTCCCAACCCATGTCGAACCTGCCCTTGTAGCGGTCGATCCATTCCCGCGGCGCATGATGCGGCGCATGCGCGGTTCCGGTGGCGAAATAGGTGAAGAAAGGCGGCATCGGATCGAGCGCGCCGCGCGATCCGATCATCGCAATGGCCTTGTCGGCAAGATCGCGGTTGAGATGATAGCCGGGCGTTTGCGGCGTCGGAACGGCTGAACTGTCCTGCACCAGCATCGGATCCCAGTTGTCGGTGTCGGCGGCAAGGAAACCGTAGAAGCGATCGAACCCCTGCCGCGTGGGCCAGTGATCGAAGGGACCGACCGGAGTCACTTCCCTCATCGGCAAGTGATCCCACTTGCCCAGCGCGAACGTGCGATAGCCGGACGCCCGCAGGTTGGCCGCGACAGTGCCGGCGGAAGGAGGAATCTTGCCGTCGGCGCTCGGCACCGGAAGCGGCGCGGCGACATGGCCGCCGACATGCAGGCTGTGGGGATTGCGCCCCATGAGCAAGGCCGCGCGGGACGCGGAACAGATCGGCGCGGTATGATAGTTGGTGTAGCGCAGCCCCATTTTCGCCACGCGGTCGATATTCGGGGTCTGCACCAGCCCGCCGAAGCACGAAAGCTGGGCAAAGCCGACATCGTCGAGCATCCAGACCAGCACGTTGGGGCGGGCATCCGGCGCAACGGTTCGCGATGCTTCCGCCTGCCCGGCGGCAACGGATTGCGCGTTCACCGGCATTGTCGACATCAGCGTCAGCGCGGTCGTGGCCGCCAGCGCAAGCATTTTCCCCGTCATGTTTCCTCCCTTTCGTTCAATATGGGCGCAATCGGCGCGCGAAACGCCGCCTCCACCATCGCGATGACGTCGGCAAACCGGCGTTCGGCCTCGCCGTCTGCGCGGCATCGATGATCGATATTAGCGAGCGCGGCGGCGATCATGGCCGTGGCGACGCCGAACCGGCGCTCGAAGTCCTGTGCGGACATGGCAGGCACCGCCCGGCGGATACCCGCCACCAGCGCATTGGTGGCGGGATAGGCCGCACTCAGTTCCAGCCTCAGATCCATCTGGTCCGAGCGATAAAGCCCCCAGAGGAACGCGACGTAGCTGTGGCGTCCGTTCTGATCGGTCTGTTCGAGAAAAGGACGATAGAGCGCATCGAGGAGTTCGCTCAGATCATTCACGCCATCCCGCCGCTCGATCCGGTCCAGCAGCGCCTTGCGGCGGGCGTCGATAGCCGGAAGGCGATGCTGGACGATGGCCTGGACAAGACCCGGCTTGCCGCCGAAATGATAATTCACGACATTGGGATTGGCGGCTCCGATGGCAATGCCGAGCTGACGAACGGACACGCCGTCGACACCATGGCCCGCAAACAGCCGCTCTCCGGCGTCTATCAGCAAGCGGCGCGTGGCGACCGCGCGCGAATCCGCCGCCCTACCACTCTTCGTCATTGCCGCCGCCATCACAATGCTCCTCGCCTCGCACAATGCCGCCACGCCGCGAGAGCTATATTTAATACATATTTTGTAAATTTAGCAAGACACCGGAACCTGGGGAATTCCGGGCTGCCGGACATCGGCATGGCAACGCCATCCTTTTGACGACACCGAACGCCGCGCTATGGATAGGGCTTTGCTGTCCACGGCGAGCTATGAGAACATCGATCATGACCGAAACCGGCCTGCCCGATGCGGGCGCGGATACCGTCGCGCAATCGCCGCTTTTGCAATTGGCGCCCTGCGAAGGGGAAAGCTGGCAAGCAGTGGCTGAAGGGCGCCTTTGCGTGGGCTATCCCGGCAGCAGGTTCCTCTTCGGCGGCACAATCGTCGCCGGATGCGCCGAGGCGATTGCCCGTTCGGTGGGATTGCCGCCCACCGTCATGGCGGTTCAGTTCTTCTCAAAGGTCGAACCTGAGGAAACGATCACATTCGCCGTCAGCCAATCGGCTCGTAAAGGCCGCATCCGTCAGGTGCAGGTTCATGCCGCCGTGGGGCCGCGCCCGGTGGCGGAAGTGCTTGCCGTGGCGGGCAGTCGGGATGACGCGGAAGCATGGCCGGGCCGGACACGGCCGGACGTCCCGCCGCCCGAACGATGCAGGCCGGTTTCCATCGCCCGGCTCATGTCGTCGAACTTGCAGGCGTTGTTTGAATTGCGCCTGGTCGCGGGCGCGCTGCCGGACCGGCCGGGCTGGACATGCGAGCGCGCGGGCAGGACGGTGTTCTGGGTGCGCTCGCGCGACGGCCGCCCGGCGGATCGCCCCCTGCTCGCGATATTGGGCGATTTCCTGGCATTGGGCATCTCGGGCGCCATGGGCCATACGGCGTCCGGCACCAGCTTGGACAATCATATCCGTTTCATCGCGGACGGCCCGGCCGACTGGGTGCTGTGCGAGATCGAGATGATCGCCATAGCGGACGGGCTGATCCATGGCCGCATGCACATGCTGGCACCCGATGGCGCCATGCTGGCCATCGCCAGCCAGACCATGGCGCTGCGGCAGGCGCCGGGCGGATGACAATTGCTTGCGGCACCACGCCAAACGCGGGAATAACGATGCGGACAGCACCAGCCGACACCGGAAAGGAAACTGGGCAACCTGCGCGCACGGCGCGGCGCAAGTCGCGCAAGCCCGGCGCCAATCGTGAAGCCATCATCGCCGCGGCGGCAACCGTTTTTCTGGAACATGGTTATCATCAGGCCTCGCTCGACGACATTGCCGGGCGCATCGGCATCAGCAAACCGACCATCTATTACTGGGTCGGCGGCAAGGAGGCGGTGCTGGCCGAATGCATGCGGCAATCCCTGTCGGGCCTGATGGCGCGGCTCGACACCATCGAAAGCGACGGATTGACCGGAGCCGATCAGCTTGACCGGGCGGTCCGCTACTGCGTGGGTGTCGCCTGCACGGACCTTGGGCGGTGCGTGGTGCGCATTCCCGACCATGTCCTGAGCGAATACCGCAACGAGATACGCGGCATAAAGAAAGCGGTCTCGCACATATTGTCGCGCCTGCACGAAAAGGGGATCGAGGACGGCACGCTCAGGAGCGGCGATCCGCGCCTGATCGGACAACTGTTGCGCGGCCTCATCAACTCGGTGGGCGACTGGTTCGATCCGCGCGGCGCATGGACGCCGGATCACATCGCGGACACGATCGTCGTGATGGCCGTCGACCCCATGCGCGTCACGAAGGATTGAAACCTACTTATAAGCCTGGCCACCACCGACGTGACGTTCGACGACGTGGAAATCCCGTTCGATCTGGTCGTCGGCGAGGACGCGGGCTGGAACAACGGCTGGTCCATGCTGGCCGGCCCCGCGCTGGAAGTGGAAAAAATCGCACCCACCGCCTGCGCCGTGGGCATCGCCGCCGCCGCGCTGGGGCGGCCGCTTCCCGGCGAAGGCGCGCGGGCCTTCCCGCGCATCTTGCAAGTCATGCAAATCGCGAGTGCGGCGTAGGCAAAAAAGCGCAACGGCAGGCCCCTTTCCTCCCCTTTCACGCGCCGTCCGATATGCCGGTTCCCGCCAGGCGGGAGCACTAAGCCGCCACGGACCTTTCCCGCTCCAGGATCTCGTCAAGCACCGGCAGAAGCTCCTTGCGAAAACCCATCGGGTCGTCTGTCGGCGCGAAGTGGCTGAGGCCCGGCATCACCCGATACCGCAGGCCCGGAATGTTGCGCGCCGCCGCCGGACCGCCGTTCTCTTCGCTGCGCGCCGTGGAGTCATACTCACCGGCCAGAAGATAGACGGGCGTAAGGTCCGTATCGATCAGATGGCCATCCTCGCGCAGATCGTGGCCGCCGATGAAATAGTCGTTGTCCCCGGCATAGACGCCCGGCGCGTTGGAACGATAGTTCCAGTATATCTCCTGCCGGAACGGTTCCGGTGCATGGGGCGAGGTCGCGCCAAGACACAACGCGGCGAAGCGATCCGGGTGGAGCCGCGGATCGCGGAACGGATCGTTGGTAAATCCGGCGAAACCCGCGGTGCTGTACCAGCCGTTGAGCGAGATGAAAGCGCGGAACTTGTCCTTGTGGTGCGCCGCAAGGTCCAGCGCGAGGTTGCCGCCGACCGAGCAGCCCATGAACACCGGCCGGTCAAGGCCGAGCGCGGCGGACAGCGCGACCACCCAGTTCATCAGGTATTCCTTGGTCGGCCGATAATCCTCTTCCCACCAGCGCACGCCGAGCGGCGGCAACGAACGGCCATGATAGGGCAGGTCGTAGGCGATCAGGCGGAAGCGCTTCTGCATCTCGGGGTCGGCGAGGATGTGCCGATACTGCCGGCCATCGCCTCCGGCCGTGTGCTGCATCAGCAGCGCGATATCTCCGGTGCCCGCTTCCTCATAATAGATCCGCGCCTCGACGCCATCGACAGTGACATACTTGTAGCGGCCGACCGGGTCGTCGCTGTCGCGAAACGGATAGCCCCCTTCCAGCGGCACGTCCTGCGGCCCACGTAATGTCTCGCGGACCACTTCGAGCAACTGCGCGAAGCCGCCCTGATAGGAGAAGACCGTCGCCTCGTCGGCGCCCGCCATATGCACGCCGCTCGACAGACCGGCGGTAAGGCTCTCATAGCCCGGCCGGCGATCGGGACCGAGGAACCCGTCGAAGAAATCGGCGGGGCCGTCGAAGCGCAGCGCGGCATTGCCCGTCGACGGCGCCACGGCGGTGACGCGGCCCGCTTCGATGGTCACGTCGAGCGGCGGATCGAGGAACGGCAGGGCGATGACGGCCGAGAGCCCGCGCAGACGATAGGCGAGTTCGCGGTCGCTGCGCGCTTGCGCCAGCAGCGCGGCGGGGTCGATGGCGGTTGACACGGATTTCTTCTCCTTGCGTTCCTGTGGCGAGCGCCAGCCGGTCAGGGCAGCGGTTCGCCCGGCAGCGAGACCTCAGCGGCGATGAAAGTCACCATCGACGAACGGTCCATGAACTCGGCCTCGTCGCGACCCAGAATATCCTGCCCTTCGGCGCCGCGGCCCCACGCCATCGTGGCGTCGAGGTCCGCCTGGCTATCGAACCAGAACTCGGTCACGCAATCGTACGCGGGCTCCGGGCCGCCCGGCACCGGCGACAGGAAATTGCGGACATAGCGCCGCAACAACGGCAGCGAACGCCGCGCGAGCGGCGCATGCCCGGATTCGTAGCGCGCCTTGAACTGTTCGTGAGTCAGGTCGGACCGGCGCTTGACGAACAGGATCAGCTTCACGCTCATTTCGCAGCCTCCGCAAACCGGCTTCTGGCCCCGGGGGTGAATGTAATCGGCATGCGATCGAAACCCGCGACGCTCCCAAACGAGGGATATCTGACCACATTCGCGCGATCGATGCGATAGTCGGGAATGCGCCGCATGATCGCGCGCAGAACCACGCGGATCTCCATGCGCGCGAGCGGCGCGCCAAGGCACTTGTGGACGCCCCCGGAGAACGACATGTGCATGGCCGCGTTCGGCCGGTCGAGCCGGACCTCGTCGGGGTCGTCGAACTGCGCGGGATCGCGATTGGCGGCCGCCCACGAAAGATAGACGCGATCGCCCGCCTTGATCCGCTGACCGCCCAGTTCGGCATCGCGCGTGGCGGTGCGCGCGATGCCGTGGTTGGACGGATAAACGCGCAGGAGCTCCTCGACCGCGTTACGCATAAGCGCGTCGTCGTCCAGCAGGCGCGGGTAGAGTTCCTGCTTGCCTTCGAGCCATATCAGCGCATTGGCGAGCGCGGTGGTCGCCGTGTCGAAACCGCCGAAGATGAAGGCATTGAGCATGCCCAGGCCGACTTCGTCGCCGATCGGCTTGCCATCGACCACGCGATTGGCGATCGCCGAGATAACATCCTGACGCGGCGTGGCGCGGCGGTCGTGAAGCAGTTCGATGAGCTTGCCCTGCACGAACCTGATCTCCTCGAACGGATAGAGCGGATCTTCGGAACTGCGGAACGACATTTCGTGCGCCGACAGCGCGAACTCGCGCCAGTGATCGAGCGGAACTCCGGCGAGTTGCATCGTCGTCATCGCCGGGATCGGCGTGGCTACGTCGCGGATGAATTCGGCCGAACCGGCCTCGATCACCGTGTCGAGCACTTCCTCGGTGCGCTGGGCGGCGATCTCCTCCCACTCGCGAATCGCGCGCGGCGCGAAGAACGGCGCCTCGGTGAGCCGCAGCGGGCCATGCACCGGCGGGTCCGATTCGGACAGCGACAGGCGGTGCGGACTCGGCGGGATCAGGATGCCCTTGCACAATGGCTTGTCGGGATTGCGGTTGTCGGACGAGAAGGTCTCCCAGTCCTCGAGCACGGCCTTCACGTATTCGTAGCCGCTCACCACCCAGTGGCCGCCATAGGCTTCGGTCCAGGCCACCGGACAGGACGTCACTCGCTCGCGGGCGCTTTCCACCCAGCGCTCAACATAGCCGGGGCCGCGAAAATCGAAATCGATGACAGCGCGCTGCCCGGTCATGTTCACTCCGTCTCCGTGCGCCGAAGAGCGAAGCGCCCACCGGCATCCGTTTCCTGATACGCCGGGCCTAGCCGAAATGGCACTGAGTGCCAAGAGTGTAACTGATGGCTCTGGAGCACTCTCCCCGCGCCATCAGCAAATCGGCTGTGGGGGGTGGACCGCCAGAACTCTCCATCATGACCGAAGAAGATGCGCACCCCGCCGCGAAACATCTCCTCTCGCGCCCATGCGGCGTTCTCCCGCTTCCGGCGCAGGCCCGTCACCGGCAAGACCTTGCATCGCACCCGCATTTTGTCCGATTAGACCGCGATGCGCCGACCCACTGCAACTCCCAACGCCGCGAACGCCCCGGCCGAAACCCCGGCCAAAACCCCGAACGCGCCACAGGCCGGGCGGCGGGACAAGCACGATCACGTCATCCCGGTGGCGGTCGACCTGTTCGCCGAGCGGGGCTACGACAATGTCACCATGGACGAGATCGCCGCCGCTTCCGGCATCTCGCGGCGTAGCCTGTTCCGTCATTTCCGGCAAAAAGAGGAATTCCTCGGCCGCTGGATGCTGCGCTTCAATGCCCAGCTTTGCGCTGCGATCGTCCATCAGCCGGACGGCCTGGCTCCGCTGGATGTCTTCCGCAGCGCGCTCGACGATGTGGATGAGATCGGCTCGCCAGCCGCGGAGCGCCTTCTCGTCCTCGACCGGATCACGTCGCAGTCGCCAGCGGCCGATGCGGCAATGGCCGCTACCGAGCGTAAATGGGAGAATGCCGTTGCCGCCGCATTCGGGCAGCGCGCGGACGGCACGTCCGATGCGGCCTGCCGCATCGCCGCAGCGCTGGGATTCGCCGGCCTTCGCTTGGCGGTCGCGGAATGGGTGGCCCTGCCCGCGGGCGAAGCCACGCAGCCACGGCTGGCGCGAATCCTCGACACGGCCTTCGCCGCGATCAGGCAGGTCGCGCGCTAGCCGCAAGCCCCGGCGGCATCCGGCCGCCGCGATCGGGCCTGCGTTCACGATGTCCGCTCATCGACCACGAAGTGCCGCGTCCGCTCCCGGTCCATGAACAGCACTTCGTCAGCCGCGATCTCCGCATCGCCGGCGGTTTCCGCGCCCTGCCGGCGCAATGCATCGAGGTCGTCGAACCACAACTCGGTGATGCAGTCGGCCGGAGGCTCGTTGCCATCCGCGCCGTCGCAATAATTGCGCACATAGCGCCGCAGCAGTCCGAACCGGGACAGCGCGAGCGGAACGTGGACGTCCTCGTAATGCGCGCGAAACGCCTCGAACGTCATTCCCGGACGACGGTGGACCAGCATGACGACCTTTATCATCCCGCCACCCGCATCGGCAGCTTGCGCAAGGCATTGATCGACACATCGACCGCGCGCGTGGGCACGCCGTCGAGTTCGAGCCGCAAACCGGCCTTGCGCAATTCCTCCAGCAGAATCAGCACTTCCAGGCGGGCGAGATGCGCGCCGACACAAAAATGCGGGCCGCCGCCGCCGAAGGCGACATTGCCCTTCTTCGGCCGGCGATAATCGAAACGATGGGGGTTTTCGTAGACTGCGGGGTCGCGGTTGGCCGCCGTGTACCACATCAGCACGAAGTCGCCTTCCGCGATCCGGCGGCCGTGGATTTCCAGATCCTGCGTGGCCGTGCGGCCCATCGCGTTCACGGGCGTAACCATGCGCAGCAGTTCCTCGAGCACGTCGCGCGCGGCTTCGGGCGGCGCCTCCTCGATCTGGCGGCGCGCGTCATCGTCGGTCGCCATCAGCAGCAGGCTCTGGGCGATGAGCGTGTGAGTCGTCTCGAAGCCGGCCAGCATCAGCGAAAAGACCGACTGCTGATACTCGCCGTCCGTGATCGGTCCACCTTCGCCGACCGCAGCCATCAGTTCGGTCGCCATGTCGGCCTGGGGCCGGCCGCGCTTCATCTCGCGCAGTTCGAGGGCATAGCCCTCGCTCTCGGCGCGCGCGGCGAAATAGCCGGACGGGCCAATTTCCGGGTCCAGCCTGCCGAACACGCCGGTCGCCCAGGCGAGAATGCGCGAACGGTCCTCCTCGGGCACGCCGAGGATGCTTGCCACGACCTGCGCGGGCAGTTCGGCGGCGATCATCGGGATGGCGTCGAAACGCCCCGCTTCCCGCACTTCCCTGACGATGCGCACGCAGATCTCGCGGATCCAGTGATCGAACCGGACGACGACGCGCGGCGAGAACGCATCGGCGACGAAGCCGCGCAGCCGCTGATGGCGGCCGCCAGTGTGAAACATGAGGTTATCGTACGTCCGCGATCCCGGCTCGACGTGGTTGGGGAACATGAACCCGCGCTCGGAGGTGAACCGCTCGGTGTCGCGGCTCATCGCACGCACGTCGGCATGGCGCGTCAGCGACCACAGCCGGCCGCCGAGCGGATTGTCCTGCAAGTGCACGGGATCCTCGCCCCGCAGGTAGTCGAAATAGGCGTGCGGCGGCCCATCCGCGAAAGTCGCGGTGCTGACGAGATCGAGATCGGCGACTGCGCTCATGTCCTTGCCTCCTAACCGAACGCGAAGGGAGGCCGCATGCGGCAAGCCTCGTCGAGTTGTGTCATCGCCGCATCGTCGAGCGTCCAGCCCGCATGCATCCGGCCCTGACCGTAGCTCATGCAGCCGAAGCAGAGCCGCGAGACCTTGAGGCCGGTCGTTCCCAGGTTGCCGTATTTCATACGGCAGGCGCTCCGCCAGCCTCGGATGCAAGGCGGGCGTCGAGAACATCGAGCGCATCGGCGACCAGCGCGCCGCGTGTTTCGGCGAAAAAGCGTATCTTCGGATCAGTGATAACGAGGAACTCGTCCCGCTCCATTCCGGCGAAGACGAGCGCGGCCATCGCATCCGGGTCCTGCCCATGGGCGGCGACCTGCCGGCTCATCTGCGCGGCCTGCTCGGCGGGCCACGCTTCCGCCCCGCCATAGCGATCCTGCCGGTTGGCGCGGCTGTCCCATATCCGCGTGTTGACGAGGCCGGGGCAGAACACCGTAACACCCACGCCGCTATCGGCGAGATCCCGGCGCAGGCCATCGGCCATGGCGAGGACCGCGTGCTTGGTCGCGGTGTAGGCGGTCATCACCGCGGTTGTCGGCAGGCCGACCGAGTTTTCCGATCCGGTGAGAATGAAGCGCGCCGGTCTGCCCGTAGCGGCCCGCGCCCGCAATACCGGCGCGAACACGCTGATGGTGTTGAACGTCCCGCGCACGTTGACGTCGAACATCCAGTCGAACTCACGCGGATCGGTTTCTGTCAGCGGGCCGCCGACCGCGACGCCGGCATTGGCGAAAACCAGATCGACCGCGCCGAAATCGGCGAGAACATCGGCAGCCAGGGCCTCGACATCCGCCCGGTCGGACACATCGCAACGATAGGCACGGACATGGCCGGAGAATTCCTCCGCCGCCGCCTGCGCTTTCTCACGCGAAAGATCGGCGAGCGCGACAGCACCGCCGCGCGTGACAACGGCACGGGCAAGCGCCAGCCCGATGCCGCCCGCTCCGCCCGTAATCACGCTGACCATATCCTTGAACGCCATCACCCGCGCTTCTCCCGATAATCCGCTCTATGCCGGATTGATTAGTTGTATATTCAGGCCCTGGCCGATGTCAATCGCTCTTGCCCGCTCGGTCCAAGGCTTTGTCACGATGCAAAGTTCGACTATGCGGGGTGGGAATATGAGCAGCAGCAGGACGATACCGGCATTCGGCGCGAAACCGGTCAAGCTGGCCGAGCAAATCGCGCGCGGCATCGAGGACAGAGTAGTGCTCGAAGGCTGGCCCGTGGGCCATCCGCTTGGCCGCGAGGCGGATCTGGCCGCTGCGGCGGGAGTCAGCCGGTGGACTTTCCGGGAAGCGGTCAGCCTGCTTGAGCACAACGGCATGGTGGAAACCCGCAGAGGCGGCGGCGGCGGCCTGTTCGTCGCGGCATCGATGGCCGATGTGCTCGGCCGGGGGCTCAGCAACTATCTCGACTTCGTCCGCGCCGCGCCCGAAGAGTTGGTCACGGCCATGCGCGCTGGCGAGGCGATCATGATCGAACGAGCGTCCGCCGGGCTCGATCCCGCCGCTGTCGCCGGGCTGCGCCCGCTGATCGCCGCAGCGGAAGATCCGCACCGGCTCAGGGCGTTCGAGGCCACCGCAGCGATGCGGAAGCATCTGGTCGCCAGCGCGGGCAATGCCGCCGTCACGCTGCTCGCCGGAGCGCTGTCCAACCTGGTCATGCAGGCGGCCTGGTATTCGACTCTGGAGGACGAGCCCTACTTCGCCGCTTTCCCGCCGATGATCGACGCGACGCGGCGGCTGACCATGGCGCTGATCGAACGTCGCCCCGACGAAGCGAAGCGGCAATCCGAACGCTACGTCATGGCATGCGACGCACTGTTCCGCTCATCGGCGACATCGGGACATCTGCCGCGCCGGCCCGAATCGGCGGAACGCGCCTACCGGCTCTATCCGCCGGGCCGGCCGATGAAAAAAGCCGAGCGAGTCGCTCGCGAGCTTCGCGCGATCATCCTTGAGGCCGGCTGGCCGGTCGGCATGCACATCGGCACCGAAGCCGAGCTGATGGCACAGTTCGCCGTCGGCCGTTCGGTGCTGCGCGAGGCGCTACGCTCGCTCGAACGGCTCGGCGTGATCGCCATCGGCCGCGGCGGCGCGAGCGGAGTGAAAGTCATCTCGCCTAACCCGGAAGAACTGGTGAACGCATGCCGGCGCTTCTTCCGGCGGGAAGGATTGACGCCAGAACAGGCCCTCGCGGTGCGTGACGCGCTGCTCAACGCGCAACGGCATGCGGCAGCGGCATCCACCATCACGGACCGCCGCGAAGCCCGGTTCATCCCCCTGATGCTGGCGATCCTCGAATACCCCGCCGCGCAAGGCGGCGACCGCCAGACGGCTGGGCAGACGGCTGGGACGAACCTGTTGACACTCAGTGCCAATCGGCGAATGTAACGGCTGCCGGAAACGCGGGTGCCGGGGCATTCACTTCCGCGACACCGCAGGAGGATCAAGATGGCGACGCGGACATTGGATTCCGGCAAGACGCTCAAGTCCGCAACCGCCCGCTTCCGCGCGGCGCGCGATCGCGGCGTCGCCTGGCTGCTCGATCATATCGCCAGCGACGGACGTCCGGTCGGCGCCGACACGCAGAACGGCTGGGGCCGCGTGCCGTGGGCGCTGGCCGTCTCCGGCGAGAGCGCGGCCGGCCACGCCGTCCTTGCCTGGGCGGAGCGTGAAGCGCTCGACGGCAGCGGCCATTTCCGCGCCGGGCCTTATGGCGGCGGTGACCGCTTCGGCAGCTACCCGCTATCGCACTTTGCCATCGGCGCCTGGCTGCTCGAGCGCTACGATGTGGCGCTGAAGTGCATGGGCGCGATCCGTGCGTTGCAAGATTCCTCCACCGGCGGCGTCCCGGTCGACCCGCCCGGCGGCCAATGGGCACACCGGCACGACTTGCTCTCGACCGCACAGGCCGGAGTCGCGGCGCTGTTCTCGGGCCAGGAGGACATCATTGATGGCGTCCATCGCTGGATCGTCGATCTGGTCGGGCAGCAACCCGATTTTCCCGGACGCTTCCATACCGCGCGCGACGGGGCGGAACTGCTGGTCGAACCCGAGCCCGATTTCGTGTGGTTGTCCATCACTGATTTCACTCAGCCGCGCCAAAGCTACTACACGACCGGCATGGCGGCGGTATTCCTGGCGGGCTATGCCATGCGGCGCGGCGATACCGCGGCGCTGGCGCTCGGCCATCGGCTGCTTTCCGCCAACATCGGCGGCACAAGCGCACAGTTCGACGACCTCGAGTCAGTCCAGGCATGCAAGTTCGCCTGGGGCGCGGCGGCAATGCAGACCGCCGATCCCGAGGCGGACTATCGCGATCACTTGCTGCGCATGGGCGACTGGTTCATCGCCCGCCAGTCGCCCGACGGGGCCTGGACACCCTCTCGCTTCGCGACCCCGCAACCCGGCGACGTGCACAAGCTCATTAAGACCGCCGAGCACGTCATGGAAATCAACGCGGTGATCGCCGCGCTGGGCCACCTCGCCGGACGCGGCTGAGCGCCTCCGCGCTCAACCGGCGACGCGCGCCCAAACCAGCTTCATCCCGACCAGGCCTTCGTCGCCCGGCACTTCCGGCGTGCCGAGGATCAGGTTGCCATCGGCGAACGCCATGGAACGCGGATATTCGGTGCCACGGTCGTTCTCGTAGGAACTGATGTCGAGGTAATGGACCACCTTGTCGGCGGCGACGACCGCGAAAGTCCCGGCATAAGCGTCCATGGTCCGCGCCGATGCGGCCAGTTCGGCATCGGATGAAGTCCAGCGGCCGCCGGTAAGGGGAACGCGGCCATCGTGGGCGATAATCACGCTGACGCGGCCGTCGGGCAAGTAATGGATATAGCCGTAAGGATTGCGTCCCAGAGGATAGGAATCGGTCTCCCGGCCGTCGACAGTCTTGTAAGCCCGGACCAGTTTCCAACTTCCATGGAGTTTGTCGGCAGTCATGTGGATCGCTCTCCCTTGATCGAATGAAACGGGTATCGCGCGCGTGGAAATTCGCGGCCGTTCGATATGCCACTGATTGCGGCGCGACAAGGCATAGGCCAAAGCCCCGCCGCCCGCGGACCGCCTCCCCTTCAGCCCGACGCGGCGGATGTGTTGATCCACACGCTCTTGACCTCGGTATACTGTTCGAGCGCGTCGATACCCATTTCGCGGCCGATGCCGCTCTGCTTGTAGCCGCCGAAGGGCATCGAGTGACCACCCATGCGGTACGTATTGACCCAGACCACACCGGCCTTGATCCGCTCGATCATGCGGTGAGCGCGGCCAAGACTGCGCGTCCAGACTCCCGATGCGAGGCCGTAGGGCGTGTCGTTGGCGATCCGAACCGCCTCATCCTCGTCCTCGAACGGAATGACCACCGCGACGGGGCCGAAGATCTCCTCGCGCACCAGCCGCGAGGCGCCGGGCGGCGCGGCATAGACGGTTGGTTCCACGAACAGCCCCGGACGGTCTGGCCGCGCGCCACCGGCGGCAACCTGCAAACCTTCCCGCCGCGCGACCTCAAAATAGCCCGTGACCTTGGCGAGTTGCGCCCGCGACGCGAGCGGCCCCATCCCGGTCGCCGGATCGAGCGGATCGCCGAAGCGGATATCGCGCGCCCGGTCGGCCAGACGCCGCACGACCTCGTCGAACACGCCTTTCTGGACCAGGACGCGCGAGCCGGCGTTGCAGGCCTGGCCGGTGGCGGCGAATATCCCCGCGACGATGCCGTTCAGCGCCGCGTCGAGGTCGGCGTCGTCGAACACGATGTTGGGCGACTTGCCGCCAAGCTCGAGCGAGACGCGGGCATGGCGGTCGGCGGCGGCCCTGGCGATGGCGCTGCCGGTCACAGACGAGCCGGTGAAGGCGATCTTGTCGACCAGCGGATGGGCGACAAGTTGCTGGCCCACTGGCCCCGCGCCGGTGACGATGTTGACCACGCCATCGGGAAAGCCCGCCCGCTCGATGAGCTGACCGAGAACAAGCGTCGAGACCGGCGTCACTTCCGAAGGCTTGACGACAATCGTGTTGCCCGCCGCAAGCGCCGGGAACAGCTTCCAGCCGAGCAGCCCGAGCGGCGTGTTCCACGGCGTGATCGCGGCGATCACGCCGATCGGCTCGCGCCGGGTATAGGCAGTGAAATTCGGCAGGCTCGGCTGGACAGTGTAGCCATGCACCGTTTCGGCCAGCGCGCCGAAGAAATGGCAGTCAGAAGCCAGACCCGAAACGCCGCCGCGCATCTCCGCATAAGCCTTGCCGTTCTCGCGGACCTGCGTGCGGGCCAGCAGTTTGGCGTTCTCGTCGATCAGTTGCGCCAGACCGCGCAGCAACGCGAAACGCGCGGCGGGCGGCGTGCCGCGCCACGGCCCCTCGTGGAACGCCGCATGCGCGGCCCTGACGGCGGCATCGACATCCTGCGCCGTCGCGGCCGGGACCGAGCCCCAGTGCTGCTCCGCATAGGGGTCGAAGCAGGCGAAAGTGCCGCCATCGGCAGCATCGACCCATTCGCCGCCGATCAACATCCGCATCTCCGGCCCCGCATCGTTGGCCCAGCCTTCGCGAATTTCCAGATGGCCACCGCCCATTCGCTTCTCCCTCCTTCTACTTCGGGCAAACGAATATAATACTTTCCGGCAATATCAAGTCGTGGTGCGGCGGGTGACCGGGCATGCGCCGGCCATCGGCGGCGAAGTGGCCGCCAATCCCACCGCCGATCCCGATGTGCGCAAGATCAGCTTTGGCGGATCAATCTCTCCATGCGGGTCTGAACGCGTAAATCGCCGCGACCTGCACGAGTGCGATACGACCGCACAACCTCAGCCAAAGATCTGGCGGCCAAACGCCTGGACATCGTCAACGAACAGGTCCGGCGCTTCCATGGCCGCGAAATGCCCTCCACGCGGCATCCGCGTCCAGCGAACGACATTATAAAACCGTTCAGATAGAGAGCGGGGCGGCGGAATGAATACCGGATCGGGAAATGCGGCGATTGCTGTCGGCACATCGCAACGCCCGCCGTCGCTGAAAGGCAGTTGCCCCGGTTTCACCGAACCGTGATAGAGCCACGTCGACGATATGAACTTGTCCTCGGCCAGATAGATCATGACGTTGGCGAGCAATTCGTCATAGCTGTAGCGGCTGAGCAGATCGGGCTCGCCGGCGGGCGTGCGGGGAAGGTCCGACCAGGCGGCGAACTTCTCCACGATCCAGGCGGCGACACCGACCGGGCTGTCCGCCATCGCGAAGCCGAGCGACTGCGGCCGGGTCATTTGAATGCGGCCATAGGCGCCTTCGACCTGCTGCAACCCGGCAAAGCGCTCCGCCCATGCCATTTCATCGGCGGAGCCCGCATCGGGTTTGGCGGGCATGGTCATGTTGAGGTGAATGCCCGCGCAATGGACAGGGTCGAGCATACCGATCCAGCTCGACAGGATACCGCCCCAATCGCCGCCCTGACTGATATAGGCGTCATAGTCGAGCACTTCAGTCATCAGCCGGACCATGATCGCGGCCGCGTCGCGCGCGCCGATGGGCGCGGCGGGGCAGCCCGAAAAGCCGTAGCCCGGCAAAGACGGGATAACGAGGTCGAAACCATCGGCGGCATCGCCCCCATGCCGGGCGGGATCGGACAGCCGTTCGATGAGGGGATGGAATTCGGCAACAGAACCCGGCCAGCCGTGCAGCAGCAGCAAGGGCCGCGCTGTTTCGGCCGAACCTTTCACATGATAGAAATGGATATCAATGCCGTCGATCCGCGCTTTGAACTGCGGGTGCCGGTTCAGATTCCTTTCAGCCGCCCGCCAATCGAAGCGATCGACCCAGTAAGCGCAGAGCGACTGCATGAAGGCCCGGGAAGCACCGGCTGTCCAGCCCGGAACATAGGGCACGTTATGCCAGGGAAAATCTCTCACCCGTCTTTCGATCCCGGTCAGTTTCTCGATGGGCACCGCGATTTCGAATGCTTCCGGGGAAATGGTCATGATGCTCCTCCCGATCTTGCCGTCATGGATGAGTCCGGTGTCAGATCGCGGTCATGCCGCCGTCGATGAAGAAGTCCGCCCCCCGTCACAAAGCTCGCTTCGTCACTGGCAAGGAACAGGGCCGCCCTGAATCCGACACGATACCTCTCCCCCAAACATCCAGTCCCTGCCCCGCCACGAACGCCCTTCGGGCGTCTATCGCTTCAATCGCCCCGTTCCGGCAAAAGCACCTCGTTTCTGGCGGCGTAGCCTTCGAGAAGTAGGCGGGCGGCGCGCCTGGCGATTCCGGTCCTGTGTTCGGGAGGAGCCGTGCGGACCGCCGCCCCGATCATTTGACTGAACATCATCATGTCGCTGGCCGTCAGATCCCACCGGCACAGTCCGGCGGCCTTGGCCGGCTCGATGGTTTCGGCGAACATCGCCTCGACGCCTTCGTAGGCCGCCTGCAAGGCCGGATGCGTTATACTCCAGCCGCGCCAATACGCGCTCAGCGCCGGGCGTGCCCCCAGTCCTTCCGCGATGACTTCCATCATTCGCACCAGACGCGCCGCCGGCGCATCTATCCTGTCGATTTCGTCCCGCAAATCCTCGATGGTTCGCGCGAGGATAGCCGCGAGCAACTGCTGCCTGTCAGGGAAATGCCGGAAAAACGTCGCGCGAGCGACACCGGCTTTCGCGACGATCGCATCGAGAGGAGCATCCATTCCTTCCCGCTCGAACACGTATTCCGCCGCGAAAAGGATTTTCCGGCGATTTTCCCTGGCATCTGCCCGCATGCCTACCTTCTATACCCTGAAAATCATTTTTGATTGAAACGACCAATAAAATCATCCAAGTATATCATAAAATTGTCCGAATTATGGAAATCCTCGTCAGAAAGGCTCGCGCCCTCACGAGATTTATAAAAACGCGCGTATTGGTCCATATCAATACTCTTCTTCCCATAGTGGGTTGAGTATGTTTGAACGATGACTTTGGGCGTGGCGGAATTGAGGTTGAATTTCATCAACCTGATCCATCCGTCGCCGATGCCGTCCTGACCGGAAAGCTTTCCTCCGGCATTAATGGCGGTCTGCCGGCGCTCCTGATAATCGGACAATATCTGATAGACCTTATGCCCGAAGCGGTTGTTGTCGACACGCAGCGCTTGCCCGTTGTTATGCCCGCAAAGCACCATGAATATCTGATCGTGGCGGCTGACGAATTTGTCCCACATCATTTCGGGACTGTTGTCGTCGGGATCGACCCGGGCGTTGTCTATGACCGGATTCGGCAACCGGCGCCCCTGCGTGTCCAGATAGCTGTGCGTCGAAACTATGGTAGGCAGGCCGGGATAGCGCCCGATCACCCCACTGGCCCATTCCAGCGCGCCGTTCGGCGGCTCGAATTGCAGGCCGATATGCAGGAAGCGATAGCCCCCGGCCGTGAATATCTGTGCGCTGCTCGCACCGTCGCCATAGGAATCCACATACCAGTCCTTGTCCCGGAAGAACGCGGAATCCTTGCCGAACACGGACGTGAAGTTGGCAAGCCCGCCGGCATGCAGAAGGCCGACGGTCGTCAGGTCTTTCAGGGATATGGTTGCCGCGGGCGGGTGGTCGGCATCCGTCCACATCGCATCATAGTCATGGTTTCCCGGCACCACGGAGAACGGCACCTTCCCGTCGAGCAACGCAAACCCCCGATGGGCAATCGGCATCTCCACCGAGCGCACCTTGTCGGACGGCGCGAAATGGACATCGAGCAAGGGATTGGCCGTGCGCCTGAAACCGCGCGCTTCATGCGCCGGGTCGATCAACAGGGTCTGATGCTGCCAGACATCGCCCAACGACGTGACGAAGGCGATATCCCCGCCTTCGCTTTCGACATTGGAAGCAATATACCGCATCTGCTGAAGAAACATGTCGCCTGCGTCAAAAGGGAAGCCTTCAGCCTTCTGATGCGTGTAATCGGTATAGCCCTGCGTGTCGGGGATGACGGCGATCGTGAAGCTCTTGTCATTCGCGACCGCCGGACCGGAAGCCAGGGCACAGGCAATGGCCGATGCCAGGATGGCGCGGCGGATAGATTTCAGAACACGTCTCATTCCCACCTCTCACCTTCTGCGCTCCATACGCCGTGCCGCGCAAAATCCCCTGCCGCGCGGTCAATGAGGCGCGACCAGCACCTTGCAATGCGAGTTGGGCCGCGACAGGCGTTCCATCATGTCCGGCATTTCGTCGATCGAAATCTCCGCCGAGATCATCGGCGTCGCGTCTATCCTGCCCTGCTCCAGCATCGCCACCGTATGCGAGAAATGGCGCAGCGCATATTGCAGGACGAATTGTATCCCGAGGCCCTTCATGAAAAGCGGCATGGGATCATAGCGCTCTTCCTCCATGAGCATCCCGGCGATCATCACGCGGCCGCCCCGCCGCGCAGCGGCCGCGGCGGCATCCATCCGTCCGGGCCGGCCGATACATTCGATCACCACGTCGCTTTCCACGCCATAGCGCTCGCGGCAAAAGGCGCCCGGTTCGATAACCGTGGGGTCGATCGTCTCGGTAGCTCCCATGCAAAGCGCCAGATCGCGGCGCATCGCCAACGGATCGCTCACCGCGATGTCGCCGATGCCCAGCGCGCGCGCCCAGACCGCGCAGGCCAGCCCGATCGGTCCGGCTCCGAGAATCAGCAGCCGCTCCCCCGGTTGCACGGCGGCGCTTTCCACGACATGCAGGCCGACCGCGAGCGGTTCGACCAGGGCAGCGGCGGAATCCGCGACATTGCCGGGAATGCGAATGCACTCGCGGGCTCCGGCCAGGACGAATTCGCCAAAGCCCCCCAGGCCGGGATTGCCGCCGCCATGGAACCGGACCTCCGGGCATTTGACCGGATCGCCCGCGAGGCAGGAAGCGCAATGTCCGCAGCCGATGCACGGAATGGCGCAGACCCGCTCACCCAAGGCGGGACTGGAAACGCCCGGCCCCTGTTTCACGACCGTTCCGACGAATTCGTGACCCATCACACCGCCGACCGGCGCAAAGGGAAGATAATGCAGGTCGCTCCCGCAAATGCCGACCCGGACGATCCGCAACAGTACTTCCCCCATGCCCGGCTCCGGCACATCGTGCTCGCGGATCCCGAGCCGACCTTGCGAGACGATTTCCGCGACTTTCATTTTCCCTCTCCGTTGCCTCGACCACAGATGAGCTATCCGTTCAGAAGCTCCCTTACCTTCGCCGCCACGCCTTGCGGCGTCAGATCATAATGCGCGTAGAGTTCGGGCGGCTGCCCGACGAGCAGATCCTCATCCGGCAAGCCGTGGACACCAAGGCGCCCCGCCACTCCGTTGCGCGCCAGCACATCGGCGACGGCCGTGCCAAGACCGCCAACGACGTTATGCTCCTCAACCGTCAATATCCCGCCGGTGTCCCGTGCCGCCGCGAGAATCGCTTCCTCGTCCAGCGGCTTCAGATAGACGGCATCCAGAACGCGGACGCAGATCCCTTCCCCTGCCAGGATATCCGCCGCCGCGATCGCCCAATGCGTCGCCATCCCAGTCGCGATGATCGTTGCCCGGCTGCCTTCGCGAAGCCGAAGGAACTTGCCGCGCGGCATTGCCGGCGGCTTGTCATGGAGGTGGCCCTCGTCCCCTGATCCGATACGAAAGAACACTGGCCCCCGATGGTCCAGAGTGGAGCGCAGCAGCGCTGTCGCGGATTGGGGATCGGAAGGCGCCACCACGGTAAGGCCAGTGATCGACCGCGTGATCGCGATGTCCTCGACCGCGTGGTGGCTGGTCCCGAAGTATCCCATCGCAAGGCCGGACCAGGCCGAAAGGATACGGACCGGCAGTTGCGTGTAAGCCATATCGGTCCGAATCTGCTCGCCGCATTTGAGCGCGCTGAACGCTCCCATCTGGACCACGAAAGGAATGAAGCCCGAAGCGGCGAGACCCGCGGCGATCGACATGGCATTCGCCTCCGCGATGCCGCAGTCGAACGTGCGTTCGGGATGGCGGGCGGCGAACAGGCCCGCGACCGGGGCGGTCGACAGGTCCGGCGAGACGATCACGATATCCTCGCGCTCGTCGCCCAGCCTGGCCAGCACCGCCCCGATCGACTCTCCGCCTTCAACCTCCGCCTCGCCGGCGGTGAACGAAAAAACGTCTGTCGCGTCCCCCATCCTACAACCTTTCCCTGATTTCCGCCGCGGCGCGAATACGATCTTCCGAGCCCAGGAAGCCCAGGTGCCATTTGCGCGGCTCCTGCTCCATGAACGAAACGCCCTTGCCCTTCACGGTGCGGGCCACGATGCAGACCGGCTGGGCGGATTCGGGATCGGGCAACGCATCGAAAGCCGCGACGATGGCATCGACATCGTGCCCGTCGATATCGAACGCGCGCCAGCCGAACGCCTGGAAGCGATCCGCGACCGGTTCTATGTTCATCACCGATGATGTGGGACCGGCCGCGCAACTGCCGTTCGCATCGACGATCGCCACGAGATTGCCCAACCGGAAATGCGATGCCGCCATCGCCGCTTCCCAGACCTGGCCTTCATGCAGTTCGCCGTCACCCAGAATCACGAATGTGCGATAATCCTGCTGCCGCAGCCGCGCGGCGAGCGCCATGCCGATGCCGACCGAAAGATTATGGCCGAGCGACCCCGAACTGAAATCAACGCCCGGCGTGGTCCGCATGTTTGGGTGATCGGTAAGGGGCGCGCCCAGCTTCCCGAAGCCGGGCAGCCAATCCGCCGGGAAATAGTCGAGTTCCGCCAGAAGCGGCCAGAGCCCCACGGCGGCATGCCCCTTGCCGAGCAGAAAGCGATCGCGGTCCGGCCATGCCGGATCGGCCTGCCTGAGCCGCATCGTATGCCGATAAAGCACGGCCAGAAGCTCGGCGATCGAGAACGTGCTCGAATAATGGCCGAGCCCCGCGCCAGCGATCAGGTCAATGACGGCCAGGCGCCACTCTTCCGCGAGACGCCGCAGGGCTTCGGCCTCGATGGGGCGGTTCCGGGGATGAATATCGTTCGGCTTCGGATCGCTCACCATCGCTTCCCTCCCTCTCCCCAACCCGTCCGTGGCGAACCACCGCGTGCCTGCCGTGTGCAGCATTCCGATTTTTTGTGCGCCAGTCAATAACCGATACTTCAAGTATCATTTATCAGGAGGTCGGCCTGCTGCCTGCCAGTGACCGCACTTTCGGCGGATCCATGATATACGGATTCCAGCGGGCGGATCATTGACGGGCAGGGGAAAGGACATGACAATCATGCACAGGATTCGAGCGACCGCACCGTCATGCGCGATCGGAGCAGCGATGCTGCCGTCCGCCGGGTCAGCGAAAGGAAACGAGATGCAGAGGGCCGTTTCGCCATCGTCGGAACCGCGCATCGCGGTCAACGGCATTCACCATGTCGCGCTTTCAGTGCCGGACATGGACATCGCCCGGCGCTTTTACGTCGGCATCCTGGGTTTCGAGGAAATCAGCTCTGGAGCGTGGACGGATATTCCCGAGATGGACCGGATCATCGGGCTGCGTGGTTCGGCCGGCAAGAGCGCGATGATCCGCGCGGCGAACACCTATATCGAACTGTTCGAATACAGCTCTCCGGCTCCGCCTCCCCGCTCAGGTCCGCCCGAGGCCAACACTCTCGGCTATACGCATATCTGCTTCGACGTATCGGATGCGGATGCCACTTATGAACAACTGCGGGAACATGGCTTTTCATTCATGTCGGAACCGCAATCCCGCGCCGGGGTGCGCACGGTATATGGCCGCGACCCGTTCGGAAACATCATAGAGTTTCAGCAGATCATGACCGAGGGCATAGTGCGGCGGCTGCCGCCGACAGGCACGCAGTAAGCAGGCTCATTCGCGCGATACACCGGAGGTAGTGATGGTAATTCTTGCGAATGCGGCGGTTTTCGACGGCAGCAGACGACTGGAAGGGCGATACGATGTCGCCATCCAGGACAAACATATCCGCGCCATTTCTCCGGCTGGCATAGGCGGCGATGCGCACGGGGACAGCGTGGTGCATCTGGACGGCCTGACGCTCATGCCGGGGCTGATCCACAGCCATATGCACGCCGATCTGTTCAAATATACCGCGCAAGATCTGGCGTCGGGCCAGATCCTGGGAAAGGAACGCCCGCCCGGAGTGATGATGGCAATCGCCTTGCGCACATGCCGCGTCCTGCTGGAATCCGGTTATACCGGATTCGTCGGCGCGGCCTGCTCCAACAATATCGACGCGCAGCTCAAGGCGGCTATCGAGGAAGGCATCTGGGCCGGACCGCGTATCCGGCCGTGCGGCCATCACATCGGCACGACAGGCGACAACAACGATATAGCTCGATGGTGGCATACCGCCACCGAACCGGGTACCGACGTGTTCGGTGACGGGCCGCATGAACTCCAGAAGATCGTGCGCCGGGAAATCCGTTCCGGCGTCGAGATCATCAAGATATATTCGAGCGCGGGCCACGGCATCGCCGACCGCGTCGGCATGCGCAACATGTCGCGCGCCGAAATAGCGGCGGTGGTCGAAGCCGCGCATGGGCGCGGCGCCCTGGTGCGCGCCCATGCATGCACGAAGGATCTCATTCTGGAGGCGATAGAATTAGGCATCGACGTGATCGACCATGGGGACGAGATCGACGAGGAATGCATCGACAGGATGCAGGCCGCCGGAACCTTCTGGGTTCCCAGCCTCGCCTATATCGACAAAGCCCTGAGGGGCTGGGGACAATCCGACCCGAGCTTGCACAAGGCTAACGATCAGGTCCGGCGCATGCTGCCGATCGCCCATGCGGCGGGCATTCGCATCCTTCTGGGGGACGATTACGGCGGTGACGAGGAACTCGGGCATTATGTCGGCCGCTATGCCCGCGAGATTGCTCTCTATTCCGGCATCGAGGGTATAGAGGCAGCCCATGTGCTGGCCTGGGGCACAAGAAACGCGGGAGAATTGCTGGTGGATTCCCCTGAAAGAGTGGGCATCGTCGCGCCGGGCGCGCTGGCCGACCTTATCGTGGTGGATGGCGATCCGGCAAGGGACGCATCATTGCTTTGCGACCCGGCATCTTCGCTCAAGGCCGTCATGCGCGATGGGAACGTCGTCCTGAACCGCCTGCTCGATGAACAGAAAGCGTAACAAGCGGGAATACCATCCAGCGCCTGATCGGCCGCAAATACCGACAGCGCTGGAGAGCACCTATTGGCATGACGCAACCGACGATCACGATTTTTCGGCCGATCAATCCAGCCTTCCTTCATATGCTTCCAGATACCGCGCAACTGCCTGGACTCAGGACCCATTGATTGGCTGAGGGAGATATGATTCAGGCTCCGTGAGGAGACCGAGCATGAGCGACCTGTATTGGCTGACGGACGAGCAGATGGTGCGGCTGTTGCCGTATTTTCCCAAGAGCCGCGGCAAGCCACGGGTCGACGACAAACGGGTGCTGAGCGGGATCATCTTCGTCAACCGGAACGGGCTGCGCTGGCGGGATGCGCCCAGGGAATATGGGCCGCACAAGACATAGTATAACCGCTGGAAACGGTGGGGCGAAATGGGCGTGTTCACTCGGATGATGGGATGCCTGTCCGCCCAGAGGGCCGAGCCGCAGACCGTCATGATCGACGCGACCTATCTCAAGGCCCACCGCACGGCTTCCAGCCTTGGGGTAAAAAAGGGGATCTCGGGCGTCTGATCGGACGGACCAAAGGCGGCAAGAACACGAAATGGTGGCCCCCGGCTCTTCGCCGATGTCACGGCGGCACTGGAGGACATGCACGCCGTCGCCATGGAGGGACAGCGGGGCGACAACACGCCGGACATGCAACAGGTGCTTGACTTGCCAACTGCGGATGGGCGTCACCTCGCTCGACAAGATGCTTGTCAAGATCAGGTGCGGGCTCGGAGACCGCCATGGCTGATCGGCGACCCCGACCATGGGAGTGCCACTATAATGGGAGTTCATGGTCTTCGCGTTGCGCCGTGACGCCGGTTCAAAATGCCGCGATCCGGGATGGACGGCTGATGCGTCCGACTGCTTGCACCATCTGCGAAGATGCCCGGTGTGAGTATCCGCAGCCGAGACTATCGGTTCCTTCACTGCGAAGACTATCGAAAGCCGCTGGATGTCTATGGCTGCTGCAAGCGGTGTCATGCCGATCTGCACGCAAGGTTCCGCGACCCGGAACGCTGGCAGCGGGTGCTCCGCAAATATGGCAGGCCCGGATTGTGGTTCACCCTGTTGTCGCTCGATCCGGCATCCCAGTGGCGGCCATTCGACGAAACCTATTCCAAGGGGTTGCCGTGGCCGCCCGCCAGTTGCCGAACCGGGCTTCGCCTTTCCCGCTGCTACGGGTTGCAAGCCGGGATATGGGAAGGCCCCTGTCAGGCCCGGCAAATCGACAGGTTGAGGCATGGACTTCTATAGCATAATCTCCAAAACGAACTGAACAGGAGTAAAGGCCATGGGCACGAAGTCAGCGTGGACGCCCGAGCGGCGCGCCCGGCAAGCGGAAATCATTCGGCAAACAAAACCGTGGAAGTCTTCCACGGGGCCGAGAACACCCGAAGGAAAAGCTGTCAGTTCGCGCAACGCTTATGTGGGCGACTGGTATCATGAAACCCTCGCCAAAATCGCAAATGTGCGATCAGCAGCCCTTACTGCACTGGGCCGCAAGCGATTTTCCAAGTCTCCTCTGGCGGACACCAGACGGACATGAGCTTTTCTCACACCTACTAGCTTTCGCTAAGTGTTTGAAATTATGGTGAGCCCTGCTGGATTCGAACCAGCGACCTACTGATTAAAAGTCAGTTGCTCTACCGACTGAGCTAAGGGCCCCCCGAAGCGATGCTGCCTTGCGGGCGCCGATCCGTTACGGGCCGGACGGCGCCGGGTCAAGCGGGCATGAAGGTGGCGTAGCGCAAGTCCCGTTACCGGATCGCGCCAATCCGGCGCGACGGACAGCGCCGGGTGCAGCACGAAAGCCCGGTCCCGAAAGGCCGGGTGCGGAATGACGAGTCCCACGTCCGCGAACATCCCGCCGCTCCACAGCACCACATCGAGATCGAGCACGCGCGCACCCCAGCGACGCCCGCCGCGTTTCCGGCCGAACCGAGCCTCCAGTGCCTTGAGTTCACGCAACAGATCGGCCGGCTCCAGCCGCGTCTTCACTATGGCTGCCGCATTGGCGAAGCGGCGGCGCGACGGGCCCATAGCGGCAGTGCCGATGATGGGAGACGCTGCCTTGACCTTGACATGATCCAGCTTGTCCAGGGCCTCGATCGCGGCGCGCACCACCTGTTGCGGGCGCCCGTGCCGGGCATGGCGCACGTTAGAGCCGAGCGCGATCAGGTAGCGGTGCTTCACGCGAGTCAGACGTCCCGGCAGATGCGGCCGTAAAGCTCCGGGCGGCGATCGCGGAAAAAGCCCATGCCCGCCCGGTGCCGGGCGGCACGGGCAAGGTCTATGCGCGCTGTCAGGACGCCCGTTTCCCCGGCGCCGTATTCGCACAGGAAATCGCCCCATTCGTCCGCGATGAAGCTATGCCCGTAGAATCGCTGGCCGTCTTCCTCGCCGATGCGGTTGGCCGCGATCACCGGCATGCAGTTCGATACCGCGTGGCCCAGCATGGCGCGCCGCCACATGCGGCTGGTATCGAGATCGGCGTCGTAGGGCTCAGACCCGATGGCGGTGGGATAGAACAGCAGTTCCGCACCCATCAGGGCCATGACGCGCGCGCATTCGGGATACCACTGGTCCCAGCAGATGCCCACGCCGATGCGCGCGCCGAACACGTCCCAAACCTTGAAACCGTCGTTGCCGGGGCGGAAATAATATTTCTCCTCATAGCCCGGCCCATCGGGGATGTGGCTTTTGCGATAGGTTCCCATGACCTCGCCGTCCGGGCCGATCATGGCCAGCGTGTTATAATAGTGATGGCCGTCGCGCTCGAAGAAGCTGGTGGGGATCGCGACTTTCAGCTTCCCGGCCAGCGCGCGCATGGCAATAACCGAAGGGTGCTCCGCCATGGGCCGGGCCAGCGCGAACAGCGCCTCGTCCTCCACCTTGCAGAAATAGGGGCCGGAAAACAGTTCCGGCGGCAGGATCACTTGCGCGCCCTGTCCCGCCGCCTGCTCCACCAGAGCGGAAACGGCGGCGATGTTCTCGCGCTCGTCAGGCGCGTTCAGGGGGAGTTGCAGGGCGGCTACGGCAATCTCGGTCATACGGCGGGCGTCTATCAGGGGCGCTTGCGGAACAGAAGCGTCATGCGGTCACTCTCACCGACGGCTTCATAGCGCGCGCGATCCACGTCCTTCTTCGCGAGAGCGGGCGGCAAGGTCCAGACGCCATCCGGCCAGTCGGCACTGTCCGCCGCGTTCGCGTTGATGTCCGAACGGGCGGCAAGCTCAAACCCGTTCACTTCCATGAAACGGATCACATCCGCCTCCCGCAGATAGCCTTTGCTGCCGTCGGCATAGGAAAACGGCGCGTCCGCTTTCGCGCGGTGCTGGACCACGCCGATCAGCCCGCCGTCCTTCAGCAGATCGCGCATGGCCTTGATCTCGCTGTCCGCGATGTTCCAGCGCATCAGGTTGTGCATCATGCGGATGACGATGATGCGGTCGAAAGTGCCCTTTTCGCCTTCGGGCACGGCGCCGAGCGAGAATGCGGCGAAACGTTCCGCCGGCTGCCCTGTCCAGCCCGCCACGTCGGCGGGGAACTTCGCGATGCCGGCGCGAATGCCGTCCCGCGTCTTTTCATTGAACGGTCCGGCGTCGGGATTGAAGAACAGGCCCGCGAACTTGCCGCTGGGCGCCAGATGGGCGCCCAGAATCCGCGAATACCACCCGCCGCCCGGTGCATACTCGCCCACTTTCATGTCCGGCGCCACACCGAAGAAGGCCAGCGTCTGGGCGGGATGGCGCCAGCGGTCGCGCGCGCGATCCGCCTCACGGCGGGGATCGGCGACGGCGGCGGCCAGCGCGGGATCGACGGCCTTCGCGGATACGGCGGGCGGCAACGGAACGAGCGTGGTTTCCTGCGCCTGCGCGGTGGCCGCAAGGCTCAGGCACAAAACGGCGGCGATCAATTTCGACATGGCTTCCTTCCTCTCGGACCGATGACAAGACACGCCCTGCCCCCTATCTTTCCCTGCGAAGGAGTAACCGAGCCATGGCCGAGCAGCAAACCGCGATTTTGGCGGGCGGATGTTTCTGGTGCACCGAAGCGGTATTCCGCGACGTGATCGGCGTGAGCGAAGTGGAAAGCGGCTATATCGGCGGCACCGTTCCCGATCCCACCTACAGGCAGGTGTGCGGCGGCACGACCGGACATGCCGAGGCCATCCGGGTGACGTTCGATCCGGCAACGGTCAGCTATTCGCAAGTGCTCGACATTTTCATGGCGACACACGATCCGACGCAATTGAACCGTCAGGGCAACGACATAGGCACGCAATACCGCTCCGCGATTTTCCCGCTGGACGAGACGCAGCGGGCGGAAGCGCAAACCGCCATCGAGCGCGCCAACACGGAACACGGCGGGCGCGTGGTCACGACAGTCGAGGGGCCCGCCCCCTGGTATCCGGCGGAGGATTATCATCAGGAATACTGGGAAGGCGAAGGGCAGCGCAATCCCTATTGCCTCGCCACGATCCCGCCCAAGCTTCACAAGCTGCGCAAGAGCTTCGCCGCGCAAGCCAAAGCCTAGCGCCGCCAGCGCGCCGCGAAGAAGCCGTCCAGCCCGCCCGCTCCGGCCAGCATGCCGGGGTCGCTGCGGAGCCAGCCTTCCGGGGTGAGCGCGATGCCGGGCGGCACTTCCTCCGCGCGGATCGGATCGGGCGTGAGCGCGAGGCCCGCGGCAATGGCCTCGCCTTCCTCGCGTTCCAGCGAACAAACGGCATAGACCAGACGCCCACCGGGTACGAGCCAGCGCCCGGCCTGTTCGGCAAGCACGACCTGGATGCCCGCCATCTCCGCGATCTGGCGCGGGCCGATGCGATGCAGCACGTCCGGGTGGCGGCGGCAGGTGCCTGTCGCCGTGCAGGGCGCATCGAGCAGGATCGCGTCGAACGGCGCGCCCGGCTCCCACCTCAGGGCATCCGCCACGACGAGATCGGCCGACAGTCCGGTGCGGACAAGGTTGGCGCGCACGCGTTCCATCCGCTTCGCGTTCACGTCCAGCGCCGTGACCCGCCAGCCCGCCGCCGCCAGTTGCAGCGTCTTGCCGCCCGGCGCGGCGCAAAGGTCCAGCACGCGGCGGCCTTCCCCGGCCCCCAGCAACCGCGCGGGGAGCGAAGCGGCCAGATCCTGCACCCACCACGCGCCTTCACGATAGCCGGGCAGTTCCTCGACCGGAGTGCCGCGCGCCACGCGCACATGACCGGGCATCAACGACACGCCGCCCAACCGCTCCGTCCATTCCCCGGTCGCGCCCGCATCGCGCAAGGCAAGGTCCAGCGGCGGCGGCGAGGCAAGCCCGGCGGCGATGGCACCCGTTCGCCCAGCCCAGCGCGCGGCGACGGCGGGGGGCAGCGTGGGCACGTCCGGCAAGGCGGCCTCGCGCTTCACCAGCGTGGAAAATACGCCATGCGCCAGCCGCCTCGGCCCGCCCGAGAGCAAGGGCAGCCCGGTTGCGATCACCGCGTGGGGCGGCGTTTCCAGCCTCAACCACTGCGCCAGCATCAGGCGCAGCACCGCGCGCGGCTTGGCATCGCCCGGCAAGGGCGTGCGCGTCGCCGAATCGATCAGCGCATCGAGGTCCGTCAGCCAGCGCAGCACCTCGCCCGCGATGGCGTGCGCCAGAGCCCGGTCGGCCGGAGCGCGGACGTGTTGCAGCGCCGCGCCGCCAGCCTGCTCCAGCGTTTCGCCCCGCCGCAGCACGGCATCCAGCATGCGCAGCGCGGCCTTGCGCGCGGGAAGTCCCGGAATATCCATCGCGCCGCCCCTATCCGCAATTGCATTCGCAGGCCAGCGCGCCCATGTGTGAAGCATGACCCAGCGCGCACCCTCACGCTCCGGAAAGTTCGTGAAGCCCGCTTACTGGAGCGACACGCCGCCGCCCCAACCCGCGGCGCCGCCCGCCAATTCGGAAGACCCGGACGGGCTTTCCCCCACGCGCTACGGCGACTGGGTGAAGAACGGAATCGCGATCGACTTCTGAAATCCAGCCCTGTCAGGGCAGGATGTCGATCACGGCGCCATCGGGCACCACTTGCCAGAGGTATTCGATTTCCGCATTCGATACGGCGATGCAGCCGTCCGTCCAGTCGCCCGGAACGCGGCCCGGATGGCCGTTCGGCTGGCCATGGATGAAGATCGCGCCGCCGGGGTGCCGTCCGTAAGACGCCGCGAAGGCGGCATCGCGCGCATCGGGATAGGAAATATGGAGCGACAGGTGATAGGCGCTGTCCGGGTTGCCGTAGTCGATCGTATAGCGGCCTTCCGGCGTGCGTTCGTCGCCCTGGAAGCGCTTGGGGCCGGCCGGTTCGTCGCCGAGCTGGATCGCGCCGATCGCCCCGATCCGCCGCCCTTCGGAATAAAGCTCGATTGCCCGCGCCGCCTTGCGGACCACAAGGTAATCGACTTGCGCCGAACCGCCCCCTGGCTGCGCGCCCGCCCCGCCGGCCATGAGAGCCAGCAGAACGGAAGCGAAGCGCAGGCCGCGCACGTCAATCCACGAAAGGATCGGTCACGAGGATCGTATCCTCGCGCTCCGGGCTGGTGGAGACGAGCGCGACCGGCGTTTCGATCAGTTCCTGCACGCGCTGGATATACTTGATCGCCTGCGCGGGAAGATCGGCCCAGGACCGCGCCCCGGCCGTCGTCCCGACCCAGCCGTCCATTTCCTCGTAGATCGGCTCCACCGCCGCCTGATCCGCCGCATGCGCCGGAAAATAGTCCAGCACCTTGCCATGCAGACGGTAGCCGGTGCAGATCCTCACTTTGTCGAAGCCGTCCAGCACATCGAGCTTGGTAAGCGCGATACCGGTAACCCCCGAAATGGCGCAGGACTGGCGCACCAGCACCGCGTCGAACCAGCCGCAGCGGCGCTTGCGCCCGGTCACCGTGCCGAACTCATGCCCGCGCTCGCCCAGCCGCTGGCCGGTATCGTCGTCCAGTTCGGTGGGGAACGGACCGGAACCGACACGCGTGGTATAGGCTTTGACGATGCCCAGCACGAAGCCGGTCGAGGCCGGGCCAAGGCCCGATCCAGAAGCCGCCGTGCCCGAAACCGTGTTGGAGCTGGTGACGAAGGGATAAGTCCCGTGATCGACGTCCAGAAGCACGCCCTGCGCACCCTCGAACAGGATGCGCGCGCCTGCCTTGCGCACCTTCTTGAGACGCTTCCACACCGGCTGGGCGTATTCCAGCACGAACGGCGCGATTTCACGCAACTCTTCGATCAGGGCGCCGCGATCCACCGGCGGCTCGCCGAACCCGGCACGCAGCGCGTCATGGTGCGCGCAAAGGCGGTCAAGCTGCGGTTCCAGATGATCGAGATGCGCAAGGTCGCACACCCGGATGGCGCGCCTGCCCACCTTGTCCTCGTAAGCCGGGCCGATGCCGCGCCCGGTCGTGCCGATCTTGCCCGCTCCCGCCGCCGCCTCGCGCAGCCCGTCCAGCTCGCGGTGCAAGGGCAGGATCAGCGGGCAGTTGTCGGCAATCGCGAAGTTCTCGGTCGTGATCGAAACGCCCTGTCCTTCCAGCTTGGCGATCTCGTCGCGCAAGGCCCAGGGATCGAGCACCACTCCGTTGCCGATGATGGACAACGTGCCCGTGACGATACCCGATGGCAGCAGGCTCAGCTTGTAGACCTGCTCGCCGACGACCAGCGTATGCCCGGCGTTGTGGCCGCCCTGAAAGCGCACCACGGCATCGGCCCGGCTGGCGAGCCAGTCCACGATCTTGCCCTTGCCCTCATCGCCCCACTGGGCGCCGATCACAGTGACGTTGGCCAAGGCCAGCTCCTTCCACGAAACAAACCCGCGCGCCCTAGGGGAACCGGCGGCGAAGGGCAACCGGGCGCGGGCGGCGCGGATAGGCGATGGACAGGTCTCGCGGCTGGTCCCCCATATTGCACGATTGGTCTTGACTCGCGCGGTTATGTCCACAATGCCCCGAATTATGATCGTCATCGGTTCCTGTGCGCTGGCGCTTCTGGGGCATAAGCCCCGGCGGCCAGTCGCCTGCATCGATCTGATCGGGACGCAAGCAGACATCGAAGGCTTGCGGGCCGCGCTGGGCGAACGGATCGTCGCCGAAGAAAAGCTGCGCGACTATCGCCATGCGTTCGTCCTGAAGGAAGGCGAGCCTTTCCGCAGAGTCGAACTGGATTTCGAGCAGACCGAATCCGACAGGATGCTGGCCGGGCTTTGCCCTCGCCGGGGGACTTTGCTGGGCCTGTCGCTGCAAGTGCCCTCGCTTGAACTGCTCTACCTCCTCAAGCGGTCGCAAGCGAACATCGGCGAATATTATGGCAAGGCGGTGGGTGACATTCTTCACATCAAGCCCCTGATCGGCACCTTGGGCGAGACCGATCTGGCATTTTATAAAATGCGGAAGAAAGAATGCGCCGAGCGCCGCGGCGGTAAGCAGCGTTTCGCGCTTTCAATCAGCAATGACGAGTTTTTCCGCAAGTCCGGCCACATGCGCGAATACGTCCATGACGACCTGCACGAGACCGTCGCCTTCACGCCGGGCCAGCCGCTGTTCCGCAAATGCAAGCGCGACTTGAGCCTCGCCAAGATAGATACCGACATGTTCGAGGCCCTTTCGTTCGAGGACCGTCTGCGCATGGTCCAGGAAGAATTCATGGTGATCGGGCTTGAACGCTTCTTCATTCCCAACCGCTCGATACCACGCGCCGAAGTCTATGCGCGCGGCATGCACAAGACCATCCGCGAGCTGTTCGTCGGATACTTCCAGGATTTCTGTATCGACCATGTCGTGGAACTCTCCACGCCGCCGCCGTTCGACTTCGTGGAACGGTTCCTGACGGCGGAGCGGGAAGGCCGCATCCGCCGGACAGACCCCGCTCCGCCGCCGCCGGGCGCATACAGGCAGATTCAGGACCATCTGCAAAAGCGCAACTTCGACGCGGCCCGCCAACTCGCCGAACGCCTTGCGGAGCGCCCCGGTGGAGAAACCGATTTCGACGCGGCGTTGCTACTCGGCATCGCGCACTGGTATGGCAAGGACATGATTTCCGCGGAACGCGCATTCCGCCGGTGCGTCGCATTGCAGCCTGCCGACAAGGACGCCTTGTTCTTTCTGGGCGCGACGCTTTGCCGCAATCACGCCTTCGCCGAAGCCGCCGATGTGCTGCGCGAAGCGGCGCGCCGGGGCGCGCAACGCATCGAACTCTACGTCAGCCTCGGCTCAGCCTGCGAAGCGTTGGGCAGTCCGGCCGATGCCGCCGACGCTTACAATGCGGCCCTGAGGATGCAGCCCGACAATCCGGCGCTGCGCGCGAAAGCGGCAAAGCTGCGAAGTGCCGCAGGGATCAGGCAGCAAGCGGTCTAGGGCCAATCGACATTCAGCCCTGACGGCCTGCATCGGCCCTAGAGCGCAACGGCTTCGCCGTTTTCCAGCCGGTGCGTGCAGCCCAGCGCGCGCGCATCGTCGGCCTCATCCAGCGCCGCCAGGGTGCGCCAGCCAATCGCACGCAGCCGCGCCGCGCCTTCGGCATCGTGACCCAAGGGCAGGAACAGCGTGTCGCGAGCCTGTTCGTTCGCGGCCAGTGCGTCGATCAGGGGATCGGGATAAAGGGAAAAGCCAGTGGCAGGCTCCCCTGCTCCGCCCGCCGAACCGAGAATGGCATAAGTGCCGCCACGGCCCATCGCCCCGGAAACGCCATCGGCATAGATCGTGAAGCCGAACCAGCTCTGATATTCGAAGCCGTGCCGTTCGGAAGGATCGAGCGTCAGCCGCGCCATGCCGGATACGCGCCCCGCGATCTCGCGCAGCGCCGCGATGCGCCCGGCAAGCACGCCGCCCGCATCTATGGCGGCCAGCCGCTCGATTGCCATATCGAACGGCCCGATCGCGGTGAGCAACGGGAGATAAGCCCCGCCCCCCGCCGCAACGAGCCCGCCCGCGTCCTTGGCATCGAGTTCACGCCGCACCGCCGCGATGGCGGACGGTTCCAGGGGAAAAGCGTTTTCCGCCAGCGTATCGACCAGATCAGGCAACGTGAAATCGACCGAGATGCCCCGCGCACCCGCCGCCTTCAGTGCCTCTATCGCCATGGCCACGATTTCCGCCACGGCGGCCACGCCATCGCTGCCGATCAGTTCCGCGCCCAGTTGCAGCCGCTCCCGTGCCGGGTCCAGCCCATCGCCCTTGATGGTCACGACCTGGCCCGCGTAGCACAGGCGCAAGGGTCGTGCCGCGCCCACCAGCCGGGTCGCCGCGATGCGGCCCACTTGCGGCGTGATGTCCGACCGCAGCGCCAGCGTGCGCAGCGAAGCGGGATCGACGAAGCGGAACATGCGCCGGGGCTGGACGCCAGCCATGCGGCTGGCCAGCGATTTCTCGAATTCGATGGAAGGCGGCTGAACCCGCGCGTATCCGTGCGCGTCCATCACGTCCATCGCCGCACGCGTGACGCGCGCGGCACATGACGCGGAACGGGGCAGCCGGTCTTCCAGACCTTCCGGCAAGAGATCGCGATCAGAATCCTGCATGATGCGGCGCCATAGCGCGGACGCCGCCCCGGCGAAAGCCGGGACGGCGAATTGCTCGGACGATCAGAATGCCAGCGCCTTCACGGTCTTCACACCGGGCAGCCCACGCGCTTCTTCCAGCACCTCGACGGGAATCGGGCTGTCGAGCGAAAGCAGCAGCACGGCCTCGCCGCCCGCGAACCGGCGGCCGAGGTGGAACGTGCCGATGTTGATGCCGGTCTGCCCCAGCAGCGTGCCGACACGGCCGATGAAACCCGGCGCGTCCTCGTTGACGATATAGAGCATGTCGCCTTCGAGGTCGGCCTCGATGCCGATGCCGAAAATCTCGACAAGGCGCGGCTGCGTGTTGCCGAACAGGGTGCCCGCCACCGAACGGTCGCCCTGGCTGGTCGCCACCGTCACACGCACCAGCGTGTGATAGTCGCCTTCGCGGTCATGCCGCACTTCGCGGATGTCCATGCCGCGTTCGCGCGCGAGGAACGGCGCGTTCACCATGTTCACCGACTGCGAATAGTGCTTCATCAGCCCGGCGAGCACGGCCGCAGTGATCGGCTTGGGATTGAGCTGGGCGGCCGCGCCTTCCACTTCGATGGAAATCTTGTCGAGGCTGCCATGCGCCAGTTGGCCGACCAGCGAGCCGAGCTTTTCCGCCAGCGCCATATAGGGCCGCAGCTTCGGCGCTTCTTCCGCCGACAAGCTCGGCATGTTGAGCGCATTGGTGACGCCGCCGTTGACGAGATAATCCGCCATCTGCTCCGCCACCTGAAGCGCGACATTGACTTGCGCTTCGGTCGTGGACGCGCCCAGGTGCGGCGTGCAGACGAAGTTCGGCGTGCCGAACAGCGGGCTGTCCTTCGCCGGTTCCGTCTCGAACACGTCGAGCGCCGCGCCCGCGACATGGCCCGAATCGAGCGCGTCCTTGAGGGCGGCCTCGTCGATCAGTCCGCCGCGCGCGCAATTGACGATGCGCACGCCCTTCTTCGTCCTGGCGAGGTTTTCCCTGGAAAGGATGTTACGCGTCTGGTCCGTCAGCGGCGTGTGCAGCGTGATGAAGTCGGCCCGCGCCAGCAGCGTGTCGAGGTCCGCCTTTTCCACGCCCAGTTCCACGGCGCGTTCCGGCGTCAGGAACGGATCGAAGGCCACGACTTTCATCCGCAGGCCCAGCGCGCGGCTGGCGACGATCGAGCCAATGTTGCCCGCGCCGATCAGACCCAGCGTCTTGCCGGTCACTTCCACGCCCATGAAACCGTTCTTCGGCCACAGCCCGGCCTGCGTCTGCGTATTGGCTTCCGGCAGTTGCCGCGCCAGCGCGAAGATCAGCGCGATGGCGTGTTCAGCAGTCGTGATCGAGTTGCCGAACGGCGTGTTCATCACCACCACGCCCTTGGCGGAAGCGGCGGGAATGTCGACGTTGTCCACACCGATCCCGGCCCGGCCGATGACTTTCAGGTTGGTGGCCGCATCAAGGATATCCTGCGTGACCTTGGTGGACGAGCGGATCGCCAGGCCATCATACTGGCCGATGATCGCTTTCAGTTCTTCCGGCGTCTTGCCGGTAATCTCGTCCACCTCACAACCGCGCTCGCGAAAGATCGCGGCGGCGTTGGGGTCCATCTTGTCGGAAATGAGAACGCGAGGCTTGGTCATTGGAATAGTTCCTAAATCGTCATCCCGGTGAAAACCGGGATCGCTGTCAACGGGCTGGCCCTCTCGACAGCGCGCCGATGAGACCAGCGGTCCCGGGTCAAACCCGGGACGACGCGAAATTCACTTCTTCAGGCTTTCCCAGGCCCAGTCGAGCCAGGGGCCGAGCGCCTCGATATCGGCGGTGTCGACGGTCGCGCCGCACCACACGCGCAGGCCCGGCGGGGCATCGCGATAACCGGCGATGTCATAGGCCGCGCCTTCCTTTTCCAGCAGGCCGGCGAACGCCTTGATGAAATCGGCGTCCGCGCCTTCGACCGAGAGGCACACGCTGGTTTTCGAGCGGATGCCACGATCCTCGGCAAGGTGCGACAGCCAGCTACGCTCCGCCACGATCTTGCCCAGAGCCGCCGCATTGGCGTCGGAGCGCGCTTGAAGGCCCTTGAGGCCGCCCAGCCCTTTCGCCCATTCCAGTGCGAAGATCGCGTCCTCCACGGCCAGCATGGACGGGGTGTTGATGGTTTCGCCCTTGAACACCCCTTCGGCCAGCTTGCCCTTGCTCATCAGGCGGAACACCTTGGGCAGCGGCCAGGACGGCGTATATTCCTCAAGCCGCCGGACCGCGCGGGGGCCCAGGATCAACACACCATGCGCGCCCTCGCCGCCCAGCACTTTCTGCCAGGAGAACGTGGCGACGTCGATCTTGTCCCACGGAATGTCATAGGCGAACACGGCGCTGGTGGCGTCGGCGAAGGACAGCCCCTCGCGATCGTCGGGAATCCATTCGCCGTCGGGCACGCGCACGCCGGAGGTCGTGCCGTTCCAGGTGAACAGCACGTCGTCCGACCAGTCCACCTTGTCGAGATCGGGAAGCTGTCCGTAATCGGCGCGCGACACCGTGGGTTCGAGTTGCAGTTGCTTTACGGCGTCAGTGACCCAGCCCTCGCCGAAGCTTTCCCAGGCCAGCGCCGTCACGCCGCGCGCGCCCAGCATCGTCCACATCGCCATTTCGAAGGCGCCGGTATCCGATCCGGGCACGATGCCGATGCGGTGCGTATCGGGCAGCTCAAGCACTTCGCGCATCAGGTCGATGCAATATTGCAGGCGCGCCTTGCCGATCTTGGCGCGGTGCGAGCGGCCCAGCGATTCGGTTGCCAGTTTTTCGAGGGAATATCCCGGCGGCTTGGCGCAGGGACCGGAAGAAAAGAACGGGCGTGCGGGTTTGCGCGCCGGCAGTTGTGCAGTCATGTCAGACTCTCCTTACAGAGAGCACGCGCGGCGTTGGGACCGCGTGGCCCGGTGCCGCGTTTAATGTTGCGGCGCGGCAAGTCAAGCAGGTTCCACCATGCCCACGAACAAACGGTTCATCGCAAAGCGTGAATCCGGCAACCTTGTGTTAACCATATTCCATAACAATCCGTGGTTATGCGGATGTGGGGTCTCTTGCTGCCGTTGCTGGCCATGCTTGCCGGATGCGTCGACATCCCGCAGGCCAAGCGGCAACCCGTGAAGAAATCGACCGCCACTTTCACGCCGCGCCCCGAAGCCCGCCAGTGCCTCGCCCAACTGGGTGTGACGCGCGCGTCTTTCACACCGCTGCCGGACCAGTATTTCGGCGCGGGCTGCTCCACCGTCAACACCGTGCGGCTTGCCAGCCTGCAAAGCGACGATGCCATGCTGGGGCTGACCAACCTCGGCCCCGTGACATGCCCGCTGGCGCAATCCTTCGCGGCGTGGGCGCGCTTCGGCGCGGACCGGGCGGCACGGCAGATCCTCGGCAGCCCTCTCGTCAAGATCGAGACGATGGGCAGCTACAACTGCCGCAACGTGGCGGGATCGTCCCGGCGCTCCGCCCACGCGACCGCCAGCGCCATCGACGTGTCCGGCTTCGTGCTGGCGGACGGCCGCCGGATCACGGTCCTGGGTGACTGGTCGGGCGGCGATTCGCGGGAAAGGGAGTTCCTCCGCGTGGTGCACCAGAGCGCCTGCAAGCGGTTCGGCACCGTGCTCGGCCCGCAATACAACGCCGCCCACCGCGATCATTTCCACATCGAACTGGGCAACGGCAGCTTCTGCCGCTGAAGCCCGGCCCAGGCTCTAGCGCCCGGCTTCGCCCTGTCCGTTGTAGAAGCTGTAGTCCGGCAGGGAATGGAACGCCTGTTTCAGCGCCTCCCCCCAGCCTGAGGAAATCGCCTGGAAATACGGATCGCCTGCCGTGATGCGCCGTTCGTGCGTGCGCTCGAACCGGTCTTTCTCGATCACCAGCAGGTCCAGCGGCAGGCCCACCGAAAGATTGGCCTTGAGCGTCGAATCGAAGCTGACCATGAGCAGCTTCACCGCGTCCTCGAAGCTCATGCCCCGGTCATAGCCGCGGATCAGGATCGGACGGCCGTATTTCGTCTCGCCGATCTGGAAGAACGGCGTATCGAAGCTGGCTTCGATGAAATTGCCTTCGGGATAGATCAGGAACATGCGTGGCGCCATGTCCCGGATCTGACCGGCGAGAATGGCGGACGCGCCGAACGGCCCCGATCCTTCCTGTCCGTTGTCCTCCGCCCGGCCCCGGATCGTGTCGCGCAACAGGTTGCCCACGATCGTCGCCACCTGGAACATGGTGTCGGCTTCCAGCAGCGAATTGTGCCGTTCCGCCGGGGCCTTGTTGCGTTCCTCAAGCTGGCTGACAACGGCCTGCGTGGTGGCGAGGTTGCCCGCCGTCATCAGCGCGACGATGCGTTCGCCGGGCACACACCAGTTGAACATCTTGCGAAAGGTGGAGATATTGTCGACGCCCGAATTCGTGCGCGTGTCGCTCATCAGGACAAGCCCGCGATCGAGCATCATGCCTACGCAATACGTCAAAGTATTCTTCCCCGGTTATTCGTGTCCTGGCTCCGCGCGAACCCTATTGTTCCGCCGTCTGTTGCGCAACGGCCAGCCGGACGTGCAGTTCCGCCTGCCCTCCGCCCAGCGCGATTCCCGTCACGGGCGCGGCCTCGCGATAGTCGCAGCCGGTCGCCACGCGGACATAGTGTTCATCCGGCGAAATGCCGTTCGACACGTCGAAGCCGACCCAGCCGAGGCCCTCCACATGGGCTTCGGCCCAGGCATGGCCCGCATCCTGGTCGATCCGGTCGTTCAGCAGGAGATAGCCGCTGACATAGCGCGCAGGAACGCCCAGCATCCGTGCCGCGCCGATGAAGACATGCGCATGGTCCTGACAGACGCCGCGCTGCGCCGCCAGGGCTTCCTCCGCCGTGGTCATCGCGTGGGTATGGCCGGCTTCGTAGCACACCGCCTCACGCACGGCGGCGGACAGGGCGTGCAGCGTGGAAACCCTGTCCGAACGGTCCGCGTCCAGCCCGGCGACGAGCTGACGCAATCGCGTGCCCGGCCGGGTGAGCGCGGTCTGGTTCATGAAGGCCCACAATGGCATGTGCCCCGCATGCGCGCCGACAACACCGGTATTGTCGCAGGTCTCGACCATGCCGTCGATCGTCACGGTGACGGCCCGCGCGCCGGAATCGATCGAGATCAGCGAGACGTGATTGCGATGCTGGTCCTCATAGTCCGCCTCGTCCCGCGCGCCGTCGAGCGTCATCGTCCAGTCCAGCACCCGCTGCCCGTGCGTCGTCTTGGGCATCAGGCGCAGACGCTGGAGCCCGTGCATGACCGGCGCCGGAAACTCGTAATGCGTGGTATGGCTGATCGCTATGCGCACGTCGCTCGCCTGCCGCTAGTCGATGAAACGATAGTCCGCGGCGATCCGCTCGCCCACGTCGATATTGCCCGCGATGAACGACAGGATGAACTCGTGGAGGCCCAGATCGAATATCTCGTCGATACTGGCCTGGTGCAGGCGCGCGCCCGCGCCGCGCAACAGTTCATGCGCCGCCGTCTCCATGCCGTATTGCCGCGCGAGGCCCGCCATGTTGCTGCGGATCTTGTCGTAACAGAACACCAGGCTGCGCGGGAAGCGGCCGTCGAGGATGAGGAACTCGGCAATGCCGCGCGGGTCCATGCCGCCGGAATGGAGCCAGCGGAAGGCCCGGTTGCCCGCCACCGAGCGCAGCACGGTCTCCCACTGCACGTTGTCGAGACTGGACCCCACCCACGACAGCGAGGGCAGCAGCACATAGTATTTCACGTCGAGGATGCGCGCGGTGTTGTCGGCGCGTTCCAGGAACGTCCCGATACGGGCGAAGTTATAGACTTCGTTGCGCAGCATGGTGCCGTCCATCGCGCCGCGCACCTGAGTCGTCTGCCCCCGGATCATGGCCAGCACCTCGCCGAGGCTGCTTTCGCGCACGGGGCGGGACAGCGCCTCGCGCAACGCCATCCAGCTTTCGTTCGTCGCTTCCCAGACCTCGCGCGTGATGCTGGTGCGGACCGCGCGGGCGTTGATACGCGCATTCTCGATCATCGTCATGACGCTGGAGGGATTCTCCCGGTCGCGCAAAATCCAGTTGACTACGTGTGTGCCCGAATATTCGTCATGCCGCTGGCCGAACGCCGCGTCCTGCCCGGTCGTGACCAGCACCGAGCGCCATTCCTCGCGCGCCGCGTCCGGCCCGCGAGTCAGCGCCATGCGGAATCCCACGTCGAGCAGGCGCGCGGTATTCTCGGCCCGTTCCAGATAGCGGGCCATCCAGTAGATGCCGTTGGCGGAGCGGCCTAGCATGGGAGCGCTCCGTTTTTCGTCATTGCGAGGAGGGCATCATCACCATCAGTCCTCCAGCACCCAGCTATCTTTCGTCCCTCCGCCCTGCGACGAATTGACCACCAGCGATCCCTTGCGGAGCGCCACGCGTGTCAGCCCGCCGGGCGTGATGTCCACGCCCTTGGGCGAAACGAGCACGAAAGGCCGCAAGTCCACATGCCGGGGGGCAAGGCCCGCCTTGGTGAAGATCGGCACGGTGGACAGCGCCAGAGTGGGTTGCGCGATGTAGTTTTCCGGCTTGGCCGCCAGTTTTCTGGCGAAGTCAGCCTGCTCCTTTCTGGTGGACGTCGGCCCGATCAGCATGCCGTATCCGCCGGAACCGTGGACTTCCTTGACGACCAGTTCCGCGATGTTTTCGAGCACGTATTTCAGCGCGTCCGGCTCGCCGCACCGCCATGTCGGCACGTTCTGGAGGATCGGCTTTTCTCCGGTATAGAACTCTACGATTTCGGGCATGAAGGAATAGATGGCCTTGTCGTCGGCGATGCCGGTGCCCGGCGCGTTGGCGATGGTGATCCGCCCCGCGCGATAGATGTCCATGATCCCCGCCACGCCCAGCACGCTTTCCGGGTTGAACGTCAGCGGATCGAGAAACTCGCCGTCCACCCGGCGATAGATCACGTCGACAGGCTGATAACCGCAGGTCGTGCGCATGGCGATGCGCCCGTCGATGACGCGCAGGTCGCTGCCTTCCACCAGTTCCGCGCCCATCTGGTCGGCCAGGAAGGCATGCTCGAAATAGGCGGAATTGTAGATGCCGGGCGTCAGCACCGCGACGACCGGTCGGCCATCCTTGCCCGAGCCGACGCCCCCCGGCGCGCAGGCGGTGAGGCTGCGGGCGAGGCGCTGCGGATAGTCCTGCACGGGGGCGACCGCCACCCGGCTGAACAGTTCCGGGAACATGGCCATCATCGTTTCCCGGTTTTCCAGCATATAGGAGACGCCGGACGGCGTGCGCGCATTGTCCTCCAGCACCATGAACTCGTCCGGCCCGGTCCGAACAAGGTCTATCCCGACAATATGCGTATAGACGCCCCCGGGCGGCTGAAAGCCCACCATCTGCGGCAGGAAGGCATCGTTGTTCTGCAACAGCCGCGCGGGAAACCGTCCCGCGCGCACGATTTCCTGCCGGTGATAGAGATCGTGCAGGAAGGCATTGAGCGCCCGCACCCGCTGTTCGATCCCGCGCGACAGCCGCCGCCATTCGCGCGCGGTGATGATGCGCGGCACCATGTCGAACGGGATCAGCCGTTCCTCGCCCGCATCGTCACCATAGACGTTGAAAGTAATTCCCGTGCGGCGAAAGAACTTCTCGGCCTCGGCCGTCTGCTTTCGCAGCCAGGCGCCGTCCTGTTCATCGAACCATTTGCAGAAACCGGCGTAAGCTGGACGGATCGTGCCGTCCTCGGTGACCATTTCGTCGAACTTGCCCGGTGTTGTCCGCATCGCGACTCCCGCCGTTTGCATGGACGATGCACGATGGAAGGACGCTTGCCAAGCGTTTATGCTGCACCTGCGAAAATGAGAGCAAGCCTACCCCGCCGAACCTGCATACTTGACCCCGACGCCACGCACCCTACATCGCAGGCATCATGTATATCGAAACCGAAACCACGCCTAACCCGGCCACGCTGAAATTCATGCCCGGCCGCGAAGTCATGACGGCGGGCACGCGCGAATTCACGGACGAGGAACAGGCCGCCACGTCTCCGCTCGCGGATGCGCTGTTCAGCCTGGGCGACGTCGCGGGCGTGTTCTTCGGGCGCGATTTCATTTCGGTTACAGCCGGAGAAGGCGTCGACTGGTCCGCCCTCAAGCCGCAGGTCGTCTCGATGCTGCTCGACCATTTCGTTTCGGGCGCGCCGCTGTTCTCGGGCGGCGATGCGGGCGGCATTTCCGTCGCGGGCGATGACACCGAGACCGGCGACGACCCCGCCGACGCGGACATCGTGGCGCAGATCAGGGAACTGATCGAAACACGCGTGCGCCCGGCCGTCGCCAACGATGGCGGAGACATCATCTATCGCGGCTTCCGCGAAGGCGTGGTCTATCTCACCATGCAGGGCGCCTGCTCCGGCTGCCCTTCCTCCACCGCCACTCTCAAGCACGGCATCGAAAGCCTGCTCAAGCACTACGTCCCGGAAGTGACGGAAGTGCGCGCCGCCTGAGGCACGGGCAAAGGGCACATGCGGACGCTGGCGATCGACAGCGCGACGGCGGCCTGCTCGGTGGCGCTGCTGGATGGAGAAGCGCTTGTCGCCGGTGACTGCGCCGTGCTCGGCCGCGGGCATGCCGAAAGACTGGTGCCGATGATCGCCGCCCTGCCGGATCGGGGCCGCGCGGATCGCATCTGCGTTTCGCTCGGGCCGGGAAGCTTCACCGGAGTGCGCGTCGGCCTTGCCGCAGCGCGCGCGCTGGCCCTGGCCTGGAAGGCGGATATCCTCGGCTTTCCGACGCTGGAACTGGTCGCGGCCATGGCGCGGCGCGATCGCGGCGACAGGCCCGTCACCGTGGCGATGACGGGCGGACACGGCGAATGGTTCGTGCAGCGCTTCACATCGGCCGCACGGCCCGCCGGCCCACTCACTTCGCTCAGGCCGGAGGATGCCGTCACGGCAAGCACGGATGACCTGATCGCCGGAAGCGAAGCCGACGCATTCGTCGCTCTGCGCGGCCACGGCACGGCGCTCCCGCTGCTGCCCGACACGCGCGCGCTGCCCCTGCTCCCGCCCATGGCGCTTACCCGTGCCTTGCAGCCGCTTTACGGCCGTGCGCCCGATGCCCGGCTTCCCGTTGCCGCGCGATGACACCGCACTGCGACATCGACCGTCTGATGGCCATCATGGCTGCCGCCTTCGACCCCGCTTTCGGCGAAGCATGGACCCGCAGGCAAGTCGAGGACGCGCTGGTTGTCGGCAATTGCCATTATCTGCTGACCGGCCCGGATGGCGCGCCTCCCGGCCCCGGCGACGCCGCGGCCGGGTTCAGCCTGACGCGGACCGGCGTCGGCGAGGAAGAACTGCTCCTCTTCGCGGTCAGGCCCGATCACAGGCGGCGCGGCATCGGAACGATAATGCTGCGCCACGTGGCGCGCGAAGCGCGAGCGCGCGGCGCGGAGCGCCTTCTGCTCGAAATGCGGGACGGAAATCCGGCGGAATCGCTCTATCGCCGCTTCGGCTTCATTTCCATCGGCAGACGCCCGAACTATTATCGTTCATCGGACGGTAATCGGATCGACGCAATTACCTTCGCCAAGCCACTATGAATTATAGCAAGAATAGCGGCTTGCATCATTATGGAACCATCGCCGGGCTTATCGGCCCTTTTCCCTTGTAACATGCATTCATACGCCTATAGGTGACGGAACCTATCAAGGCTGAAACCATTTCTCACGAAATACGGTCCGGGTCGCAAACTCAAACAAGCAGGCAAGAAAATGCAAGACATCCAGAACGATATGAACGAAACGCTGATTACGCTTACGTCCGACATCGTAGCCGCGCATGTCAGCAACAACAGCGTTTCGGTGGAAGACGTGCCTACTCTCATCAGCAATGTTTACGGCGCGCTTTCCGGGCTTGGTCAGGAAGTTCCGGCCGCTGAACCGGCCCCCGAACCCGCCGTATCGGTGCGCGCTTCGGTTAAACCCGATTACATCGTCTGCCTGGAAGACGGCAAGAAACTTAAGATGCTCAAGCGCCATCTCATGACGCATTACAATCTTACACCCGAACAATATCGGCAGCGGTGGAACCTGCCGGCGGATTACCCCATGGTCGCGCCGAACTATGCGCAAAAACGCCGCGAACTGGCCAAGAAGATCGGCCTGGGCCGCAAGCCGGGTCCGAAGCGGAGCGGCCGCCGCGCCGCCGCCAAGGCCTGAAGCAACGCGCTTGATCGTTCCGCTACGGCCGGTCTCTCGTTGCCGGTTGTAGCGGACGGCACTGTTGGCTAGAATTGCGCCCGTCGCCGGAGGCAGCGGGCCTCGTTTCGTTTTTCGCCTGTCTATATGTTTTTGTTTCGGGAGCAGACGTGCATCAGCCTATCGACATTGAAGCCCTTTGCGCGGAACGAGGCCTGCGGATCACCGAACAGCGCCGCATCATCGCCAAGGTGCTGTCCGAAAGCACCGATCATCCCGACGTCGAAAAACTGCACGAACGCGCATCGCGGATAGACAGCCGCATTTCGATCGCCACGGTCTACCGCACCGTTCGCCTGTTCGAAGAAGCGGGCATCCTGGATCGCCACGATTTCGGCGACGGCCGCGCGCGGTATGAAGCCGCGCCGGAAGCGCACCACGATCACATGATCGACGTGGAAACCGGCAACGTCATCGAATTCGTCGACCCGGAACTGGAAGCCTTGCAGCGCCAGATCGCCGAACGGCTGGGCTTCCGGCTGGTGGATCACCGCATGGAGCTTTTCGGAGTCAGGATCAGTCGCGACAGCGCAAGCGGCGGCACGGGCGGAGACAACGGCCCGGCCGAAGACTGAGGCTCCGGCCCCGTGACATGCCCCGCCGCCCCGCCTGCCACGATCGGGCCGGCGGGGCGCGCGCGGATCGTTCTGCGCATAACGGCAATGGCGGCCCTGCTTTGCCTGTGCCTGCCGCTACATTGCCTGATAAGGCCGCTGCCCGGCCCCAGCCCGCTTCCCCGGATATTCCTTTCCGGCGTCGCGCGGCTGGCGGGTGTGCGCTTGCGCGTCGAAGGGGAGCCGCCGTCGCCGGGCGCCTTCCTCCTGTCCAACCATGTAAGCTGGCTGGACATACCCGTTCTCGCGGGCGCCAGCGGCACGGCGTTCGTCGCCAACGACGGGCTGGCCTCCGTTCCGTTGCTGCGATGGCTGTGCAAGCTGCACGATACGGTATTCGTCGCGCGCCATGACCGCGCCAGCGTGGCCCGTCAGATCGAGCAGGTGCGCGCGGCGATAGGAGAGGCCGGCGTCCTTGCGATATTCCCCGAAGGCACGACCAGCGACGGGCAGTCCCTGCTGCCTTTCAAGTCATCGCTGCTTTCCGCGCTCGACGGGCTGAACGGGAATATCGCGATCCACCCCGTCCTTGTCGATTATGGACCGGGAACACAACACAACACAACACAGGCCATCGCGTGGGTGGGGAACGAGCCCGGCCTCGACAATTTCCTGCGGATACTGGCGCGACCGCACCCGATCGAGACCACTCTGGTGTTCCTGCCCGCCCTGTCAGCCGAGAGCCTCGCCAACCGCAAGACCATCGCCCATGCCGCGCGGGCCGCCATCCTTGCCGAACTGGAGCGCCGCCGCGATCAGCGCGTGGCGTTATAGGCGATCTGGTTCTGGTCGAGCTGGAAGCCGACCAGCACTTCGAACGTCGCGCTGGCAACTGCGGCCTTCACGTCAGGCTCGGCCAGCGGGTCGATCGCCGCGTCGGCCTCGCCCGCCTTGCGGTCCCGCGTAATGCGGCGGCGAATGTCCTCGGGCAGCGTCGCTTCGGCGCGGTCGACATAGGCCGCCGCCTCGCCACGCGCCTGGGCACGCTCCTGCCCGTCCGCGAAGGAGAGCGTGACGGTGCCGATCCGCTTGGTGACGACAGCCGTCCCGCCCCGCAGCACGGTAACGAAATAGGGCACGTTCACTTGCCGCGCGCCGCGCGGATCGGCGCGCCGCGCCAGCACGTCGAAGCTGACTTGCGTATAAACCTTGTCGGCGCCGGGCGAACACTGGCTGCGCACGTTCGTCATCGACGCGACCAGATCGAGATTGTCCTGCGTCGCGCCGCCCGGCGCGCGGAAAAGCGTGACGTCCCCGGTATAGTCAGGGATGCCCACCGTCGGGCAAGGCGAACGCACGGCCTGGATGCCGACGCCTTCGCGCACCACGATATCGCCCTGGGACTTGCACCCGGCGAGCACCGCGACAAGGATTCCTGCGGCGAGAAGGCGGGTGCGTATCGTCATCAGCGGTTCCTTGAGCCAACCTTGCGCCCGCCGTCTGGCGGCCGGGCTTTCCGATGCCCTAGCCGGGCGCGATGCAAATCGCTAGAGCCAGTTCGATGAACGCCCCCTTTCCCGATCCTGCCGCGCGCCGCGCCCCGGCCGGCGGACGTGCGCCGGTCCGGCTGCTGATCGCCGCGCCGCGCGGTTTCTGCGCGGGGGTCGACCGCGCGATCGAGATCGTGGAGCGCGCGCTCGTGCGTTACGGCGCGCCGGTCTATGTGCGGCATGAAATCGTCCACAACCGCTTCGTCGTCGATTCCCTGAAGGCCAAGGGCGCCGTGTTCGTCGAGGAACTGGACGGCGTTCCCGATGGCTATCCGGTAATCTTCAGCGCGCATGGCGTGCCGAAATCCATTCCGGCCGCCGCGACCGAGCGCGGGCTGGAATGGCTGGACGCAACCTGCCCGCTGGTCAGCAAGGTGCATCGTCAGGCCGAACGCCAGATCGAATCGGGCCGCCATATCGTATTCATCGGCCACGCCGGGCATCCCGAAGTGATCGGCACTTTCGGGCAGGTTCCCGAAGGGACGATGACTCTGGTGGAAACGCTGGCCGACGTGGCCGGTCTGGATTTCGCGGCGGGAGCGCCGCTCGCCTATCTCACGCAGACCACGCTGTCGGTGGATGACACGTCCGCGATCATCGCGGCGCTGGAAGAACGCTTCCCCGGCATCGCCGCGCCCAAGGCGGAGGACATCTGCTATGCCACGTCCAACCGGCAGGCCGCCGTCAAGGCCATCGCCTCGCAATGCCAACTGGTGCTGGTGATCGGCGCCCCCAACAGTTCCAATTCGCTGCGGCTGGTCGAAGTGGCGCAGCGCGGCGGCGCGCGCGCGCACCTGATCCAGCGCGCCGCCGAAATCCAGCCCGAATGGCTCGACGGCGTGACCACGCTGGGGCTGACGGCGGGCGCTTCCGCGCCGGAGGAACTCGTCCGCGAAGTCGTCGCGCGAATCGGCGGGATGCGCGACGTGCGCGAGGAAGAAGTCATCACGGCGCGGGAACGGATCACGTTCAAGCTGCCCCGGCAACTGGACTGACGGGAGCGCACGCGTGGCCGTCTATACCCAGCTTGGGGCGGAGGATATCGCCGCCATCGTCGCATGCTTCGACGTCGGGGAACTGGTGTCCGCCAAGGGCATCGCGGAAGGCGTTTCCAATTCCAACTGGCTGGTGGAAACACGCGGCGGAGACGGCGCGGACACGCGCTTTATCCTGACGATGTATGAAGCGCGCACGGAAGTGAGCGAACTGCCGTTCTTCCTGGGCCTGCTCGACCACCTGTCGGCGCGCGGCTGCCCGGTGCCGCGCACGATCCACGACCGGGACAATCGCGCGTTCCGCTTCCACGGCGGCAAGGCGCTGGCACTGATCGAGTTCCTGCCCGGCGTCTCGGTAACGCACCCCACCCCCGCGCAGGCCCGCGCCGTGGGTGAAGTGCTGGCGCAAGTGCATGAGGCGGCGCAGGATTTTCCCGGCGCGCGGGCCAACGGCATGGGGCTGCCCGCCTGGCGCGATCTGGCGAATGCCTGCGGGCGGCAGGGTCTCGATTCGATCGAACCCGGCCTTGCCGACCTGGTGGAAGGGCACCTTGCCCGGCTTTCGGTGCAATGGCCCGCGCACTTGCCGCAATCGGTCATCCATGCGGACCTGTTTCCCGACAACGTGCTGATGCTGGGCGACACCGTGACGGGCCTCATCGACTTCTACTTCGCCTGCCGCGACGTGACTGCCTACGATCTTGCTGTCACGCACGCGGCATGGTGCTTCGGCGGCGACGGACGCGGCTTCGACCCGGCGATCTCCCGCGCCCTGCTGGCGGGCTATGAATCACGCCGGCCGCTCGGCAAGGAAGAACGCGCCGCCCTTCCCGTTCTGGCACAAGGGGCCGCGATGCGCTTCCTGATGACGCGCGCCTATGATTGGATGAACACGCCCGATGGCGCCATGGTCACGCGCAAGGATCCGCTCGCCTTTGCAAGAAGGCTGCGTTTCTACGCCGACCCGGCAAACGCGGGCATCTTTGAGGCCTGAGACGAAACACCTGTGAAGAAGATCGAGATTTTCACTGACGGCGCCTGCAAGGGCAATCCCGGCCCCGGTGGCTGGGGCGCGATCCTGCGCATGGGACGGCACGAAAAGGAACTGTCGGGATCAGACCCGTCCACCACCAACAACCGCATGGAAATGACGGCCGTCATCCAGGCCCTGAACGCCTTGATCGAGCCGTGCGAGATCACGCTGCACACTGACAGCCGCTATGTCATCGACGGGATGACCAAGTGGATTCACGGCTGGAAGCGCAACGGCTGGGTCAACGCCAGCAAGCAGCCGGTGCGCAACGCCGACTTGTGGCACGACCTGATCGAGGCGGCGCAGCGCCACGTCGTCCACTGGCAATGGGTAAAGGGCCATGACGGCCACCCGGAGAACGAGCGGGCCGACAAGCTGGCCAGCGACGCGGCCCTGAACGCCGGATCGGTCGGCGCGAGTTGAAGGGGCGGAACCGCCTTCGCGTCAGCCCGCGCTTTTATCGATCACTTCGGCACCGGGCCCGTTCTTCTTGATGGAATCGATGGCGTTCTGGGCGCTCGCCTTGGACTTGTAGCCTTCGGTCCAGAAAATCGTCTCGGCGTTGTAGATGAAATAGGCAACGAACTCGCCCGCCTTGTTCTTCCTGATTTCGAAACGGTGCGCCATGTGACGATGCTCCTAGACGTCGGCTGACAGTGATCGCGCCATTCGCGCGACGTTGGGCAGTTTGTGCGATTTATTGAACACAACGCAAGAGGCACGATTGCCCTTATGCCCGGCCCCGATCCGCCACGGCGGCCCGGTGCGCGGGCGAGGCCAGAAGCGACTGCTGTTCGCGCGACTCCGCCAGCAGGATTTCGGCGTCGCCCGTTCCCCACGGCAGGTTGAGCAATCGTTTCGCCGCCTTCACCGCATCGGCGCTGGAAGCGGCGATACCGCGCGCCATTTCCATGGCCGCCGCATGGGGATCGGCGGCCAGCCGGGTCGCTAGTCCCGTCTCCACGGCCTCGTCTCCGCCGATCCGGCGCCCGGTGAACACGATGTCGCGCAGCCTGTCATCGCGGACCAGTCCGCGCATGAGGGCGATCCCCGCCACATCGGGCACCAGTCCCCAGCGGATTTCCATGACCGAAAGCTGCGCATCCGGGGCCGCGATGCGCACATCGGCGCCCAGCATGATCTGGCACCCCGCGCCGAAGGCATAGCCATGCACGGCGGCGATCACCGGCACCGGCAATGTCCTCCAGCCCCACGCCGCGTTCTGGAACAGGTTGGCCTCGCCATGCGTGCGCGGCATCAGGTCGCGCAGCGCGGGCGAATCCGCCAGCCGGTTGAGGTCTATCCCCACCGAGAACGCGCGCCCCTTGCCCGAAACGACGACGCAGCGGACGTCCGGCCGGGTTTCCAGTTCGGCGATGACAGCCGCAATCGCGCGGAATTGCTCCTCGTCCAGCGCATTGAGCTTGTCCGGGCGGTTGAAGCGCACGTCCGCCACGCCATCGCTGACCGTCAGCAAAACCCGATCGCCGTTCATCGCATCTTTCCTCCCCCGATATGTCGCGGTCACTTTATCGCATAACCGCCGTCGACGGGAATGGCGATGCCGGTCACGAAGTCGGAAGCAGGCGAACTCAGGAATACGGCCACGCCTTCGAGGTCGCGCGGCTCGCCCCAGCGGCGGGCCGGAGTCCTCGCGACGATGGCCGCATCGAATTCCGGGCTGGCGGCCTTCGCCTCCGCGACGATATCCGTGGCGAACCAGCCCGGCAGCACTGCGTTCACCTGGATGTTATGGCGCGCCCATGAAATGGCCAGCGACTTCGCGAGTTGCACGACACCGCCCTTGCTGGCGGCATAATGCGCCGCGCCGCCATGACCGAAGATCGAGGTCATGGACCCCAGCAGGATGATCTTGCCGCCGCCCGCGGCGACCATGTGGGGGTGCACCGCCTGAGTCGAAAAGAAGCTGCCGGAAAGATTGACGTCCAGAACGCGGCGCCACTCTTCCTCCGCCATGTCCTCCGGGTGGCCCACTCCCGCCAGACCGGCATTCGCGACGAGAATGTCGATCCGGCCAAAGGCATCGGCGATACGCTCCGCCATCGAGAGGCAGGATTGCCGATCCGCCACGTCGGTCCCGACGAACAGCGCCCGCGCGCCTGCCGCCTCGATGGCCGCGAGCGCGGGACGCGCCTTGTCCTCGTTGCGGGCGGCGACGGCAATCGACGCCCCGGCGCGCGCCAGCCCCAGCGCCATGCCGAGACCGAGCCCTCCGTTGCCGCCGGTGACGACAGCGACCTTGCCGGTCAGGTCGAAAATATCCATCCCACTCCTTCCAGCACCTATCATCCGGTAAATCCGGGGTCGCGGCGCTCCCGGAAGCTGCGGACCGCTTCCCCGAAATCCTCGCTGTGGAAGCTTTCCACCAGCAAGTCCCACGCGCTGGCGGTGGCATCGGCGAAGCCTTGCGACAGCCCGGCGTGAATCTGCCGCTTGATGATTGCCGTCGAGCGGGGGGACGCGGTTGCCGCGATCTCGCGCGCATAGGCCAGCGCCGCGTCGAGCAGAGCCTCATCCGGCTCGATCCGGCTTGCCAGACCGGCGCGCACCGCTTCCTCCGCCTCTACGCGGCGGCCCGAGAGCAGCATGTCAGACGCCATGTCCAGCCCGACAAGGCGCGGCAGCAACCAGGCGAGACCGAATTCCGCCACGATGCCGCGCTGCGCGAAAGCAGCCGCGAACATCGCGCTCCGGCCCAGGATGCGCACGTCGCACGATGCCGCGAGCACCAGCCCGATACCCACGCAGGCGCCGTGGATCGCGCCGATCACCGGCTTGGGGCTAGCCAGCGGCAGGGTGTAGGAGACGAGCGTCTCCGGCGGCGCATCAAGCCCCGCCAGCGCGGGAACGGGATTGCCGGGACGCGGAATATCGAAAGTCGCACCCCGGCTGTCGGCGATATGGTCCAGCCGGGCGAGATCCGCGCCCGCGCAAAAGGCCCGCCCCGCCCCCGTCAGCACGATGACCCTGACATCGGGGGACCGGATCGCTTCGGCGAAGGTCCGGTCGAACGCATCGTGCATGGCATCGGAAAAGGCGTTCAGCTTCTCCGGCCGGTTCAGCGTGACCAGCCCCACACCATCCGCGATGCTGAGCGTGACATCGTTCATCCCGGCACGCGCGTCAGGAATCCGTGTCCCGCCCGCCGCCCGGCCCGGTGCCGACGCCCGCGAGGTCTTCGGCCAGCGCCTTCTTGGTTTCCACTTCCATCTGCCGCAGGATCTGGATGCGCTGTGCCTGCGGCGAACCCGCGCCGTGCAGCGATTCCGTGAGATAGCCGACCGCGTTGCGGCCCAGCGTCATGTTCTCGATCAGGCGGAGCATGCGCTGGCGATGCTCGACCGGCACGTTGGCGCGGCCCTGAAGATACTTGCGCAGGATCGGCCCCGCCACTTCATGCTCGAAATCCGCCTGCGAAGGCAGAGTGACCATCAGACCGCCGGCCAGATCCTGCGCCAGACGGCTGATCTCGTAAGGGAAGCGCGTGACGTTGTGCTTGCACACGTTGGCCAGCATCCCGTCGTTCATGTAGATGCCCGAAGGCAGCGGCTTCGCCTCGTGGCTGGAGGCGATGGCCGAGGAATAGATCGTCTCGTTGAGGTGAGTCATCTCGACGAGCTTGTCCTTGACATGGCTGGCCCCGTCGGCGCCGTTGTATTCCGCGATGGCGGCGGCCGCACCGACCATCACGTCGCCCAGCCCCGTCTTGCAGACGTAGGACGCGCGATGATAGTTCGTGAAGCGCGCCACCATTTCCTGCGCGAATTCGTATTCCCCGTCCATAAGGACATGCTCGTTGGGAATGAACACGTCGTCGAAGACGACGAGCGCTTCCTGTCCGCCGAAACGGGCATTGCCCTTGTCGATCTCGCCCGGTTCCATCGCACGCGTGTCGCAGGACTGGCGGCCGTAGATATAGGTGATCCCGGCGGCATCGGCGGGGACGAGGCCGACCACGGCATAATCCTTGTCGTCGGGGCCGAGGTTCATCGTCGGCATGACCGCGATCCAGTGCGAATTCCAGCCGCCGGTCATGTGCGCCTTCGCGCCGCGCACATAGACGCCTTCGGGCGTGCGGCGCGAGATGTGGAGGAACAGGTCCGGGTCCGCCTGCTGCGCGGGGCGCAACGCGCGGTTGCCCTTGGGATCGGTCATGCCCGCGCCGATGATGACGTTGTTGCGCTGGGCCCGCTTCATGAAGTCCAGATAGCGCTGGTGGTAGGGCGTGCCGTGCTTCTGGTCGATGTCGTAAGTGATCGAATGGAGCACGCTGATCGTGTCCAGCCCGGCGCAACGCTGGAAGCAGGTGCCCGTCAACTGGCCCATGCGGCGCTGCATCCGGTTCTTCATCACCAGATCCTGCGGCGATCCGACGATATGGAGGAAGCGGTTCACCGGCGCGTCGATCAGGTCGGAATGCGCCGTGGCCAGTTCGGGATCCTCGACCGCGAGATCGTATGTCCTCGCCAGTGCGTTGATCGACGGGCGGATGATCGGGTGATCGACGGGTTCCGGCACCTGCTCGCCGAACAGATAGAGCGTGGTGCCGCGCCCGCGCAGCGACTCGACATAGTCGTCGCCGGTGCGGATCGGACTGAAGCGGGACCAGCGCTGCTCCGCGCTTTCCTCGCGCGGGCGGACAGATGCGTCTGTCATGGGTGAGTTCTCCCTTTTTCCGTTGCGGCGACGATACGCGCCGATGGCATTGCAAAACAGGTCGTGATAGGCGAGGAAAACTCACCATACTGCGCAAACCATGGCGACGATCGACGGATATTACTTTCAGGTCTGCACGCGCGGCGCCGAACGCGCCGGCCATGCGATCGCGGAACTTGTGGCGGGAACGTCGCTCGATCCGGCCAATTTCACGCGGCCCGGCTGGCGCGGGTCGGCGGAACAGATGGCGCTGCTGGTCCGCAATATCTGGACCGCGACGGACGACGAATTCATGGGATACGCCGTGCGCCCCGCCGCGCCGGGCAGCTTCGCCTTCGCCGCCGAACTGGCGCTGGAAGGGGAAACCGTGGCCGATGGGCTGGCCCGCGCCGCCCGGCTCTACAACCTGCTCGGCACCGGCGTTGCCACGCGCATTGCCGTGACCGGCAGCGGGCTGGAAATCGAAGTGCGCTTTGCCGAGCCGGAGCGCGATCCCGACCGTTATTTCAGCGAGTTCTGGATGATAATCTGGCACCGGCTGGCCTGCTGGCTGGCGGGGGAAACGCTGTCCCTGCTGGCGGCGGAGTTCGACTATCCGCGGCCCGATGCCTATTTCGAGGAGTTCAAATATCTGTTCCCCTGCCGCCACACATTCGATGGCGCGGCACGGCGCATCGTCATGGACCGGCATGCGCTCCACGCGCCGGTCCGGCGGACGCGGGCGGAACTGGCGGAGATGGTCGCCGCCGCGCCGCTCGACATCATGACGATCCCGGCCAGCGACGCCAGCATGGCGCGAAGCCTGCGGCAATTGCTGGTCCGCCACCCGGACCATTCGCTGGAAAGAATCGCGGCGGAATCGGGCCTGTCGCCGCACAAGCTGCGCCGCCTGCTGCGCGGGGAAGGGACCAGCATCGCGACCTTGCGCCAGAACGTGCGGCGCGACCGGGCCTTCCGCCTGCTTTCAGGCAGCAACGCGACGATCGAGGCCATCGCGGACGAACTGGGCTATCGCGAGGCCCGTTCGTTCACGCGGGCCTTCCGGCAATGGACGGGACAGTCCCCTTCGGCATGGCGCTCGCGGCGACGAGGCGGCTGACCGCGCCCGCGAACCCGGCCTCCAAATTCAGGCCCCAATTCAGGCCGCTACGAAATCCTTGAACGTCGTCATGTATTCGATGAACGGCTCGCTCAGCCCTTCGGCGCGCAAATGGTCGCGCGACACTGGCCGGGGTACGGATTCGAACCCCGGATCGGCCAGCGCGCGGCGGGGAAAATCGTGATGCAGGATGGCGCCGCGCCCGATCAGCACGAAATCGGCCCCGGCATCGAGGCAGGCCCGCGCCGTCGCCGCGCTGGTGATCTTGCCGGCAACGCCCAGCCGGCAATTCCCGCGAGGCAGGCCCGTGAACAGGTCGATCAGCCGGTGATCCGCGAATTCCGGCTCGACCGGCCGCTTGAACACGTCCCACAGCGACATGTCGAGGTAATCGACCTTGCCGGACAGCATGACCCGCTCGGCCGTCAGGCGCGCCTCGGCGGTCGGGATGCCGTGGCGTTCGGGCGAAAGCCGGAGGCCGAGCTGGAAATCGGCGCCGCACCGCCCGCGAATGCCGTCGATCACGGCGAACAGCATCCGCTGCCGGTTTTCGAGCGAGCCGCCATACTGGTCCGTGCGGCGGACGTTGCCCGATTCAAGGAACTGGCCGAAGAGATAGTTATGCGCGCCGTGCAGTTCGACGCCCTGGAACCCCGCCTTTTCCGCGCGCAAGGCGGCCAGCACGAAATCCTCGATCACTTGCTCGACTTCGCCGGTGGTCAGCGCGCGGGCGCCGGTTTCGGCATCATCCCACGGGCAGACCATGCCGCAATCGCTTTCGCTGGCGCGCAGGCCGCCATGGTGCAACTGGACGGCCGAAACGCTGCCCGCCTCCGCGATCCCCTGGGCGAGGCGGGTCAGCCCCGGCAGATGGTCGTCGGACCAGATGCCGAGCTGGCCCTTGAACGCCTTGCCCGAGCGCTGGACATGCGCCGCGCAAGTCATCGTCAGGCCGAAACCGCCCTTCGCCCGCCCGATCAGCCAGCGGTATTCGTCCTCGCCCAGCGTGCCGTCTTCGTTGCTTTGCGAATTGGTCAGCGGCGCCAGCATGAAGCGGTTGGCCAGCGCCGGGCCATGCGCCAGCACCAGAGGGTCGGCCAGCGAAACGCCGCCGCCGTCCAGGGAGTTTCCGCCAGTGGTTCCGGTCATGTCGCAGCCCTCTTGTTCCGTTGGACGCGCCGGTGCCACGGATCTGCATCGGGGAAAAGAGCTTTCAGGCCAGCCAGGTTCCGGGATTGGGCATGGGCGCCTGCTTCTGCGCGTTGATAAGGCTCAGCACGCAGCGGACGATCACCAGGATCGCGACAGCCCAGATCAGCAGGAAGCCGATCAACACCAGCATCAGGACCACGCTGATGATCGTGCCGAACAGGCCGATCCAGAACGTGTTGATGAGATATTCATAGTGGCTCGCTTCCCATTCGGGCCGCGCATCGCTGCGCCAGTTGTAGGCCAGCACCACCCCGACGATGCCCGTCACGATCGTCACGCACGACGCGAGATAGAGCAGGCTGATGATCGTCGGATTGTTGAAATCGAAGCCGCCCTTGCTGGCGGACGGCGGCGGCGCGGCGGCATCGGGACGGCGCGGCTGTTCGCCGGGAACTTCGTTGAGGCCGGGCACATCATCCATGACAATTTCCCTTTCGCGCGAAACGGCTTGCCTCGCTGCCGATTCAATTGGCCCGTCATCCTACCGCATTCCCGTCCGCTCGCAAGGCGGTCGAATGACAAGCAGACAGGCGAGCCGGAGGTTCAGGAAAAGGTCTTTCCATCGCGGCCGCGCGCACTAAAGGGGCAGCCATGGCGAATCCTCACGATCCCGCGCAGGATAACCTCCTGCTGGCCAAGGCTGAAACGCTGACGGAAGCGTTGCCCTATCTGCAACGCTATGCCGGGCGCACGTTCGTGGTGAAATATGGCGGGCACGCGATGGGCGATCCCGAACTGGCGCACGATTTCGCCGAGGACGTGGTGCTGCTCAAAGCCGTCGGCATCAATCCCGTGGTGGTCCACGGCGGCGGGCCGCAGATCGGCTCCATGCTCAGGAAGCTGGGCGTGGAATCGCGCTTCGTCGACGGGTTGCGCGTGACGGACAAGGCGACCGCGGAAGTCGCCGAAATGGTGCTGTCCGGCGCGATCAACAAGGAACTGGTCGGCTGGATCGCGCGCGCGGGCGGCAAGGCCATCGGCATTTCCGGCAAGGACGGCGGCCTGGTGACAGCGCGCAAGGTCACGCGCACGGCGAAAGACCCCGACAGCAACATCGAGCAAGTGGTCGACCTCGGTTTCGTGGGAGAGCCGGAAACGGTCGATTCCAGCCTGATCGAAACGGTGTCGGCGGCAGGCATGATCCCGGTCATCGCCCCGATCGCGGTGGGCGCGGACGGCGAAACCTATAACATCAACGCCGATACCATGGCGGGCGCCATCGCGGCGGCGCTGGGCGCGGCGCGGCTGTTCCTGCTGACGGACGTGTCGGGCGTGCTCGACAAGGACAAGAACCTGCTGACCGACCTGCGCCCCGCCGACATCGCGCGGTTGCAGCAGGACGGCACGATTTCCGGCGGCATGATCCCCAAGCTGGAAACCTGCATCCACGCGGTCGAGGCGGGATGCGAGGCGGCGGTCGTGCTCGATGGCCGGGTGCCGCACGCCATGCTGCTGGAAATCTTCACCTCGCGCGGCGCGGGCACGCTGATCCGCGCGGGATAGGCGCCCGTGCCGGGAACCGGGCACGGGTCCGTGCGTCATAGCTTCATGCGCTGGATTGCCCTCTTTCCGTTGCCGCTGGCGCTTGCCGCCTGCGAGAGACAATCGCCCCCGCCTGATACTGATGCGACGGCAAGTTTCGCACCTGTCGAAACTGCAACTCCGCCCTCCGTCACATCCGAAGCCCCAACGCCGGAAACGGAAACCTTACCCCGGCCATCGCCCCCGGACACGGCCAGCAACGCAAGACGCGATCCGCAACAGGTGCTGCGCGCGTATGCCGCCGCGCTGTCCGCCCGGCAGTGGGACAGGGCCGCGCGCGCCTGGGGCCAGGACAGCGGCGTGACCGCGCAGACGCTCAAGGCCGCCTACGATCGCCCGGAAGCGCCGCGCCTGACCATCGGCAAGGGACAGGAGGAAGGCGCGGCCGGGTCGCTCTATTACGAAGCACCCGTCACCTTGCGCTTCGGGCCGGAGGAAACGCCGCAGACGGGAACGCTGGTTCTGCGCCGCGTCAACGACGTGCCCGGCGCCAAGCCCGAGCAGTTGCGCTGGCATATCGAGCGCAGCACCATCGGCGCGGAGCAATAGGGCGAAGTCGGGACAACGCCTCTCATCCACCTTGCCCGGCCCCCGCGCGCTCGGCTATCAGCGGCACGGTTCCCCGCGCGGCCTCGCCGCCGACCGAAAGGTATCGCCCTTGTTTGCAGCCGCACTCATTAGTGTGATCACGTATCTCATCAACATCATCGTCGTTCTGGTCATCATCCAGTTCGTGCTGAGTCTGCTGATCACGTTCAACGTCGTGAACATGCACAACCAGTTCGTCGATGCGCTGTGGCGGGCGATCAATGCCCTGCTTGAACCGATGCTGCGGCCGATCCGCCGGTTCATGCCGGACACCGGCCAGATCGACTTTTCGCCGCTGGTGCTCATCATCGGCCTCAACGTGCTGGTGATGCTGCTCGAACCGCTGAGGTATGCGTGATGGCGGCCGATGTGATCGACGGGAAAGCCTTTGCCGAAGGGCTGCGCGCCCGTGTCGCGGAAAAGGCGGCGGTGTTCGAGCAGGCCGCCGGACGCAAGGCGGGCCTCGCCGTGGTGCTGGTGGGCGAAGACCCGGCAAGCCAGGTCTATGTCCGCAACAAGGGCAAGCAGACCGTGGCCGGCGGCATGGAAAGCTTCGAGCACAGGCTGCCCGCCAACACGCCGGAGGCGGACCTGCTGGCGCTGGTCGAGCGGCTGAACGCCGATCCGGCAGTGGACGGCATCCTCGTGCAACTGCCGCTGCCCGGCCACATGGACGAACAGAAAGTGATCGCCACGATCAGCCCGGACAAGGACGTGGACGGCTTCCACGTCATCAACGCCGGACGGCTGGCAGTGGGCCTGCCCGGCTTCGTGCCCTGCACGCCGCTGGGCTGCGTGATGCTCCTCAGGGACAAGCTGGGCAGTCTCTCCGGCCTTGATGCCGTAGTGATCGGACGGTCGAACATCGTCGGCAAGCCGATGGCGCAACTGCTGCTCGCCGAAAGCTGCACGGTGACGGTCGCGCACAGCCGGACGAAAGACCTGCCCGGCGTCGTGCGCCGCGCCGATATCGTCGTGGCGGCGGTCGGACGGCCGGAGATGGTGAAGGGCGACTGGCTCAAGCCCGGCGCGACCGTGATCGACGTGGGTATCAATCGCGTTCCGGCGGCGGAAGAAGGCAAGACGCGGCTGGTCGGCGATGTGGACTTCGCTTCCGCCCGTGAAGTCGCCGGCGCCATCACCCCCGTGCCGGGCGGCGTCGGCCCGATGACCATCGCCGTCCTGCTGCGCAATACCGTTGTCGCCGCGCACCGCAACGCGGGCGTCGCGCTGGCGGAGGATGCGATTTGAAACGCCTCGCCGCCGCCCTGACGCTCGCGGCGGTAGCGGCAATACCCCTGGCCGCCACCGCGCAGGATCGCCCGCAACGAAGCGGCCGGGCCAACCCCAGCGCGGTCATCGCCGCGGAACTCGCGTTCGCCCGGCTGGCGCGGGACAAGGGACAGTGGACGGCATTTCGCGAAACGGCCGCCGATGATGCCGTGATGTTCGTGCCGCAGCGGGTGAACGCGCGCGAATGGCTCAGGAAGCGGGCCGATCCGGCGGAAAGCGTGCGCTGGCAGCCCCATGCCGTGTGGATGAGTTGCGACGGCTCGCTCGCCGTGACGAGAGGCGCGTGGCAGCAGGCGGACGGCCGCCAGGGCTATTTCACCACCGTATGGCGGCCCCGGAAGAAGGGCGGCTACGAATGGGTCATGGATCAGGGCGACGGGCTGGCCGAGCCGTTGCCCGCGCCGGAGATGATTTCCGCTTCCGTCGCGGCGTGCGAACGCGTGCCGCCAGTGGAACGGGTAGCCGCGATCGGCCAACAGCATGGCAGCGCCAGCACCGACCGTTCGCTGCAATGGGCCGTCAGCGTCGATGCCCGATGCGGCCGGATCGTGACGGTGCGGATCAACCGGGGCGGCAGTGCGGGCTTCGAGGATGTGCTCAACGCGCGCGTGGTGCCCCCGGCCTCGCCCGCAAGCTGTCCGCCCTGACATGATGCCAGGCCTGCCATGATGGAATTGTTTCTTTCCGCTTTCGTCACGCTTTTCGTCGTGATCGACCCGCCCGGCTGCGCCCCGATCTATGCCGGGCTGACCAGCGGCGCGACCCGGCGACAAGCCACGTCCATGGCAGTGCGCGCCTGCGCCATCGCGGCGCTGATCCTGCTGCTGTTCGCCCTGTTCGGCGAACAGTTGCTGGGCGCGCTGCATATCGAACTGAACAGCTTCCGGCTGGCGGGCGGCGTGATGCTGTTCCTCATCGCGCTCGACATGGTGTTCGAGAAACGCACCCAGCGCCGGGAGGAACGCGTGGAGAAGCTGCGCCAGACACCGGAAGTGGAGGACGTTTCCGTCTTTCCCATGGCCATGCCGATGCTGGCCGGGCCGGGGTCCATCGCCACGATCATGCTGCTGATGACGCGGGCCGAAGGGACTCCCGCCACGCTGGCGATCCTGGCCGCGCTGGGCGCCGTCATGGCGATCTCGCTCGCCGCGCTGGTGGCGGCGCGGCCGTTGATGCGGTTGCTCGGCGCGAGCGTCGAGGCCGTCATCACCCGGCTGCTGGGCGTGCTGCTGGCGGCCCTGGCCGCGCAATATGTGATGGATGCGGTGAGAGAGGCTCTGGCTGCCTGACGCGCAAAAGGCCTACTGCAAAGTCACGCGGTCGTCATCGCCACCATCGTGCTTGCCGAAGAACTGCATCAACTGGATCAACAGTTCGCACCGCGCGGCAATGCCGGGGCATTCCAGAAGCGCCTGCCGGGCCGCCGCGTCGAACGGCGCGATCTGCGACACGCCGTTGATGAGCGAAACATCGTCCAGCCGGGCGACTGATTCCCAATCGACCCGATAGCCCTGCGTCTGCGCAAACCGCCGCGCCTCACGCTCGAACCCGGCGCGTTCGACGGCGGAAAGCGATTCACCTTCCTGTTCCTCCAGCAGTCTGGCCTCGATCTGCCGGAACGGCGTCGTCACATCCAGTTCGCGCAGGATGCGGAACCGCGCCTCGCCTTCCAGCACGATGTTGTAGCGCCCGTCGGGCAGCGCCTCGACGTCGGCGATCTTGCCCAGGCAGCCGATCGTGAACAGCGGCGCGCCTTCCACCGGCTGTTGCGGCTGGATCATGCCGATCCGCCGGTCGCGCGCCAATGCGTCGCCCACCATTGCGCGATAGCGCGGCTCGAAGATATGCAGCGGCAGTTGCAGGCCGGGATAGAGCAGCGCGCCCGGCAGCGGAAAGATCGAGATCCGGCGGGTTTCCGCCATCAGCCGAACAGGATCGTGGACAGCTTCCGGCGCGTGGCAGCCACCCACGGATCTTCCAGCCCGGTCGCCTCGAACAGTTGCAGCAGCTTGGCTTTCGCCGCGCCTTCGTTCCAGTCCCGATCGTGCGCGATCATGCGCAACAGCGTGTCGGCGGCGGCCTCGCGTTCGTTCGCCGCGATCGCGGCGGTTGCGAAGGCGAGTTGCGCATCCATGTCCGCTGGACGTTCGGCGGCGGCGGCGCGCAACACGGCCAGTTCGCTGTCGTCCGGGCGATCCTCCGCCAATTCCAGCGCGGCGCGCGCGCGTTCGACCGCCGGGTCTTTCGCCACTTCGGGATCGAGCGCGGCCAACGCCACCCGTGCTTCCTCGATATGGCCCGCCGCGATCAGCGCCCGCAGCAGCCCGCCCTGCGCCTGGGCATTGCCGGGCACCATCTCCACGATCTGGGAGAATATGCCCAGGGCACGCTCACTGTCGCCCGATGCAAGCACTTCTTCGCCCATGGCGATAAGCGGTGCCACGTCCTGCGCCGCTTCGGCCCCGCCGGGCTGGATCGGCAGCTTGGCGAGAAGCTGGTCGAGCATCGCTTTCAGTTGCGACTCGCTGCGCGCGTTCGTCAGGTCGGCGACCGGCTGGCCCTGGAAGATGGCATAGACCGTGGGGATGGAACGCACCTGGAACTGGGAGGCGATGAAACGCTCCTCGTCGACATTGATCTTGGCGAGAACGACGCCCTTGTCCGCATAATCCTGCGCGACCTTTTCCAGCACTGGCGACAGGGCCTTGCACGGCCCACACCATTCCGCCCAAAAATCGAGAATGACGAGGCCGGTCATCGACGGCTCGACAACCTGATTGCGGAACCGGTCGACGGCTTTCTGTTCTTCCAGATTGAGGCCGAGGCTTGCCAAAGGTCTGCTCCCACGAGATGCGAATTGTCCGCCAATGTGGGGCTTGCCGCGCGTTTGTGAAGCCCTTTCGGACAGCGGCCGCGCAGCTTTCCCGTATTTCCGCCGCCAGGTTCGAGGCGGATGCCGGTTTCCTTCCCGACCATGTTCTTTTCCCCTTGCGGGATGCCTGGGCCGATGCTAACCGCCCGGCCTCACCCCGGCCCGCCGCCCATCGGCACTGCGGGCCGCGAACGTCAGAGCGGGCGTAGCTCAGGGGTAGAGCACAACCTTGCCAAGGTTGGGGTCGAGGGTTCGAATCCCTTCGCCCGCTCCAGTTTCTCTAAGAAAATCAGCATCTTAGATGCACTTCCAAAATTTGGAAGTGCAGAGAAAATCCCCAGTTCACCACCAGTTCACCACCGCCGAGCGCCTACGGACAATCGGGGGGCGTTGAAGCGATGCGTGGAGGGGAACGCCTTCCCCTGCGTTTGAGCTCCTCTGCGCGAATCTCATGCGACCCCTTCCATGGGGTTATGCCCCCAGCCTGTGCAGAGATACTTGGCGCCCCGGCCGGAGACACGGAGCGCTTCTCCGCGGCTAGTGAAAATTGCGGGATTTCAGACGCAGGAGCGCGTCGGGGCGATCGAGCCATGGCGGCGGCACTTCTTGCAGATGTTGCGAGGCGCCGAAATGCGTCCCTGTGTCCTGGCTATTGTTCCGGACGTTTGCGGTGCCGCGTTCGCCCAAAGTGCCAAGCATCGCCGTCAGATCGAACAGCCGCGCGCAGATCAGATGGATCACGTCGCCCTCGCGCTGGACCCGCCCCTGAATGCCGAGCATCGCTGATGTGAGCACGATGCGGCGCTGTTTCTCATAGAGGTCCGGCCAGACGACGAGATTGGCGATCCCGGTTTCATCTTCGATGGTGATGAAGGTGACGTTCTTCGCCGATCCGGGGCGCTGGCGGACCAGCACCAGCCCCGCGGTGCGCACCGGGCGGCCATCCCTGAGGGCATGGGCATCCGCGCAGGAGAGGAAACGCTCGCGCGTCAGATCGCCGCGCAGGAAGGCGAGCGGGTGACGGCGCAGCGTCAGCCCGACATGGCGATAATCCTCGACCACTTCCCGGCCTGCCGTCATCGCCTTTAGGCGCACCGCCTCTTCGGCAATCTCCGGTTCGGGGCGCTCCTCCTTTCGGCTCATTGCGGCAAACAGAGGAAGGGGTTCATCCCTCAGCGCCTTGATCGCCCACAGCGCCTCGCGGCGGGCGAGGCCAAAGGCCGGACGATAGGCGTCGGCTTCGGCGAGCTGGACCAGCGCGGACGCGGGAACGCCGGCGCGGCGCCACAGATCGTCGACATCGCGATAAGGCTGCTGTGCGCGGGCTGCGACAATCGCCGCGGCATGAGCGTTGGACAGCCCCGCAACGCGGTTGAAGCCGAGGCGAACGGCGAAGCGTCCATCCCGGCCCGGCTCCAGCGTACAGTCCCAGCGCGAGGCGTTGATGCAGACAGGCCGAACCCCGACGCCATGATCGCGGGCATCGCGCACGATCTGGGCCGGTGCATAGAAACCCATCGGCTGACTGTTGA
>CAZUOV010000006.1:0-90364 GCA_964621355.1 uncultured Novosphingobium sp. | reverse complement strand
TTCTATCTCCAGGGGCTGAACACTACCGCGGTCCACGCCCATGCGGCGCTGTTCGGGGTCTACGGCTTCCTGGCGCTGGGCTTCACGTTGCTGGTGCTGCGCTATATCCGGCCGGAGATCGCGTTCAACGAACGGCTGATGAAGACCGGCTTCTGGTGGCTGAACGCCGGGCTGGTGCTGATGATCTTCACCAGCCTGCTGCCGGTCGGCCTGTTCCAGTTCGAGGCGAGCGTCACCACCGGCATGTGGTATGCGCGCAGCGACGAGTTTCTGCAGCAGGGCTTCCTCGAAACGCTGCGCTGGATTCGCACCTTCGGCGACGTGGTGTTCATCGTCGGCGCGGCCGCGATCGCCTGGCAGGTCGTGATTCTCGGCCTGTGGCGGAAGGGCGCGCGGGCGTGACCGCGTTCGGCGGGCGGCGGCGCCTATGGCCTGGCGCGGGCTTCGGCCCGGCTAACCGCCGCCCGGAAGCGCTTCGCTGATCTTCAGGGGCCGCGACGCGAGCCGCGAATGCGGAAAAACGACCAGGCCGTCCCATCGCCGCCACCGCCGCCGGGCAAAACGGCGAGCGGCGATGGGACGGCAGGTCAATGGTTCCTATCGCGGCCAAGCTGCTATGTGGCGCGTTTCCATGATTCTCCATGCAGACGCCCATGAACGCCCCGATAAATGCCCCGACGAATGCGGTTGCCCTCGAAATCCTCAAGACCGTCTACGGCTATGACGCGTTCAGGGGGTCGCAGGCGCGCATCGTCGACCATGTCATCGGCGGCAACAACGCCTTCGTGCTGATGCCGACGGGCGGCGGGAAGTCGCTCTGCTATCAGATCCCCGCTATCGCCAGACCCGGCATGGGGCTTGTCGTGTCGCCGTTGCTGGCATTGATGGCCGATCAGGTCGCGGCCTTGCGGCAGGCGGGCGTGAGGGCCGCCGCGCTCAACTCGGACCTGCCGGGGGACGAACGCCATGCGCTGTGGCGCGACATTCATGACGGCAGCCTGGACCTGCTCTACGTCGCGCCCGAAACACTGCTGCGCCCCGAAGTTCTGGAGCGGCTCGGCCGGGCGCAACTGTCGCTGATCGCCATCGACGAAGCCCATTGCCTGTCGCAGTGGGGGCACGATTTCCGCCCCTCCTATCGCCAGCTCGACGCGCTTGTCGGGCAGTTTCCCGATATCCCGCGCATGGCCCTGACGGCCACGGCCGACGAACCGACGCGCGCCGAAATCCTCTCTCATCTCGACATCGCGCCAGCCGACGCCTTCATGGCCGGGTTCGACCGTCCCAACATCCGCTACGCCATCGAGGAAAAGGACCATCCCCGCACGCAATTGAAGGACTTCCTCGGACGCCACGAAGACGAGAGCGGCATCGTCTACTGCCTGTCGAAACGCAAGACGGAGGAAACCGCCGCCTGGCTGCGCGACCAGGGTCACGACGCGCTCGCCTATCACGCGGGGATGGACAAGGCCGCGCGTGAAGCCAACCAGATGCGTTTCCAGCACGGAGAAGCGGTCATCATGGTCGCCACTGTCGCCTTCGGCATGGGCATCGACAAGCCGGACGTGCGCTTCGTCGCCCATATCGACCTGCCGGGCAGCATCGAGGCCTATTATCAGGAGACGGGCCGCGCCGGGCGCGACGGGCTGCCGTCCGACGCACTGATGCTCTATGGCTATGAGGACATCGCGCTGCGCAGCCGCTTCATCGAGGAATCGGACGCGCCCGACCAGCGCAAGCGCATGGAACGCCAGAAACTGGAAGCGCTGCTGGGGCTGGCCGAGACGGCGGGCTGCCGCCGGCAGGTGCTGCTGTCCTATTTCGGCGACAGTTGCGAACCTTGCGGCAATTGCGACACCTGCGCCGAGCCGCCCAAGCTGTTCGACGGCGCGGTCGCCGCCCAGAAGGCACTGTCCTGCATCTACCGCACCGGCGAACGCTTCGGGCAGGCCTATATCGTCGATGTGCTGCTGGGCGTTCACAACGAGCGCATTGCCCGCAACGGCCATGACCGCGTTTCCACATTCGGCATCGGCACCGAGCATGACAACCGCACATGGCGGGCGATCCTGCGCCAGTTGATCGCGTTGCGGCTCGTCGATGTCGACCTCGCGGGGCATGGCGGCCTGTCCATCGCGCCCGCCGGCCGCGCCTTCCTGCGCGACAAGCCGACACTGATGCTGCGCGTGCCGCCACCGCGCGCCCGGCGTGAAAAAGCCGGACGCGGCAAGACCGGGCGCGGCGGGGCGGCGCAGCCTGTCCTCGCCGATGCGGATCACGGACTGTTCCAGGCGCTGCGGGAGAAGCGCCTGGAACTGGCGCGCGAGCAGAACGTGCCGCCCTATGTGATTTTCCATGACAAGACGCTGGTCGAACTGGCAACGGCGCGCCCCGCCTCGCGCGCCGAGATGGCGAACGTGCCCGGCGTCGGCGAAGCCAAGCTGGAGCGTTACGGCCCCGCCTTCCTGGCAGTGATCGCCGGGCAAGCAGGATGAACGACGGCGGGGCGGACCGCCGGGTTGAACGCACTGGCCTTGTCTGGCCGGGCGGAGCGGGATAAGCGCCCGCGAACACACCCAGCGCCGATTTCGCCACTGACAGCGTCGTGCTGTCGCTGATGCTCAATGCCCATGATCCGGCCGGCACGTCGATCGGCACGTTCGAGGTGCCGGGGGCGCGGCGGGAAAGAAGGATCAATCCCATCCCACCGGGCGCTTTCACCCGTGACCAGCGATCAGGACCGGAAGTGTCGCGTGTATAAACGGGTTCAAGCCGTCTGCCTGTGCAGCATCGGCGACACGATCAGCCGGTCGATGATCGCCGCGATCTCGTCCGCCGGGGTTTCGGGCGAACGGCCCAGCCACCAGGCAAGCACGTCGAGCACACCGCCCGTCAGGCAACTGATGAGCAGATCGGTGGGAAGCCAGCGATAGACCGGGTCGACTTCGCGCGGCAATTCCAGCGCCTGCTGGATGAACACCTCGCGCAGTATGCCCGATGCACCGCCGGTCAGCAGCGACGACCAGACTGCCCGGTGCCCGTTGACGAATTCACAGATCGCTATGGTGAGGCGGCAACTGTCCGCGGTTTCGAGAATGGGCGATACCAGCGCCATGAGCGCGGCGATTTCAGCCGCCGCGACATCGTGCAGCAAGGCTTCCTTGGACGGATAGTGCCGGAAGAACGTGGCGTAGCCCGTATGCGCCCGCGCGGAAATCTCCCGAATGGTGATCTGGTCGAACGACTTTTCACGAAGCAGGCCGAGTAGTGCCTGATTGAGAGCCGCCCGCGAACGCGCCTGCCTGGCATCCAGACGCGGTTCTGGTTGGGGGTGCGGCTGCGGCAGGTTCATCGCCGCGCGGAGTTAGCACTCGCTCGCGCCGCTGTCGATTCCCGCCCACGGCGGCCATGCCGCGCGGCCGCGCTCACGCGTAGCCGATACGATCCGCGAACAGCAGGCGCCCGCCCGACAGGTGCCACAGCGCTTCATTGAACTGTTCCGGTGCCATGGCGAAGCAGCCTTCGCTCCGCCCCAGCTTGCCCCATCTGCCGATCATCGCCGGATCGGCATACTTGGCCGGATGCACGACGATGGCGCGCGGCAGGGCAAGCGAGTTGTCCTCGTCCAGGCCGACAAGCCGGATCGACGTGCCGTATTTGCCGTTATACCATTCGCAGGTGAGGTAGGCGCCGCGCGAGGTCGCTTCCGAACCGGGTACGTTCGAGAACATCTTCAGCCAGCCGTCATGTTCCCGGTCGGACCCTTTGCCGTGCGAGACGTAGAACGAACGGACCGTTCCGTTTTCCAGATTGGCGAAGTGGAATCGCGGCTCCGACGAAGGCAACGCGAAATCGGCGAGTCCCACCAGATCGGTGCGCCACAGTTGCGCCGCCACACGGTCCTTCTCCCGCGCCGCGGCGGCCAGCACCTTGCGATGATAGGCCGCCATGTCCCGCACAGGCGGAGGGGGCGGCACTGCTTCGGCGAGAGGCGGCACGGCCCCCTCCGCCAGAATGCTGTCGAACGCGTCCGTGATGGGATCGGCAAGCGCGCGGCCCGGCAAGGCGGCGAACGCCCCCGCCACCAGACCGCCCTTCAGCAAGTCCCGCCGCTTAATTCCTCCACTCATGCGTGTAATATGGCACGAGCGGCGCGAAATTGCCATTCCCATTCGATACCGCCCGGCGCGGACCCGGAGCGTTCAGACCCGAGCGTTGAGGCCCGAGCGTTGAGGCCCGGCGCGCTTAAAAGCCCCCTACATTCAGGCGACCGCCTTGATCTTCGGCTTGTCGAATTTCGCGATCCATTGTTCCAGGACGGGCGCGATGTTGTGGCGCCAGCGACTGCCGTTGAAGATGCCGTAATGCCCTACTTCATCGGCCAGCAGATACTTCTTGCGCGATTCGGGAAGGTTGGGCGTGAGCTTCAGCGCCGCCCTGGTCTGGCCGATGCCGGAAATGTCGTCGCGTTCGCCTTCCACCGCCAGCAGCGCGGTGTCGCGGATCGCGCCCAGGTCGATCAGCTTGCCGCGATGGACGAATTCCCCTTTGGGCAGGGAATATTTCTGGAACACATGCTCCACCGTCTGGAGATAGAAATCGGCGGACATGTCGCAGACCGCGCGATACTCATCGTAAAACGCCTTGGATGCGTCCGCGCTTTCCCCGTCGCCGACCACCAGATGCTTGAACATCGAATAGTGGCTCATCATGTGCGTGCCGAGGTTCATCGACATGAAGCCCGCGAGTTGCAGGAAACCGGGATAGACGCGGCGCCCCGCGCCGGGATAGTTCAGCGGAACGGTGGCGATGACGGTATGCTCGAACCACGGCAGCGGCCGCTTCATGGCCACATCGTTGACGCTGGTGGGCGCCTCGCGCGTGTCGATGGGGCCGCCCATCATGGTCAGCGTCGCGGGCCGGCACGGATTGCCCTCGCCGCTCATCACGGCGGTCGCCGCCAGTGCAGGCACCGAAGGCTGGCACACGGCAAGGACATGCGTGCTTGGCCCGATATGCTCCAGGAAGCCGATCACGTAGTCGATATAGTCGTCCAGATCGAAATGCCCCGCTTCCAACGGTACCATCTTCGCATCGGCCCAGTCGGTGATGTAGACCGTGGCGCGCTCGACCATCCTGGCGACCGTGCCGCGCAGCAGCGTGGCGTAGTGGCCGCTCATCGGCGCGACGATCAGCACGTTGGGCGCATCGTCGGGCAACCCTTCGTGCGAGAAGCGTAGGAGGTTGCCGAAGGGCCGGTGGACGACGATCGATTCGATCACCGGATGGCTCCGGCCATCGACGGTCACTGTCTCGATATCGAAGGCGGGCTTGCCGCGCGGCGCCGCCGCATGGGCGAACACGTCCAGCGCGGAAGAAATCACCGGCACGATGCGGGCCGCCCCCATTGGCATGAACGGATTCCGGTTGAGGAATTCGGCCCCCATCGAAGCCCAGGCGCTCGCCATGTTGAGCGTCGCGCGCTGCAATTCATAGGTTGTGTAAAGCAACTGTCTTTATCCCCGTGTTATCACCGTTCGATGCCCCGTCGGGACACGACGAAAGCGCATAGTGCGCCCGTTGCGCTCATTGTGCAACGCACAAATCGCTCGAAGGCCGGCCGGCGCCCTTCCCCCCGCGCGGGCGGGCGTGTAAGGCCCGCGCGATGAATGCCCCGCGTGCGCCCGAGCCTGCCGGAAACTCCGGCGAATCCGCCGTCTCGACTGGCTCCGTCTCGACCGGTCCCGTCTCGACTGGCCCCTTCCCGACTGACATTGTGGATCAACCGCGCGCGCTCGGCCCGCTGCTGATGATCTGGAAAGCGGCGGCGGCCTATCCCGGCCGTGTCGCGATCGCGGCCCTGGCGCTGCTGGTCACGGCGGGCGCGACTCTGGCGATCCCTTCCGGCTTCCGCCTCATCATCGACCGCGGCTTCGCGGCGGGCGGGAATCCGGCCGACATCGGCCGCTGGTTCCAGTATCTGCTGGGCATCGTCACGGTTCTGGCCATCGGCACGGCGGTGCGCTTCCATGCCGTGTCCTGGCTGGGTGAGCGCGTAGTGGCCGACATCCGCCTTGCCGTGCACGACAACCTGCTGCGGCTAGCGCCTTCGTTCTTCGAGGCCAACAGCCCGAAGGAAATCTCCTCGCGCATGACGGCGGACACCGCGCTGATCGAGCAGGTGGTGGGGACAACCGTATCTGTCGCCCTGCGCAATTTCATCATGGCCGTGGGCGGCGTGATCTACCTTTTCACGCTGGCCCCCCGGCTCACGCTCGGCCTTGTCCTCGCCATTCCGCTGGTCATCGGGCCGATCGTCTGGTTCGGCAGGCGGCTGCGGACGGTTTCGCGCACCAGCCAGGACCGGATCGCCGACATCGGCGCGCAAGTGGCCGAAGTTCTCGGCGCGATCCGGGTGGTCCAGGCGTTCAATCAGGAAAACCGGGAGCGGCAACGCTTCGGGCGCGCGGTGGAGCGCACGTTCGCCACTGCCAGGCGGCGCATCCTGATCCGCGCGGTGATGACGGCGCTGCTCATCATCGTCATCTTCGGCGCGATAACACTGCTCATGTGGCGCGGCGCGATCGGCGTCGCCGAAGGCACCATCAGCGGCGGCACCATCGCGGCCTTCGTCATCACCGGCGGGCTGGTGGCCGGGGCCTTCGGTTCCCTCACCGAAGTCTACGGCGATCTGGTGCGCGGCGCGGGCGCGGCCAGCCGCCTCAACGAACTGCTCAACGAAAGGCCTGTCATCGCGCCGCCCGTGCGCCCGGTGGCGCTGCCGGAGCCGCCGCGCGGCCAGCTTTCGTTCGATCATGTGACGTTCCGCTATCCCGCCCGCCCGGAAACGGCGGCGCTCGCCGATTTCTCGCTGAACGTCGAACCGGGCGAGACCGTGGCCATCGTCGGCCCTTCGGGCGCGGGCAAGTCCACGCTGTTCCTCCTCGCCGAACGGTTCCACGATCCGCAGGCAGGCACGGTCAAGATCGACGGCGTACCGCTGACGTCCGCCGATCCCGCCGACATCCGCCGCCGCATCGCGCTGGTGCCGCAGGAAGGCGTGCTGTTCGCCGCCAGCGCGCGCGACAACCTGCGCTACGGCAACTGGGACGCCAGCGACGAGGCCATCTGGGAAGCGGCGCGCGCCGCCAATGCGGAGGCTTTCCTGCGCGCGCTGCCGGAAGGACTGGACACGTTCCTCGGCGAGGACGGCGGCCGCCTTTCGGGCGGGCAGCGCCAGCGCATCGCCATTGCCCGCGCGCTGCTGCGCGACGCGCCCATCCTGCTGCTGGACGAAGCGACGAGCGCGCTGGACGCCGAGAGCGAGCGGCTGGTGCAGGACGCGCTCGATCGCCTGATGGCCAGCCGCACCACGCTGGTCATCGCGCACCGGCTGGCGACCGTGCGGCAGGCGGACCGGATCGTCGTCATGGATCACGGCCGAATCGTCGAGCAGGGAACGCATGACGTCCTTGCCGGCGCGGGCGGGCTCTACGCCCGGCTGGCATCGCTCCAGTTCGACGAGCGGCAACCGTTGTCCGCAGCATAGAGCAGGTCAGGAAGCCGATCAGGACTTGCAGGCTAATAGCATAATCATATAGAGCATAACGCCGGAACGATAATTCCATCGCAAAATGACATGAGAGGGCGATGAGGGACGAGGAATTCGCCGCCTACGGGCTGCAACCGCCAATGACCCGGATAGACCCGCCGGCTGGGCCGCGCGACGTGGCCTCGCTCGTCGAGCGCGCCGCCGCGCAATGTCCCGGCGAAGAAGCGCTGGTCGATGCCACGCGGCGGATGACGTTTGCCGAACTGGCCAGCGCGGTCGAAGCGGCGGCCGTGCTCTTCGACGCGGCGGGCATTCGCGGCGGGGACCGCGTCGCCGCGTCGCTGGGCAACGAGAACAGCCTGGTGATCGGTTTCTTCGCGGCCATGCGGCTCGGCGCGATCTGGGTGGGAATCAACAAGATCCTGCCCGTCAACGACAAGCGCTTCATTCTTTCGCACAGCGGCGCGAAACTGCTGCTGACCGACAGTTCCATCGCGGGGCAGATCGATTCGCTGCGCGCGGAACTGCCCGAACTGGGCACGGTGCTCGTCATCGACGATCCCGAACGCGACGGGGGGTGGCGCCGGGCAGCGGATGGCGGCGACGGAAAGCCAGCGCCCCGGCCGGAAATCGACCCGTTCGCGCCCGCCGCGATCATGTATACCAGCGGGACGACGGGCGTGCCCAAGGGCGTGGTGCACAGCCAGCACAACATGATCGTCGTCCCGGCGGCGACCTTCGCGCACAGCCTGCAGGGGCCCGATACGCGGCGCGGGTCGGCGCTGCCGCTGACCATCACCAACGTGATAATCCTGGGGCCGGTTTCCGCGTTCTGGAACTGCAAGCCGTTCCTTTTCGCGCCCTCGGTCAAGATCGAACCGCTGGTGGCGTGGATTCACGAAGAACGAATCCGCAATATCCCGTTCGTCCCGACCATGGTCTACGACCTGCTGGAAGCGGATCTCGATCTTCCGTCCGATTTGCGGCTGAGCGCAGGCGGCGCGCCCCTGCCCGAAGTCATCCGCCAGCGTTTCCGCGCCCGCTACGGCTACGACATCCAGACCAGCTACGGACTGACCGAAGCTCCTACGGTGGTCGCATTGTCCGGCGACAATCCCCAGCCCGAAGGGGCCAGCGGCATCGCCATTCCCCATTTCGAGCTGACCATTCGCGACGCCGACGGGCGTGTCCTGCCTGACGGCGAGGTTGGCGAAGTCTGCTTCGGCCCGGTGAAAAGCGGCCCCTGGGCCAATGTCTACACGCCGCCGCTCGGCTACTGGCGTGAGCCGGAAAAGACGGCGGCCCTGCTGAAGGACGGCGTGGTCCATTCAGGCGATCACGGCAGGCTGGACGACGGCTGGCTCACCATCGCAGACCGCAGTTCCGAACTGATCCTGCGCGGCGGCTCCAACGTCTATCCGGCGGAGATCGAGCGAGTCCTGCACACGCATCCCGACGTCGCGGACTGCGCCGTGGTGGGCAAGCCGGACTTACGCATGGGCATGCTCACCGTGGCTTGCGTCCAGCCCGCCCGGCCAGACGTGGATACGGCGCGATTGCAGGAGGAACTGCGCGCGCTCTGCCTGGAAAACCTGTCCCGATACAAGGTTCCGGACGCATGGCGCATGCTCGACGCCTTCCCGCGCAACGCGATGGGCAAGGTCATCAAGCCGAAGTTGCGGGAACTGGTGAACGACCCGGCCGATTGACCGCGACAGGGCACGGCGAGCCAGGGAGAGGACAATGCCGAAACCGATAGAGTTTCATGGACGATTGAAAGGCTGGCGCGCGATCGTGACGGGCGCCGGGTCGCTGGGCGACGGCGTGGGCACCGGCAAGGCGATCGCCGCGCTGTTCGCGGCCGAAGGCGCGCGCGTCGCGCTTGTCGACCTGGATGCCGAACGCGCCGCCGCTTCGCTTGAACTGGTGCGGGACATGGGCGGCGACGGCGCGGTGTTTGCAGGCAACATGGCCGACGCGGACGATGCGCGGCGCGCCTGCGGGGAAGCACTCGCGTGGCTCGGCGGGCTGGACGTGCTGGTCAACAACATCGGCATCGCCAGCGGATCGGGCCGCCTCCACGAAGTGCCGCAGGCCGATATCGACCGGGTGATGGCCGTCAACCTCGGCACGGTCTACAATATGGTGCGGCACACCATGCCGGCCCTGCTTGCGGGCAACGGCAAGGCCATGGTCAACATCGCATCGGTTGCCGGGATGCGCGCCTCGGGCAACAGCGCTTACGGGCCGAGCAAGGCCGCGATGATCCATCTGACCCGCGAACTGGCGATGATGTATGGCCGCGACGGCGTGCGGGCCAACTGCGTCGCGCCCGGCCACATCGTCACGCCGATGGTCGCCGCGCACGTCCAGGGAGAAATGCGCAGGCTCCGGCGCGATATCGCGCCCCTGGGTGTCGAAGGCGATGCATGGGACATCGCGCAGGCCGCGCTGTTCCTCGCCGGGCCGGAAAGCCGTTTCATCACCGGCCAGACCATCGCGGTCGACGGCGGGGCAACGTCCGTTCTGCCCCTGAGCGCTTATGAAATGGCCAAGCCGTAAACTTGCAATCCGGCGCGACCGAAACCGGCAGGAGCAGTGCAAATGACCAATCCCAACGCCACGCCAGACCAGTTCGCCGCCGAACGCGATGTCGTCGCCATCCGGCAAGATCCGCGCATCGACGCGGCGCGGATGCATATCGAAGCGCTGTTCGCTCGTGGTTACGGCAACCGTATCCCCCCGGAATCGCAACCCCTGCTCGGCGCCTTCTGCGAGGAGTACCTGACCAACTGGTTGTTCAAGGCCGCCGCTTCCGACAGCCAGCATCCGCGCTTCGTGCGCGATTTCATGCCCGCCTATTCCTGGGCCGGGCATGACGTTCCCGGCGCGCGCACCGGCGGCGACAACCCGGACAATTGCTATCGCCTCGCCGGAATCAAACACGGCACGGCCTACCGCGTCCACGGCAAGCCCGCGGGGAAAGTGGCGGCCAATATCTCGTTCACGCTGACGGCCAACTACGGCACGTCGCAGACCGTCCAGACCATCGAACATCACGATCTGCAACTGGACGCGGACGGCGGCTTCGTCATCACCATCGACGACACGCCCGCCGAGGGCCGCCCCAACCACATGACCACGCGGCCCGGCACGAAGTTCCTGTTCGTGCGGGATTCGCTGATGGACTGGGCCGCCGAGACCGAACTGGACCTTACCATCGAGCGCGTCGGGGACGCGAAGGCGGAGCCGGTGCCGCTGGAAACGATGGCCGCGCGCGCGGCAGAACATGCGCTTAACGACCTCTATCTCTATTTCTGGTTCCAGAACGTCTGGAGCGGGCTGGCTCCCAACACGATCACGAAGCCCGAGGCGCATCGCGGCCAGGGCGGCGGGCTGGTGACGCAAGGCATCTGTAACGGCAGCTTCGATCTCGGCACCGACGACGCCGCCATCCTCGAATACGATCCGGCCGACGCCGGTTACGCGGCCGTGCAACTGACCGAATGGCTCTATCGCTCGCTCGATTACCACCAGCGCCAGTCCAGCCTTACCGCCGCCCAGAGCGCCATTGACGATGACGGGCTGATCCGCCTGGTGATCGCCCGCCGCGATCCCGGCGTCGCCAACTGGCTCGATACCGGCGGCGCACAGCACGCGCACATGATAATGCGCTGGCAGAAGATGCGGCCCGAAGGCCGTCCGATCGGCGCAAATCTTCGCCTGACGACCATCGACCGGCTGAAAGGCGAACTGCCAGTGGAGACTGTCTGGGTCTCGCCCGAAGAGCGCGCCAGCCGGCTCGCCGGCCGTATCGCCAGTTACCGGCGGCGCATCACAGTCTGAACACAAATGGAGCACGGCATGAGCACCACCGAGACAGTATCTTCCCGCCTGCCGATCCGTATCGAGGAACTGACGGCCGAATGGCTGACGAAAGCCTTGTCGGAAAACTATCCCGGCACGGTCGTCACCGAAGCGCACATCGGCACCGTGATTTCCGGCACGGCGACGAAAGTGCGGCTGTTGCTGTCCTATAACGCCGATGGCCACCGCCACCGCCTGCCGCCGACGATGTGGGTCAAGGGCGGCTTCATCCGCCACGATTATACCTACGACAACTCGTTCGTGCAGGAAGCGAAGTTCTTCGCAACGTGGGGCAAACAACTCGATATCAACATCCCCAAGGCCTACTGGTCCGACTGGGAGGACGGTGTGCAGGGCCTCGTCCTGCTGGAAGACCTCGCGGCGCGGAACGCCACCTTCGGCCGGGCGACCAGTCTTATCTCCATCGACCAGCAGGCGCAGGCGCTGGTGCTTCTGGCGAAGATGCACGCCAGATGGTGGGAATCGCCGGAACTCAAGACCTTGAAGAACTTCTCCAACGCATGGGAAGCGGCGGGCGATATCGTCATGCAGATGCTGCGGCCGGACTATTTTGACGCCTGCATCAACCATCGCCGCTGCGCCGCCTATACCGGCCCCTATCGCGACCGGGAGCGGATCATGGCGGGCCTGCGCAAGCAGTGGGCGCGCGGCCGCGACATTCCGCAGGTGTTCTGCCACGGCGACGCGCACCTCGGGAACATGTTCTTCGAGCATGACGGCACGCCCGGCTATCTCGACTGGCAGGCCTGGCAGGAAGGCCCCTACATGCACGATGTCGCCTATGCGATCATCGGCAACCTCAAGGTCGAGGACAGGCGCCATGCGGAAAAGGATCTCCTGGCGGGCTACCTCGCCGCGCTGAAAACGAGCGGTGTCGCCAATCCGCCTTCGTTCGATGATGCATGGGAAGCCTATCGCCGCCACGCGATGCACGGCTTCATGTGGCCGTTCACGCCCGAAGAGATGCAGCCGCTGGACATCGTGACGGCGGAAGGAGACTGCTTCGGCGCGGCTGTGGCAGACCTCGATACGTTCGGCGCGCTTGGCGTATGAGTGGAGAACATTTCACGCCCCATGCCGTCGCCGCGCGGCTGATCGGGATACCCGGCGCCCGGAACCTGCGCGACATGGGCGGCTATCCCACGCAGGACGGCCGCCGGGTGCGACGCGGTATCCTGCTGCGCGGCGGCCATCCGGGCAGCATCCCCGACGAACACCGCGAGCGCCTGTTCGATCTCGGCCTGGCCGCGATCATTGATCTGCGCACGACCGAAGAGCGCGGCGACCTGCCGTTTCCGGCGGCCTTGCTCGAAAGAGTCCAGCAATACTGGAGCCGCGACTATGCATTGAGCCGGGGGGACATCGTGCGCATGATGCGCGATCCCGAAACAAGCGCCGAGGCCATGCGGCAACAAGTGGTCGCCAACTATCGCCGTCTGCTGCAAGAACAGCATGACGGCATCGCGGCCGCGCTTTCCGCGCTGGTCGAGGGCCGGGTGCCGATGCTGGTCAACTGCACCGCCGGGAAGGACCGGACGGGCGTGACCTGCGCCGTCATGCTTTCCGCGCTCGGCGTCCCGCGCGAGATCGTCCGCCGCGACTATACGCTGACCGAGGAGTTGCACGATCCGTCCGATCCGTTGTTCCATGTCGATCCCGACGGGCCGTTCAGCTATCTCCTGACGGTCGATCCCGCTGTATGGCGCACGATGATGCGCTCCGCGCCGGAATATATCGACGCGACTTTCACGGCGATCGACGAAGACTTCGGCGGCATGGAAGGCTATCTCCACCAGGGCCACGGCCTCGGCGAAGCGGAACTGCGCGCGATGCGTGGACACGTTCTGGAAAATTAGCGCCGATCGGCCCTAGGCCGCGTGCAGCCGTTCCACCGCCGCGCACAGCATGTCGACGGCAAGGCGGGTCATGCCCCGCATATCCTCGGCGCTGGTCGCCGTGGCTCCCAGCCCGCGCACGCCGAACACGAGGTTGCGGGCGATCCGGAGAGGCTCGGCGGGAAGCGAGGGCAGGTCCGCTTCCTCGATCAGCCGGGCCAGCAATGCCTGCAGATCGGCATAGACCTTGCGCACGACCGGGAAGGACAGATCGTCCATATCGCCCGCGTCGGGCGTCGTGATCTGCAATTCGTGGACCTGCACCAGCCACAGGTCGCAGACCGTGAACAGCCGCGCGGCCAGGCCGCGCACGCTGCGCAACGCTTCGTCGATTTCCGCGAATCGCAATTCGTTGAGATGGAGAACCGCCGCTTCGAACGCGTCGTCCTTCGAGGGAAACAACAGATAGAGCGCGGGCCGCGACATGTCCGCCGCGCGGGCGATATCGCCCATGGTGGTGCGCGCGAAGCCATACCGCATGAACTGGTCGGCCGCGGCCTCCACCGCCCTGTCGTGCTTGCTGCCCCTCGTCATTCCTTTTTCGCTTTCGCCGCTGGCTGCTCCCAAGTCCAGAGCCAAACTTTGACATAACGCAATGACACTTTTTGTCATTATGTCAAACCCCGATCCCGCCACGGACGGAACAAGCCCGTGCGAGAGGAGAACGACCCCATGGACGCAATTGAACTTCCCCGGCTCGCGGATCTCGAAGACCCGGATTTCGACGCATTCGAGATGGAACGGCAGGCACGCGGGCGCTACCCCGATCCCTATCCCCTGATCCACGAACTCATGGGGCAAGGTTCGGTCCATCACGTCCAGTATCGCAAGCTGTTCACGGATATTCCCGACGTCCAGTTGGGCCACATGGATCACTGGACGGTGTTCGGATACGACGCCTGCAATCAGGTGCTGATGGACAACGAGAACTTCACCAACAAGGAAGTGTTCGAGCACAGTCTCGGCAAATCGTTCGGCCGGACCGTCACCGTGATGGACGGGGCGGAGCATCACCGCTACCGCAAGGTATTGCAGAAGGCGTTTCTGCCCAACGTCGTCAGCCGCTGGGGCGATTCGCTCGTCGCGCCGGTCGTCAACAAGCTCATGGGCAAGTTCATCCATCGCGGCACGGCCGATCTCGTGGACGAATATACGCACCACTTCCCGTTCCAGATCGTCTACGCCATGCTTCTGCTCGACGACGAGCAGGCGCCCATCTTCCACAAACTGGCGGTGGCGCAACTGCTCTCGGCGGTCGGCCTGCCGCAAGGGGCCGAAGCGACGCGCAAGCTGGGCGATTTCTTCAAGGTCCTGCTCGAATCCCGCCGCGCCAATCCGGGCGACGACCTGACCAGCCATCTGGCCACCGTCGAAGTCGGCGGCGAGCATCTGGATGACGACGTGCTGATCTCGTTCCTGCGCCAGCTCGTCAACGCGGGTGGCGACACCACTTACCGCGCAACCAGCGTGCTGCTGACCTGCCTGCTCAATGAACCGGGGCTTTACAAGCAGGTGCAGGAAGACCGCAGCCTGCTGTCACCGGCGATCGAGGAAGCCTTGCGGTGGGACGGCCCGGTCACGTCGACGTTCCGCTACTGCATGCGCGACACCGAAGTCGATGGCACGGTGATCCCGGCAGGCGCCGCGGTCAACGTCTGCCTGCAATCGGCCAACCGCGATCCGCGCAAGTTCGAGAACCCCGACACGTTCGACATCTTCCGCAAGCGCACGGCGCGCCATCTCGCCTTCGCGGGCGGCCCGCACCTGTGCGTCGGGCAGCATCTGGCGCGGGTAGAGATGTCGCGAGCGATGGAAGCGATTCTGGATAACCTCCATAACCTGCGACTCGATCCCGACATGCCGCCGCCGAACATCATCGGCCACCTGCTGCGCGCGCCGGACCACATCCATGCGAAGTTCGACCCGGCCTAGGGGAGCCGGATCATGGGGTTCCGGGCCATGGGGTCAGGGTCAGGGTCAGCGGGATTCGATGAAGTCTTCGAGGGGCAGGCTTTCCCACGAAAGCTGCTCCTCGACGCTCCACGGCTGATCCGCCGGAACCCAGTGCAGCGTCTCGATCGCTCCGGTCGAGCATTCTTCGACGCAGTCACCGCACAGCAGGCACAGCGCCGGATCAATGGCGACCCGGCGGTTCTCGATGACCACCGCGCCCTTGGGGCACACTTCGTAACAGCCGTAGCACGCCGTGCAGGCTTCCGGGTCAACCAGTCTTTGCTGTCTGCGCTCGACCATGGCCGCAGTCTAATCGCGGGCGGACCCGCGCTCGTTGACCGAGGTCAAGGACGACGGAACGAATCAGAATACTTATCCAGACGATAGGTTCAGAAAGAGAGGAAAACGTCATGGCCACCACCCTCGCCAATGCCGCTTCGTCGCCCGTACGGGCCGATTTCGTGCCGAAGACCGATTACACCTGCCGGGAATTCGCCCGCGCGGAAAAGGAGAAACTCTGGCCGAAAGTCTGGCAGGTCGCCTGCCGGGAACAGGAACTGGCGCGGGTCGGCGATTACGTCACTTATGACATCTGCGACCAGTCGATCATCGTCGTCCGTTCCGCGCCGGACCGCATCCAGGCATACTACAACGTCTGCATGCATCGCGGACGCCGCCTGACCGAAGGCTGCGGCCACGCGACGCGCTTTCACTGCAACTATCACGGCTGGCGCTGGAATCTCGACGGCAGCGTGCAGCGCATCCTCGATGAAAAGGACTGGGTTGGATGCTCCGGCGTCAGCCATGACGACTTCAAGCTGCCCGAGATAAAATGCGACACCTGGGGCGGCTTCGTGTTCATCAACATGGACCCGGATTGCGAACCGCTCGCCGCATTCCTCGATCCGATGCCGCAGTTCATAGACCCGTTCCAGTTGCAGACCGCCAAGTTCCGCTGGTCCTATTCGGTGCGCGTTCCGTGCAACTGGAAAGTGGCGCTGGAAGCCTTCGATGAAGGTTATCACGTCGCCGCGACGCACCCGCAACTGCTCGACGGCTTTGGCGAGGATTACACATTCAGCAAGGCCATGGGCAAGCACGGCATGTTCGGATACGACAAGAGCACGCGGCCGTTCGGCGCGCCCTCCCCGCGGCTGAGCAAGCCGGTGCCCGACGACCTGCGGCCCGGCATGATCGGGTATATCCATCTTATCAACGATACCCTGCACGCCATCACCACCGAAAAGGACGCCGCCGCCGCCACGCGCCTGATGGCCGAGGCGAACGCGACCGACACGCCCCTGGAACTGGGGGTCAAGCTTTTGAAGTTCCAGGAAGAGGCTGTCCGCGCGGCGGGCGCCCCCTGGCCGGAAATGTCACTGGAGCAGCGGGGCGCCGCCGGAACCGACTGGCACGTCTTCCCCAACCTGATCTTCCTGCCGAGCGGCACGGGCACCTTGTGCTACCGCTCGCGCCCATGGGGAGACGGCACCGATCCCGACTGGTGCGTCTATGACATCTGGTCGCTCGAACAATACGCGCCGGGCGCGGAACCGCCGATCCATCACAACGTGGTCTATTCCGAGGACGGCTGGAGAGCGATCGGAGACGTGTCCGTGATCCTCGAACAGGACTTCACGAATATGGAACAGGTGCAGCGCGGGATGAAGCAGACGGGCTTCCCCGGCAACCGGACCAACCCGGTGCAGGAAGTCGCGATCTCCAACATGCACCGCGTGCTGCACGAATATGTGAGTTGAACCGCGCGGCCGGCCATGCCGGCAAGAAACGAAGGGGGCGAGGCGGTGTCTCGCCCCCCCTTTTCGTTCATTCGCCCGTGAACACCGGCGTGGTTTTTTGCGCGAAGACCTTGACCGCGGCCACGTTGTCCTTCGTCCGGGCCGTGCGCTCCACGGCCATCGACTCGGCTTCGAACGTGGAATGAAGGTCGCTGCGCAAGCCGTCGGCAATCAGTTTCTTGATCTCGCCCAGCGCGACAGTGGCGCCTTCCGCAAAAGTCATCGCCACGGCACGCGCGGCTTCGGGGAAGCCTTCGTCGGGCCGGACCTCGGAAACGAGGCCCCAGTCGAGCGCGGTTCCGGCATCCACTTTCTCGGCGTTCATCAGCATCCGCTTGGCCCGGAACAGACCGACCGCGCGCGGCAGAACCCAGGTGAGCCCGGAATCGGGCGCGGAAGCGAGATTGCGGAACGGCGTCTGGAACCAGGCGCTTTCCGACGCGACGATGTAGTCCGCCGCCAGGGCAAGGCCCATGCCGATACCGATGGCAAGGCCATTCACGCCCGCGATCACCGGAATCCGCAAGCCATGCACCCGGCGCAACAGGGGATGATACGTCGTCTCGGTTCCCGACAACGCTTCCATCTTGCGCGTGCCTTCGAGAACCTGCTTGCGCTTGTCCATCAGGTTCACACCCGCCGAGAACGCGCGCCCTTCGCCGGTAATCAGCAAGGCGCGGCATTTGCGGCGCGGCTTGACCACTTCGCTCAACGCCTGCGCGATTTCCAGCGCCATTTCCTCGCCGATCGCGTTCAGCGCCTTAGGCTGGTTCAGCGTCAGCACTGCCAGCGGGCCGTCGAATTCCAGCCGGATGGTCTGGTATTCAAGAGTCTCATCGCTCATCGTCATCAATCCCTCACAAGGCCCGCCGCCTGATTCGCCTTTTTCCAGAAATCGCCGCCGACGATCATGTCGACTTCCAGTTCCGCGACTTCGGAAACGCGCACGAACAGCATGTAGATGCCAATGACATGAATCAGCTCGACGATCTGGCGCGGGGAATAGAACGCGGCCACGGTATCGAACACGAAATCATCGACACGCACGGTCTTCACGACCTGCCGGGTGAAGGCCAGCAGCGCCTTCTCGCGATCGTTGAAAACCGGATCGCCGAAGCGATCGTTGGCTATGGCCTCCACTTTTTCGGGCGGAACCCCCATGGCCTTCGAGACTTCCATGTGCTGCGCCCACTCGTATTCCCCGCGATCGAGATGCAGCACGGCGAGCACGCAGATCTGCCGCTCGAGCGGAGGCACTTCTATCCCGGTCATCATCCCCTGCACCGCAAGGCCGATGCCCGGCTGCATGGTGCGGGCGTGGGCCAGAAGGCGGCTCAGGCTGGTTTTCCCGCCGGGGGCGTTTTCATAGCGTTCACGCTGCTCGGGCGTCAGTTCCTCGACCGGAACGGGGGGAATGCGGCTCATGGTTCCTCTCCTTTGAATCCGCCCTGCCTCGCGGCGCGGTCAAACGCAACTATCGAATAACTTAGATAGACAATTACCCTGATTGCAGGCAAATTGCCAACCGGAAGGGACCAATACCGCCGATGCCGCCCGTCGAACCGCAACTGGCCGCGACCATCCTGCTCCTGCGGGACGATCCGTTGCGCGTGCTGATGGTGAAGCGGCATGCCAACGCGTTCTTCCCTTCGGCGCAGGTGTTCCCCGGCGGAAAAGTGGACGCGGCCGACTATGCGGACGATTGGCTACCGTTGCTGCGGGGCCATGAAGACATGCCGCCCCGGCAGCGCGCCTTGCGTATCGCGGCCTGCCGGGAGACGTGGGAAGAAGCGGGCATCCTGCCCTGCGCCACGGGTGCGCCCGCGCATGACCGGGCGGGCGGGCAGTTTCGCGATCTGATCGCCACGCTCGGCGCAAGCCTCGATCTTTCGGAAATGGCGCACTTCGGCCACTGGATCACGCCGCCTCATGTCGAAAAGCGTTTCGACACGCACTTCTTCCTCGCCCGCGCGCCGGATATCGGCGAGGGCCTGTGCGACGGGCGCGAAATCGTATCAACGGACTGGGTCGAACCGCTTTCGCTGATCGACCGCGCCGAAGCGGGCGATCCATCCATCCTGTTCTCCACGCTGATGAACATTCACTGCATCGCCCAATGCACAACCGTTGAGGACGCGCTTCGCGTCGCCAAGGCCCGGGATGTCGTCACGGTCATGCCGAGGCCGCTCGACGAAGACGGTGCGCGGTGGGTCGTCATACCCGAAGGCGCCGGCTATCCGGTGACGCGCGTGCGTTACCGCGAGCCGACGGGGAACGCATGAGCCGAAACGGGCGCGCTTCACGACGGCCCGCTTCATGGCGCCGTTGCAGCCTTGCGGCATCGGCTTGACGTTTCCTGACAGAATCATCTAAATAATACCAACGATGCGTCGCTAAGAGCGAGGCACGTGTCTCTCACAGGGAGGATTATGATGCACAATCGATACATGACAATGGCGCTCGCCCCGGCACTCTTGGCAAGCACCATGCTTGCCCAGACTGCTTTCGCCCAGGCGGCGGACGAGGAATCGTCCGGCATTCAGGACATCATCGTCACGGCGCGCAAGACCACCGAAAATCTCCAGACGACGCCCGTCGCGGTCAGCGCGTTCACTGCCGAAACGCTGGAAAAGCAGTCGATCATCGGCATCAATCAGCTTGCGACGACCACGCCCAACCTCAGCATCTCCAGCGCCGTCGCGCAGCCGGGATCGGCCACGCTGTTCATTCGCGGCCAGGGCTCCAGCGACGGCCTTATCGCGATCGACCAGGCTGTCGGCGCCTATTTCAACGGCGTCTATCTCGCCCGCTCCACCGGCGGCGCGTTCGACATGGTCGACGTTCAGCGTGTCGAAGTCCTGCGCGGCCCGCAGGGCACGCTGTTCGGCCGCAACACCACCGGCGGCGCCATCAACGTCATCCCGAACGAACCGACCGGCGATCTGGCTGGCGCGTTCCGCGTCGAATATGGCAACTATCAGTCGCTGCTGGTGCGCGCGATGGCCAACGTTCCGCTGGCGGGCGACGATATCGCCCTGCGCGTCGCGGGCCAGCATCGCCAGCGCGAAGGCTATGGCCGCAACCTCACCAACGGCCGGGATCTGAACGACGCCAATTCGGACTATGTCCGCGCGATGCTCAAAATCGCTCCCGGCGGCAGCGGTCTCTCCGCGCTGCTGACGTTCGACTACAGCAAGTTCACGAACGGCGGCGAACTGGTCGGCCTGCGGAGCATCGGTCCCAGCTCGCCCTACGCGCCCAGCGTCGCCACGCGCGACCTGCTGGTGAACGGATGCAACGGCACGGGGCCAACCGGCGCTATCCAGCCGCTCTGCCATCCCGCCGCGCGCGGCCCGATCTCCGACTATGTCTATGGAGCGCCCGGCAGCAAGGTCGGCTTCTATGACGTCTATCACAACGCCAACAGCTACGGTAAATCGGAGTCGTGGGGCGCTTCGGGCGTCCTGACCTGGGACGTTGCCGATGCGCTGCAAATCAAGTCGACGACGGCTTGGCGCTCGGTAAGACTCGATTCGCTGTCCGATAACGATGGCACGCCGTTCCACTTCACCGGAGGGATGAACGGCTCGTTCGGCAACCGGATTGGCCAGGACCAGTTCAGCCAGGAAATGCAGCTTTCCGGCAAACTGGGAATGGTCGACTATATCCTCGGCGGCTTCTACTTCGTGGAGAACGGCACCGACGTCTCGCGCTCGGGCAGCCTCTTCCCCCTCTCGACGGCAATTAGCTGGAGCGACGGCACGGTCCGCAACCAGAGCCTTGCCGGTTATGGCCAGCTCATCTTCCACCTCACCGACAGCCTGCGCGTCACTGGCGGGTTGCGCTATACCGAGGACAAGCGTCGACTGGTTTCGCGTAACCGCAACGAAGCTTTCACGACGGGGGCATTCACGCCCAACGTGCCCGCGCACCTGCTGGACGGCGATCCCAACGATCCGTTCCGCGCCACGCTGAACCGGACCTACAACTACTGGTCATGGCTGGGCGCGGTGGACTGGCAGGCGACGAACGACTTGTTCTTCTACGGCAAGGTCAGCCGTTCGCAGCGTTCCGGCGGCTTCAATACCCGCATCGCGGCGGTTGCGCCGCCGCCGGTCAGCTTCCTCCCGGAAGTCGTGACCGACTATGAAGCCGGCGCGAAGATGGATCTGCTCGACCGCCGGGTCCGTCTGAACCTCGCGGTGTTCAACAGCGAGATCGACAACCTTCAGCGCAACATCATCGGCACTGTCGGAACACAGTTGATATCGGGTGCCGACAACGCGGCGAAGGCGCGCATCCGCGGGCTGGAAGCCGAACTGATCGTCGCACCGGCGGAAGGCCTTACCCTCAGCGGAAACTTCGGCCTGACCGATGCGAAGTACAAACGCTTCATCAACAGCATCGACCTGAGCAACTGGAGCGGTGCGGAATTCCCCTACACGTCGAAATATACCTTCTCGATCTCCGGCGACTACGAGCACCCGATCGGCGACGCGGCGACCCTGTCACTGCATGTCGACTACGGCTGGCGCTCCAAACAGTATGCCGCTCCGATGCAACTGCCCGTGCCCAACCGTGCAGGCCTGACTCCGGCGCAGATCGAGGAAGGCAACAGGCTGCTTCAGGAAACTTCGCGGATCAACAGCTATGGCCTGCTCAACGCGCGCATTGCCTTCCGCCTGGACGATCCCGGCATCGAACTGGCGTTCTATGGCCGCAACATCACGAAGAAGAAGTATATCACGCGTCTTCTCTCGCTGGAGAACACACCGTTCGGCCTGACGTCCTACATGCCGGGAGACCCCCGGACCTATGGCGCCAGCATGTCGTTCAAGTTCTGACGACTCCTGGCTGGATGAACACAAGGAGGGGCCGCGGTTCACCACGGCCCCTTCTCTTTTCCACTTGATGGCGGCACCTTACGCGAAAGGAACACCATGAGCGATCGCATCGACTTTTCGGGCCGGGTGGCCATCGTCACCGGAGCGGCGGGAGGGCTCGGCAGGGCCTATGCGCTGCTGCTGGCGGAACGCGGCGCGAGCGTGGTGGCGAACGATCTCGGCGGCGACACGCGCGGAGAGCAGGGCGGCATCGCGCTGGCGCAGGCTGTCGCGGACGAAATTCAGGCGAAGGGCGGAAAGGCCATCGCCAATTGCGATAGCGTGGCGACGAAGGACGGCGGCGAAGCCATCACCCAGGCCGCGCTCGATGCGTTCGGACGCGTCGATATCGTCGTCAACAACGCCGGGAACCAGCGCAACGCCCTGTTTGAAAACCTGACCGAAGACGATATCGAAAGCGTGCTCGCGGTTCACCTCAAGGGCGCGTTCTACGTGACTCAGCCCGCCTACCGCCTGATGAAACGGCAGGGCTATGGCCGAATCGTCTTCACGTCCTCGCAATCGGGCATGTTCGGCAATCCCTACCGGGCCAACTACGGCTGCGCCAAGACGGCCATGCTCGGCATCATGCGCGTGCTGGTTCAGGAAGCGCCGGAAGGCATCCGGGTCAACAGCGTCATGCCCAACGCCAGCGGCAGCCGCATGGGCACGCCCGGCGAAGAGCGCGTGGACAAGGACTTCCTCGCCGAGATCATGGCGCGCGGCAACAAATACGGCGATCAGGGAACGCCGGACCATACCGCCGCGCTGGTCGCATGGCTGTGCAGCGAACAATGCGATATCACCGGGCAGACGTTCTCCGTCCTGCGCGGCAACTACAGCCGGGTGTTCACCGGGCACAGCGAAGGCTGGAGCGCACCGCGCGGCATGCTACCGACGCCGGAAGACATCGCCGCCCACATCCCGGACATTTCCGCCACCGACCGCTGGGACGAGCCGCAATCGGGCATCGACGAAGGCGATATCGTCCGTGCCCGGCTGGACCGGCGCTACGGCGGCGCAGACTGATTTGCCAGCGGCGCGAAAAATCCGGCCGGGTCTGCCCGGAACAGCGCTTTCAGAAGATTGTCTCGTATCCTTTCATCGGATAACAGTGTTAATCATCTAACCATGTTGCCACAAACGAGGTGTTGCCCCAATGGCTCTTGATCCTGCAATTCGAGCTAGGCTGACTCTGCCAGCCATCTGCGCGCCCATGTATCGCGTGACCGGGCCCGACCTCGTCCGCGAGGCGTGCAAGGCGGGCCTGATCGGCGGCCTGCCGCGGCAGAACGCGCGGGATTTCGAGACTTTTGCGGCCTGGCTGCGGGATATCCGCCGCGATCTCGACCAATATGCGGCGGAGAACCCGGGCGCGCGCATCGGCCCTATCGCGGTCAACCTTTCCCGGATGCCCGAAGATCTGTTCAAGATGCACGTCGACGTCTGCCAGGAAGCTGGCGTCGAGATCATCATCAGCGCGATGGGCGATCCCACAGAACTCATCAAGCGCGTCCATGCCTTCGGCGGCAAGGTCTTTCATGACGTCACCAACATCCGTTTCGCCGAGAAGGCAATCGCCGCGGGCGCGGACGGGCTTACCGCGATCGGCGCGGGCGGCGGCGGCCATTCGGGCACGATCAGCCACCTCGCGCTGGTGCCCAAGATCCGCGCGATGTTCGACGGCACGATCGTGCTGGCGGGCGCGGTATCGACTGGCGCGGTAATCCGCGCGGCCGAGATTCTCGGCGCCGATCTTGCCTATCTCGGCACTCGCTTCATCGCGACGCAGGAATCCGATGCGCCGCAGGAATACAAGGAACTGCTGGTCAGCGAGAAGGCGATCGACGTGATCTACACGCGCGATGTCGCCGGCGGCGCGGCCAACTGGCTCAAGGAATCGCTGCGCAGGGTCGGCCTCGATCCCGACAATCTGCCCAAGGCGCCGCCCGAAGGCGGGCACAAGCATCTGCCCGAGGGACTGACACCCTGGCGCAATATCTGGAGCGCCGGACAGGGGATCGAACTGATCGACGACATCCCGACCGTGGCGGAACTGGTTCGCCGCCTGCGCGCCGAATATGTCGCCGCCTGCGAAGCGCCCAGCATGGTCGATGCCGCGCGTCTGGCGGACGCCGCGCGGGAAGCCGCTGCCTGACGATGCACGGCCGGGAGGGGACCGTGAAGGACCGCCCCCAAGGCCGTCAAGGCCCCTTGCGCTGCCGTTCGCGCCGGGCGCGGCGCCACGCGCCGGGTGGCATGCCCATCCGCGCCGCGAACACCTTGCGGAACGAAGGGATATCGGCATAGCCGACAAGTTGCGCGATTTCGGCCACGCTGCGGTCTGTCTCCTGCAACGAAATCGCCGCCGCCTCGATCCGCAAACGCTGGGCATAAGCCTTGGGCGTCCCCTCGCCTGCCGCCCGGAAACGGCGGATCAACGCCTGATGGCTCGTCCCCAGATCGCGGGCGAGATCGGCGATGCGGAAATCGCCCGCGAAGTGGTCGCGTATCCATAGCTGGGCCCGCGCGACAAGCGCATCGGCCACGGGAGGCGCGAATCCCGCCGGACGTTCGCGCTGGGCGAGCCCATCGGCGACGGCGGGAGAAAAGGCCTGCGCCATGAGCCGGATGACCATTGCGGGGCTATCCGCATCGCGCGCGCAAGTGAACAACCGGCCGCCTATCGCGACAGGCTCGTTCTCGGCCGGGACGACTTTGGGAAACGCCCGCTCCATCGGCGCGCGCAGCCTGGACGGAACGGAACAGGCCAGGCCGTCGAGCAGGCCCGCCGCCGCAAGGTGCAGCACACCGGCGCCACAGGCGGCCACCAGCGCGCCATCGCCATATCGTTCGCGCAGCCAGTCGTGAAACGCCGTGGCCCTCCTCGCCTCGTCCAGCGCCTGCGCCGGATCGGGTGCCTGAAACGAGGGCAGGAAAACGATCCGCGCCTCGCGAACGGCGGAGATTCGCTCGTCCACCGGGAAATCGCGCCCGCACGCCAGACGCACCGGGCGGCCGTCCATGCTGGCGATCACCAGGCGAGTCTGCATCGTGGCGTAGTCGCCCAGCGCGGGATTGGTCGCGAAACTCTCGCCAAGGCGCGCGTGCGTATCGGCCATCGCACCAAGACTGGCGAGAAAGGCTCCCGGCCATACCGCTATCACGATCGACGACATGAAAGGAATATAGAAATTCCACCCCTGTTTTCAAATAAATTTGCCCCTGTTCCCTAGTCCCCCGTGATGGTCAAATGCTGGGCATAACGGGTCGGCGCGGGCGGCGGCCCGACAGGAAAGGATGCAAGGCATGGTCGTCGAATCGATCTCGATACCGGGCGCGAAGCCCCTGGAAGCTTCAGCGGTTCACCCGACGCGCGAACTCGAAACGTGCAACCATCTGCTCGGCGATCACGAGGCGTTGACGCGCTTCCACGACGAGCAAGGCTATATCTTCCTGCGCGACGTCATCTCGCACGAGGCGCTGGACCGCTGCCGCGAGGAGATGTTCGCGATCATGGTCCGCCACGGGTTGATTGAACCGGGCGCGACGGAGCCGGTGTGGACCGGCACGCCCTTCCCCGGCGGCATGGAGGAAAGCCCCGAGTTTTCGGGTATCGCCGGCCGTCTGGTCGAGCATCCCGATAACCAGCGGGTCATGGAGCAGATCCTCGGCGAACCGGCCATGATGATCCCGATCGTCCAGTATCGCACCTATCCGCCGGGCGGCTCGATCACCGGACCGCATCAGGACGGTTTCTACAGCCCCGGCATCAAGAACTACAAGCCGGTGTGGATGCCGATCACGAATTGCGAGCGCGAGGTCGGCGGCCTCGCCGTCGCCGTCGGCCAGTGCAATCGCGGCTTCCTGCACAACCTCGCCACCACGCCCAGCCCGATCCCCGAAGACGTGATCCCCGACGATGCCTGGGCGACAACCGACTACTATCCCGGCGACGTCCTCGTGCTGAATCCCTATGCGCCGCACTGTTCACTGCCGAACACGTCGAACCGCTGCCGGGTGACGATCGACACGCGCGTGCAATCGGCCGCACACCCGCGCGTGCTGCTCTCCGACATTCTGGAAGTGAAGCCGGATTCGATCCTCGTCCGCGCGCAGGACGGCAAGGAACATACGTTCCGCGTCGACAGCGATACGTTCATCCGCATCGAGAATCCGGGCGTTCGCCAGACCCTCGACGAATATATGGAAAAGACGAAGCCCGGCACGCGCGTGGTCGTGATCTTTGACGGCGACCATGCCGAAACCTTGCGCAAGGCTTCGGAAATGTAAGGTCAGGTATCGGCGGCGCCGTCCACGAAGTGGATGGAGCCGTTGACATAGCTTGCCTGATCGGAGGCCAGGAACGCGATCATCGCGGCGATTTCGGGCGGCTCGGCGACACGGTTCTGCGGTATCGCGGCGCAGATCGCATCGAGATGCGGCTGCGGCAATCCTTCGAGGATCGGCGTGCGAGTCACACCGGGAGCAACGGCGTTGCAGCGGATGCCCTCGGCGGCATATTCCTTCGCGGTGCACTTGGTGAGCATCACCACGCCCGCCTTGGAAATACTGTAGGACGCAAGGTTCTCGACCGCGTGATAACCCGCCGGAGACGCGACGTTGACGATGGCGCCCCCGCCCTGCTCGCGCAGCAGCGCCAGCGCGCCCTGCGTCATCGCCAGCGGCGCGCGCAGGTTGACGGACATCACCGTATCGAAATCCGCCAGCGGCAATTCGTGCAGGCGAAGCGTGCGTGGCCCGCCGATCCCTGCGTTGTTGACCAACACGTCCAGCCGCCCGAACCGTTCGCGCATGGTGGCGAAGATGCGGGTCACGTCGTCCGCTTCCGTAAGGTCAGCCTCGATGGTCAGGGCGACCGCGACCTCCCGCGCAAGGTCCGCCAATGCCGACGCATTGACATCAACGGCAACGACGCTGGCGCCTTCCTTGACGAAGCGGGTCGCCGTCGCTCGGCCGATGCCCGAGGCGGCGCCCGTGACGACCGCAACCTTGCCCGCCAGCGTGCCGGTCACAGCCGCGCACTCATGGCATAGGCCGACATGTCCGGCAGGTGGTGGCCGCCGTCCACCGCGATGTTCTGCCCGGTCACGAATTCGGTCGTCGGAGAACAGAAGAACAGTACGGCATTGGCAATATCGCTCGGCAGGCCAGCGCGCTGGACCGGGATGTTCGGCACGATGAGGTCGCGCGTCCGGTCATCCATGCGCGGATCGCGGTCGTCGATGATGAGGCCCGGCTCGATCACGTTGACGGTCGCCTTGTGCTTCGCGAATTCGAGCGCGAGGCTCTTGCACAGGCCGGTCATGCCCGCCTTCGACGCGGCATAGGCATCCAGCCCGGCCAGCCACGCGCGGTTGCCGATCAGCGAGGCGATGCCCACGAACCGCCCGCCGGGACGCTGGCGGAACTGCGGCAGCGCGGCGCTGGCCAGCCATTTCACGGTATAGAGGTTGGTCTTCATCACCTGGTCGAATTCCTCGTCGGAGAGGGATTCGAACGGCGTGAACGGGAAGATCGCGCTGTTGTGGACGACGATATCGAGACCGCCCAACCTGTCCACCGCCGCCGCGACAGCCGCATCGCAGGCTTCGCGAGTCGACAGATCGACCGCCAGCAGTTCGACATCGTGGCCCGCCGCCTTCAACTCGTCCGTCACGGCCCGGCCACTGGCTTCGGTCCGTGTCGCGATCAGCACTTTCGCGCCGTTCTCCGCAAGCTGGGTTGAAATCACCCGGCCGATGCCCCGGCCGCCGCCCGTCACCAACGCGACTTTGCCTTCCAGCGCAATCTTCATGTCCGTTCCTCTCAGGATACCGCCGCGATCGCGGCTTCTGTCCAGTTCCACAATTTCCCCGCCGAATCCTGGTCGAGCGCGTAGGGTTTCACGCCGCTGCGCTGCCCTTCCCGCCACGGCTCGGCCTCGTTGCAGTCTTCGAGATAGAGGCCGCCCTTGCCTTCCAGTTCGCGGCCCAGTGCCGCCCAGATCGTCGTGGCGCTGCCCTGCTCAACGGACTTCCACTTGTATTGGCTGGCGTTGGCGGCATCCGTGCCCAGCCGCCGCCGCACGTCTTCGGTCATGGAGCGGCCAAGCGAAGTGTGGATACCGCCCGGCATCAGGGCAAAGGCGCGAATGCCGTCATCCCGGAACCGCCGGTCGAGTTCGACCGCGAACAGGACGTTGGCGGTCTTGGAACGGCCATAGGATGCCAGCGGATCATATTCGGTCCGCTCGAAATGGGGATCGTCGAAATCGAAGTCCGACCAGTGATGCCCGCTCGACGACAGCGCGACGACGCGCGCCTTCCCGGCCGCTTTCAGCGCGGGCAGCAAGAGCGTGGTCAGATGGAAATGGCCGACATGGTTCACGCCAAGCTGCGATTCGAAGCCCTGCTTCGTCTGCGCGAACGGGCAGGCCATGATCCCCGCGTTGTTGATGAGCAGGTGCAGCGGCTCCCCGCCCTCGCGCGCGGCGAAAGCTTCGACCGAGCGCAAATCGCCCAGTTCGAGTTGCGAGATGCGGGCCTTGCCGCCCGCCGCCTCGATATCGGCCTTGACCGGCTCGGCCGCCGCCACATCGCGCACCGCCAGCACCACTTCGGCGCCGCGCAGCGCCAGCACGCGGGCCGTCTCCACGCCCAGCCCGGCGGTCGCTCCCGTCACGATGGCGCGCTTGCCGGAAAGATCGTGCCCTTCGGACACTTCTTCGGCGGTCGAACTCCAGCCGAAAGGTGAGGTTACTCTGGTCATCGCTTGCTCCTGTCGAGGAAAAGGGTCTGGTGCGCGTGGCCGACATCGCCGCCGAGATCGGACAGCGTGGCGTCCACCACGCCGATGCCGTTGCCCGCGCTTTCGGTGCGGGCCGCGATCCGCACCCACGGGCCTTGCGGCATCCGGGCAAGATGCAGCGAAATATCGACATTGGCAAAAGTCCATTGCCGCCAGTCGACATAGGCGGAAAGGCCGCTGCCGCAATCGGCCGCCATGGCCAGTTGCACGAACGGAGAGATCGGCACGCCGGGCACGATCTCCCCGAACATCCGCATCCAGGTGACGCCCGGCCCGAGCTGTTCCAGCCCGCCGCGTTCGAGACGGCTTTCGACGATATGGCCATAGACCGACCGGCTGCTGAAAACAGGCAGCGACGCCGGAGGTTCCGCGTAAGGCGACTGCTCCGTCGCCGGACAATCGCCGAGACGGACGCGCAGCGCCGATGCCTTCAGAGTGGTTTCACCTTCGTGCGACAGTTCGATTTCCAGCAGTTGCAGGCGCTTGCCGCTACGCAGTTCGGTCACGCGCGAGACCACGGGCGCCATGGGCGTCGGCCGCATGATGTCGATCACGAGGCGGGCCACGCTCATCGGCGCGGGCGTCGGATGCCGCTCGACCAGATGGGCGACAAGGCCGGCAAGGGCGACGCCGCTCTGCAAACGCCTGTCCCACGGCCCGGTGGCGAGCCGCGTCGGCGCGAAGCCATCGTCGTGCGGATCATAGAAATGAACCGGCAACGGATCGCTCATGCGGCGATCTCTCCCCAGGCGAGGCGCGCCACTTCCGCCGCCTGCGCCCGCGCGCCGCCCATTTCACCCGCCAGCCAGCGCAGGCGGAACGTCCAGCAATGCAGCGCGTGTTCCAGCGTCATGCCGAGCGCGCCGTTGAACTGGTGAAGGTCGTAGACGACTTGCGGGCAGGCGCGCTGGGCATGGAGCGCGGCCAGCGCCGCATCCCTTGCATCGCCGCTCCACGCCGCCTTCATCGCCAGCCAATAGACACCGCGCGCCTTTTCCACGTCGGCGGAGAGGCGGTGCTGCACGGCCTGGAACGAGCCGACCGGACGGCTGAACACCTGCCGCTGCTTGACGTAGGCGTTCGTGAAATCGATTCCCGCCTGAAGCGCCGCCCCGATCTCCAGCGCCAGCGCCAGCCGCCACAGCCGCCGCAGTTCCGGCACTTTCGCAGCCCCCAGCCGGCGCGCCCCGGAAAGGTCCGGCACGACGGCCAGCTTGCCGAGCGGAACGGCATACTGGCTCGCGACGGGAATCACCGTGAGGCCCGCCATCGGGAGAATCGCCACGTCCTCCCCCAGATCGACAATCAGCGTCCGCGCAGTATCGAGGAACCGGACGCCGCGTGTCAGATCGGCCAACCGGGCAACGGCGACCGGGCGCGGCAGATCTTCATCGGCCAGCAACGGCGCGATCAGTGCCGACGCGGCGCATTCGAACACCTGCGGCGAAAAACCGGCCTCATAGACGAGGATCGCGGCTTCGAGCGCGCCGCACCCTTCCGCGCGCGCGATGCCGAAATAGCCGCCTTGCGCCAGATCGCGTTCCAGCCGTTCGGCATGATGCCATGTGCGCGGCGTGACGACGCCCTTGTCGCGCGGCAGTTCGAGGTTGTCCGACACGATCTGGACGATCGCCTCGCGCAAGGCGCGCTGGTCCGCGGTCAGGGCAAGGTCCATGGTTCAGGCTCCGCGCGGCAGGCCGAGATAGCGGCCGGAAATCATGTTGAGCTGCACTTCGGCGGCGCCCGCGGCGATGCCGGAAGTGATGGCGGAATTGAACTGCGAGCGCAGGTGGCCATCGCCACCTTCCGCCAGCAGGTCGGGCAGATAGGCCGCCGACAGGTTGGCGACGGCATGGTCGGCCTGGATCATGGCATAGCGCGCGACATAAGTGTCCGCGCCCGGCTCTTCATCCTTCGCGCGCCCGTCGATGACCAGATAGGTCAGCAGGCGCGCCGCCTCCACTTGCGCAAGCGCCGCCGCGCAATCCGCCCTGACCACGGGATCGTCGAACTCCCCCCGTTCCTTGAGGACGCTCACCGTATGTTCAAGCGTGCGCGCCGACTTTTCATAGCGCGCCGCGCCGATGCGTTCGTAGTGGATGATCGTCTGGACGATCTGCCAGCCGTTGCCTTCCTCGCCCAGCAGCGCCTCTGTCGGCACGAACACGTCGCTGAAGAAGCATTCGTGAAAGTCGTGAAGCGAATGGACGCCCGGGATCGGCCGGATTTCGAGGCCCGGCGTGTCGGTGGGCACCAGAAAGCAGCTTACGCCGCCTTTCCCCTTGCCGCCGACGCGCGCCAGCAGGAACATGAGGTCGGCCCGCGCGGCATAGGAGGTCCAGATCTTCGAGCCGGTGATCCGGTAGCCGCCCTCGACCGGCTCGGCGCGAGTCTTCATGTTGGAAAGGTCGGTCCCCGCCTCCGGCTCCGAAAAGCCCTGGCACCAGAGGTAGCGCGCCTCGGCGATACCGCGCAGATACGTCTGCTTCTGCGCCTCGGTTCCGAACTTCATGATCGCGGGACCGGCCCAGTTGGCGCCGAGATAGAGCGACGAGCGCGGTTCGCCCAGGCTCCACATCTCCTCGCTGATGACGATCTGCTTCCACGCGCCCGCGTCCTTGCCGCCGTAGGCTTCCGGCCAGTGCCGGACGATCAGGTCGCGTTCGGCAAGGCGCTGGTTGAACCGGCGCGCATGGTCCATGATGACCGGGCTGGACGGCCCGTGCGGCGCGTAGTTCTCCCACCAGTCGTCCGGCAGCGTGGCAATGACTTCGCGCAGTTCCGCGCGATAAGCGTCATCCGACGAATCCCAACTGAAATCCATACGTCTCTCCCAATCGGTATACTTATTGAACCGATCTCCACCCTTGTCAAACACCGAAAACTTCACGACAAGCCCATGCCATCGGGGGACGGGGATCAGGGTCGCCAATGGGTCTGAATGCACTTCGCACCATCGGTCAATCGAAACGGCGGCGGAAGCTGGGCGAGCTTGTTGCCGAGCGGATCATTTCCGAAATCATCCAGCAAGGCTGGCGCGAAGGCGACGTGCTCGGCACGGAGCGCGACTTTCTGGACCGTTATCGCGTGTCACGGGCGACGTTCCGCGAAGCCATGCGTCAGGTGGAATGGCACGGCGCGGCCTGCATGCGCCGGGGGGCGCACGGCGGCGTCGTGGTCCAGGCGCCGCCCCGCGAAGCGATCCTCTTCGCGTTCAAGACCTATCTGGAACTGACCAAGATTTCGCGGGCTGACCGCGACGAAGTGGCCGATATCCTGCGCCGGGCGCATCGGGCCAAGCCTTTATCCGGGGAAAACGAGGCGATCGCGCTGTTCATCGAAGCACTGGACGAACGCAACCTGGAGATACTCGCCGAACAGCGCCGGGCAAGCGGCGCCGCGCCAAAGCTGAGCGAGCAGATCGCCCACCGCATCGTCCGGGACATCGAGGCACAGGACGCCGCGCCGGGCACGAGCCTTGGCAATGAAGGAGACCTGCAAGCCCGCTACGGCGTCAGCCGCGCCGTGCTGCGCGAAACGCTGCGGCTGCTCGAACTGCATGAAATCGTCCGGGTCAAGACCGGATCGCTTGGCGGCATCATCGTCCATGACGTCGATCCCGGCTATACAATAGAGCTTGCGACGACTTACCTGCGCTATGCCCGCATTCCAATGAGCCACTTGTGGGAAGCGCACGCGGCGCTGGAAATCGCGGCCACGGAAAAATTCACCGAGCGCGCCACGCCGGAGGATCTCGCCCGGCTGGAAAGCGCTTTCGTCCGGCTCAACACCGCACAGGCCGCGCACTACCTCGTCGCCGCCGGCGAATTCCACCAGGTCATCGCCGACGGTTGCGGCAACAGGGCTCTGGCGCTCTTCGTGCGCCTGATGCTGATCTATGTTCCAAAGGTTCTGCCGAGGCCGGATCCCCGCTTCCTGCCCATGCTCAAGGCCGCGCATCGGGACGTGATCGAAGCCGTCACCGCGCACGACGTCGAGGAGGCACGGCACCTGATGAACGGCATGTTCGACCATTCCCGGCGCTGGATCCTGCGCAACGAGCGCCAGTCGCCATCGGGCGACGCGCTATCCCTTGGCGGCGCCGGCTAGCCTCGGGCCCCAGACTTTAGGCCGCAACCCCCGCCTGGATGCCGACCGGCGCGAACGGAGCGGCGTGCAGCGGATCCTTGGACAGCGTTGGCGAAAGCACCATGCGATCCGTCCCCGCCCGCGCGGACAGTTCCGCGAAAGCGCTTTGCGCCTCGCTTGCCTTGACCTCGTAGAGCGCGGCATAGCGGAAGGGATAGGGCTTCAGCGCCGGATGATCGACGAAACGAAAGCGCTGCGCGGCGACGAAACCGGGCACCGCGATCACGTCAGGGATATGCGTGCCGGAATACCATTCGTTGAAAGTATCGTCGTCGCCCTCGGTCGGGTTGGTCAGAACGATATAGAGCAAACGCTCGGCCGGATCGACATCGGCCGTTACCTCGGAGCGCATCCGGGGCGTTATCGCTTCGGCGATCATCATCGCCGTCTGCTCGGAATCGAGCGTATCGCTGAGCTGCCATTGCCCCGCCTGCACGCGATTGAACACTTCGTTCAGGAACTCCGCGGGATTTCCCTGAAGCCAGTATGCCGCCGCATTCGTCCAGCGCGGATTTTCCGTGCCGGGCGCCACTGCCGTGAACTCACCGCGAATCGCGCCGGGCACCGAGCATACGTCGGGCAGGTGCGTGGACACATACCAGTCGAGGTGATCCTGCTCGCGCCCCGCCTTCGGCGTCTGCATCACCAGCAGCAGACCATCCGCATCAGCCATTTCCACTCTCCCTTTTTTCGACAATCATGCACGGCCCCGATTCGTGACATAAGGATCGCGGCCGACAGAAATTACGGTCTTGCAGCCGCCGTCGTTGAATGCAAGACTAAAGGGTATACCAATATAGGGAGTTGGGTGCGTGCCGAGCCGCTATGCGAAATATACTGGATTGAAAGTGACGCTGGACGGAAACGTCCTCACCGTGATGCTGAACGACCCGCCGATGAACTCTCCTTCCGGCCCGGCGCATGACGAACTGGGCCGAATCTGGGCCGATGCCTCCGCCGATCCGGCGGTGCGGGTCATCGTGCTGACCGGCGCGGGAGACCGCGCCTTTTCCGCAGGCGGCAACATCAACGGGATGGTCGATCACTGGGGCGACAAGGGCAAGTGGCAGGTCGGCATGGCGGAAGCGCGCGCGCTGATCGTCAATGCGCTGGAATGCACCAAGCCGGTCATCACTCGCATCAACGGCCACGCCATGGGCCTGGGCGCCAGCATCGCGCTTGTCGGCGACATCACGGTGATGGTGGAAGATTCGCGCATTGGCGATCCGCACGTCAACGTGGGCCTGGCGACAGGCGACGGCGGCGCGCTGCTGTGGCCCAACCTTCTGGGTCTGGTCGAAGCGCGGCGGCATCTGCTGACCGGAGACGCGCTGACCGGGAAGGAAGCCGCCGAAAAGGGCCTGATTACGGAATCGGCTCCCCGCGACCAGCTTGATACGGCGGTCCAGAAATGGGTCGATGCCTTCCTCGCGAAGTCTCCCAGCGCGCTCCAGACCACCAAGCGCGCGCTCAATCTCGATATCGTTGAGAAGGCGAAACGCTACATGGGCGAAATGCTGCGGCTCGAAACGGAGTCGTGGGCGTCTCCCAATCACCTTGAGGCAGTGAAGGCGATCGTGGAAAAGCGCTCGCCGGACTTCATCGACGAATAAGCCACGGAAAGCGAAAAACACCCAATGTCAGACGAGATGGATCTCGCCGTCCTGGCCGAGAGCTTCGCGGAAGTGCTCGGCGCAGAATGGCCCCGCGAAAAGGCCATAGGCTGGGCACAGACAGCCGATGCGGCCTATCGGGAAGACTTGTGGGCCGCGATGGCCGGGCTGGGCTGGACTGCGCTGACCGCTCCCGAAGCGCAAGGCGGGCTGGGGCTGGGCGCCGATGCCGCGTTGCGCCTGCACATGGCGCTGGGCGCGGCGGTGGCGCCCGCGCCGATGCTGGGCACGACGCTCGCGGTGGAACTGCTCGCCACGGCCGGAACCGGGGCGCAGCAGGCCGCCTGGCTGCCGGGGCTGGCCGACGGCACCATGCGCGTCGCTTTCGCCGCGCCGGACGACGCGCCGCTCGCCGCTGACGGAACCGCCGTTTCCGGCACGGCCGCGAACCTTCTCGATGCCGCTTCGGCCACGCACCTTTTCCTGCGCGCCACGCGCGGCGGACAAAACGGCTGGCTTGTCGTGACCGCGGACGACACGAACGTGGCGGTGGAACGCATTCCTCTCGTCGATACGACCCGCACGCTGGGAACCGTAACCCTGACCGGCGCGGACGCGCGCGACGATGCCTTCATCGCCTGCTCTGCGTCCGCCGATGATGCCGTGACGCGCGCGGGAATGCTCGCCATCGCGGGCGATTCGCAGGGCGGCGGCGAGGCCGTGCTGACAGCGACGATCGAATATCTCAACGTGCGTGAGCAATTCGGCGTCCTGATCGGCTCGTTCCAGGCGCTCAAGCACCGGGTCGCCGATCATCAGACCGCGCTCGTCGCCTCTCGCGAACTGCTGGAATATGCGGCGGGCCTGCCCGCCGATCATCCGCAGGCCCTGCTCTATGCGCTGTCCGCCAAGCAGCACGCCACCCGCACCTCCGCCGAAGCGGCGCGCGACGCCATCCAGCTTCACGGCGGCGTCGGCTTCACGGCGGAGTTCGTCCCGCACCTCTACCTGAAGCGGGCCAAAGTGAACGAAGCGCTGTGGGGCGTCCGCGCATCGGTGCTGGACCGTATCGCCGATATTCTGGAGGCCGCGTGATGACTGCTGGTTCCCAAAGCCCCGCCCGCACGTTCGACGTGCTGGCCAAGGTTGGCGACGAACAGGCCTTCCGCCAGGAGATTCGCGACTGGCTCGCCGCCACGCTCGATCCCGACTGGCGCGGGAAATGGCAATCCGTGCGCGAATCGGAACTTCGCGAACTGGTCGTCGCCTGGCTGGAGCAGCGCCGCAAGGTCGGCCTCGCCACGCCGCACTGGCCGAAGGAATGGGGCGGCCCCGGCCTGCCGTTCTCCTACCAAATCATGGTCTATGAAGAGTTCTCCCGCGCCGACGCGCCCGAACTCGACATGTTCACGATCTCGCTGTTCCACACGCCGGCCACGCTGTTCGAGCACGGCACCCAGGCGCAAAAAGACAAGTATCTGGGCGGAGTCACCAACGGCAGCGACATCTGGGTTCAGGGCTTTTCCGAGCCGGGTTCGGGATCGGACCTCGCATCCCTGCGCACGTCAGCCGTCAGGCAGGGCGATCACTATGTCGTGAACGGACAGAAGATCTGGTCGTCGAACGGCATGCACGCGCGCTATTGCCTGCTGCTCGCCCGCACCGATCCGCACGGCAAGCGCAAGCACGACGGCATTTCCTATTTCATCATGGACATGCAGTCGCCCGGCGTCGAGGTCCGCCCGATCCGGCAGATCACCGGCGAGGCCGAGTTCTGCGAAATCTTCCTCGACGACGTGAAGATCCCGGCCGAAAACCTGATCGGGGCCGAGGGCGCGGGATGGCAGATCGCGCAATCCACGCTTTCCACCGAACGCGGCCTGCTCATCTTCGGTGCGGTCGAGCGGCTGGCCCGCTCGTTCGAACTGGACGGAAAGGAAGCGCGGGACACCTGGATGCGCGATCCACAGTTCCGCCGCGAATACGCGCAATACTGGGCGGAACTGCAAACCATCCGCCTGATGATCCGCAAGCTGCTGATCGAACTGGAAGCCAATCCCGACAAGGCCTCGCCGACACTGCCCACTTACATCAAGCTGACTTTCGGGCCGTTCCTGCAACGCTACACCGAATTCCTGCTGCGCGCCGAAGGCATGGACGCGATGAAGTGGGAACCGGCGATCCCCGGCACCGGCCATTCCAGCCGCCTGCGCTTCAACGATTTCCTCAAGAGCTATGGCTGGACCATCGCCGGCGGCTCCAACGAAATCATGCGCAACATCGTATCCGAAAGGATTCTCGGTCTGCCGCGAGGATGACCGTCACACGCTGACCGGCAAAAGACAGGCACCGGGGGCGGGAGAGGACAACAACAAAACATGCAGACCGCAACCGCAATACCGGCCGCCGGTTCCCGGCGATCGCTCCTCTGGCTGCTGTTCCCGCTGATGGTGGCGGAAGTGGTCGGTTCGCTCGAACTGACCATGATCTATGCCGCGATGCGCGCCCTGATCGCCGATTTCGGCAGCGCATCGGCGGCGGGGTGGCTGGTCACGTCCTACATGCTGTCATCCGCCGCCGGAGCCGCCCTGTTCGGCCGCGTCGGAGACCTGCTCGGCCGCCGCCGCATTCTGCTCCTGGTGCTGGCGCTGGCCGCGATCGGGTCGCTCGTCAGCGCCGTGATGGAAGATTTCGAATGGGTCGTGGCCGGACGCGCCATGCAGGGCGCGGCGGGGTCCATCATCCCGCTGTGCTTCGGCATCGCGCGGGAACGGGTAAACCCCGCCCAGTTGCCCTTCGCCATCGGCCTGCTCGCCGCCGCGTCGAGCGTCGCCTCCGCGACGGGCCTGGTGTTCGGCGGCATCATCATCGACTTCTTCGACTGGCCGATGATCTTCAAGGTCACCACCGTGCTCGGCGCGCTGGCGTTCCTCTGCGTCATGCTGATGGTCGCGCCCGACCGGCAATGGAACCCGGCCATCATGCGGGAGGATCTGCTGGGTGGCCTGCTGTTCGTGCCCGCCGCCGTGGGCCTCTTGCTGGCCATCGACAACGCCGGGCATGTCGGTCTCACGGATTCGATGACTCTCGTCTATGGCGCGATCGCGCTGCTTTCGCTGGGCGCATGGCTGTGGCGCGAGCTTTCCATCCCCAATCCGCTGATCCAGGTCCGCCTGCTGGCGACGCGGGACATCGGCATGGGCAACGCGATCTTCGTCGCGCTGGCGCTCGGCGCGTTCCAGGGCGGGCATATCATGGCCCTGTTCGGGCAGCAGGATCCGGTGACGACCGGTGCCGGGCTCGGCCTGTCCGCCACGGCGGCGGGAATGCTGCTCCTGCCCGCCAACCTCATAACCGCCGCCTGCTATCCGATGGTGGCGAAACTGTGCGATACTATCGGCCCGCGCTTCACGGCCACGGTGGGCTTCCTGATGGTCGTCGCGGGCTTCGGTTCGCTGATCTTCTGGAATGACAACGTGCCGCTGGTCATGGCGCTGCTGGTGATCCAGTCGGTGGGCCTCGGCGTGGTCTATGTGACGATCCCGATGGTCATCGTCAGCGCATCGCCCGCGGACCGGGTGAGCGAATCGACCGGCATGATGACAGTGATCCGGGCGACCGCCATGGCGATCGGCGCGCAGACGGTGGCCACATTGCTTTCCGCCAAGCACGCACCCGGCGCGGCGAGCACCTTTCCCGGCGAAAGCGATTATATCACGGTATTCCTGTTCGTCTGCGCGACCGCACTGGCCGGCGCGATCCTGTCCCGGTTCCTGCCGAGCCGCCTGGCGACACGAACCGACTGAGGCGACGCGAGCCGACTGACACGAAAGGCATTTTGCATGAACTCCCCCCACCCGACATCTCACCCGGCAGACGAGCGTGTCGCTCCCCTGTTCGAGCCGTTCCGGCTGCGCGGCCTGACCCTCGCCAACCGGATCGTCATGGCGCCCATGACGCGCGGCTTTTCGCCTCACGGCGTGCCGGGGGATGACGTCGCCGCCTATTACCGCCGCCGGGCCGAAGCGGGCATCGGCCTCATCATCACCGAAGGCGTCGGCGTCGATCATCCGGCGGCGCTGGGCGGCAGCGGCGTGGACGGCGACAATGTGCCGCACATGTATGGCGACGACGCCCTTGCCGGGTGGCGCCATGTCGTGCGCGAAGTGCATGCCGCGGGCGGCATCATCATGCCGCAACTGTGGCATCAGGGCGTCATGCGCGAAATGGGCACGGGCCCTCACCCCGAAGTGGAATCGGTCCGGCCCAGCGGCATCTGGGGGCCGCTCGACCGCATGACCACGATGCCGCCGGAATACATGGAGCGCGTGGCCAAACAGCCCGGCCGGGCCATGACCGACGAGGAAGTGGTCGACGTGATCGAGGCCTTCGCCCGCAGCGCCCGCTGGGCGATGGAAGCGGGCTTCGACGGCATCGCCATCCACGGCGCGCATGGCTACATGGTCGATACGTTCCTTTGGGAAGGCACGAACCTGAGGACGGACCGGTGGGGCGGCGATCATGTCGGCCGCGCCGCCTTCGCGGTGGAACTGGTCAAGGCGATCCGCCGCGAGATCGGCCCTGATCCTGTCATCAATTTCCGGTTTTCGCAATGGAAGCAGCAGGACTTCCGCGCCCGCCTCGCCGAAACGCCCGAACAGCTCGGAGAGATCCTCGGCCCCATCGCCGACGCCGGAGTGGACATCTTCGACGGCAGCCAGCGTTATTTCGACCGGGCGGAGTTCGAAGGCTCGCCGCTCAATATCGCGGGCTGGGCCAAGAAGCTGACCGGGAAAGCCGCGCAAACGGTCGGCGGTGTCGGCGTGTCCTCCGGCCTCTATGATTCGCGCCGGGACGGCGGCTCGGACCCTGCACTGGAGAACGTCCACAAGGTGGCCGAACGGCTGGCGAAAGGAGAGTTCGATCTGGTCGGCGTGGGCCGCGCGATCATGCACGATCCCTGGTGGACCCGCCGCATCCGCGACGGCGAGGATCTGCTGCCCTATGACGAAAACTCCCGGCTGGCGCTGACCTGAAAGTGGGCAACCGCGATGCCTGGCGCGCCCTGAGAAGGAAATGGGACATCGGCACCGCCAACCGCATGTATCGGCTGAAATTATGATGGCGACTCCCGTGACGATACCCCTGCCCCGCTCCCCCGATGGCCTCACCGCGGAATGGCTGACGGCGGCGCTGCAAGAGCGATATCCCGGTGTCGAAGTGACGGCGCTGCGCCACGGACGCACCGTGGGCGGCACCGGCACCAAGATCCAGTTGCTGCCCGAATACAACGCGGCCGGGTGCGCGGCGGGCCTGCCCGCAGCGCTTTATGCCAAGGGCGGTTTCGAATGGCACGAAGTCGCTTTCGCGAACTCCTATATCGCGGAGGCGATCTTCTATGCAGACTGGGCGCCCCGGATCACGGCCAACATCCCGCGCTGCCACTACGCCGGCCACGACGAAGGGCAGGGCATCGTCCTGATCGAGGATCTCGGCCTGCGCCCAGCGACTTTCGGCGGGGGTCGGGTCGAACCGCTCGACGTCGATACCGTGGCGCAAGTCGTGCGCCTGCTGGCCGCGATCCACGCCGCGACATGGAACGCGCCCGGCCTCGGCACCTTGCGCACGCTCGGCCAGCGCGTCGGGACCAACTTCATCGACCATTTCCTGGCGCCGGAATACTATGCGCAATGCCTTTCCGAGCCGCGCGGCGCGTTCATCCCGGTGGAGTTTCACGATCCGGCGCGGATGCTCGCCGGGCTGCGGGCCAACTGGGCGCAGGCCGAAACCGGGCCGCAGAGCTTCTGCCACGGCGACGCGCACATGGGGAACCTGTTCTTCGAGGCGGACGGCACGCCCGGCCTGCTCGATTTCCAGGCCTATGTCCGCACCGGCCCTCTGCACGATGTTTCCTACCACGTCGTCGGCTCGCTCGCCCCAGAAGAGCGGCGCGCACACGAACGCGAACTGCTGCGCCTCTACCTCGTCGAACTGGCGCGGCTGGGCGTGTCCGGCATGTGGGACGAGGAAGAGGCCTGGCTGCGCTTTCGCCAGCACACCATGCACGGCCTCTTATGGTTCGCAACGCCGGAAGCCATGCAACCGGCCGCGATCGTGGCGGCGCATGGCGAGCGGTTCGGCAAGGCCGCGCGGGACTATGGCCTCGCCGCGCTGCTCGGCGTTTAAGGCAGCGTGGTGACGCGGGCCTGATCCTCGGGATGGGCTGCCCAGAAACGCCCCCAGCTTTCATCGCTCTGCGGCAGGTCGGCGGCGAACTTTCCGGGACGACCCGGCCATAGCGCGAAGTCGACGGCGCGCGGCGTATCGCGCACATCGCCGACATAAAGATAGCGCGGCCTTCGCGCGAGGAACCGCCAGCCGTCGGCCTGCCGGACGTAGCGGTCGAAATAGACCATCAGGATGACCACCCATTTGTCGCCGTCCTCATGCTCCGCGCGGCAATAGACCGTGCCGGTGGCCGAATCCTCGCCGTCGACGTCGATCACATGGCCGACGATCTGGTGCATGGAACGATAGAAGGCGCGAAGCACGCTGACATAGAACGCCCGCGCGCCTTCCGGCCCCATGCCGAAATCCCCGAAGCGCGTCTGGTCCGAAAACAGCGCGCCCACGGCGTCGATATCACGGCTGTCCACCGAGCGGGCATAGCGGGACGCGAGTTGCTGGATCGCCAGTTGTGCTTCCACTCGCGCGAGACGCTGTTCCAGACTTCCCTCCATCGTCATTCTCCTCTTGTCTATCCGCAATACCAGTATACTGTTTCATTCCTGTCGGGCAGGCAAGCCGGAATACCAATCAGGAGAGGACAAGGCGCATGACGCTGCCCCTGGAAAAATCCAAATCCCGAATATCGGCGGAACCGACGCCGCATGACCTGCGCGCGCGCGCGCAAGCCATCGCGACGACCCTGCCCGGCCGGATAGCGGACGCCAACGCCCGCCGCGATCTCGATCCGGCGGTTATCGCCGAATTGCGCGAAGCCGATCTGTTCCGCTTGTTCCGCCCCCGGCGTTTCGGCGGATACGAGGCGGACCCCAGGCTGTTTTACGACATCCAGAACACCCTGGCCGAACAATGCCTTTCCACCGCATGGGTGTTCGGCGTCCTGAGCATCCAGTCATTCGTGCTGGCGCAGTTCGATTCCGCAGCGCAGGACGACGTGTGGGGCAGCGACGCGGATGCGCTGGTCTCGTCCTCGTTCAAGCCCGAAGGGTCCGTCGTGCCGGTGGAAGGCGGCTATCGCATATCGGGGCAATGGGCCTTTTCCAGCGGCAGCAGCCACGCGGGATGGGCGCTCATCGGCGGGCTGGTGCCTCCCGGCGGACAGAACGACGCGCCGGAAATGCGCCTCTTCCTCGTGCCGCGAAGCGATTACCGGATCGTCGACACGTGGCGGACGTTCGGCCTGCGCGGCACGGGCAGCAACGATCTGCGGATCGAGGAGGCTTTCGTGCCCACGCATCGCACGTGGAAGCCGACACAGAACCTCACCACCAGCGCGCTGCCCGACACATCCCCGCTGTTCCGCCTGCCGTGGATGTTCATGTTCCCCTCGTGCATCGCCAATCTTGCCATCGGAGCGGGGCGCGGCGCGATCCGCAAGCTGGCGCAGGCCCTTGCGGCGGGGCCGGCGCCCGCGCCGGACGCCGCAAGGGCCATGCTGGCCCGCGCGGCCCATGAAGTGGAAGCGGCAAACGTCCTGCTGCAGAACAATATCGGCTGCCTGTGGGACCATACCCGCGCCGGGACAGTAGCCCCTCTGCCGCAAGCCATCGTGTTTCGCGCCCAGCTCGCGGCCATGCTGCGCGACATCGCGGCGCGGGTCGACGAACTGATGCTGCTGACGGGCGGCCGCGGCATTAGCGAAAGCGGCCCCCTCACCCAGACATGGCTCGATCTCTGCGCCGCGCGCCATCACATGGGCAATATCCCGGAACCTGCCGCCCTGACGCTGGCCGATACGCTCTGCGCCGGGCCGCAGGGCTGAGAATCTATCCTATCCGCCGCTGACGGGCGGCTTGAACACGCCGGTTACTGGCACGAAGCGAGGCACGCGCTTTTCCCGGCGCGCCGCCATCGCCTCGCGGAAGTCGTCCGCTTGCAGCGTTTCGCGCGCCGCGTCCGCCGATGCTTCCCGCGCCGCGGGGAAGTCCTGAGTCACGGCATCGCGCAACTGCGCCTTTATCAGGGCGAAGGAGCGCGGCGCGCCTTCGGCCATGGCGGCGGCATAGGCGAAGGCCGCGTCCACGAACCCTTCATCGGGCAGGACTTGCGAGACGAGGCCCTTGGCCAGCGCTTCGGCCGCGCCGATACGCCGCCCGGACAGCAGCATGTCAGCGGCGTTGCCCGGCCCCATGGCGCGCGACAGCAGCCAGGCAAGGCCGCCTTCCGCGCAAAGCCCCAGCCGGACGAAAGGCGCGAGGAAGAACGCATCCCGCGCCGCGATGCGCACATCGGCGCAGCAGGCCAGCGCCAGCCCCATGCCCGCGCAGGCGCCGTGCACGGCGGCGATCACCGGCTTGTCGAGCATCGTCAGCCCGTCATAGCGCAGCCCGCCGGACCCGCTGTTGGGCGCGTTCGGATCGGCGGAAAGCTCGCCGAGCACCTGCATGTCGGCCCCGGCGCAAAAGCCCTTGCCGGCCCCTGAAAGCAGGATCACCCGCACGGCGGGATCGGCGGCGGCCCGCCCGAAGGCCTCGGTCAGGCCGCGCGAAAGCGCGCCATTGCTGGCGTTGAGCCGTTCGGGGCGGTTGAGAGTGATCCGCGCGACGCCGCTCTCGACGCCGTAGAGGACTTCCTCGCCCGCCCCGCCCATCATCACCAGCCCGCCCAGCTTTCTACCAACCGGCCAGGTCGGCGGCGCGCAGGCGGTGCCGCGCGGGCGAACCCAGCCATGCCCAGTCCAGCATCGCCCGCTTCATATAGAGATGCGTGTCATGCTCCCAGGTGAAGCCGATGCCGCCATGCGCCTCGACCGTATCGCGCGTCACTTGCAGATAGGTGTCGGTCAGATGCGCCTTGGCCTGCGCGGCGGCATGCGCCGCCTTGTCGGGCAACGCGTCCCACGCATGGGCGGCATACCAGTAAAGGCCGCGCGAAGGCTCGGTGCGCAGCGCCATGCCGACCAATTGATAGCGCAAGCCCTGGAAACCCGCGATGATCTGGCCGTATTGCTCGCGCACCTTGGCGTATTCCACCGACATGTCGACGCAGCGCTCCGCCCCACCGAACGCGTCCGCCGCCAGCAGGACGGCGGCGGCATCGACCACCTTGCCCGCGACGGCCTTGCCGTTGGCGAGCACTTCGGCCGCCGCGCCCTCGAACGTCACGGTATCGACGGGCCGGGTGCGGTCGGCGCTGTCGAGCCGCGCCGTCTTGTAGGACGCGCCTTTTTCGACGACTGCGAAACCTTCGGTCACACCCACCACGATGAGATCGGCCTCCGCCGCGTTGGGCACCAGCGTCTTCACGCCCGCAATGCCGTCCGCCGCCGACAGCGTCCACTCTTCGGGCAGCCACGCGCTCTTGCCCTCGCCGAACGCGACTGTGGCGAGCTTTTCGCCCGAGGCCAGCGAGGGCAGCCATTTCGCCTTCTGCTCTTCGCTGCCGCCCAGCGTGATTGCGATCGTGGCGAGCGCATGGCCGAAGAACGGCACCGGCGCGGCGGCATGGCCCAGCGCCTCGGCGACGATCGCCAGGTCGATCATCTCCAGCCCCAGGCCGCCATGTTCTTCGGGAACCGTGATGGCGGGAATACCCATCTCGGCCAGCGCGGCCCAGAGTTCGGCGTCGAACCGGGCATCGCCCTCCACGTCGAAAATCTTGTGCACGCGCTGCGAATCGCATTTGTCGCGCAGCAGCGACCGGACGGTATCGACCAGGGCAAGCTGCTCATCGAAAAGAAGGAAGTTCATGCTCCGGCTCCCTGTGCCTGGTCGCTCTGGGGAACGCGATCCCGCGGCAGGCCCAGCACCCGCTCGGCAATGATGTTACGCTGGATGTTGCTGGTGCCACCGGCGATCGACATCGACAGCGAAATCATGAAGCGTTCGATCCACTTGAGGCGCTCGCCGCCCATATCCGCGAAGTCGTCTTCCACGATGTCGCGCGCCAGCCTGGACATCCGGCCCGCCATATCCGTCATGTAGAGCTTGCGCATGGTGGTGAAGGTGTCGCCATCCCGGCCATGCACGTCGAGCGAGGTGGAGCGGTAGGTCGAATAGACGATGCTCATCAGTTCGCCCTCGATCGCGGCCAGTTCCTCGCGGATGCGCGGATCCTGGATCGCCGGCCGACCGTCGCGGTCGACTTCCCAGGCCAGCTTGACCAGATCCCGGAACATCGACAGCGGCCAGGTCATCGCGGCGATGCCCGAGCGTTCGTGCTTGAGCGTGGAGCGAGTGACATTCCAGCCCTTGCCGCGCTCGCCCACCAGCATGTCCGCGGGGGTTTCGGCATCGTCGAAGAAGACTTCGTTGAACTCCTTCTGGCGCGTCATCTGCACCAGCGGACGCACGGTCACGCCCGGCTGGCGGATATCGACCAGAAGGTAGGAAATCCCGGCGTGCTTCGGCGCATCCGGCTCGGTGCGGACGAGGCAGAACATATGCGTCGCGAAGTGGGCGCCGGTGGTCCAGATCTTCTGGCCGTTGATGATCCACTTGCTCCCGTCAGGCGAAAGTTCGGCCCTGGTGCGCAAGCCGGCGAGATCCGATCCGGCATTCGGTTCGGAAAAGCCCTGGGCCCAGATGATCTCCCCGCGCAGGGTCGGGCCGATGAAGCGTTCCTTCTGCTCTTCCGTTCCCCATTCGAGCAATGTCGGGACGACAAGGCCATTGCCGGGGATGCGGGCGCTGGGCGCGCGTGCCTTGCTCAATTCCTCGCGGATGATCTCCGCCTTCGCGATATCCGGCTCCTGCTCGGACCCGCCGTAACGCTTGGGGATGGACCGGTGCATGTAGCCGCGCTCGATAGCCGCGACCACGAACGCCTGCTTGTTCGCCGCCGACTTGGTGTCTCCATCGGCCGGTGGCCAGTGGGCGGCAATGAATTCCCGCACTTCCGCGCGGAAGGAGTCATACTCCGATCCGAACCCCAGTTCCATCCTCAATCCTCTACACGATTCCTGCCATACCCCTGAATAGCCGAACGCCACGACTGTCAACCGGAAATCCGCTAACTAAGTCACTTGATAATCCTGTTCCGCAAGGCCAGTTTCCATTAGAGAGGGATTCACAGGGAACAAAGGGACAAGAGGATGCCAGGATTGAAGGAACGCCATGCCGAAGCGGCGGCAAGGCTGCCACGGCCCGACACGATCATCGCCGGAAAACGCACGACGGATCATGTCCGCGGTTCGCACCGGCAGGTAAATCCGTCGACCGGCGCCGCTTACGACGAGATTCCGCTGTCGGACATCTCGGCGGTCGACCGGGCGGTCGACGCGGCGACCGGCGCTTTCCCCGCATGGCGCGACACGCCCCCCGAACAGCGCCGGGAAATCCTCGAACGGCTGGCGGCATTGATCCAGGCGGAAGCGGACAGCCTGGCCCTGACCGCGGCGGTCGAGAATGGCGTGCCCGTGTCCTTCGGACACCATTTCGTCGCCATGGCCGTGCAATGGACCCGCTATTACGCGGGCTGGGCGGACCGGTTGGAAGGGCTGTGCAGCAACACGCACAAGGACGAGCCGTTCGTCTATACCGTTCCCGAACCGTTCGGCGCGGTGGCGATCATCATCACATGGAACGCGCCGCTCCTGTCGCTGGCGATGAAGATTCCCGCCGCGCTGGCGGCAGGCAATACAGTCGTGCTCAAACCGGCCGAGTTCACGCCCTATACCGCCACCCGCTATCTGGAACTGGCGCAACAGGCCGGGTTGCCCGACGGCGTGCTCAATCTGGTGCTGGGCGACAACGAAGTTTCCGCCCACCTGACCCGCCATCCCGGCATCGCCAAGATCAGCTTCACCGGCGGGCCGCCGACGGCGACGAAGATCATGACGGCGGCGGCGCAAAACCTCACGCCCGTTCTGTTCGAGCTGGGAGGCAAGGGCGCCAACCTGGTGTTCGCCGACGCCAACCTCGACGAAGCGATCCCGTTTTCCGCGCGGATGCCCTTGCTCAATGCGGGGCAAGGCTGCGCCCTGCCCACGCGCCTGCTGGTCGAGCGGCCGGTCTACGACAAGGTGGTCGAAGGCGTGCGCGCCTGCTTCGAGCAGTTCGTCCAGGGCGATCCGCTCCTTCCCGACGTGTTCATCGGCCCGCTCATCAACCCCGCCGCGCTCGACCGGGTGACTGCGTTCATCGCACAGGCAAAGGCGGAAAACGCGGGCAGGCTGATCGCGGGCGGCAATCGCCGCGACGGCGAACTGGCCGATGGCTTCTTCATCGAACCGACGATCTTCGCCGACGTCGACCCCGATTCCCAACTGGCGCAGCGCGAAATCTTCGGCCCGGTCCTGTCCATCATTCCGTTCGACGACGAGGAACAGGGCGTCGCCATCGCCAACGGCACGGATTACGGATTGACAAATTATGTCCAAACGTCAGACATGCGGCGCGCGCGCCGTCTGGCGCGGCGACTCCGCTCGGGCACGATCGGCATCAACGGAACGGGCAACATGCATGTCTCGGCACCGTTCGGCGGCATCGGCGTTTCCGGGTTCGGCCGTGAAGGCGGTCTGGAGGGCGTAAAGGAATTCGTCGGCACGAAAACCGTGCTGATCGGTTAGGGAGAAAGACGATGTCCGACCTCAAGGTCGCCATTCCCGACAACGTGCCGCCGGAACTGGTGGTCGATTTCGATTATTACGCTGCGGGCGAAACCGGCGATCCCCAGGGCCACTGGGCCGAACTGCAAAAGGGGCCGGACATCGTGTGGGCGCCGTATTACGGCGGGCACTGGATCGCGACTCGCGCCGAGCACTTCGACGTGATGCAGGTCGATCACGAGCATTTCAGCCACAAGCAGTTCGACCTGCCGCGCAATCCGAACCGTATCCAGTCCATTCCGCTGGGCCTCGATCCGCCGGAGCACACGCCCTATCGCCGCCTGCTGATGACCGGCTTCTCGCCGAAGAAGATTCGCGCCTATTCCGACGTGGCGAGAGAGACGGCCCAGGAACTCGTCCGCACCATCGGCCCACGCGGCGAGTGCGAATTCATCGACGAGTTCGCCCGCGTCCTGCCGATCGTGGTGTTCCTGTCGATGATGGACCTGCCGCTGGAAGATCGCGGCTACCTGCTGCCGCTGGCGGAAATCTCGGTCCACAGCAACGACGTCGAAATGAAGACGAAGGCGCAACAGGAAATGGCCGGCTACCTGATGCGCCATATCGAGCAGCGCCGGGCCGCGCCGGGCGAGGATCTGCTGAGCGCGATCGTGCATGGCGAGATCGAGGGGCGGCCGCTGAACCCCGGAGAGATCATGTCGATGTCGCTGCTCGCGCTGGTGGGCGGGCTGGACACCGTGGCCTCGCAGCTCGGCTTCATCGCCAACTTCCTCGCGAAAAGCCCGGCGCACCGGCGCGAACTGATCGACAATCCGAAGATCATCCCCATCGCCACCGAGGAACTGCTGCGCCGCTTCGGCCTGCCCAACACGCTGCGCGAACTGACGATGGATTACGATTACAAGGGCCTTCACTTCAGGAAGGGCGACCTGATCATGATGCCGAAGTGCCTCTACGGCCTCGACGACAGGAAGAACGAGCGCCCCTTCGAGGTGGACTTCACGCGCAAGCCGTCGAGCATCAAGCATGCCGCCTTCGGCGCGGGTCCGCACGTCTGCCCCGGCAACGTGCTGGCGCGGCGCGAGATCATCATCTTCCTTGAAGAATGGCTGCCCGCGATTCCCGATTTCGAACTCGATCCCGATCCCGATCGCGCGGCGGAATTCGGCGCGGGCGGAGTCAACAGCGTGAGCAAGCTCTATCTCAAATGGAAGGTGTGACTCTCATGATCGACGACGGCGCAGTCCGTTCCGCGATCCGTTCGGCGATCGACGCCGGGCTGGAAGAGGCGGTCCATGTGGTCGCCTACCACAAGGGCAAGATGGCCCTGAACGTGTGGGACGGCCTTGCCGACCCGGCCAACGGCAAGGCCGCGACGCAAGACACGCTCTACAACGTCTATTCCGTCACCAAGGCGGTCGCGGCAACGGCGCTGCATATCCAGGCCGAGAAGGGGCTGGTGGATTATGACGCGCCCGTCGCCGAATACTGGCCCGAGTTCGCCCGGAACGGCAAGGAAAAGGCCACGGTGCGCCATGTCCTGACGCACCGGGCGGGCGTGCCCCTGATGCCCGAAGGCGTGACGCCGGAACTGATGTGCAACAACGAATACATGGTGTCGGCCATCGCCGCGATGGAGCCGCTAGCTCCTCCGGGCGAGAAGACGCTCTACCAGTCGATGACATTCGGCTGGATGGTCGGTGAGATCGTCCGGCGCTCCGACCCGGCAAGGCGCGACCTCGGCCGGTTCGTGCAGGACGAGATGTGCAAGCCGCTGGGCCTGAAGGATCTGTGGATCGGCATTCCCCACGAGGCGGCGGACCGCGTCGCCGTCATGTCCAACCGCAACGACAACGATCCGCCGCCGCCCGCCGCGACGCTCTATGCGAAGTCGATGCCGTGGGAGGTGGACCTCGTGCCGCGCGTCTTCGGCCGTCCCGACGTCCAGCGCGCCTGCATCGCGGGCGTGGGCGGCATCTTCAACGCGCGGGACGAAGCGCGCTTCTGGGCGATGCTGGCGCAAGGCGGGGAACTGGACGGTGTGCGCCTGCTGTCGCAGGAACGGGTCGCGGGTTTTTCCAGCATGCGCGACAACGGCGACGAGCCCGACCCGGTGATGTTCGGCGTGCCGATCCCGCTCAGCACCGGCGGCTACTGGCTCGGCGGGCATCGCGTGCCCGGACCGCGCGTGATCTGGCACCCCGGCGCGGGCGGCTCGCTCGGCTGGGCCGATCCCGATCAGGAACTGGCCGTCGCCATCTGCCATAATCGGATGTTCAATTCCCGCGATCCTGCCGACGACCCGATCCTGCCGATATCGCAGGCGGTCGTCGCCTCCCTGGGACTGGAGTGGAAATCATGACTGTAATGCCCCGGCTCGAAGACCTGACGGACAAGAGCTTCAATCCCTTCGAGGTCGAGAAGCTTTCGACCGGCAACTGTCCCGATCCCTATCCGCGCATCCACGAGCTGATGAGCCAGGGCAGCGTGGTCTACGAAAGCTATCGCAACCAGTTCACGGACGTGCCCGATGTCCAGATGGGGCATCTGCCGCAGTGCATGGTGCTGGGGTACGACGCGGTCATGCAAGTGCTGACCCAGCCGGAAATCTTCCGCAACAAGGAAGCCTTCGCGCCCAACCTCGGCAAGTCGTTCGGCAATACCGTGACTGTGATGGACGCGCCGGAACACACCCATTTCCGCAAGATCTTCCAGAAGGCGTTCCTGCCGCAAATCGTGGCGAAGTGGGGCGAAACGGTTGTCGATCCGGTCGTGAACCGCCTGATGGAAAGCTTCATCCATCGCGGCGAAGCGGACCTGATCGAGGAATTTACCCACCACTATCCGTTCCAGGTGATCTACGCGCAGGTCGAACTGGACCCTGAGCAGGCGCCGGTGTTCCACAAACTCGCTATCGCGCAGTTGCTCTCTTCCATCGGCGCGCCGCAAGGACCGGAAGCGACGCAGAAGCTGGGTGAATTCTTCGGCGAACTGCTCCGCCAGAAACGGGCGAAGCCCGGCACCGATCTCATCAGCCACCTCGCCAATGTGGAAGTCGACGGCGAAAAGCTGCCGGACGATGTGCTGATCTCGTTCCTGCGCCAGTTGATGAACGCGGGCGGCGATACCACGTTCCGCGGCACCAGCGTGCTGCTGGCGGGCCTGCTCACGCACCCTGACCAGCTCAAGGCCGTGTCCGAGGACCGCAGCCTCGTGCCGCATGCCATCGACGAGGCGCTGCGCTGGGAAGGCCCGGTCGCGTCGACGTTCCGCTATTGCGCCGTCGATACCGAGATCGACGGGAATCCGATCAAGGCCGGGACTTACGTCAACACCGTGCTGGCATCGGCCAACCGCGACCCCCGCAAGTTCGAGAACCCGGACGAATTCAACATCTTCCGCGATCGCAAGAACCGCATCATGGCCTTCGCCAGCGGGCCGCACGTCTGCATCGGCCAGCACCTCGCCCGCGTGGAGATGACGCGCGCGCTGAACGCGATCCTCGACAAGCTGCCCAACCTGCGCCTTGACCCGGACAAGCCGGCACCGCAGATCATCGGCCACATGCTGCGTTACCCCGAGCATCTCTGGGTCAGGTTCGACCCACAATAAGGCGACCGGACAATGAAGAAGTGGATGTGCATGAACTGCGGCTGGATCTACGAGCAGGAACTCGGCGATCCGATGGGTGGCATCGCGCCGGGCACCGCCTGGGAAGATATCCCTGACGACTGGAAGTGCCCGGATTGCGGCTCGGCGAAGTCCGATTTCGAAATGGAAGAAATCTGAACGATGGCCGCTTTCGACTATATCGTCGTCGGGGCCGGATCGGCGGGCTGCGTTCTCGCCGAACGGCTTTCCGCCGATCCTTCGGTGAACGTCCTGGTCCTCGAAGGCGGCCCTGTGGACCGCAACCCGTTCATCCACATGCCCAAGGGCATTCCCAAGGTCATGTTCCATCCCACGTTGTCCTATGGCTTCATGACGCAGCCGGAGGAAGGCAACAACAACACGCCCGAACGCTGGGCGCGCGGACGCACGCTCGGCGGATCGAGCGCGATCAACGGCATGGTCTACAATCGCGGGCAACCGGCCGATTACGCGGCCCTTGCCGCGCTCGCCGGTGACGAGTGGGACTGGCCGCATATCGCGCGCGCCTACAAGGCGATCGAGAACCACGAGCTTGGCGCGGCGGAAACCCGGGGCGACAGCGGGCCGCTGCACATCACGCTGAACCCGCGCAGCGCCTGGGGCGACACGATGATCGCGGCGGGCAAGGCCATGGGCGTGCCCCACAAGCAGGACGTGAACGAGCCTGACAACGGCGAGGGTATCGGATACGTCCCGGCGAACATCTGGAAAGGCAGGCGGCAGAGCGCGGCCGTGGCGTTCCTGCGGCCCGCGCGCAAGCGCCCGAACCTGACAGTGCTGACCGGCGTTCAGGTGGACCGGGTGCTGTTCGACGGCGCACGCGCCAGCGGCATCGCGGGCAAGCACGGGGGACAGGACAAGGTCTGGAACGCCGGGCGCGAAATCATCCTTTGCGCGGGCGCCATCCAGTCGCCCGCCATCCTCATGCGTTCGGGCATCGGCCCCGCAGGCGTGCTGGAAGCGGCGGGCGTGCCGGTTCTGGCGGACAGCCCGGAAGTGGGCGCCAACATGCACGAACACCGCGTGCTGGTGATGCAATACCGGCTGCGCGACCAGTCGTTCTCGGTGAACCGGGAATATTCCGGCCCTCGCCTGCTGGCCAATGTCGCGCGGTATTACCTACTGCGCGACGGCCCGATGGCGTCGTCCTCGCACAACGTCGGCGCCTGGATCAAGTCGCGGCTCGAGCTTGACCGGCCGGACATCCAGTTGCTCATGGCGCCCTATACCTATGACCTTACCGGCAAGGGCTTCCTGGAAAAGGAGCCGGGCATGCTGGTGATCGGGTTCCTGCTCCGGCCGGAAAGCGCCGGGCGGCTCGCCATCACGTCCTCCGATCCCGACGCGCCGCTGAACATAGAGCCGCGCTATCTGACCAGCGACGCAGACCGGGAACGCGCCGTCGCCCTGTTCCGGTCCGTGCGCCGCCTCATGGCCCAGCCCGCTGTCGACGGCATGGTCGCGGCGGAGATCCTGCCGGGCGGCGAGAACCAGAGCGACGAGCAGATCCTCGACTTCTGGAACAAGGCGGGGGGCTGCGGCCTCCACGCCGTCAGCACCTGCCGGATGGGCAAGGACGAAGCCTCCGTGGTCGATCAGCGCCTGCGGGTGCGCGGCGTTTCTGGCCTCAGGGTCATGGACACGTCCGTGCCCCCCGTCATGCCGTCGGGCAACACCAACGCGCCGATGATGGCGATGGCGTGGCGCGCGGCGGAACTGATCCGGGAAGATCGCGGCTGAAGCGCGACGGGCGGGAGAGAACGATATGATTAAAGTGCCCGAACGGATCGAGGATATCACCGCCGCGTGGATGACCGATGCGCTTCAGGAGAAATTCCCCGGCGTGACGATCCGCAAGGCCGAAATCGTCGATGTCGTCCACGGCGCCTGCACCAAGATCCGCATCGGGCTGGAAGGCGACCATCCCGGCCTTCCCCCGCGCATGCTGATGAAGATAGGCTTCGAGCAGCACAGCCCCAAGATGCGGGGCATGCACCTCAACGAATACAATGCCTATACCAAGCTGATGCCGGTCGCGGGCATCAGCCATCCCGTGTGTCACGCCGCCGTGCTTGACGACGAGGGCAAATCGCTGGTCGTCCTCGAAGACCTCTGCCTGCGCGACGTCACGTTCCTCGCCTTGCAGAAGCCGATCGGGTTCGACCTCGCGGCGGCCTTCCTCGAAGGGCTGGCGAAGCTCCATGCGCGCTTGTGGGATTCGCCCGGACTGCAAACGGATTTCGCCTGGGTTCCCGGCACCAGCGAGGCGGAAATGGAGCATTACTTCACTCTGCTCCTCACGCCCGACCTGTTCGAGGGCTTCGCGACGTCGCCGCGCGGCGCGGCCATGCCGAAGATGGTGCTGGACCCGCCGCGCGTGCGCGCCGGACTGGCGGCGATGCGCAAGGCGCACGAAGGGATGGCTACGGTCGTCAACCACGGCGACATGCATCTGGGCAACCTCTATACCAATGCGGACGGATCGCCCGGCTTCCTCGATTCCCAGCCGCGCCGGGGCGCATGGTCCATCGACGTCAGCTATTTCATCACCGCAGGGCTGGACCTCGTGGACCGCCGCCGCTGGCAGGGCGCGCTGTTGCAGCATTATCTTGCTGCGCTGGCGGCGCGGGGCGTCACGCCACCCACCTTCGACGAAGCCTTCGCGGCCTTCCGCCGTGACGTCATCTGGGGGCACCTGATCTGGATGCTCAACGCATCGCACTTCCAGACCGAAGCCAACAACACCGCCGCCGCGACGCGATTCGCCATGGCGATGGTCGATCTTGACACGTTCGGCGCGCTCGGCGTCTAAGCCGCGCGAACAACGACAGGGATGAGCAGGACAATTTGATGGATCAGAGCACCGCCGAAGCCTACGCACACGTCGTGCGGGGGCGCCGCAGCATTCGCGGCTACAAGCCCGATCCGGTGCCGAAGGCGTTGCTGCGGGAAATCATCGAGCTTGCCATGCGCGCGCCGTCCTCGCTCAACACGCAGCCGTGGAATTTCTACGTCGTGACGGGCGAACCGCTTGCCCGCATCCGCCAGGGAAACACCGAACGCAACCTTGCGGGGATTCCCTCCTCGCGCGAGTTCCGCACGCATGAGGACATGTCAGGTGTGCATCGCGAGCGGCAGATCGGAGTCGCCAAGCAGTTGTTCGCCGCGATGGACATTGCCCGCGATGACAAGCGCAAGCGCCGCGACTGGGTCTTGCGGGGGTTTCGCCAGTTCGATGCGCCCGCCTGCATCATCGTGACATACGACCGCGTGCTGCAAGGCAGTGACATCGCTCCGTTCGATTGCGGCGCGGTGGCCAACGGCATCGTCAACGCCGCCTGGTCGCGTGGGCTGGGCTGCGTCATCAACAGCCAGGGCATCATGCAATCGCCCGTCGTGCGCGAACATGCCGGTATCGCCGAGGACCAGGTGATCCAGATCTGCATCGCGATCGGCTGGCCGGACGAGGATTTTCCGGCCAATGCCGTCGTCTCGATGCGCAAGAGCGTGGACGAGGCAGCGACTTTCGTCGGGTTCGAGGATTGATACTTTCGCCGTCGCGGCGATCCGCTACAACCCGATCACCGAACCGCCGTCGACCCTGATTTCGGCGCCGGTCACATAGGACGCGAGCGGGGAGCACAGCAGAGCCACCACCGCCGCCACTTCTTCCGGCAGTCCGGCGCGGCCCAGCACCAGCCCCGGCTTGAACTTGCGGAAGAAATCGGCCCGCACCGCTTCCTCCGGCCGGTTCTGGTCAATGGCGCCCTGCGCGAAGCTGGCTGCCACGGCGGACGTCTCGATCAGGCCCGGCGACACGGAGTTCACCAGAATGCCGTCGCGGGCATAAGCCTTGGACAAGGACTTGCCGAGATTGAGCGCGGCCGCCTTGGCCGCCGCGTAATTCTGATAGATGCGGTCGGGCTGGGTCGCGACTTCGGACGTGATGTTCACCACCCGGCCCCATTTCCCGCGCTGCATATGCGGGAGGACCGCGCGGAACAGCCGCACGACCGACAGGACATTATCCTCGAAGGCGTCGAGATAGTCCTGGTCCGTCAGCGTATCGAAATTGCCGCGCGTGCGCTGCCCGCCCGCGTTGTTGACCAGAATATCGACGGTGCCGAACTCGGCCACGGCGCGGTCGACCAGCGCCACGGCCTCGCCGGGATCGGCGACGCTTGCCGCCATGCCGTGCACGTCAAGGCCGGCGGCGCGCATTTCCGCGACCGCCGCCGTTACGCCTTCCTGTCCGCGAGCGGAAATGAAGACCCGGGCACCCTCGGCGGCGAGCCGCTCCGCGATGGCCCGGCCGATGCCCCGGCTTGCGCCGGTGACGATCGCCGCCTTGCCCGCAAGGCCCAGGTCCATCCCGCTTCGCCTATTCTATTTCGGCAAGGACAGTGCCGACCTCATAGGTTTCGCCGACTTCGCCGATGATGCGGATCGTGCCCGTCGCCGGGCTTTCGACCTCATTCGTCGACTTGTCGCTTTCCAGCGAATAGATCGGCTGGCCCTCTGTCACTTGCGCGCCGTCCTGAACGAGCCATTCGGCTATGATACCTTCGTTCATGGAAAAGCCGATCTTGGGCAAAGTCACCGGAATCGCCACATGAATCTCCTTACTTGGCCAGTTCGAGAATGGCGGCGTGAATCCGCCCGGCATCGGGCGCGAACGCAGTCTCGAGCGGCTTGGAATAGGGCACGGCGGAAAAGGCGCCGCCCAGCCGTTTGACCGGCTTCTTCAACTGGCCGAACAGTTCCTCGTTGATGACCGAAGCGATTTCGGCGCCCACGCCATATTCCTTGACCGCTTCGTGAACGATCAGAACCCGGCCGGTCTTGGCGGCCGACGCCAGCACGGTGTCGCGATCCCACGGAGCGATCGTGCGCAAGTCGATCATTTCGACGGAAACGCCGTCCGCCGCCGCCTTTTCGGCCGCGGCGCGCGCCTCGACCGCCATGCGCGCATAACTGATGACAGTCACGTCCGTGCCTTCGCGCTGCACGGCCGCCTTGCCCAGCGGCACGCGATGGCTGCTGTCGGGAAGCTCGAACGACATCGGCACGCGATAGGTCGGCAGGTTCTCGATGAAGATCACCGGATCGGGATCGTCGATCGCCGAGCGCAGCAGGCCATAGGCATCCTCGGGCGTGGATGCCGCGCAGACCTTGATCCCGGCGGTATGGGCGAACCATGCCTCCAGGTAATCGCAGTGCTGGCCGCCGGAGCCGAAACCAAGCCCGGTCATCGTGCGGATCACGATCGGCACGTTGGTCTGCCCGCCCGACATGAAGCGCAGCTTGGCGGCGTGGTTCACGATCATGTCCATGGCCACGGTCGTGAAGTTCATCAGCATGATCTCGGCGATCGGCTTGTAACCGGCAAGGCTCGCGCCGATGGCCGCGCCCATGATCGCCTGTTCGGAAATCGGCGTGGAGCGGACCCGGTCATCGCCGAACTTGGTCGACAGACCGGCCGAAACGCCAACGATCCCGCCGCCTTCGGGATCCGCCAGATCCTCGCCCAGCATGAGGATCTTCGGGTCCTCGGCAAAGGCATCATGGCAAGCCTTGTGAAGTGCCTCGAGAATGGTCACTTTCGGACGCGCGGCCTTCTGGGCCGGTGCTTCGGGGGCAGTCGTGCTCATGCCGCGATCTCCTTCTCGAACACGTCGAAGCGCAAGTCGTCCGCCACCGGCCATTCCGAATCGAGCGCGAACTTCACCGCATCGTCGATCTCGGCCTCGATCCCGGCCTCGATCGCGGCCAGTTCCTCTTCCGTGGCGATACGGTCGGCGATCAGCTTCGCGCGCAGCGCCGGAACCGGATCCGCCGCCATCGCGGCGGCCTTCTGCTCCTTGGGGATATATCTGGTATCGTCATCTCCGAACGAATGGCCGAAGAAGCGGAAAGTCATGCATTCGATCAGCGTCGGCCCTTCGCCCGCGCGAGCCCGCGCGACGGCTTCGGCGGCGGCGGCATACATCTCGGCCGCATCGTTGCCGTTCACGCGCACGCCCGGCATCCCGTAACCGGCGGCCCGGCCGGCAATGGTCTCGCCAGCGGTCATCTTCTCGTATGTCGTATGCTCGGCATAGAGGTTGTTCTGGCAGATGAAGATCGTCGGCAGGTTCCAGCATGCGGCAAGGTTCATCGCCTCATGCACCGCGCCGATGTTCGAGGCGCCGTCGCCGAAGGTGCAGACCGAAACCCGGTCGGACTTGTCGAGCTGCGCCGCCCAGGCCAGGCCGTTCGCGATCGGGGCCGTCGAGCCGACGATGCCGGTCGTGACCATGATGCCCTTCGGGGGGTAGGTCAGATGCATCGGCCCGCCCTTGCCCTTGCAGGATCCGGTCTTGCGGCCGGCCAGTTCCGCCCACAGCGGGCGCAACGGAAAGCCCTTGGCCAGCATGTCGTGGATGCCGCGATAGATCGTGCAGAGCGAATCGTCGTCGCGCAGGCAGGCGGACAGCGCCGAAGGAATGATCTCCTGCCCGCGATAGGAATAATAGACCATCGCGATCTGCCCCGAAAGGATGACCTTCCGGGCACGTTCATCGTTGGCCTTGAGCAAGGCCGCGCGCTTGTAAATGTCCAGAAGCGTCGCCGAATCGGGGACGTATTGATTTGTAGCCACCTGGCACTCCCTTCCGCCCGCATGAGGGCAATTATCGGCTCAATCGGTTATATGATTGCCCGGTATGTGTCGAGGGGCAAAACAGCCTTTGCCGGACCAGACCCGCAGACGGACCTCCGGGCAGTCAACCGATCAGATCGACCACCGAGTTGGGGCCGACCTGCGCCAGCCATATCCTGCCGGCGGCGATCATATGGTCACGCCAGTGCGCCTCGGCCCCCGGCCCGTCCTTCGCCTCGATCAGATCGGCGAGTCTCTCGTGCGACCGGAAGCCGAAACGCAACTGGCGCTCGGTAAATTCCGGGTCGGCTATCGGCCTGCTGCGCTGAGCCAGATAGAGATGTTCATCGACGAGGCCGCGCAGGGCCTGCGCGAAGATAATCAGGGTCTGGTTGCCGGCCAGCTCGATCATCAGCTGGTGAAATTCGGCGATCTTGGCAGTAGCGGCGAAACGATCCTGCACGAGAGCCATCTCTTCGGCGATATGGGCGCGCAGCAGCGGAACGGCCTTTTTGCTGTTGCGTTCGGCCACAAGCCGCGCGGCCGGCGGCTCCATCATCATGCGCATTTCATAGAGGTCGCCGATCGTCACGCCGCGCGATTGCAGGGCGATTCCGGCGGCCCTCTCGATCATCTCGTAATTCGGCGCGTTGATCTTCGTTCCGCCGCGCGCGCCCCTGGCGACCGTGACTAGCCCCTCGGATTCGAGAATGCGCACCGCCTCGCGAATGGTGGGGCGGGAAACCTCGAACTCCGCGATCAGATGCGCTTCCGCAGGGAGGGTATCGCCGTCGGCCAGTTCGCCGCGAATGATCGCGTTGCGAATCTGCCTGGCGACAAGTTCCGCCGTCTTCGGCACACGCACGGCCTCGGCATTGCTCCTGCCGCTGGCGCGAATGGCTGCAAATCCATTAGACAATTTAAATTCCTTGCTGCCCGCACGCTAGATGCAGCATGCGCGGCGTTTCCGCAAGATCATGACGCGTGCAGTTTTCCTTGCTAGATGTCCTGTTACCTAGTTAGATGATAACACCGTATCCCCGCAACGGCGGGGGGAACCAGAGCGCCGGGCGATCCCGCGCAGGAGAGGCAAGGATGAACGTGCATTCGCCGCAAGGCTTGGAGAACTGGTCCGGGGAAAAAGGGATCATTTCGGCCGATCATTACGTGAGCCGGGAATTCGCCCGGCTCGAGGCGGAAAAACTGTGGAGCCGGGTGTGGCAGATGGCCTGCCGCGAAGAGGAAATCCCCAAAGTGGGCGATTTCTACACATACGACATCGTCGACCAGTCGATCATCGTCATCCGCACCGCGCCGGACGAGATCAAGGCGTTCCACAACGTCTGCCCGCATCGCGGCCGGACGATCACCGAAGGCTGCGGCCACGCCAACCGCCTGTTCTGCAAGTTCCACGGCTGGAGTTGGAAGATCGACGGCACCGGCGCCAAGGTCGTCGACCGGCAGGAATGGGCGCCGGAAGACCTGACCGACGACGATCTCAACCTCCAGCCGGTCAAGGTCGGCCGCTGGAGCGGCTGGGTCTATATCAACCTCGACCCGGACAGCATCAGCCTGGAAGAGCACCTCGCCCCGGCCAAGGCCTATCTCGATCCGTTCGACATCGGCGGCATGCGCTATCACTGGCGCAAGTCGACGATCTTCGACTGCAACTGGAAAGTCGCGCTCGAGGCGTTCAACGAAGGCTATCACGTCCAGACGACGCACAACCAGATGCTGCGCTATTTCGACGACTGGACGCAAAGCTATTCCCACGGGCGGCATTCCCACTTCGGATACTGGGAATCGATGCCGATGGGCTCGCGCTCTCCCCGCCTTACCGGCGGCGAGCCGACCGAGGACATCCGCCCCGGCATCCGCGACTACATGGAAGACATGGCGGCAACGCTCAACGCCGGCTCTTCCGTGCAGACGGTCCACGCCGCGCGCCGTGTCGAGCAGGAAGTGCCCCCCGGCACGCCGCACATGGAAGTGCTGATGAAGTTCGGCCAGTTCATCTATGAGCACGCCATCTCGCTCGGCCTGAAGTGGCCCGACATCACGCCCCAGCAGATGCAGGCGGCGGGCGTCGACTGGCACCTGTTCCCCAACCAGATCATGCTGATGGGGCCGACCGGCCTGCTGGGCTATCGCGCGCGGCCCCATGGCTATGACCCGGACAAGTGCATCTGGGACGTCTATTCGCTCCAGCGCTATCCCGAAGGCAAGGAGCCGAAGGTCGAGCAGGAATGGAGCCAGGACCACGCCGATACCGACTTCTGGGGATTGATCCTGACCCAGGACTATCAGAACATGGCCGAAGTCCAGAAGGGCATGAAATCGCGCGCCTTCAAGGGAGCGCGGCCGAATCCGCGCCAGGAAACCGCGGTCCTGAACTTCCACCGCGCGCTCGATGAGTTCGTTGAGAAAGGCTACGCCGAATGAGTCAATGGGACGAAAGCCGCGATTTCGTGATCGTGGGCAGCGGCGGCGGCTCCATGGTCGCGGCCATCGCCATGAAAGACGCGGGCAAGGATCCACTGATCCTTGAAAAGACCGACAAGGTGGGCGGCTCCACCGCGATGTCGGGCGGCGTGTTCTGGATTCCCAACCACCCGCTCCAGGCGCGCGAAGGGATCGACGACAACGCGGAGAAGGCGCGGACCTATCTCGACGCCGCCGTGGGCGATGTCGGCCCCGGCACGACGCGGGCGCGCAAGGACATGTTCCTCGAACAGGGCCCCAAGATGGTGCTCTATCTCGAGGAAAAGGGCATGCCTTTCGTGCGTTGCGACGGCTGGTCCGACTATCACGACGATCTGCCCGGCGGATGCCCGGAGAGCCGCAGCCTCGCCGTCGAACCCTTCCCCGCCGCCAGTCTCGGCAAGGAATGGCAGGCCAAGCTGCGCCGCGGCCTTTCCAGCGTCGTCGTGCGCGGTGTGGAATCGCGCCAGTTGATGCTGATGAAGCGCAACTGGACCGGCAAGCTCGCCGCGCTCAAGGTCGGCCTGCGCATGGCGAAGAGCAAGCTGTTCGGCCAGGATCTGGTCGGCGCCGGAACGGCGATCCAGGGCCGGATGCTCAAGATGGCGCTCGATCACCACGTCGAAATCCGCGTGAACGCGGGCGTTTCGGACATCATCGAGGAAGGCGGCCGGATCGTCGGCGTCGTCTCGCAAAAGGACGGCAAGCCCTGGCGGATCGAGGCGCGCGACGGCGTGCTCATCAATGCCGGCGGTTTCTCGCGCAATGCCGAATTGCGCAAGAAATACGGGCCGCAGCCTTCATCGACCGACTGGACCAACGCCAACCCCGGCGACACCGGCGAGATGATCGAACTGGCCAGGCAGCACGGCGCGGCGCTCGATTGCACCGATGGCGCAGTGTGGATTCTCACGTCCACGCCGCCGGGCGGCGACCGCTTCATGCACGTGCTCGACCTGCCCAAGCCGCATGTCATCCTCGTCGACCATCAGGGTAAGCGTTTCACCAACGAAGCGCAAAGCTATATGGCCAACGGGCAGGCGGTGTATGGCCATGGCGACGTGCCGGTCTGGGCAATCATCGAGAGCCGCCACCGCGACCGCTATCCGTGGAGCTTCCACGCCGGGGCGACACCGGCGGAATGGTTCACGTCCGGCTACATGAAAAAAGCCGATACGCTGGAGGATCTCGCCCGGCAGATCGACGTTCCGGCCGACAACCTCAAGGCGACGGTCGAACGCTTCAACGGCTTTGCCCGGCAGGGCAAGGATGAGGATTTCGGCCGGGGCAACAGGGCCTACGATCTCGTCTTTTCGGACCCGACCAGTGAATATCCCAACCCCGGCCTCGGCCCGATCGAAAAGGCGCCGTTCTATGCCGTGGCGATCTATCCCGGCGACGTCGGCACGTTCGGCGGCATCGTCACGGACGAATATGGCCGGGCGCTGCGCGAGGACGGCGGCGTGATCGAGGGCCTCTATGCCACCGGCAACTCGACGGCATCGGTCATGGGCCGCACCTATCCCGGCGCGGGCGCCAGCATCTCGCCCTCGTTCATCTTCGGCTGGGTCGCGGCGCGCCATGCCGCGGGCCTGCCCGTGGCCTGAGGAGCGCGATCATGGAACCGTCCATGGAAGACATGGTTCGCGAACTCTGGGACAAGCAGAAGATCCGCGAAGCCGTCACGCGCTATTGCCGGGGCGTGGACCGGATGGACCGCGAGATGTTCCTGTCCGCCTATCACCCGGACGCCATCGACGATCACGGTTTCTTCGTCGGCGGCCCGGAGGATTTCTGGAACTGGGTCAACCACTACCACACCAACGCGCAAGTCGCGCACCAGCATGCCATTACCAACCACTTCTGCGAAATCGACGGCGACGTCGCCCATGCCGAAACCTACTGGCTGTTCGCGGCGATGGACGCGAAGGACCAGACGCTGACACTCGGCGGGGGCCGCTATATCGACCGTCTGGAAAAGCGCGATGGCGAATGGCGGATCGCGGCGCGCAAATGCGTGTCCGAATGGGGCGGCATTCCCACGCACAACAAGGTCGACCCGCAATTGCTGGGCATGTTGCGCGAAAGCGGTGTCGTCGCCCGCGACAGGAGCGATTCGTCTTACGAACGCCCGCTGACGGTGCCCGCCGAACGCATCGGCCTCAATCTCGATATCCTGCCCGAAGGCTACAAGCCCGGTTGAAGGGGCCCCGGCCGAACGGCACGATCCGCGTCATCCGGCGCGGATCGTGCCCGGTCTCATTTCCCGGTGAAACGGTCGCGGATATCCCAGGTCAGCGCGCGGCTCGTGCCTTCCTCGCAAAGTTTGTCAAAAGTCCACCCTTCGACCGCGAACTGGCTGCGGACAAACTCCGGCTCCTGCACCAGCGCGACGTGGCCGCCGTTGATATAGACTTCGCGTCCGTTGAGCCCGGCGGCAAGGTCCGTGCAAAGCCAGGCGATGACGCCCGCCACGTTCCACGGCCGCCCGTCGGGGCCGCTGTTGCCCAGCCAGTGATTCGACAAGGGCGGGATTTTCAGCGTGTTCATGGCATAGTCGAGAGTCTCGTAGACCTCGGGGATGTTCATGTTCGTCGGCCCGGAAATCGGACGCACCGCGTTGGCGCGCACGCCGAACTCGGCAAGTTCGCGCGCGACTGTCCGGGTCATGCCGACGACGCCTTCCTTGGCCCCGGTATAGTTGATCATTCCATAATGGCCGAAGCCCGAAGGCGAACTCATGTTGACGATAGCGCCGCCCTGCTTCTTCAGGTGTTCGGCCGCCGCTTTCATCGTCGCGAAATAGCCCTTGAAGTTGACGGCGACGACAATGTCGAAATCGGCCTCCGTCATGTCCAGCAGGCGCTTGGGACGGATGATGCCCGCATTGTTGATGAGGAAGTCCACCCGGCCGAAATTGTCCATCGCGCAATCGACCACGGCCTTGCCGCCCGCCATGTCGGCGACGCTGGACGTTTCCGCCGCCGCTTCACCGCCCGCCGCCTTGATCTCGTCCACGACCTGCTGCGCGAAAGACGCATCGCCGCCGCCGCCCTGCGGCCCGCCGCCCAGATCGTTGACCACGATCTTCGCGCCCTCGCGCGCCATCAGCAGCGCGGTTTCCCGCCCGATTCCACGGCCCGCGCCGGTAATGATCGCAACCTTGCCGTCAAATTGGCCCATGCTTCCAGACTCCTCTTTCCTATCGCCTAAAATGATCTAAACGGGTTAGACGATTGCCGCCAGCACAAAACGTGCGGCCATGAAGAGGATTCTGTGATGGCGAATATTGAGGAAGCGCTTAGGGTTTTCACGTTGGAGGGCAAGGTTGCGCTGGTGACGGGAGCGGCGCAGGGCCTGGGCCGGGAGATCGCCTCGCTGTTTCTCGATGTGGGGGCCTCGGTGGTGATCGCGGATCTCAACGGCGAGGCGGCGCAGGCCACGGCCGGCGAGCTTTCGGCGAAAGGGCCGACGCTGGGCGTGGCGATGGACGTGGCCGACGAAGCGGCGGTGCAGGCCGGGTTCGCGGCGGCGGCGGAGCGGTTCGGCGGCGTCGACGTGCTGGTCAACAACGCGGCCTATCGCAACAAGGCCAACACCATGGACATGCCGGTGGCCGAATGGGACGTGATGCACGCGGTCTGCACGCGCGGCACGTTCCTGTGCCTGCGCGAAGCCGTGAAGCAGATGCGCGGACGCGGCGGCGGCTCTGTCGTCAACATTTCCTCGATGAGCGCGCAGCACCCCACGATCTTCCCCAACATGCACTATGATTCGGCGAAGGCCGGGGTCGATGCGATCACACGGCTGGGCGCTGTCGAGTTCGCCCGGGACAACATCCGGGTCAATTCGGTGCTGCCGGGCGGCATGGCCACGCCCGGGCCGGACAAGATGAAGGCGATGGAAGCGCAAGGCGGCCCGAAGATCGACGGACCGGCGCTGGTACCGGGACGCAGCCTGTTCGGCCGTGTCGCCCAGCCCATCGAAATGGCCAGAGCCGTCCTCTTCCTCGCCAGCGACGCCGCCAGCTACATCACAGGCGCAGAACTCCTCGTCGACGCCGGCTTCACTAAGGGGTGAGACAATGAACGTTGCAACGCGGGACGAGCGGCTCGCCAACAATCGCCCGGTCATCGGCACGGACCGTCCCGCCACGACAAGCCTCGGCACGCGCGAGCATGTCAATCCGGCGACGGGCACGGTTCAGGCCGTGGTCCCGGTCTGCGGCAAGGCCGAAATAGACGCCGCCGCCCAAGCCGCGATGGCGGGCCAGAAGGCCTGGGCGGAGATGGGGCCGGTGGCGCGCCGGGACGCCTTGCTGCGCCTTGCCGAACTCGTCGAGGCGCACGCGTCCGAACTCGTCGAACTGGCCGCGCTGGAAGTCGGCACGCCTGTCGCCACCAACTCGATCGCGCTGGGGCTTTCGTGGATCCGCTATTACGCGGGCTGGGCCGACAAGGTGGAAGGCACGATCACCGAACCGATCGGGGCAAAGGGCCTCGCCTATTCGCTCCACGAACCGATCGGCGTGATCGGCGTCATCATTCCGTGGAACGGCCCGCTGGTCGCGACCTGCATGACGGCCGTCCTTGCGCTTGCCGGGGGCAACGCAGTGATCCTCAAGCCGCCGACGCAGACGCCGTTCGTGCCGATCCGTTTCGGCGAACTGGCGCTGGAAGCGGGCATCCCGGCGGGCGCGCTCAACATCGTGCCCGGCGACGCGGAAGCGGGCGAAGCGCTGATCGCGCATCCGGCGGTCGGCAAGATCAGCTTCACCGGCGGCGAAATGGTCGCCAAATCAGTGATGCGCGTGGCCGCCGAGCACCTGAAGCCGGTCGCGCTGGAACTGGGCGGCAAGTCCGCCAACATCGTGTTTCCCGACGCGGACCTCGACACGGCGGCGGCGATGGCGGCGACGTGCAGCCTTATCCCCCTGTCCGGCCAGGGCTGCGTGCTGCCGACGCGAGTCTACGCCCACACCGCGATCTTCGACGATCTGGTCGAACGCATCGCCGCGCAGGCGAAAGCCTTTCCGATGGGCGATCCTCTCGCCCCCACGACGATCATCGGCCCGGTGATCCACGAAGCTGCCGCGCAACGCATCATGGGGGTGATCGAGCGGGCGAAGGCCGAAAGCGGCGGAAAGCTTGTCGCGGGCGGGCAGCGCGGCCAGGGCGATCTTGCGCCGGGGGCTTTTGTCGAGCCGACTGTCTTTGCCGGTGTCGCCCATGACAGCCATCTCGCGCGCGAGGAAGTGTTCGGCCCAGTCCTGTCGATCATCCGGTTCGACAGCGATGCGCAAGCCGTGGCCATGGCCAACGATTCGCGCTTCGGCCTCGGCGCCTATCTCCACACCCGCGACTTTGCCCGCGCGCACGGCGTGGCCGCGCGATTGCAGGCCGGGTGTGTGGCCGTGAACGGCATGCTGCCGATGGCGCCGAACCTGCCGTTCGGCGGCTACAAGCAATCCGGGTTCGGGCGCGAAGGCGGCAAGCCGGGGCTGGAGGAATTCATGCAGATCAAGCAGGTCATGCTGCATCTGCCCTGAAGCGGCATGAAGGGGAAAGCGGGCGAATGGTGGAGCAGGCGGATTATGTCATCATCGGGGGCGGCAGCGCGGGCTGCGTTCTCGCTGCGCGGCTGAGCGAAAACCCGGCAACCCGCGTCGTCCTGCTGGAAGCGGGCGGCGAGCATGACGCTTTCCTCGTCAACATGCCCGCCGGAACGGCCAAGCTCATGGGTCACAAGACCTATGACTGGTGCCTGCCGACGCAGCCCGATCCCAGCATCGACGGACGCACGATGCAGTGGGCGGCGGGCAAGGCGCTCGGCGGCAGTTCGGCGATCAACGGCCAGGTTTACATGCGGGGCGAACGCTCCGACTACGACAACTGGGAAAAGCTGGGCTGCGCGGGCTGGGGCTGGAACGAGGTGTTCCCCTATTTCCTCAAGGCCGAAACGCTGCATGACGCGCCCTCGCAATCGCACGGCAGCCATGGCCCCTTGAGCGTTTCGCCGATCCATGATCCGCAGCCCATCGGCCAGAAAGTGATCGACGCTTTCTCACAGATCGGCATCGCCGAGAACCAGGACTACTGCGACGGCAGCCAGGCCGGCGTCTATCGCATCTATGCCACGCAGAAGGACGGCCGCCGTTGTTCGACCGCGCATGGCTACCTCGATCCGGCGCGCGGGCGCCCCAACCTGACCGTTATCACCGGGGCGCTGGTGGACCGTATCGTGATCGAAAACGGCCGCGCCACCGGCGTCCTGTTCCGCCAGGACGGCCAGACGCGCACCATAAGCGCCGCGCGCGAGGTGCTGCTGTGCGCGGGCACGATGCATTCGCCCGCGATCCTGATGCGGTCCGGCATCGGCCCGGCGGCGCATCTGGCGGAGCACGGCATCGCCGTTGCGGCCGATCTGCCCGGAGTCGGCCAGAACCTGCGCGAGCACAATTCCATCGGCCTCGCCAAGTTCGTCAACATCCCGACGATGAGCGCGAAGCTCGGCCCTGTCCGCATGGTGGGGCACCTGCTCAACTACCTGATGTTCCGCAAGGGCTTGCTGACGACGCCCGCCGTGCAGGTCATGGCCTCATTCCGCACCGAACCGGACCTGCCCGATCCCGACATCATCCTGTCGATGCTGCCGGTCGCCGTGACGTTCAACGACGCGGGCGACGCCGTCGTCGAAAAGCGGCCGTCGTTCAGCTTCGGCTTCCACGTCGCGCGCCCGCAGAGCCGGGGCGAAATCCGCCTGAGAAGCGCGAACCCGGACGACAAGCCGATCATCGACCACCGGCTTCAGGGCGATCCTTCCGACGTGGAGAAACTGGTCAAGGCCTGCAAGATCGTGGAAGAGGCGTGCCGCGCCCCGGCGCTGGCCGCAGTTATCACGGGAACGATGCGGCCGTCGCCCCTGCCCGGAACCGACGAGGAATGGACCGCTTACGTCCGCCAGTGGGGTGGGACCGGCTATCATCCCGTAGGCACCTGCCGGATGGGCCCGGACGGCGATCCGCTCGCGGTGCTCGATCCGCAGCTCAAGGTCAGGGGCGTCGCCGGACTTCGCGTCATCGACGCCTCCGCCATGCCGGAGCCGGTTTCCGCCAACACCAACGCCCCGACGATCATGATCGCGGAAAAAGCTGCGGCGCTGATCCGGCAGGACGAAAAACCGGCGGGGCGAGTGAAGGGGGCCTCGTGATGCCCTGCCCCGACGCCCTGCCGCGCGGAATTTCATCCCGTGATGCTTTTGCTTGCAAAACGGGGTTCAAACCATTTAAATCCGTTATACGTTTTACATTGGAGATGGCGAGATATGACAACCCTCAAGGAACTGGTCAGGGGCGTCATGTCGATCGATCCGGCGGCGCCGGCGCTCGAATTCCAGCAGGAATGGACGACCTGGGGCGAACTGAACGAGATCATCGGCGCCGTTGACGCAATTCTGGCGCAGAACGGAATCGCGCCAGGTACCCGCATCGGCGGCATCCTGCGCAACACGCCGCGCATCGCCGCGCTCATCATCGGCACGATCACGGGCGACCGCTGCATCGTCACGCTCAATCCCGCCCTGCCCGACGACAAGCTGGTGGCTGATATCACCGGCCTCAAGGTTCCGGTCGTCGTGGCCGAAACGGTCGACTGGCAGCGCTCCGCCATTGCCGAAGCCGTGAAAAGCGTCGGCGCGCTGGGCATCGAAATCACCGGGAACCGCGACGAGCCCGTCCGCGTGGTGTTTCCGCTCACCGGCAGCGGCTTTCGCAACGAGGCCGAAGGCATCGGCATCGAGATGCTGACCAGCGGCACCACCGGCGCGCCCAAGCGCATTCCGCTCAAGGCCAAGAATTTCGAACAGGCCATCCTCGACGCTGCTGCGTTCGAGACGCGCGATCCCTCGCAGGGTCCGCGCCTGTCGAAGTCCGTGTCCATCCTCAATACGCCGTTCGCGCATATCGGCGGCATTTTCAGCCTCTTCGTCACGCTGTCGGCGGGCCGTCGCGGCTGCATGCTCGACCGCTTCCGGGTGGCGGAATTCGTCGACGCGGTGCAGCGGCACCGCCCCAAGGTCGCGGGCGCGCCGCCGTCGGCCCTGCGCATGATCCTCGACGCCGGCGTGCCGAAGGAAGCACTGTCGAGCCTCGTCGCGTTCCGCACCTCGACCGCGCCGCTCGACCCGGAACTGGCTGACCAGTTTTACGAGCATTTCGGCATCCCGGTGCTTCAGAACTACGGCGCGACCGAATTCGCGGGCGGCGTCGCGGGATGGACTCTTCCCGAATTTCTCAAGACCGGACAGCAGCGGCGCGGCAGCGTCGGCAAGATGCTGCCCGGCATCGACGGCCGTATCGTCGATCCCGAAAGCGGCGAACCATTGTCTTACGGGGAAAAGGGCGTGCTCGAATTGCGCGCGAAGCATCTGGGCGACGGCACCAGTTGGGTGCGCACGACCGACCTCGCCAAAATGGACGAGGAGCAGTATCTCTGGATTCTCGGCCGGGCCGACAACGCCATTATCCGGGGCGGATTCAAGATCATTCCCGACGACGTGGTGAAGGCGGTCGAAAGCCACCCCGCCGTGCTGGAAGCCTGTGTCGTCGCGCTCCCCGATCCGCGCCTCGGACAGGTTCCGGCGGCGGCCTTCCGCGTCAAGGCCGGGCAGGATGTCGACGAAGGCGAACTGCGCGAATACCTGCGGGACCGGCTGACGGCCTATCAGGTTCCCGTCAGCTTCATGAAAGTGGAGGATTTCCCTCGCACGCCGTCCATGAAGCCGAGCCAGCCCGAACTGAAGAAGCTGTTCGAAGCGCAGGCAGCCGCCTGAACCCGCGCCTTCCCCCGGCCTTGAGCGGGGGGAAGGCCGTTTCGATCAGTCCCTCCCTTTCAGTCCCAGCGCAAGTAGAGTTCGGAAAAGCCCGGCACGGAGCCGCAGTGCTCAACGTTCTTCCTGTCCGTATCGAGCCGGAACTCCGGCATCCGGCCGACGAATTCATCGAGGAACACCTGCACTTCGGCGCGGGCCAGCGGCGCGCCCACGCACTTGTGCGGTCCGTTGCCGAACGTGTTGTGATCCATCGCGCCGATGCCGCGATCGAACTTCACTGCGAAAGGATCGGGATAGAGCCGCTCGTCGATCCCCGAGAGATTGTTGGGGACCATGATCATCTCATCTTTCTTGAACGTGATGCCCTTGTATTCGTAGTCGCGCGTGATGATCCGCCCGGTGTTCGACAGGCCGAAACGGCGGATGAATTCCTCGCTGGCGGCGGGAATGATCGCCTTGTCCTCGCGCAGGCGCTTCTGCTGTTCGGGATGCTGCGCCAGGTAATGCGCGATGTAGGACAGTTCGGACGCCACGGTATCGAGACCGCCGACGAACAGCAGAGTCGCCATCGACATCACTTCCTCTTCCGACTGGAAGCGCGGATTGCGCCGCCATCCGGCAACGCGCGTGAGCAGGTCTTCCCCCTCGCCGCCCTCGCGCTCATCCAGCACGCTCTTGAGATAATCGCGCACGCGAACCTGCGCGGCGGTGCGCTCATCCACATCGTAGCTCGACATGATGGCGATGCCCCATTCGACGAACTCCTCACGCCGGTCGAGCGGAAGGTCGACGATCTTCAGGAACATCGTCACCGGCATGATCCGGGCGAATTCCGAAAGGAACTCGCAGCGCCCATTGGGAAGCATCTTTTCGGTCAACTCGATGGTCAGGGCGCGCGCTTCCTCGCGCATCCGGGCAACGCGCGCCGGAGTGAAACCGGGATTGATGACCGCGCGATAACGCGCGTGGTTCGGCGGATCGACCGCCAGCGGCACCGGCCGGAACGATTGCAGCTCACGCGGGATCATGAATTCCTCGTGGCTGAAAACCTCGTAGTTGTTCTGGACGAAGCGCACGTCCTCCGCCCGCGTCACCAGCCAGTGGCCGCCATGGCGCGGCGTCCACACGATGTCCGGCCCGTCATGAAGCCGCTTCATCGCGCCATAGACGCCCAGTTCCTCCATGCCCTCCGGTTGGATGTAGTCGAAATCGACGACAAGCTCTTCAGGTACATGATCCGGTTTCGGCGTGAGGGCCGGAATGGGGGCGTTCAAGGCATCTCTCCCGTTGTTTCGCTTGTCCTGTAAATAATATATCGGTTTACGTGGCACGTCACAAGTCGCCCGGCACTTGAGCACGGCACAAGCGAAGGCTAGGGACGAACCGGGGAGAGCGCGTGTTGCAGACCGAATATGCCATCGCGGATATGACCCTGTCCGGCCGGGAGGAACGCCCGGACCGGCCGCGCGGCATCGTCCTCGCCCTTCACGGCGGCGGCTATTCGGCGGGATATTGGGATTACCCCGCGCATTCGCTGCTGCGGCTCGCCGCCGAACGCGCCCTGCTGGCCGTTGCCGTCGACCGGCCGGGTTATGGCGCCGCGTTCGCGCATCCGATGCCCCTTGCCCGGCAGGCCGATGTGGTGCTCGATCTCATCGACGCATTGATCGCACGCGAGGGGCCGCTGCCGGTCCTTGTCACCGGCCATTCGATGGGCGGTATCCTGGCCTTGATCGCCGCCGCGAATCCGCGCGCCGAAGCCCTTTTGTCGGCGATCGACGTCAGCGGCGTTCCGCTGCGCTATCCCGCAGCGATGCAACAGGCGCTTTCCGCGCGCGTCCTGCCGGACGGAGAGACGCATTTCCCACCCAATGCCCCCGATCATTGCCGCACGCTGTTCTTCGGGCCGGACGGCACGTTCGATCCCGATGCCCTGGCTTTCGCGGAAGAACTCGCCCGGCCGGTTCCCGGCGCCGAACTGCCTGACGCGGCGAATGCTCCGCGCGATCTTCCGGCCGTGATGCGGCACATTCGCCTGCCCGTCAGGATGACATTCGCGCAGGATGAGGCCAGTTCGATCGCAACGCCCGATATCGCCGCCGCGGCCCGCGCCGATCTGGCGGCAAGCCGCCGGGCCGACGTGCGCTTCGAGCCCGCCACGGGCCACAATATCAGCCTGCACCATGCGGCTTCCCCCTTTCACCGGGGAATGCTTGACTGGTTCGACACGATTCTTGAGGGAAAGTGATGCGACTGCCTGACTACAAACCCACCATCGACGGCCTCGTCCACCATATCGCCGCGAAATACGGCGATGCCGAAGCGATTGTCCGCGACGGCGAGCGGCTGACCTTTCGCGAACTGGAAAGCCGGTCGGCGCTGATCGCCAAGGCGTTGCTGGCGCAAGGCGCGGCCAAGGGCACACGGATCGGCCTGCTGATGCCCCCGACGCCCGACTATGCGCTGCTGCTGCTCGCCATCGGAAGGATCGGCGCGGTCGCCCTGCCGCTCAGCACGCTTTATCAGGCGCCGGAACTGCAATGGGTTCTGGCCAATGCGGAAATCGACCACCTCGTTACTGTCGACCGCTTCCTCAGCCATGACTATCTGGCCCGGCTGGAAGAGGCGCTGCCGGGCCTGGCCGACAGCCGCCCCCCTTTCCGCCTCGCCGCCGCGCCGCGCCTGCGCACGGTGTGGGTCGCGGGCGAAGGCGCGCGCGCGTGGTCACGCCCGGTCACGGACCTGTTTGCCGGAAGCGATGCGTTCGATGACGCCATGCTGCGCGGCATCGAGGACAAGGTTGCGCCCGGCGACCCCTATGTCATCATCCACACGTCCGGCAGCACGGCCAATCCCAAGGGCGTGATCCACGGCCAGGGCGCGTTCGTGCGCCACAGCTATCAGATGGCGATGGATTTCTATCCCTTCGGCGAGGGTGACCGGGTCATCACCACGCGCGCGATGTTCTGGGTCGCCGGGTTGGTCGCGACTCTGTTCTACGCGCTTCAGGCCGGGGTTTGCGTGATTACCACGAACGACGGATCGCCGGAAAACGTGTTGCGCCTGATCCATGACGAGCGCGGCACCGGGCTTGGCGGCGATTCCGGCTGGTTCGACGTGTTGCGCGATTCGGTCGAACTGCGCGACGCCGGTTACGATGTCGTGCGCCTCAACATGGACAAGGCCGCGATCGCCCGCAGCGGGCGATACCTGAGCGCGCAGGTCGCGCGCCGTTTCGGCGCGGCCCGCCATTATCCCAACGAACGTTTCGCGCGCACGTTCGGAATGACCGAGACGCTGGGCGGCCACACATCGGCGCGATGGGATGAACTACTGCCGGAGGACCGGCCAAGCTGGCAGGGCAAGCCCGTTCCCGGCGTCGAACTGAAGATCGTCGATCCGAAAACCCGCGAGCCGCTCTCCGTGGGCGAGACCGGCGAACTGCTGGTCAAGGGCTATTGCCTGATGCTGGGCCTGACCAGCAAGGAGCGGGACGAAGTGTTCGACGCCGAGGGCTTCTATGCCACCGGCGATCTGTGCACGCTGGATGCGCAAGGCTATCTCAAGTTCGAGGCGCGGCTGGGCGAAATGATAAAAATCCACGGCGCGAACGTCGCGCCCATGGAAGTGGAACTGGCGATGACCGGGCTGATGGGTATCGAAAAGGTGGCCGTCGTCGGCGTACCCAAGGGACACGATGTGGAACTGACGGCGGCCGTGCTGATGGCGCCGGGACGGCACCTCGATCCGGCTGAAGTCACGGCCGAACTCAAGCGCAGGCTTTCCTCGTTCAAGGTGCCCCGGCGGATCGTCGCCATGACGGAAGACACCTTGCCGATGACCGGATCGGGCAAAGTGAAGAAAGCGGAACTGGTCGCCATGCTGACGGATGCCGCCATCTAATCGTATAGAGAATTTACTTGATCCTGCGCCGACTCGCCTGCAAGGCTCGGCTGCTCTACAGGAACGCGAACCGCATTTGAGAGGACGACGCCATGGCTGAAGCCGACGCCAATTCGACCTATGGAACCCTGACCGACGAGGGCATCGAGAAGCTCCGCAAGAAGATCGGGATTCAGGTCAACAAGCCCACTCCGCCGCACAACTACGAAGTGACCTGGGACGGAACCCGCCACTTCGCCTACGGCTATGGTGACGACAACCCGCTATGGTGCGACAAGCACTATGGCGACAACACGCGCTGGGGCGGGCTGATCGCGCCGCCCAACTTCCTCTACACCATGGGCGAATCCGATGCCCCGCCGCTGACGCCCGAGCAGAAGGCGATCGTCAAGGGCGATCCCCTCGCCGGTCTGGGTTCGTACCAGGCAGTCATGGAATTCGAATGGTGGCGACCGCTGCGCCTGGGTGACAAGCTCAGCCAGCGCTTCGCGCTGATCGGCGTTCAGGTGAACGACAAGAGCGGCTTTGCCGGCCGCACCGTTTCCGAAATCAACGGCTATATCTATCGCAACCAGAACGACGAACTGCACGCCATCCAGCGCGGCACCTGGATTCGCGCCGAGCGTCACGCATCGGCCGAAAAGAAGAAGAAATACGACCTGCCCGAGCCTTACACCAAGGAATACCTCGCGCTGATCGACGAGGCTTACGCCGCCGAAAAGCTGCGCGGCGCCGAAACCCGCTATTTCGAGGACGTGATCGAAGGCGAGGATTTGCAGACGATCGTCCGCGGCCCGCTGCGGACCAGCGATCTCGTCGTCTGGCACGTGGGCTGGGGCATGCAGCTCACCCCGCCGGGCGCGTTCCGCCAGTCGTGGAAGATCCGCGCCAAGGTGCCTGGCCTCTACACACCCAACGAACTGAACGTGCCCGATACCGTGCAGCGCCTGCACTGGGAAAAGGCCTGGGCGAACGAACTGGGCGTGCCGATCCCCTACGATTACGGGGGCTTGCGCGAAACCTTCCTCACCAACATCATCACCAACTGGATGGGCGACGACGGCTGGCTGTGGAAGCTTTCGTGCCAGCACCGCAAGTTCGTCTACACCGGCGATACCTACTGGATCAAAGGCACCGTCAAGAAGAAGGTGCAGGAAGAAGGCCGCAACGAAGTGCACCTCGACGTGTGGGTGGAAAATCAGCATGGCACGGTCGTCTCGCCGGGCAGCGCGGTCGTGCTGCTGCCGACCCGCGACAAGGCGGTGGAACTGCCCAAGCCGGCCAAGGAAAACCTTGACGAAATGTACGCCTACGAAGTCGAGCGCCTGCGCTAAGCGCGGGTTCACGGCCTTACGGACACGATGCGCCGCCGTTCCCTTTGGGGGGCGGCGGCGCTTCCATGATGGAACGCACCGATGAACTATGAAAACATCCGCTACGAAACCCGCGGGGCAGTGGCGATCATCACTTACGACCGGCAGGAACGGCGCAACGCGTGGAGCCCGCCGCTTTACCGCGAGACCGAGCACGCCATCGAGGCAGCCAATGCCGACGACGCCATCGGCGCGATCGTGCTGACGCATGAAGGCCCGATCTTCTGCGCCGGAACCGACTTCAAGGCAGGGCCGGAAATCGACCCCGAAACCGGCAGGAAGCTCAACATCGCGCAGATCTGCATGATGCAGGACACAGGCTGGATCCACCTCCTCGCCCGCTCCAAGCCGATGATCGCGGCGGTTCACGGCACCGCGATGGGCCTGGGCGTCACGCAGCTCCTGCCTGTCGATATCCGCCTTGGCGGTGAAAGCTCGACCTGGAGCTTCCCGTTCCTGTCCCTCGGGCTGATGCCGGAACTGGGCTGCACGGCGCTTCTGCCCCGGCTTGTCGGATATGGCCGGGCGCTCGACATCTGCCTGACGTCACAGAAGCTGACGGCGCGGGAGGCAAAGGAGATCGGGCTCATCACACGCGTCGTCGCCGACGGCACGGTGCTCGACGAAGCCGTCGCGCTGGGGGAAAAACTCGCCGCCGTGCCGCGCCTCCAGATGCAGCTTACCCGCAAGATGTTCCGCGAAAACGCAATGGAGGCCGACCCCAACGCCTACCTCCAGCGCGAGACCGAAGCCTTCATCGAAATGCTGCGCGCGGCCAAGCGCGCGCGCGAGGCGGCCGCGCAGGAAAATTGAAGCCCGGCTTTCCTCCCATCGAGGCAGCGCGCCCCGGCGTGATCTGATTGTACCGCCAAAGTCCGGCGAAGGTGCGTCCGGGTCGCGCCGCCGCAACCGCCTCGTACCCAAAAAAAGGGGCGGCCAGAGCCGCCCCTTCCTTACGATATGATCGGAGCCGAAGGCTCGATCAGAACTTGAACGCGGCTTCCACGCCATAAGTGCGCGGTTCGCCATACACCTTCGACAGCAGGCCGAATGTGGTCGCGTTCGAATTGCCGACGATATATTCCTCGTTGGTAATGTTCTTGCCGAAGGCCGAAACGTCGATCCCCGTGCCGGCAATGTTCGAAAGGCCGACGCGGCCGTTCAGCAGGCCATAGCTGGGAATGAAGTTGCCCGGCGTGGCGTCGTAGCTGGTATAGTAGCTCTTCGTCCAGGAATAGAACGCCGAGGCGTTCAGCATGCTGTCCCCGCCGATCCCGGTTTCGAAATTGGCGCCCAGAGTATACCGAATCTTCGGCTGCGTGCGGAACTTGTAGCCCGAGACATCGACCACCGCACCGCCCGCGCTGTCCAAACGAAGCAGGCCATTGTTGAGCTTGCCGTCGAAGTAGTTGAACGACCCGGTAAGAGTAAAGCCCTGCACGGGTTCGAGCGACACGTCGATATCGCCGCCCCACAGCTTCGCCTTGGCCACGTTCTGGGTCAGCGACGGCGTGAGGATACCACCGTTTGGCAGGATGAAAGTGATGACCTGAGTAACCTGCAAGTCATTATACCAGCTATGGAACGCCGCGCCGCTGAAGGAATAGCGCATACCGCCCAAATAACCGCTGGCCTTCAGACCGAACTCGACATCATCGACCTTTTCAGGGCCGAAGATGCCTTCGGCGCCGTAAAAGCCGCCCGTCGTGTTGGCACCGCCCGACTTGTAGCCATGGCGATGGGCCAGATAGACCAGCATGTCGTCCGTGGGCTTGAATTCCGCCGAAACCGTATAGTTGCCGGCGGAGAATTTCGACTTCGCGGTCAGATAACAGCCGGGAAGGTCCACGGTGAAGCGCGGGTCCATCTCGGGCACTTCGGTCGGCAGCGTGCAGGCCTGCGTGCCGTTGGCGAACAGGCGCGTAAAGCGGCCCGCCGTATTCTGGTGATCCCAGGTGTAACGATAACCGGCCGTCAGGCTCAGCCTGTCGGTCAGCTTGAAGCTGGCCTGCGCGAACAGGGCCTTCGACTCAAGGCGAATGTGGTTCTCGTTCCGGTTGATGAACACTTCGGGGTAATAGACGTAGCCGGTCGATGTCAGGCCATAGGGCGTCCGGCTGTCGCCATAGAGCGGATCCTGCTTGTTGTGACTGTAATAGCCGCCGACGATGGTGGACAGGCGATTGTCCAGGAAATTGCCCTGAAGCTGAAGCTCTTCCGTGAACTGCTTGTCATAACGCGAGTAGTCGACGGACAGGAAATCGAAATCCGTATTGTCGTAGTCGTTCTGGCCGTCATATTTCAGCTGGTGATAGCCGGCGACGTTCTTCAGCGTCAGGCTGTCGCTCAGTTCCAGCGTCGTCGTATTCGACACGCCGAAAGCCCTCACCCACGAAAACGGCGTATTGGCTTCGGACACACGGCGCGGTCCGATCGCCTGGGCCTGCTGCAAGGCCGCAAGCCGGGCTGGCGCCATCGGTCCGCCGCGCAGGATCGCAGGATTGGGGAAGACCTGCGAAACGATGTAGCCCGTGCCCTGCTCGTCGATATTGGTATGGTTGAATACCGTCAGGTTCTCGAAGCCGCTGCCAACCGGAGCGACTTTCAGCGAGACGCGGAAGTTCTCATAGTGAAGGTTGTCGAGATCCTTGCCGATCAGGTTCTTGGTGAAACCGTCGCGGCGCTCGATGTTGCCAGCGACGCGCAGCGCGATGCCGTCGGCCAGCGGCAGGTTGACCGCACCTTCCAAATAACGGTCGTTATAGTTGCCGTAGCGCCCCTTGACGTAGCCTTCTAACACATCAGTCGGCTTGGCCGAGTTGATGAGGATGGCGCCGCCGTTGGTGTTCTTGCCGAACAGCGTGCCCTGCGGCCCCTTGAGCACCTGCACATTGGCGATATCGAAAAAGGCGCGGCTGATTTCCGGACCGAACACAGGCACGTCGTTCAGGTAGCTGACCACGCCCGGAGGCGCGTCGTCGGCCGCCTGCTTCTGCCCGCGGATGTTGTAGCCGCCCGCCGTGCGCCCCTGCGACTGGTTTGGCGCAACGGTCAGACCCGGAGTGGCCTGCTGAAGATCGTAGACGTCGCGCACGGCCTTCCGTTCCAGCGTGACGGCGGTGTAGGCCGCGATCGAAATCGGAACGTCCTGCAAGCGCTCCTCGGTGCGGCGCGCCGTCACGATGATGTCGCCGCTGGCGAGTTCGGTGCCCGAACCGTCCTGCGCGAATGCAGGGGACTGCCAGCCCGCGGCCATGGCCACGGTGCCGAGCAGAACGGCGATTCGATGGTTCCTCATAGTTTCCTCCTTGGATGTCCCGAGCCTTAATATCGTCCGATGCGTGCTATGCTACTCAACAGTAGAGTGCTCCGGCAGGCTTCACAGCCGGGGCCGAGCGCCCGGATGCCGCGGCAACGGAGCCGCCCGCGAGTCGTCACGGAGTTGGATCAAGCACGCCTCCCATGCGCGCGGCACCTGCCACGCAGCTATCTTTCGTTTATATTTATCATCTCTATTCCCTTGTCAATAATCATATAGACTCTTGCACTCTTAAACACTTCCACTGTTGCATATTTGCCGCGATCGGCGGATCACCGCATTCTTCAATAGGGCAGTGCGAGCATGAAACGGGAAAGACCCAAGCTGAGCCGGGAACTGGCCGCGCGCATCATCGCGCAGATTATCGAGCATCGGATGCCCGATGGCGCCGTCCTGGGCACCGAAGCCGATCTGTTGCGGCGCTTCGCCGTCTCACGCGGGACTTTTCGCGAAGCCCTGCGGCAACTCGAATGGCAGGGCATCGTCAGGATGCAACGCGGCATCACCGGCGGATTGCGAGTCGCCACGCCGGGCAGCTACGTTCCCATGGTCATGCTCAAGGTCTATTTCGAGCTGGCGAAAATCGCCCCGAAAGACCTCAGGCAAGCCTTCCGCGCCATCCAGCTCGCCACGGATGATCCGCAGCGCTCCAATGACAATCCCTTACTCGGGCTGCTGGCCCGCGCCGCCGACGGACAATTCATCGCGGCCCTCGATTCCCCGGCGGTTTCGCAAGACCGGAAAGCCAAACTCAACGAACGCGTAGCCTATCAGCTCACTCTCGAAATAGAGGATCGCGCGCTCCAGCCCGGCGAATTGCTCGGCAGCGAGGCGGATCTGCTCAAGCGAACCAACGTGGGGCGCGGCGTCCTTCGCGAAGCGTTGAACCTGATGGAACTCAACGAAGTGATCGAACTGCGGCGCGGGCCGGGCGGCGGCGCGTTCGTGGATCAGCCGACGGGAGAATTCCCGATCTACGTCACTTCCGCCTATCTAGCCCGGGCCGTGGCCGACGCATATGTCATCCAGGCCCAATCCGGCCTTCTGCTCGCATGCGGACACCAACCGGAACAGCCCGGCCAGGCAGGGGTCGACGCCGCCGCGCTCCATGCCCAGGCCCGCGATGCCGCGGAACGGCAGGCCAACCCCGCGCTGCGCCTCTTCCTGCGGATCCTCGAACGATACTGGCGGGACTTTGCCGGCCAAAGGTCTGCCCGGATAAATGGAGAATGGACAAAGCCGATCTAAACAGGATAAGGAATATCAGCACATCTCACGGGAGAGAACGATGCTGAGCGAATTCGACGACTATCCGTTCCATCAGACCGGCGATCACTTCGATGCCTGCGACACCGGCGACCATCGCTTCTTCGACCGATACTGGTGGGTGGCTTATGACCGTGAGAACCGCGCCCAGGTGAACTCCGGCCTCGGGGTCTACAAGAACATGAACGTCCTCGACGGGTTCGGCACGGTGCTGATCGGCGGAAAGCAGCACAACGTGCGCACGTCGCGCCAGTGGCGGCCCAACATCGGCCGAATCGGTTCCGGCCCGCTGGACTACATCGTCAAGGAAGGACTGAAATCCTTCCGCCTGATCCTCGAACCCAACGAATTCGGCGTGGCGTTCGACCTCAACTGGGAAGCGACTCTGCCGGCGTTCGACGAGCCGCATCACCGCCGCCACATCGACGGCGTGCTGCACGAGGACTACCGTCGCTTCTATCAGTTCGGCCTGGTCAACGGCTGGGCCGAGGCGGATGGGCAACGCATCGAAGTGAAGGACTGGTTCGGTTTCCGCGACCGCTCGTTCGGCGTCCGCCCCGGCGTGGGCGGCCCTCCCCTGGCGACACCGCCCGCGGCAAAGACCGGAGGACGGGAAACCGCCGTCATTTCCGGCATGGCCTTCGCCTGCGAGGACGGAACTCACGGCAGCCTCCAGATCCAGGAGGACGACACCGGCCGCGTGGTCTATTCGGGCGGCAAGCTGGTCCGTCAGGAAGGCGGCGAATGGCGCGAATACGTGATCGAGAGCGCCACGGTCGACGTTCCTCTCATACCCGGCACGCTGCGCCCCACCGCGCTCAACTTCGACTTCACTGCCGCCGGAGAGCGTTTCGAACTGCGCGGCACGCCGCTGTCTGAAGGCTTCGTCTATCAGGGCTACGGCTATTTCAACGGTTATCGCGACCAGCGCGGCCTCGGCGCCTGGCGCGGCGACAACGTGCTGGAAGGCGAAACATACGACGTGGCCGACCAGGCCAATGTCCGCGACCTTTCGGGGCACGTGACGTTCCCTTCGGTGCTGCCCCATGAATACCCGCTGGCGATCACGCTCAACGGCAAGCCGGGCATGGCCGATTCCATGGTCGGCTTCACTGGTCCCCACCCCCGTTACCGCCCGCAAGGATAACGCGATGCCTCTCTACCAGCCGCTTAACCAGCCGCAGATGACGGCCTATTTCCGGCAGCTTTTCCCGGATCGCGCCGATCTTCGGCTCGAAACGGTCAAGCGGTCCTATCCGGGCATGTCGCGCGAAACATGGTGGTTGACGATTGCCTGGGACGAAGCCGGCGAAACGAAGCGGGAAAAGTTCGTCGTCCGGCTCGACCCGCCGGGCGGCTGCATGTCGGACAGCCCGCTGAAGGACGAGAGCGAAGTCTATCGCCTGCTGCATGGCACCGCCGTCCCCGTGCCCCGGCTGGTCGTCCACGAGGATCGGCCGGAATGGCTGCTCGAAGGACGTGAATTCACGGTGCGCGAATGGATCGAGGGCGAGATCGAACCGGCCTGCCTCACCGACGACAGCGAAGCGGGCAAGGCGGCGAAGATCGGCATCGTCAAGGAGCAGATGGACAAGCTCGCGGCCATCCACGCGCTGGACTGGGAAGCCATGGGCTTCGGCGCATTCCTCATCGTGCCGTCCGACCCGGAGAACTGCGGCAAGGAAGATGTCGTCCGCCACCTCGACATGCTGGACCGCCATGCGCAGGAACCCTTTCCCGGCCTGCGCGAGATCGGCCGCTGGCTGCTCGACAACCCGCCCCCCGCCCCGGCGCGGATCGTGCTGCGCAAGGAAAACAACGGGATCGGCGAGGAGATCTGGCAGGACGGCAGGATCGTGGGCATGTGCGACTGGGAAGGCGCGAGCCTGGGCGATCCCGCGCTCGACCTTGCCGTGGCGATGGGCACGACCGCGAAATACTGGGGCGAGCAGGAAGCGCTCGACTATTACAACAGCGTGGCGCCGCATCCGGTCACGATGGAAGCGGTCGACTGGTATCGCCGCTTCTGGGGCTACAAGGCCGCTTGCGCGCTGCACTGCGCCTTGCGCAACTTCAACGACGGGCGCGACCGGCGCGTGCAGTTGCTGACGCTGGGCATGCTCTATCCCGTGATCGTGCAGGCGAACATGTTCGCCGCCGCCGGCTTTGCGAAGGACTGAACGCCATGAATCCCTCGGCCCAGGAAGTGCTCAAAAGCTGCGTTCAGAACCTTGAGGAACTGGTCGCCCCCGAACTGACCAGTCCCCACGCGAAAAGCGCGATGATGTGCGCGCGGATGCTCATCAATCATGTCATCCTGCGGCTGGATGGCGAAGGCGAGGCACTGGCGGCGGACTGCCGCGAAAAGCGCGCGCTGCTCGCGCAACTTGCGCAGGAAGGCACGCTCGATGCCGATTGCGCGGCGCAGGTGGCGGCGATGCTGGAAGCGCCGGAGCCGGAACATACGTCCATCGCGACGCTTACGGCGCGCGACGATGCGTGGAAGCGGCTGACCGAGCGCGTGCTGGCCGGGCTTGGTGACGGCGAACCGCGCGCGCGGATCCGCCGTCAGCTCGCCGCGCAGATTTCCCGCGAAAACGCCTGTTGCGGCCCCGCGATGGACGGCCCGATGTTCTGAGGCACGCGCGCCCTATTCGAGCGTGAGCAGGTCGGTCGTCCGGTAGGCATTCATGCCCTGATAATCGCCCGCGCGGATGCGGTCGACGAAATCGGGGTTGCTGATGAGCATGCGGCCCACGCCCATGAGGTCGAAATCGCCGCGCCCGAACCGGCGCAGGGCATCGTCCAGCATGTGCGGCGGCCCTTCGATCGTGGCCGCGTCCGCGGTTTCCGCCACGCCCTTTCCCGCCGCAACCGCGCGCAAGGCGTCCATCGCGTCCTTTTCCAGCACTTCCTTCGCGATGCCGAGCGAACCCACCATCATCGTCGGCTTGCCGGTGAGTTGCTTGATCCACCCCGAGAGGCTGAGATCGGAGCCGGGGAACTCCGCTTCCCAGAACCGGCGGGTCGAGCAGTCGAACAGGTCCGCGCCCGCTTCGGCCAACGGCATGACGATCTCGGCAAGCTCGTCGGGCGTCTCGGCGAGCCGCGCCTTGTAGTCCTGCTGCTTCCATTGCGACAGGCGCAGGATGATCGGAAAGTCCGGCGCCGTGGCCGCCCGGCATGCGGCGACGACTTCCGTCGCGAAGCGCACGCGGTTGGCGATGCTGCCGCCGTAGGCGTCCGTCCGCCGGTTGAGCCGCGCCCACAGGAACTCGTCGATCAGATAGCCGTGCGCGCCGTGGATGTTGACGCCGTCGCAGCCGATCTCCATCGCCGTGCGCGCCGCCTCGGCATAGGCGCGGATGCAGTGGTCGATTTCGGCGGGAGTCATTGGCTCCTCGACCTGGACCGGCTCGGGCGGGACCAGTGCCGGGTCGATCAGGCCCGGCATATAGAGCCCCGACGGCCCCATCGACTTCATGTCGCGGTTCGCCATCTCCAGCTTGGGATCGTCCGCCGGATAGGGCGAGCGCATGAGCGCGGCGTGCCAGAGCTGCGGCATGAAGGCGCCGCCCGCCGCATGGACCGCATCGGCCACTTTCGCCCAGGCTTCCGCCCCCGCGCCGTATATCGTCGAGCATGTCGCCATATGCTTGGCCGTCGGATGATTGATCGCGGTCGCCTCGCCGATAATCAGCCCGGCACCTCCGGCCGCGCGCCGGGCGTAATAAGGCGCATAGGCATCGGAAAGCACGCCGCCCGCCGACGAGCTTCGCCCCATCGGCGCCATGACGAAACGATTCTTCAGCGTAAGCCTGCCGATCGCGAGCGGCGTGAACAGCGGCGAAACGTCAAGCGTTTGCGCCCGTTCGGCCATGGCGGTTTCGCCCATATTCCCTCTCTCCGTCACTAGTCCGCCCCACCGGAATCGACCGGCCGCGATACTCTCGCGCTCTTGTTATGGACCGTGAGAGATGTTAGCAATAGAAAAGTTCCAGTCGGTATTTAATTGGCGGGGAAGCGGTCGGGCCCGCCCGACAAACGGAACGTTCGATAACCGGGAGAAGAATACGTGAGCCTGAAACTGGTCTATGAACCGCTGCGCATCGGCGGCATCGAAATTCCCAACCGCATCGTGCGGACCGCGCACGACACCGGCCTCGGCAAACCGGATATCACTGACGCGTGGATCGGCTATCATGCCGAGCGCGCCAGGGGCGGATGCGGCCTGACGATCCTCGAAGCGGCGTCGGTCCATCCGTCGTCGGCGCTCAGCCTGCGGCTTTACGGCGACGCGCTGGTGCCCGGTTACCGCCGCCTGATGGACGCCGTGCGCCCCCACGGGATGCGCGTGTTCCAGCAACTCTGGCACGGTGGACACCTCTACTACGGCCCCAATGGGGTGCCGCCCGCGGTATCCACCGCGCCGTCCTACATGGGGATCGTCGGCCTGCCGATGACAGAGGGAGAGATCGAGGAACTGATCGACGCCTTCGTCCAGGCGGCGCTGCGCTGTCAGGAAGGCGGCATCGACGGCGTGGAGATCCACGCCGCGCACGGCTACCTCTTCCATCAGTTCCTCTCGCCCTGTTACAACAACCGGACGGACCGCTGGGGCGGCGATTTCGAGGGACGCAGCCGCCTGCTGATGGAAACGGTCCGCGCTGTGCGCAAGGCCGTCGGCCCCGGTTTCCCGGTCGGCGTCCGGCTGAGCGCGAGCGCCGCTCCGGGCGGCGTGAGCGAGGACGACAACAAGCGGTTGCTGACGGCGCTCCAGGCGGAATCGCTGATCGACTTCGTGGATGGCTCGCGCGGGGACTATTTCAACGTCGATCTCATGGTCGGCGGCATGGACCGCGAGACGGGCTATGAACTGCCGTCCTCCAGCCAGATCCTTTCCGTGGCGACCGTGCCCCGGATCGTCGCGGGCCGTTTCCGCACGCTGGAGGAAGCGGAGCAGGTGCTGCGCGAGGGCGAGGCCGACATGGTGTCCATGGTCCGGGCGCAGATCGCCGATCCTTTCCTTGTCGCCAAGACGAAAGCCGGGCGCCCCGAGGACGTCCGCCCCTGCCTCGGCTGCAATCAGGGCTGCGGCGGCGGGCTGTGGCGCGAAGGCCGCCTGGGCTGCACCGTCAACCCCGCCGTCGGCTATGAGGAGAGCCTTTCCGAAACGCTGATCGCGCCCGCTCCCCAGCCGCGCGACGTGCTGGTGATCGGCGGCGGCCCGGCGGGAATGGAAGCGGCGCGCCTCGCCGCGTTGCAGGGCCATCGCGTGACGCTGGCGGAAGCGTCGGCGAATCTCGGCGGGCTGGTCAACGTGGCGAAACGCGCGCCCAAGCTTCAGGGCCTCGCCGATATCGTGGTGTGGCAGGAGGAACAGCTCTACACGCTCGGCGTCGATGTGCGCCTCAACACCTATATTGAGCCGGACGACGCGCGCGCGATGCAGGCAGACACGATCATCGTGGCGACCGGCTCCTATCCCCGGATGGACGGATTCGTGTTCAACAATCCCGGCGCGCCGGTGCGCGGCGTCGACCGGCCGCATGTCCTGTCGTCCATCGACGTGCTGACCGATACGCGCCGCGATTTCGGCAAGAGCGCGGTGGTGATGGACACGGCGGGCCATTACGAAGCACTGGCGGCCTGCGATCATCTGGTCCAGCAAGGGCTGGCGGTCACGCTCGTCTGCGCGCATCCCAACATGACGCCGATGGCGCAGACTTATGGCCGCACCAACAATGTCGTGGAGCGGATGACGGCGACCGGGCGCTTCACGCTGCTGCTGTCTCACCGGATCGTGGAAATCCATGACGGCCGCTGCACGGTGGGCATGGTCCGCACGGCGGAACAATACAGCTTCGACGTGCCGGCGGACACCGTGGTGCTGGTCAGCCCCAACGAGCCGCTGCGCGATCTTTACGATGCGCTGCGCGACGATGGGCGCACGGTCCATCTGGTGGGCGACGCGCGCTCTCCGCGAGACATGCAGGCCGCCATCGCCGAAGCGCACCACTGCGCCCGCGCGCTGGCTTGACCGAACGGGCGCGAAAGGCGACGGCGGTCCTTGCCCCACGAGGAGGAAAGGGAAACAATGCAAGTTCAGGACCGGATTGAAATCCAGGATCTCGTCAACCGCTACAGCGACGCCGCGAACCGGCAGGACGCCGAAGCCATGGCAAGCGTCTACGCGCCGCAAGGGCGGCTGATCGCCTTCGGCAACGCGCCTTACGTCGGCCGTGGGAAAATCCTCGAAATCTTTCGCGGCTCCATGGCCCGCGTCGAATTCCTGACGCAAATCTGCGCGGCCGGGATCATCGACCTCGACGGCGATCGCGCGACGGGACGCTGGACGATCACCGAGTTCGCCAAATACCGGGACAACGACAGGCTGTCCTATTTTCAGGGCACTTATGAGGACATCATGGTGAAAACCGCCGATGGCTGGCTGTTCGAGGAGCGTATCCTGAAACGCACCGCGCAGGCGCGGCTTGAGGGCGTGCTGCGCCGATGACCGTGCAGGGCCAGGCCGGGGGCGCCAGCCTGACGGCCGGCAAGGTCGGGCGTCCGCGCCGGACAGTGACCGAAAAGCTCGACGAATCGCTGCTGCAACTCGCGGTGCAGGCGCTGCGCGACGCGGATTTCACCGAGATTTCGCTGAGCGGCCTCGCCAAGCGGATCGGCGTTTCCAAGCCGACGCTTTACCGCCGGTTCGGCAGCAAGAACGGTCTGGTCGCCGCCATGGTCGAATACGAATTCGCCCGGATGCTGGACGTATCGTCCGGCAACCGCGAGCCGCGCGCCGATCCGATGGGCAACCTGCGCGCCTATGCACGGGATCTGTTCGAGTTCTTCATCCGGCCCAGCACCGCCAATTTCGTCCGGTTCCAGAATCAGGAAGGCGTGGACAGCCCGCAACTCGCCGCCTTGCGAAAGTCGGTCCACCTCGGCGTCCTCGCCAATCTGGCCGACCTCATCCGCCGCGTGCAGGAGTCCCAAAACGATCAAAACGCCGATCCGAACATGCTGGCGGCCCTGCTCGTCTCGGTCCTCCAGTCGCCGGCCTCCTTGTTTTCGCTGGGTTTCGATCTGGACGAAGCGTTGCGTGGCCTCACGCCGGACGGGTTTTTCGAGTGGCGCTTTCAGGCATTCCTGAACGCGATGAACGGATTGGCCGCGACGGACGACCGCACAAAAGAAGTATAAAAAATACTGGTTTAGTGCTATGCACGCCGCCATGCCGTCATTTTCACTCGGGAACCTGGGCAGGGCGCCGCATCGGCTGATGTTCTTCGTCGGCGGAACGAATCTGCTCCTGGCCATGGCCTGGTGGGCGCTCTGGCTCGGTGCGGCCCGGTGGGGCATCGTTCCCATGCCGCAACCCGAGCCTTACGCGGGCAGGCTCCATGCCTTCCTGATGCAGTATCAGGTTCTGCCGAGTTTCTTCTTCGGCTTCCTGCTGACCGTCTTTCCCCGCTGGACGGGGGAACCGGATCTCGACCGCCGCACGGCCTGGCCGGTCGGCGCCGGACTGCTGGGCGGCCAGATCCTGACTCTCGCCGGCGCGATGGGATGGTGGCCCGCGCTGGTCGCGGGCGCTGCCGCGACGCTGATCGGCTGGATCATGGGGCTGGCGCCGCTGGCGGGCGTCGCCATCCGGGATCGCGGCAAGACCTTGCACGCGGCGGGCTGCTTCGGAGCGTTGTGCCTCGGCGTTGTCGGCCTCGTGCTGTGGCTGGCATATCTGCTGACCGGCAACGAAGCGCTCGGCGACGCGGCCATGAGGATCGGCACGTTCGGTCTGCTGGCTCCGGTCTATTTCACGGTCGCGCACCGGATGATCCCGTTCTTTTCCGCCGGTGCCCTGCCCGGTTACCAGCCGTGGCGACCGGCATGGGTTCTGGTCACGGGCTGGGCGCTTCTGGCGCTGCGCATCGTGCTGCCCTCGGGCGTGCTGTGGCTGGCCGATCTTCCGCTGTTCCTGCTGACGCTCCTGATGCTGGCGCGCTGGTTTCCAAGGCAGAGCATGCCGCCCCTGCTGCTGGTGCTCCATGCCGGTCTTGCGTGGCTTCCCGTCGCCTTCGCCCTCTTCACCGTGCAGGATGCAGCCATGTTTTTCTATGGCACGGCGATTCTGGGCAAGGCCCCGGCGCACGCGCTGTTCATCGGCTTTTTCGGCAGCATCCTCGTCGCGATGGTGACGCGCGTCACGCAAGGGCATTCCGGGCGCCCGCTGGTTCTGCCCCCGGTGGCCGCCTATGCGTTCGTGGCGATCCAGTTCGTCTGCATCGCGCGGATCGCGGGCGAACTGATGGACGACTGGCTGGGCTGGCAGGCCGTGGCGGCGGCCGGATGGCTGGTGGCGTTCCTGCCCTGGGTGATCTGGGCCGGACGGATTTACGCATCGCCCCGAGTGGACGGTAAAGCCGGCTAAAACCGCGCCCGCACGCCCGCGTAGACGGCCCGGCGCTCGACGGGATAGAATATCTCCGAGCCCGGCGTGGCCCGGATCACGGCCGAGACATCGCCGATCGCCTTCTTGCCAGTGAGGTTGCGCCCATCGACGAACACGTCGACGCCCTGGGAAACCCTGGCTCCGGCCGTCAGCCCGATCAGGGCATAGCCGGGCGCGCGGACCGTATTGGCGTAGTCCGCCCACGCGCCCTTCGGCACCCATTCAAGGTCGGGCGCGATGTGGAACGCTTCAGTGCCGAGCCGGACTTCGGCCCGCAGGACGTGCCGGGGCACGACAGGCAGGCGGTTGTTCCCGAACTGGGCATCGCCCCGGAAGCGGAAGTCCGAATATTGCCAGACCTGCCGCAGCCGCAGCCAGTCCGCGGGCGCGAGAGTCAGCCCCGCCTCGATTCCCTGATGCAAGGTGCGGTCGGCATTGAATGTCGATGCCGGGATATCGGGGCCGACCGTGAATTGCAGCATCTCCCCCCGCAGTCTGGCGCGATAGAGCGACACGTCCCAGTTGACCCAGCCCAGTTTCCCGCGCGTGCCGATCTCGGCCGTCCAGGCGCGTTGCTCGCGAACCGGGACGAACGCGGCGACCTGCGCCAGTTCGACAAATGTCGGGAACTCGGCGGAACGGCTGTAATTCGCGTAGAATTGCACCTTTGGTGCGGCGTCCCACAGCACGCCGAAGCGCGGCGAGAAGCTGTCATAGGAGGCCTTGCCAGTCACGCCCAGCGGCACTGCCTGATCCTGCCGGCGGGTGCCATCGGCGTAAATGCCGCCCGCGACAAGCTGGACATCCGAAACGATCCGAAACCGCACTTCGCCATAGAGCGAGGAGGTGCGGGCGGCCTGCCGGGCCCTGAACGTCAGCGCGCCGCGCCGCCCCTGCGTGTTGACGAAACGCTTCGCCCGGATCGTGCCCCACCGGGATTCCCCGCCGAGCGTCGCCTCGAACGGCCCCGTCTCGTAATCGAGGCGGGCGAACACACCCCGGTCGGTCGCATGCTGGTCGATCACCTGATAGATCGGATGAAACAGATCCTTGAGGTTGAGAAACGCGCCCAGATCGAGCGTCGCCTCGCCCAGTTCCACAGTCGTGCGGTTCTGCAAGCGCAGCGAATCGATATCGCGCGCCTGATTGCCGTTGAAGTTTCCGGTGCGGGGCGCCGTCAGCGCGACCGATCGCGTCAAAGCGCCGGGAAGCTGCTGGTCGATACGGTTGGCGCTCAGGTAGAAGCGCGTCGTCACGGTGTCGGCAAGGCGCAATCCGGCATTGCCGTGAAGGCGCAAGGAATGACGCCTGGCATGATCGCGGTCACCCCGGTGCGTATCCGCGCTGGCCGCCAGCCAGGCGTTGGCATCGCCGTTCCCCAGTCCGATCGACGCCAGCCCCCGCGCCATGCCGAACGAACCGGCGTCCAGCCGCGCGTAAAGGCCGCGCGCCCGGTCGCCGCTCGGCGTGATGCCGTTGATCGCTCCGCCCAGTGTGCCGGAACCGAAGCGCAGCGCGTTGGCCCCGCGAAGAATTTCCAGGTGATCGAAAAACGCCGGTTCCAGTTCCTGAAAGTCCCCGTTGTCGTCGGCGAGGTTGATCGGGATGCCGTCCTGCAACAGCGTCAGCCCGCGCATGTGAAAACCACGCGACAGGCCGGAGCCGCGAATGGAAATGCGGATCTCCTGCCCGAAACGCGGCTGGGCGTAGACTCCGGGCGAAAACGCCAGGGTATCGCGCAGCGACACCAGCGATTTGTCGGCATAGTCCTCGTAAGTCACGACATCGGCGCCGCCGGGCGTTGCGCCCACTCGGCGCTCCGCCTCGTTCGCGGCAAGATGGCCAATGACGATAATGGTCGCGCCACCGCTGTCGGGCGGCGCATCGGCCGCCCGCGCGGGCGCGCCGCTCACCATGAAGACACCGGCCAATGTACCGGCCAATGCGAGTGTCAGAGCCGGAATGGAAAAGCGATCGGGCACATAGCACCTGCATTGGGATGCGCCGCAGCCTTACGGGGAATACGGCCGGAGGGGAAAACGGCTGCATTCCCGCGCAAGCCACGGCGCAGGCGCCCAGGGCGAACCCAGGGCTATGAGACGTCGATCAACCTCAAGGGACCAGGATGAGGTTGCCGCGTCCCATGGCGGGATCGGCGTCGTTCGAGTACATGAGCACCGCCATCGCGCCGCTGTGCGCATGGGACATCCGGTGGTCGACGATCACGTTCGCACCTTCGACTGGTGAGACGATATCGAAAGTCGCGCCGTCACCGGGGCCGACAACCATGCTCTGCATGCCGACTTTCTTGTTTTTGGGATTGCCGCTCGGGTAAACGGCGTCCCAGATGCCGGCGATCGGGTGCAACGTGGAATATTCGTTCGGTCCCGCATTGATGAAATAGACGCGGACGCGCTCGCCCGGCTTGGCGACGAGCATCTTGGTCGAAGCCGGATCATGCACCGGATCATACTTGAAGGCGACACCGTTGAAGACGACGTGCTGCCAGTCGCTCTTCATGATCGAATGCAGGTCGTCGGGGTTGGCATAGACTTCCGACTGGACGAGCACATATTCGCGGTCCGCCTTGGGCAGCGCCTTGGAGTCCTTGGGATCGACCAGGATCACGCCGAACATACCGCGCGCGATGTGCTGATACATCGGGTCGGAACCGCAATGATAATAGAAGGCGCCCGGATAAGTCGCGACGAAGCTGAAAGTCTTGGTTTCGCCCGGCTTGACGTCGCTGAACTCGCTGAGAACGTCCACTCGTGCGGCGTGCAAATCGATCGAGTGCGAGTTCTTGCTGGACGCGTCGTTGGTCAGCACGATGGTGACGGTGTCGCCTTCGGTGACGCGCAGCAGCGGGCCGGGCATCTGCCCTTCATAAGTCCAGGACGCCTGCATCGTGCCCTTGTTGTCGATCGGCGTCGACACTTCCTTCGCTGTCAGATTGAGCTTGATCTCTTTTGCCAATGCAGGCTGGCAGATAAGCGCCATCGCCGCAGAAGCCGCGCAGAGTATGGATTTACGCATTTCGTTACCCCCATGTTGTGGAAGATCTATTTAGACTGATCGCACTTGCAGACATAAATCAGGTAGTCGGCCATATCCTCGATCTCCTGCTCGGTGAGCACGCCCGCCCAGG
>CAZUOV010000005.1:83408-101009 GCA_964621355.1 uncultured Novosphingobium sp. | reverse complement strand
CGCCCAGCGGCATGACCGCTACCGCGCCCGCCTCTTCAAGCTGTTTCGCGGCGATGGGGTCGTCCACGCAATAGACCATCGGCAGGAAGCCTTCGTTCGCAAGCACTTCCGTGGCCTTCAGCGTCTCGCGCATGTCGGGATAGAGCGTCCGCGCCTCGCCCAGCACTTCCAGCTTGACGAGATCCCAGCCGCCCGCCTCGCGCGCCAGGCGCAGCGTGCGGATCGCCTCGTCCGCCGTGAAGCAACCCGCCGTGTTGGGCAGATACGTGATCTTTTTCGGGTCGATGAAATCGGTCAGCATCGGCGCCTTGGGGTCCGAGATGTTGACCCGACGCACCGCGACCGTGACGATCTCGGCGCCCGATGCTTCCACTGCCGCCGCGTTCTGCGCGAAATCGGCGTATTTCCCGGTGCCGACGATCAGGCGGGAGCGGAACGTGCGGCCCGCGACGGTCCAGCTATCGTCGTCAACTGCCATGTTCTCTTGTCCTCCCCCAACGAAATGCACGATTTCCAGCGCGTCGCCATCGGCCAGCGCGACTTGCGCCAGAGTGGAGCGCGGCACGATGGCGCCGTTGCGCTCCACCGCCACTTTCGCCGGATCGAGTTCCAGCCGACGCACGAGATCGGCGATGCTGCTGCCGGCGGGTGCGCGGCGCGGCTCTCCGTTGACGATGAGCGAAAGTTCCTGAGACATGCAGCGCAGATAGCGCTCAACACGCGTGGCGCAAGTTCCGCATATGCGCGAAGGCGACGAGCGAGACGCCCGCAACAGTCAGCGCCGCTTCTCCGAAACCGTGCGGCACGGCAAGCCCGGCGGCCATCAGCGCGATGCCGCAGGCCCCGATCGCCAGCGGCGCGAGACGCCCATGCCGCAGCACGCCGAGACCCAGCGTCAGCACGCCGATGCCGATGGCCAGCGCGAGACCCGCCTCGTGGATACCCGGCGAGAGCAGCGCGCCCCCGCCGATACCGAGCAGCGTGACAAGGGCAATGCCCAGCAGGCAATGCGCCACGCACAGCCCGGAAAGCAGGATTCCCGCACTGTCGAGCTGGTTCCGAATCGCTGTCAAAGCATCACGCATGCGGGCGGCATATGTGATATTGTATCATCCCGCAAGCGCGATTCCGCCATCGGCCGGCCAGGGATCGACGAGGGACCGGCAGGGGGATCGGAGGGGAGATCGGACACCCGCCTCTTGCTCTTTTCCGCGCGCGCGCGCAGGGACGCGAGCCATGGAGGAAACCCGATCCGCGACAGCACGCGCATCGGCCGCAAGGCCGCTCGCCATCGCCAACTGGCTCTGGGTCGTGGCGGGCATGATCGTGCTGATGGTCGTCATCGGCGGCGTGACCCGGCTGACCGAATCGGGTCTGTCGATCACGCGGTGGGAGCCGGTGCGCGGCATTCTCCCGCCGCTCAGCCATGCCGACTGGGAAGCCGAGTTCGCGCATTACCGCCGGATCGACCAATACAGCGCGATCCACGCCGGGATGACGCTGGACGAGTTCAAGCGCATCTTCTTCTGGGAATATTTCCACCGCTTGTTCGGCCGCCTGATCGGCATGGCTTATGCCCTGCCGCTGCTGTGGTTCGCGTGGCGCAAGGCGATTCCGGCGGGCTACGGCTGGAAGCTGGCCGGGCTGCTCGCGCTGGGCGGTCTGCAGGGGCTGTTCGGCTGGCTGATGGTGCGTTCCGGCCTCGAACCGGGCATGACCTATGTGGCGCCGGCATGGCTGGCGGTCCACCTGATGACGGCGTTCCTCACGCTGGCGATCATCGCGTGGGTCGCGTTCGACCTTCACGCGCTGGCCCGCGATCCGGCGGCGCGCCCGGCCCGGCTCACGGCGTTCGGCGCGGTGTGCGGCGCGGTGCTTGCGGTGCAACTGCTTTACGGCGCGCTCATGGCCGGGATGCACGCGGGATTGGTCGCGGCGGACTGGCCGCTGATGAACGGCGCGTTCTGGCCCGGCCCGACGCGGGAGCACGGCTCGCTGGCCGGTGCGCTGTTCGACGACCCGGCGGTGGTCCACTTCATCCATCGCTGGTGGGCCTGGATCACGGTGGTCGCGCTCGTCGTGCTGGCGCGCAAGGTGCGGGCGCGCCTGCGCCCGGCCTCTGTCGCCATCCATTCCGCCTTCGGCATCCAGATCCTGCTCGGTATCGCCACGGTGATGATGCATGTGCCGATCTGGCTCGCCGCGCTGCATCAGTTCGTCGGCGCGCTGCTGGTCGTGGCCGTGACCTGGGGCATCCATGGGTTGGGCCGTGAAGGGAGCCCCCGGCCGTGACGGCGGCGCTGATCTGGTGCCCGTTCCCCGACGAGGACAGCGCGGCACGCACCGCGCACACGCTGCTTGACGAAAGGCTGATCGCCTGCGCGAATATGCTGCCCACGATGCGCTCGATCTTCCAATGGCGCGGCGAACGCGGCGAAGCACAAGAAACGGGGGCGATCCTGAAGACCGACGCGGCATTGCTGGACCGGGCCATGGCCCGGCTGGCGGATCTGCATCCCTATGAGCAGCCCGCCATCGTCGGCTGGCGCTGCGACCGGGCGAGCGCCGCGACGCGCGCCTGGCTGGAAGCGCTGGCGCCATGAAGGCGGGAACCGGCCTGCCGCGCGCCCCGTTGCGTGCCCTGGGGTTTGCCGGTGCGGCGGTGGTCATGCCCACGCTTGCGCTCATGGCGGGGCCCGCCGCTATGGCGGCGACGGAAACGGCGTTCGTGCCGCCCACCGAACCCATGGTGCTGACGCGGACGCTGCAACGCGCGTTGCCGGACGGCAAACAGATCGTCACCCGGCGGAGCTATGAAATCCGGTTCACGCCCGATGGCGACGGCTATCGCGTCGACGGCACGTTGCTTTCCGCCGGGGCGGAGGTGCCGCCGTCGCTGGAAATGCTGGCGGCGCTGGAACGCGCCCGGCCCGATACCGGCCTGTTCCCGATGCGCCTCGACCGGAACGGCGCCCTGTTGCCGCACGGCGACGATGCCGCGCCTGCCGACGCTGCCGTCGTGCAGGCCGCGCGGCTGACATCCTCGATGCTGACGGCGTCGGACCTGCCGAAAGAGACCGTCCTGCAAGGCCGGAACTTCGTGGACAGCGTCGCGCGAAACGGCCTGCACACCCAATGGCCCACGGACCTTTTCCGGCCTGCCGCCCCGCACCGGCGCGAAACGCTGTCCGTGCCCCTGCCAGACGGGACGAGCGGGCGCGTCGGCGTGGAACTGGACACCACCGCCGCCGAGACCGGCCTCGTCCTCTCGTTTCGCCGGATCGTGACCACCGAACTGGGCACAAGCACGCGGCGCACCACCGAGACCTGGACGCTGGCAAAAGGCGGCTGAGCCCCTGGAAGCAGCGCCAAGGTATTATTTTACCTCCTCGCTGACGGGCCGGAATACTTGACTTTCAGGCCATGGTAGAACATTGGGCCGCCGTTGCCGTCGCGCGGGGCCTTTCATGGAACCGGGAATGGCGGTCCCACGGCTCCGGCCCAATTCGCTCTGACAGGAAAGCTTCCATGAAGGCGCTCAGCAAAGTCACCCGGTCGATCAAGCCGGCCGAGGTGGAAAAGAAATGGCATCTCATTGATGCCGATGGACTCGTCGTCGGCCGCCTCGCGGTCGTCATCGCCGACATCCTGCGCGGCAAGCACAAGCCCAGCTACACCCCGCACGTCGATTGCGGCGATCATGTCGTCGTCATCAACGCCGACAAGGTGCGCTTCACGGGCAACAAGCTCAAGCAGAAGACCTATTACAAGCACACCGGCTATGCCGGCGGCATCAAGGAAGTGACGGCGGACAAGGTTCTGGACGGCCGCTTCCCCGAACGCGTGCTGGAAAAGGCGGTCGAACGCATGATCCCGCGCGGTCCGCTGGGCCGGGCGCAGATGCGCGCGCTGCACCTCTATGCCGGGACCGAACACCCGCACGGGGGCACCCAGCCGCAGACGCTCGACGTCGCTTCGATGAATCGCAAGAACAAGGTGGGCGCGTAATGTCCGATAACACCGTCACCGACCTCGCCGATCTCGGCAACCTCACCGCCGCCGCCCCGGCCGCCGCTCCCGAAGCGGAAACGCCGGAAACGCCGGTCGTCGTTCCCGCCGCGCCTTCCGCGCCGCTGCGTGAACAGGAAATCGACGCGCAGGGCCGCGCCTATGCCACCGGCCGCCGCAAGGACGCCGTGGCCCGCGTCTGGCTGAAGCCGGGCAGCGGCAAGATCGTGGTCAACGGCCGCGAGCAGGACGTCTATTTCGCGCGGCCCACGCTGCGTCTCGTCATCAACCAGCCGTTCCAGATCGCAGGGCGGGAAGGCCAGTACGATGTCGTCGCCACCGTAAAGGGCGGCGGCCTTTCCGGCCAGGCGGGCGCCGTGAAGCACGGCATCGCCCAGGCGCTCTCGAAGTATGAACCGGCGCTGCGCGGCGCGGTGAAGGCCGCCGGGTTCCTCACCCGCGACAGCCGCGTCGTCGAACGCAAGAAGTATGGCCGGGCCAAGGCACGCCGCAGCTTCCAGTTCTCGAAGCGCTGATCCGGCGCGGCGCTGCGCCGCCCATTCGAATCACGCGAGTCGAATCGCGAAAGGGTCGTGGGAAACCACGGCCCTTTTTCGTGCGCGTGGGGCATCCGTGATGCCCGTTTCCCGCTTTTTCCGGCGGCGGCATCAAAAATAAATCGAACATAAACAGCTACCTGTCCATAACTGGAATCTTTTATTAATAGCTACCTTGCAACACACACTACCATGTTATAGACAATGGGCATCGCCGGAAGCGAATCGGGAAAATGGTTCGGCAAACGGCGGCCCGGCCGAAGGGGTCGGGGCATCAACGGAAAAGAAGGGAACAGTCATGAACAACAGCTTTGCCGCCGCCGCTCTCGCCATTGCCGCCTCGATCGGTGTTTTCGCCATTCCCGCCACGACCATGGCGGCGCCGGTTTCGGAAAACGGCGTCACCTCACAGAGCCATGCGGTCTCGCTCCAGGGCATCGACCTCGCCACGCCGGAAGGCCAGCGCGTGCTCGAACGCCGCATCCGCAAGGCCGCCCGCGACGTCTGCGGCATTGGCGACGTCACCACCGGATCGCGCCTGCGCGACCCGAACGCCAATGCGTGTTATGCGCAGGCGCTGCGCGACGCCCGGGCGCGCGTCGCGGATATCGTGGCGCACAAGCGGGCGGTCGGTTAACGGCAGCGACGCATGCGCAGGACGGGGACCATCACGAGGGCCGGGGCGTCATTCAGCAAGACGGCGCGCCGGCCCTGCCCCGAGGAGAATATTCGTGGCCGAATCGATTGAAGTCCAATTGAAGAAAGGGGTGCTGGGGATGTGCGTCCTGGCCCTGCTGGCGCGTGGAAACAGCTATGCCTACGAAATCGCGAGCCAGCTTTCCCACGCCGTCGGCATGGGGGAAGGCACGATCTATCCGCTCATGCGCAGGATGCAGACCGACGGCCTCGTCAAGACCTACCTCGAGGAATCGCCGTCCGGCCCGCCCCGCAAGTATTACCAGCTCACCGATGCCGGACGCGCCAGCTTCACGGCGCAGCTCGCCGAATGGCGCGGCTTCACAGCCTCGGTCGAACAGCTCATCGCCGGACAGGCCGATATCGGACAGGCGGGCAATGCCGCGGGGACCGGGGAAACAGCGGAGACAGACCAATGACTCGTGACGAGTTTCTCAAGCGACTCCAGCGCGGATTGTCGGGCATGCCGGCGGACGCGCGCGACGATATCATGAGCGACTACGCCGCGCATTTCGACGCCGCGCGCGAAGAAGGCCGTTCCGATGCCGAAGTCGCCGAAGCGCTGGGCGATCCCGGCAGGCTGGCGCGCGAACTGAAGCTGGAGGCGGGCATCCGCCGCTGGCAGGAATCGCGCTCGCCGTCATCGGCCTGGGCCGCGATCATCGCCCTGATGGGGCTGGGCGCGCTCGACATCCTGATCCTGCTGCCCATCCTGTTCGCCATGATCGGCGTGCTGATCGGGTTCTACGGCGCCGCGATCGGCCTGTTCGTGGGCGGCGGCGGCATCATGATCATCGGGCCGATCAGCGGTTTTCCGGGCGGCGGCCTTGCCGCGATGCTGACAGGGTTCGGCTTCATGGCGGCGGGAATCGCGCTGGGCGCCTTCGTGACGATCTTCACCATCTGGCTGGTCAACGGCCTGATGTGGTTCGGCCGCCTGCACTACCGGGTGATCCAGCCCGCCATCGACAAAGATGCCTGAGGAGGGAACGATCCCATGATCCGCAAGCTATTCATCGTATCGGCAAGCGCGCTTCTGCTGGCCATGATCTGCCTGGCGGGAGCCTGGGCCATCGGCGGCAAGGAACTGGTCGACAGCGGCGGCTGGACCATCGACGACAAGGATTCAGGGCCGCACATCACCCGCGATTTCACGTTCGATCCCAATGTGCCGCTTGTCCTTTCCGCGCCCGTGAACCTCGAGTTCACGCGGGGGGCCAAGGTCAGCATGACCGTGTCGGGCCGCCCCGCCGTGATCGAGGCATTGCGCTGGGAAGGCGGCCGGCTGACGACGGGGAACAACAAGACGTTCAGCGGCAAGGCCGTCACGCTCAAGATCACCGCGCCCGTCATGCCGAAGATCGAACTGAACGGGCCGGGCAACATCGAACTCAACGACCTGCGCCAGCCCCTGCTGGAAATCGAGATGTCCGGCGCGGGCAATATCGAAGCCAGCGGCAAGGTCGACAAAGTGACTGTCGAGGCGAGCGGCGCGGGCAATGTGGACCTGGAAGCGCTCGACGCGACGGACGCCGATGTCGATCTCGCTGGTTTCGGCAACGCCGACATCAACGCCAGCGGAACGGTCAACGCCTCGATCGCGGGCGCGGGGAACATCACGCTCCATCGCAAGCCCCGGCTGCTGCACAGCAATATCGCGGGCTTCGGCAACGTAGAGCACAGCTACTGACGCACAGACGCCTTTCCTGCCTTCCACGGTCCCGGAAGGCAGGCTGCGCAAGGCGCCGGGTTCCTCTATTCAGGCCCGGCGCCTCTTTTTGTTCTCAGTGGCCTTTTTCTCAATGGACGGGGGGATCTTCCACCGGGACGGCATGCACCGGCGCCACCGGCTCTCCCGGCTCGCGCGGGGGCAGGGCGTTTTCGGGCACCGCGCCGATCTGCATGGCGGGTGTCGGCACATGCTCCAGATTGCGGACGCTGACGGAAACCGAATCGCCGTCGATGGTCAGCCGGTTGAAACCGGGCGGCGTAGAGCGGATGCGCTTCGACAGCGTGCCCGCTCCGATCATCCGCAACGGCCCGGCGGGCGTCGGCTGGACGATGTCGAAGGCATCGTGGACGTGCCCGGTCAGGATGGCGAGAACGCCGCGCCGCGCCAGTTCCTCCATGGCGCGCGTGCCGTTAATGGTGAGCAGCTTGCCGTTGGGCGCCCGCTCGGTCAGCGGATGATGCGCCGTCACCAGCACGCGCGTGCCCGGCGGCTGGCGGTCTATCGCCGCCAGCGTCTCGTCCAGCGCCTCGTCCCGGACCCAGCCGTTCGACCACGGAAACCGCCACTGCGCGCGCGTCGTCGTCTTCAGGGGAACGATCGCAAGGCCCGGCAGGCCCAGTTCCCGCTCCAGCAGCCCCTTGATTTCGCGGAACCGCCGGTAGGGATCGGTAAACCGCTCCCACAAGTTGAAATAGGGCATGTCGTGATTGCCGACCTCGACCGTCACCGGCGGCCCCAGCTTGCCGATCCATGCGTTCGCGGCGCGATATTCCCGGTGGCGCGCGCGCATGGTCAGATCGCCCGTCACGCAGATGGCATCGGGGCGCTCCCGCCGGATGCAGTCCTCCACCCAGGCCAGGGCGCGGTCGTCCTGCAATCCGAAGTGGATGTCGCTCAGGTGATAGAGGACGATCGGTTCAGCCATCGCTGCTGGAGAGCAGATTGACCGCCAGGGGCGCAAGCGAAAACGTCTCATGCGATGCGCCTGTCGACCGCTCGCCGTCGATCATCAGTTCGATGGGAGAACCATCCACGCTTTCGCAGCGAATGCGGGCATGGCTGCCCAGTTCGTCATGCGGGCCTTCGCGGAAGTCGCGCCGGAGCAGCGCGATACCCTGCTTCACCAGATCGCCGACTCCCTGCGCGCCGTAGCCGCTGACGGCAAAACCGCCCTCTCCCGGTTCCAGCCGCACTCCGGCATAGCCTTCCTCGCGCCCCATCGCCGGATCGGCGATGCGCACCATCGGGCCGGACGTGCTTTGCTTCACGGCTGCCACCGCGCTGTCGGCCATGGCGGCAAGCTCGCCCTCGCGCATGTCCTCGCGCACGTCGCTCCACATCGCTCCGGGGCCCGCCAGCACTTCGATCAGCGCGGTGCCGCCGCCGGTTCGAACGCAGGAGCGCCGCACCGGACGCATCGCCCCCGCGCGCCGGGCGATTTCGGCGGCGTCCGCTTCACCATGCAGCGCGCGGGCCAGCAGATTGGCCGTGCCGCCGGGCAGGACGAGCACATCCCCATTCCAACCTTCCAGTCCCGTCACCAGCGCGTTGACGGTGCCGTCGCCCGCGAAAACCGCGACAAGGCCGACACCGTCCAGCCCATCGCGCGACGGCGCATCCTCGCGGCTGATGTCGATGACGCGATCCGGTTTGCGTCCGCCTTCCTCCAGCGCCGTGACCACGGCATTCACGGCGTCCCTGTCGTTGCTGCCGCTGGCGGAGTTGACTGCCAGCCATGTCTGTCCGCGTTGCGTCATGCCTGCCAAGCGCGCAAGACCGCGGCTTGTTCCCGTTGCCCGTTCATCCGATCCGCCATCAGAACCGTCCGCTGAGGATCATCCAGGCAGACCCGGCGTTGAGCAGGCTGTAGGCGGCATAGCCCCAGGCCCAGCCGGTCGAGCCTTCGGCGACGAGCGCCATGGCGCCGAGCAACATCAGGAACTCCATCGCCAGGCCGCCCCATCCGCCCGCCGCGCCGACGAACCACGGCGCCTGCGTCAGCAGCGGGTGGCCGCTTTCCAGCACCGCCTTGTGCATGGCGAAGTTGGCGACGCCGAGCAGGAACAGCAGCAGGATGGCCATGGCAGGCCATTCTACGCCCAATCCCGCCGCAAATCCATCAGTGCGCCAGCAGCCCTTCCTTCGCGATCTTTTCCTGCCAGACGAGCGGGGCGAGCCGGTGGACGTTGCTGCCTTCGCTGTCGACGGCGACTGTCACCGGCATATCCTCGACCGTGAATTCATAGATCGCTTCCATGCCGAGGTCCGCGAAAGCCACGACTTCCGATTTCTTGATCGCGCGCGCCACCAGATAGGCCGCGCCGCCCACCGCCATGAGATAGGCGGACTGATGCTTCGCAATGGACTCGGTCGCCGCCGGGCCACGCTCGGCCTTGCCGACGCAGGCGAGCAGCCCCAGGCCGAGCATGGTGTCCATGAACTTGTCCATGCGAGTCGCGGTCGTCGGACCGGCGGGGCCCATCACTTCGTCGCGAACCGGATCGACCGGGCCTACATAGTAGATCACCCGGCCCGTGAAATCGACGGGCAAGGACTCGCCTTTCGCCAGCATGTCCTGGATGCGCTTGTGCGCGGCGTCGCGGCCCGTCAGCATCCGGCCGTTGAGGAGCAGCCGGTCGCCTTGCTTCCAGCTTTTCACATCCTCCGCCGTCAGCGTGTCGAGATCGACGCGTTTGGCCGCCTTGTCCGGCGCCCAGTGCACGTTGGGCCACTCATCCAGCTTCGGCGTTTCCAGATAGCTCGGCCCCGAACCGTCCAGCGTGAAGTGCGCGTGGCGCGTGGCCGCGCAATTGGGGATCATGGCGACGGGCTTGCCCGCCGCGTGGCAGGGCGCGTCCATGATCTTGACGTCGAGGATGGTCGAAAGCCCCCCCAGCCCCTGCGCGCCGATGCCCAGCGCGTTGACCTTGTCGAAAATCTCGATCCGCATCGCCTCGATGTCGTTCTGCGGGCCGCGCGCCTTGAGCGGGCCCATGTCGATCGGCTCCATCAGCGCCTTCTTGGCGAGCAGCACGCAATGTTCCGCCGTACCGCCGATACCGATGCCCAGCATGCCCGGCGGGCACCAGCCCGCGCCCATCTGCGGCAACATTTCCAGCACCCATTCGACGATGTTGTCGCTGGGGTTCATCATCTTGAACTTGGACTTGTTCTCGCTGCCGCCGCCCTTGGCCGCCACATCGACCGAAACCTTGCGGCCGGGAACCATGTCCACATGCAGCACGCAAGGGGTGTTGTCGCGCGTGTTGCGGCGCGTGAAGGCCGGGTCGGCCAGCACAGAGGCACGCAGCTTGTTGTCGGGGTGGTTATAGGCACGCCGCACGCCTTCATCGACCACGTCCTGAAGCGACAGCGCGGATTCCAGGCGGCATTCCTGCCCCCACTGGATGAACACGTTGACGATGCCGGTATCCTGGCAGATCGGGCGGTGCCCTTCGGCGCACATGCGGCTGTTGGTGAGGATCTGCGCGATGGCATCCTTCGCCGCCGGTCCGGCTTCCGCCTCATAAGCTTCGCCCAGGGCGCGGATATAGTCCATCGGATGGTAATAGCTGATATACTGGAGAGCGTCGGCGACGCTTTCGATCAGGTCGTCCTCGCGGATCGTCACCATTTCGGCCATGGCTGGGCTTGCTCCCTGAAAGCGGTTGGGCTGAAAGCGGTTGGGGACTCACGGTCCCTTCGCGCGCGTCCATAAGCGCGGGAAGGGGTGCCAGTCAAAGTCGCTTGGCGACGGGAACCGCTTCGCCTAAAGCGAAGCCGCAAATCCGCCGCCGCGGCGCATGGCCTGAGCCGCGACCGTGATTGCGCCGTACGAGGGATTCGGGCTGACGATGATGATGACTTCCGTTGTGACCGCGCAGGACGCCAGCGCATCCGCCGTTGCCCGCAAGGCCATGATCGACAGCCAGCTTCGCCCCAGCGGAGTCAACGATCCGCGCATCCTCGCCATCATGGCGCAAGTCCCGCGCGAGGATTTCGTGCCGGAAGCGGCGCGCGCCGCCGCCTATATCGACCGTGCCGTGCCGCTGGGCGAAGGCCGCTGGCTTGCCGCGCCGCTGGTCCACGGCCTGATGCTGGGCGAGGCGCAGCCGACGAAGCGGGACACGGTGCTGCTCGTCGGGGACGGCAAGGGCTACCTCGCCGCCTTGCTCGCGCCGCTGGCCGGTTCGGTCGATGCCGTCACGCCCGCGGAAGTGGCGGAAAAGGCGGGTGCCTATTCGCTGATCCTGATCGACGGCGCCGTGGAGGAACCGCCCGCAGCGCTCGTCTCGCTGCTGGCAGACGACGGCCGGATCGTCACGGGCCTTGTCACGCGCGGAGTCACGCGCCTTGCCGTGGGACGCAAGGCCGCCGGAGAAATCGCGCTGTTGCCGCTGGCAGAGATCGGCATTCCCGTGCTGCCGGAGTTCGCCGCGCCCAAACGCTGGAGCTTCTGAGTGCAAGCCAGCCAGCGACGCGGGCCAGGCAGGCGCGCCGCCTTTCTCGCGACGCTGCCGGTCATGGCGCCGATGCTGGCGGCGGCGATGGCGGCTCCCGCCCTCGCGGACGACTTGCGCGAGGCGCTGATCTCCGCCTACCGGACCAACCCGACCTTGCAAGCCGCGCGGGCCGACCAGCGCGCGACGGACGAACAGGTGCCCATCGAGCGTTCGGCCGGGCTGCCGTCCGCCCGCGTGCAGGGCCAATACACCGAGTTCGTGAAAAAGAGCGAGAACAGCTTCACCAGCCCGGACCGCGCATTGACGGCGGATGCCACGCTCTCCGTCCCGCTCTATTCCGGCGGCGCGGTCCGCAATTCGGTCAGGGCGGCCAAGACGCGGGTGGAAGCGGGGCAGCAGGATTTGCGCGCCACCGAATCGGCGGTGTTCAGCCAGGTCGTGGCCGCCTATATGGACGTGATACTCAACCAGGCGCTCGTCGGGCTGACCCGCAACAACGTGGACGTGCTGAGCGTCAATCTCCAGGCGACGAGCGACCGCTTCGAGATCGGCGATCTCACCCGCACCGATGTCGCCCAGTCGCAGGCCCGTCTCGCGCTGGCGCGAGGGGACGCCCGCACGGCGGAAGCGAATCTGGCGGGCGCGCGCGAACGCTATATCGCGGTCGTCGGCCAGGTTCCCGCCGATCTGGAACCACCGCCGCCCCTGCCCAATCTCCCCGAAACCGCCGAGGAAGCCGTAGCCGTCGCGCTGGCGGGCAATCCCGACCTTCTCGCCGCACGTGAGCGCAGCAAGGCGGCGGGCTACGACGTGAAAGTGGCGGGCTCCGGCCGGTTGCCGCGCGTGAGCGTGTTCACCGGCGGTAACTACTCCGATTACTTCGACACGCTGGGCGGCACGAGCAGCAATGCCTTTTCGCAACAGGAAAAGACCGCGCAGGTGGGCGTCAGCGCCAGCATCCCGCTGTTCCAGGGCGGGTTGCCCGCCGCGCAGCGCCGTCAGGCGCAGGCGCGCGAAGGGGCGGCGCTGGAGCAGGAAATCGGCGTCGAGCGCGATGTGATCGCACAGACCCGCGCCGCGTTCTCATCATGGCAAGCGGCGAACGAACTGATCGCCTCGAACCGGACGGCGGTCGAAGCCGCCACGCTCGGTCTCGAAGGAGTGCGCGCCGAAAACAGCGTCGGCAACCGCACGATCCTCGACATCCTCGATGCCGAGCGCGAGTTGCTGCAAGCGCAGGTCCAGCTCGTCACCGCGCGGCGCAACGCCTATGTCGCGGGCTTCACTCTGCTCGCCGCGATGGGCAAGGCGGAAGCGCGCGACCTTGGTCTCGACGGTGGGCCGCTCTACGACCCGGACGTGAACTACCGGCGCGTACGCGGCAAGTGGTTCGACTGGGAAAGCGACCCCGCGCCGCAAGCCCAATCCACGCGAACCGTTGACACGCCGGTGCAGGACGGTTCAATTCGGGACAGATAGGCGTTCGTCCCACGGGGGACCAGGGGGTTAGCGGCGATGCGGCAGGATAGCGAACCGACGGTCGAGGAAATCCTCGAATCGATCAAGAAAGTGATCGCGCGCGATAATCGCGTGCTGGCGGACGGGCGCGTGCCCGCGCGGGAGGATCCCGGAATGCGGGAAACGCCACGGATCGCGCCGGATCGCGCCGGATCGCACGAGGACGTTCTCGACCTCGCCGAAGCCGAAGCCATGGCCGATCTGATAGTCGATGAGGACGACGAGATCGAATACACTGGGGACGAGACCGGCTTTGCCGAATTTGCCGAGCGGGCCGAACCGGCGCCGCTGCTGGGCGAGCAGGCGCGCGATTCGATGCGCGAATCGCTGGCCGCGCTGGCCATGCTGGCCGAACCCGGCGCGCCGCCGCAGATCGTGCGTTCAGGCGAAACCTCGCTCGAAGGGCTGGCGCGCGAACTGCTCCGCCCGGCACTGGCCGAATGGCTCGACAAGAACCTGCCGCCGCTGGTGGAGCGGATGGTCGCCGCCGAGATCGCCCGGATAGTCGGCAAGCGGGGCTGAGCGCCCGCGCGCGACACCCGGAAACGCATGAGCAGGAAATCCGAGCTTGAACGCGCGCGCGAGGCGCTGGCGCTCAACGGCGGCGACGGCATCCGGCGCCACATCTTCCTCTGCGCCGAGGCGGAAAAAGGGGAATGCTGCGCGCGCGAGGTCGGCGCTCCGGCATGGAAATACCTCAAGCGGCGGTTGAAGGAACTGCGGCTGGACCGCGACGGCGGCATTGCCCGCACCAAGGCCGATTGCCTGAAGATCTGCGCGGCCGGCCCCATCGCCGTCGTCTGGCCGGACGGCGTATGGTATCATGGTTGCACGGAAACGGTGCTCGAACGCATCATTCAGGAACACCTCGTCGGCGGCGTGCCGGTGGAGGAATTCCGCCTGCGTCCGGCGGACAGGAAAACCTAGCGGTCCCGCTCTTCCTCCAAGGGGTCGATAATCGCTTCGTCGTGCCCCGTGCCGCTCGACAGGAACACCAGCCCCATCAGCGCGGAGGCCAGCAGCATCACCGCGCCGATACCCAGCGCGGTCGCGATGTAGAAGTGGACCGATACCATGCCGTTGTGCCGGTAGAGAATCACGACAGATCCCACCACCAGAGTCACCGTGACGAGCATCATCCAGCGCATGATCCGGCGAAAGCGCGCCCAGGCGAAGGCGGCGGCGGCGGGATCATCGAGAGGCGAGCGGGGAATCATGCGCCCCAGATGGGCCGTTTGCGCCGCATCCGCAATAATTGCCGGGCAAACTGGCGGAATCGGTCGCGCTGTGGCACCATGAACGGTGCCAGCCGCAGGAGAAAACGCCATGAGCATCGCACGTCTTCTGGAAGGCCGGGACCGGCCGGTCATCACTTGCGACGCGGACGCCCCGGTGCATGAGGTGGTGGCGCTGCTCGCCCACGAGCGGATCGGCGCGCTGCCGGTCATGCATGAGGGGAAAGTCGCGGGCATATTCTCCGAACGCGACCTTATCTATCAGGTCGCGGCACAGGGAGCGGACGCGCTCCAGCGGCCTGTCCGCGACGTGATGACCGCCCCGGCCCTGACCGTGGCCCCCGATACGCCGATACTCCACGCGCTTTCGCTGATGACGCGGCGGCGGATCCGGCACTTGCCCGTGGTGCGGGGCGACACCATGGTCGGCCTCGTTTCCATCGGCGACCTGGTCAAACACCGGATCGACCGCATCGAATCCGAAGCCGAAGCGCTACGCACCTATATCCAGACGGCATGAAGAGACCCCGGCAGGGCCGCTCTTCCCTGCCGCGCTCCTTGCCCTGAGAGGCCGCGCACCCTAGATCATCGCCATGGACGTCCAGACCGCACCGCCGATCACGCTCAGCCCCGCCGCCGCCGCGCGGGTTGCCGCCATAGCCGCGCGCCAGGGCAAGCCCGCCGTCCTGCGGCTTTCCGTGGAAGGCGGCGGCTGTTCGGGCTTCCAGTATCAGTTCGGCCTCGCCGAAGCGCCCGAAGCCGACGATATCGTGGTCGAGGCGGACAGCGTGCGGCTGGTGGTCGATCCGGTAAGCCTCGATCTGGTGACGGGCTGCACGGTCGATTTCGTGGAATCGCTGGGCGGCGCGGCGTTCCGGGTGGAAAACCCCAATGCCACGGCGGGTTGCGGCTGCGGCTCCAGCTTCTCCGTCTGAACGCCGTTTCCCCGTGCGCGTCGCCACGTTCAACATCAACGGCATCAAGGCCCGTCTGCCCCGCCTGCTCGAATGGCTGGAAGAAACGCGGCCCGCCGTCGCCTGCCTCCAGGAAATCAAAACGCAGGACGAAGGCTTTCCCGCCGCCGAGTTCGAGAAACTCGGTTACGGCGCCATCTGGCACGGCCAGAAGGGCTTCAACGGCGTGGCCATGCTTGCCGACGGCGAGCAGCCGGCCGAAGTCCGGCGCGGGCTGGACGGCGACCCCGACGACGACCATTCGCGCTACATCGAAGCCGATGTGAAAGGCATTCGCGTCGCCTGCATCTATCTGCCCAACGGCAACCCGCTGCCGGGGCCGAAGTTCGATTACAAGCTGCGCTGGATGGAGCGATTGCGCGCCCGCATGACGGAGCTGCTCGCCGATGAGCTTCCGGCCGTTGTGACGGGAGACTTCAACGTTATCCCCCGCGACAGCGATGTGTGGTCGCCGCAGGCCATGGCAGGCGACGCCCTGATGCAGCCGGAATCGCGCGATGCCTATGCGCGGCTGCTGGCCGACGGCTGGACGGATGCGCTCGCCACGCACAACCCGCGCGGCGGCGTCTGGACCTATTGGGACTATCAGGCAGGCGCCTGGCAGCGCGATCACGGCTTTCGCATCGACCACGCGCTGCTCTCGCCCGAGCTGGCGGACCGGCTCGTCGCCTGCGGCGTGGACAAGGACCATCGCGGCCGGGAAAAAGCCAGCGATCACGCCCCCGTCTGGGTGGAATTGCGCGCCTGAAAGCGATCGGGCGGCGCCTCCCGTCAGGGGAGCACCGCCCGTCGTCTCAGGATCGCATCGGGCGATCAGCGATAGAAGATGTGATTGTCGATTCGCGCCAGGCGCTTGAGCCGCCAGCCGGGCGAGACATGCGTGGCGTGGAAGAACAGCGCGCCTTCCACCGGGCTGCGCCATGAACCGTCATCGGCGATCTGCGCGATGGCGACGGCATTGCGCCAATGTTGCGAGTTCTTGTTGATGGGCGGCATCGAACGGCCGCGCACGAAGGAGAACTGCGACGGTTGATAGACGACGCCGCAATAGGAACCAGGGAAGCGGCCGGACTTGGCCCGTGCCACGACGACGCGGCCGACAGCAAGCTGTCCGGGCAGCGATTCGCCCTTGGCTTCGAAATAGACGGCGCCGGCCAGGCAGTGCAGTTCGCGATCCAGTTCGTCCTGGGGCTGAACCCGGACAAGCTCGGCAAGCGATGTGGCCGTGACGGCCTCGGCATCGTCGATTGCGACGGCCGGGGCTGGCTCAACGGGAACGGGCGCGCCCGAAACTGCCGGGGCTTCCGCTTCAACCGGAGCGGGAAGGGCGGGAGTGAAGGGTTCTTCGATAACAGCCTGGGGCTGCATGGCCTGCGCGATGGCACCGGAACCGGCAGTGCCGACAATCGCGGAAATCATGGTTGCGGTGACAGCGATCAGGCTGGCAACGCGAAGCTGCTTACTCATCAAACCAAATTCAAGGGCGGTGGACGCGCCAGCGCAGGAGGAACGAATCGCGCCCTTGGACGTTGCCGATCCGTAAAGCCCCTGCCGGCTGCCCCCCGTCTGCGTGCTTGCCGATCAGGGCCGAACTGCCCGACCGGCCGCCTGCGCCGAGGTCAGCGGGGCCTTTGATTTTGCAGTGCAGCAATGTCAAGCGGAAAGGTGTCCGGCGATCATGAATCGCCGATGAACCGTTCACCGTTCACGATATCCAGTTCTATGATCCAGGTGTCTCTGTCCTGCCGGACGCGGCGATCAAGATATTCCTGAAATTCCTGTTTATTTTCAACACTCTCTGCTCTGGTCAACATCCATTCCCGATGGCCTTCCAGAGTCGGCATGCGTTCGTAAAGTCTTGAACCCACGCCATTTTCCATAAGCACGACCAGGATGGTTCCAGCATCAGGTTCCCCTTTGTGAAGCACCGTACCGAAACCGCCCGCGGCCTGAACGCGCCGGATCATCGACGAGACTTCGAGGCTGGCGGGAATCCGCTCCACGCGCCCGTCGATCCGCTCAGACGGGATCGAAACTGTAGCCGGGCAGGCCGGACAGGGGGATGTGCGAACGCATGAACGTGCCGGTGCCGCGCCCGATTTCGTCCCCTTCGGCATCGACCAGCCGCGCTTCGGCCACGAGCACGCGGCGGCGGCCGCTGATCCAGCGGCCTTCGGCCGTCACTTCGCCATGCTTCACCGGCTTGGTGAAATGCAGGTTGAACGACGTCGTCAGCAGGAAACGGTCGCTGACAAGCGTATTGGCGGCATAGAACGCCGCATCGTCCAGCATCTTGAAATAGATCGTCCCGTGCGCCGCGCCGGCCGCGTGGTGAACGCGCCGGTCGACCTGAAAATCGATCCGCGCCCCGCCCTCGCCGGTCACCGTCAGGCGGGAATCGAACAACTGGTTGATCGG
>CAZUOV010000005.1:0-83398 GCA_964621355.1 uncultured Novosphingobium sp. | reverse complement strand
CCCGTGCGCCGCGCCGGCCGCGTGATAGTGCGTTTCGTCCACGGCGAAACGGATCCGCGCCTGACCTTCACCCATGATGTCCAGACGCGAGGTGAAGAGGCGGTTGACGGGGGCGGAAGCATAAAGCCGTTCCAGCGCCCGCCAGTGCAGGGACGCGCCGGAACTGCTGTCAGACGTCCCGAAAGGCTCAGGCGGCATCGCGGTCGATGACATTGCACAACAGGCCGTAGATCGCTTCCGGGTCGCGCGCTTCCACGAGAGCCGTATGCATCCGGTCGTCGCGCATCATCCGCGAAATCGCCGCGAGCGCATGCAGGTGCGTGGCTCCAGCCTGATCGGGCGACAGCAGGCCGAAGACGAGATCGACAGGCGCGCCATCGGCCGCGTCGAAATCGACCGGCTCTTCCAGCCGCAGGAACATGGCGATGGGACGGCTCAATCCGCCCATCCGCGCATGGGGCACGGCAACGCCGCGGCCGAAACCCGTGCTGCCCAGCTTCTCCCGCTGGAGAATACCGCGCAGAACCTCGTCCCTGTCCAGCGCGTAGACTGCCGCGAAACGGTCCGCCAACTGATCGAGAATGGCGTCCTTGCTTTCGGCGCGGATGGTTCCGACAGCTTCAGGGAGGAGAGTGAAGAGAGGCATGATCGCGATCTGGAAAGCTGGCAGGCGGGAAATGGGAGGCGCGGGGGAGCCGAGCCTCCCATTTCCGCATCAAGCACCGGTAAACCGGCGCCAGACGTCCTCCTGGCGGGAAAAACGGGCTCTCGAAGCCATCAGGAAGGTTCGACCCAACCGATCGAACCATCGTCTCTTCGGTAAACCATATTATGTCTGCCGGTGCCAGCGTTTTTGAACAGCAGCGCATTGGTGTTGCGCAGGTCCAGCATCATCACGGCATCGGAAACCGTGGCTTCCGGCACGTCGACGCGCGTTTCCGCGATGACCACGGGCGCGTCGACCATCACTTCCTCTTCCTCGGCCACAGGCTCGGCGAAAATAACGTAGGCGGCTTCCTCCTCGCGCGCGGCCTGGGCGATCTGCTCATGCCGGTCTTTCAGGCGGCGCTTGTAGCGGCGAAGCTGCTTGTCGATCTTTTCCGCCGCCTGATCGAGCGCGACGTGCGCGTCATGCGCGATGGCCGCGCCCTTGAGCGTGAGACCTTGCATGACATGCGTGACGATATCGCAGCGGAACGCGCCGGCGGGCGCGCGCCCGAACGTCACTGACGAGGAAAGCGCCCGGCTGAAATACTTTTCGACAATAGCAGACAGCCGTTGGGTCGCGTGGGTTTGCAGGGCTTCGCCGGTATCGATCTGATGGCCGGATACGCGAATGTCCATGGATGTCCTTCTCCTGGGCTTGGGTTACCCGCGCCAAAGCGGGCTGGAAACGGTTTCGAGGAATGCCGCGTGCGCCGCCAGTTCCGCCTCCGATGCGGCGTGGGGCCGGGGCGGGCGCACCGGGCGGTCGCGGCGAACCAGCACTGTCGTCCGCGTCACGGTCACTTCGGTCTCGGCCACAAGCGCCAGGCCGATCTGCCGTCCGCCGTTCAATTCGACATAGACCTGCGCGAGAAGTTCCGCGTCGAGCAGCGCACCGTGCTTCGTGCGGTGACTGCGGTCTATGCCGTAGCGCGTGCAAAGCGCATCCAGCGAGAGCTTGGCGCCCGGATGGCGCATCCGCGCCAGCGCGACGGTATCGACCATACGGTCGAACCCCACGGCGCCGAGTCCGCAACGGGCCAGTTCGGCGTTGAGGAATCCGAAGTCGAACCCCGCGTTATGCGCCACCAGCGGACAGTCCCCGAGGAAAGCAAGAAGTTCCTCCGCCCGTTCGGCGAAAAGCGGTTTGTCGGCAAGGAACGTGTCGGAAAGCCCGTGCACTGCTTCGGCTTCCGCCGGCATGGTCCGTTCGGGATTGAAATAGGCGTGGAAGGTGGCGCCAGTCGGGATCCGGTTGACCATTTCGATACAACCGATTTCGACCATCCGGTCACCGGTGCGCGGATCGAGTCCCGTGGTTTCCGTATCGAAGACGATTTCCCGCATTATGCAACCGATATCGGGCCGTCCGCGTCGGGAAGCAAGGGGGCGCGAAAGGATTATTCGCGCGCCCTCAGCCGGTGGACCAGATGTTGCACGGCATGGCGCGTTTCAGCCAGCGAAGTGCCGGTATCTATGACGTAATCGGCCCGTTCGCGCTTTTCCGCATCCGGCACCTGGAGTTTCAGTATCTGCGCGAACTTTTCCTCGGTCATGCCGGGCCGCGCCAGCACGCGCTCCCGCTGCGCCCCGGCGGGCGCGGAAACGACGAGAACAGCGTCTATGTCCGGCCCCGGGCCGCCTTTCTCGAACAGCAAGGGAATATCGAAAACGATCAGCGACTTGTCGGCATGGTCGGCCAGGAACTGCCGCCGCATGGCGGCAACCGCCGGATGGACGATAGCCTCCAGTCGCTTCAGCGCTTCCGGGTTACCGAACACGGCGGCGCCGAGCTTCTGCCGCTCGACGCCTTGCGGGCCGGCCGTTCCGGGAAACGCCGCCTCGATTTCCGGCAGCAAGGCGCCATCCGGGCCTTGCAGTTGATGAACGGCGGCATCGGCATCGAAAACAGGCACGTCCAGCCCGTGGAACATGGCGGCGACCGCCGATTTTCCCATGCCGATCGAGCCGGTCAGGCCCAGGATGAAAGGGCGCTTCGCATTCATGGAACCAGCATCTCCCGCAAGGTTGCGTCATGTTCGCGCGGAGCGGGACGGCCGAAGAACCGTTCAAAGGCCGTCGCCGCTTGCCCAACCAGCATGACGAGTCCGTCGCTGGTCCGTCTGCCCAACGCCCGGCCACGTGCCAGCAAGGCGGTTTCCAGCGGAGCATAGACCATATCGAATACCAGCGCGTCCGGCGCGGTCCGTTCGAGTTCGGAAAGCACGAAATCCGGCATCGGCGCCTGTCCCTTCATGCCGAGTTGCGTGGCATTGACGACCAGCGCCGCGTTATCGAAAGCGCCGGTTCCGGCGGTAAAGGGCAAGACCCTTGCGGCAAGCCCGCATTCGCGCGCGGCTGTTTCCGCCTTGTCCGCGTTGCGGGCCAAGATCGTCACCGCGCAATTCTGCCGTGCCAGAAAGGCGAACGCCGCCCGCGCCGCGCCGCCCGTGCCCAGCACAAGGGCCTTTCCCCCATCAAGCGCCGCACCGCGCACGGCTTCTTCGATACCGTTCACATCCGTGTTCGTGCCGGTCAACCCATCATCCGCGCCGCGGAACACTGTGTTGACCGCGCCCACGGCACGCGCGGTCTGGTCCCGCTCGCCCAGCAGCGCCGCGACGGCTTCCTTGTGCGGAATCGTGACATTGCACCCCCGCCACTGCGCGTCTCCCCGTCTCCGCCCAAAATAGTCGGCCAGTTCGTTCGGCCTGACATGACAGGCGCGATAGTCCGCCTCGATTCCCAGCTTGCCCAGCCAGAAATTGTGGATCAGCGGCGATTTGGAATGCGCGATGGGATCGCCGATCACTTCGGCGTAAGGTTTTGTCCCCAAGGGCGCGGTCATCGTTCCAGTTCTCCCAGATCGCGCAGCGCGGCAAGCACCGGCAACAGCGGCATGCCCAGCACCGTGAACGTATCGCCCTCGATCCGCTCGAACAATTGCACGCCCAGCCCCTCGATGCGGAACACGCCGACACAGGCGCCTACGTCCGGCCACTCCCGGTCGAGATAGGATTCGATAAAGGAATCCGGCAGTTGCCGGACATGGAGCGACGCCGTGACGTCACTTTCCCACAGGGTTGCGCCATCCCGTGCCAGGGCGGCGGCGCTGTGCAGGCGCATGACCTTGCCGGAAAAGAACCGCAGGTGCCGGGTGGCATCGTCCCGGCTGGCAGGCTTGTCGAAACGGCGGCCTTCCACTTCGACAAGCGAATCGCTCCCGAGGACAAGTTCGCCCGGATGACCGCGCGAAACCGCAAGCGCCTTGGCGCAGGCCAGCGCCCGGGCCACTTCTCCCGGTGCATGACCTTCCAACCCTGCCTCGACCGCACGCTCATCGAGATGGGCCGGCACGGCCCGATGCGGAACGCCCGCCGCTGTCAGCATGGCGCGGCGGGAGGCGCTTTGCGAAGCGAGTATCAGCATGACCGGAATCTCATATCGGTTTTGGGCCGCTCTGATCGGCGTTTGCGGACGTCCGGCGCTCGTTGAAAAGATTGATGACCGCCGCCGCCGTTTCCTCGATCGAACGGCGCGTCACGTCGATTACCGGCCAGCCGTTGTCCGCGAACATGCGCCGAGCAAACTGCACTTCGCGTGAGACGCGATCGCCGTCGACATAAGACGTATCGGGCGACTGGTTCAGCGACAGCAGGCGGTTGCGCCGCACTTGCACCAGCCGTTCGGGGGCAGTGGTCAGCCCGACGACCAGCGGCCGCCGCAAGCCGAAGAGCGCGGACGGCGGCGGGCTTTCCGGCACGATGGGGATATTGGCCACCTTGTAGCCCCGGTTGGCGAGATAGATGCTGGTCGGCGTCTTGGACGAGCGCGAAACCCCCGCCAGCAGGATGTCGGCTTCCTCCCAATCCTCCCAGGCCACGCCATCGTCGTGGGCGATGGTGTATTGAATGGCATCGACACGCGCGAAATAGGCATCGTCCAGCACATGCTGGCGTCCCGGACGGCCTTTGGCCTGCTGGCTCAGCAGATTGGCGAGCGCATCGGTTACGACGTCCAGCGCAGCAACGAACGGCAGGCCGAGCGTTCGGCAGTGATCCTCCAGATGACGGCGTGTCTCGTTGTTGACCAGCGTGAACAGGACAAGGCCGGGATTGGCAGCAATATCGGCCATGATGCGTTCAAGATGCTGGAGCGAGCGTACCATCGGCCAGAAATGGCGGATCACTTCCGTGTCGTCGAACTGGGCAAGGGCGGCTTTCGCCACCATTTCCAGCGTCTCGCCAGTCGAGTCCGACAGGAGGTGAAGGTGATACCTGCTCATGCGTGTCCAGCCGGGCGCTCTTGTGGAAACCTTGCCGCATAAACCACGGGACAGGCGGCCTGACAACTTGGCCTGCTGGCCCGCATCCGATTCCATGCGTGCTGACCGGCATCGCGGTCACTGGATATGGACAGGTGGATCGTGCTTCCCACAGGCTGGGGACAACCGGGAAAAGCAGCGCTTGACGCGGGCCATGAACGAGTCGGGGCGCGCATACCCCTGTTCATTCAGGGACAAATCGGGCAAGGCGCGGTTGTTCGCACTTTCCACAGGCCAACAGAATACAACAATCCTTTTATAATATTCTTTTTATTGTTGGGATCCTTACTCACGATGCCCGGTCTGCTCCTTCGCGCCCTGCAAGGCGAAAACACGTCTGAACGTCCTGTCTGGCTCATGCGTCAGGCCGGGCGCTACCTTCCCGAGTATCGCGCGCTTCGTGAGAAGAAGGGCGGTTTCCTGCCGCTGGTCTATGATAGCGAGGCCGCGGCCGAAATCACGCTCCAGCCCATCCGGCGTTTCGGGTTCGACGGCGCGATCCTGTTTTCCGACATCCTGATCGTGCCTTACGCCATGGGGCAGGATCTGCGATTCCTGGCGGGCGAGGGCCCGCACCTCTCGCCTCGCCTGGCCGATGCCGCGCTGGAAAGCCTCGATGCCGTGCCGCATCGCCTCGATCCGATCTACGAGACAGTCGCGCGCGTGAAGCAGGGACTGGGCGCCGGGCGTACGTTGCTGGGCTTCGCGGGCAGCCCGTGGACCGTCGCGACCTATATGGTCGCGGGCGAGGGCAGCCGCGACCAGCATGAAGCACGCGCGATGGCCTATCGCGATCCGGCTGGCTTTCAGACGATCATCGACGCCATCGTCCGCGTGACGGTGGACTATCTGGCGGGCCAGATCCGCGCGGGCGCGGAAGCGGTGCAGCTTTTCGACAGTTGGGCGGGCAGCCTCGCCCCGGCTGAGTTCGAGCGCTGGGTCATCGCGCCCAACGCCGCGATCGTGGCGGAACTGAACCGCCTGTTCCCCGATACGCCGGTTATCGGCTTTCCCAAGGGTTCCGGGGAAAAGCTGCCTGCCTATGCGCGCGAAACAGGCGTGGACGCCGTGGGCATCGACGAGACGATCGACTCGGCCTGGGCGGCGCGCAACTTGCCCGCGGGCTTGCCGGTGCAAGGCAATCTCGATCCGCTGCTGCTGCTGGCGGGCGGCGCGGAACTGGACCGGCAGGCGCGCCGCGTGCTCGATTGCTTCGCGGATCGCCCGCATGTGTTCAACCTCGGCCACGGGATCGGCCAGCATACGCCGATCGAGCATGTCGAGCAGCTTCTCGGCCTGGTGCGGAGCTGGCGCCCTTTGAATTGAGCCTCGACCTGGGCCGGGGAAAACGGCTAAGGCGGCACAATGCAACAGGTGTTTGCGATGACTTATCTCTGGCTCAAGGCCGGGCATGTGATTTTCGTGATTTTCTGGATGGCGGGGCTGTTCATGCTGCCCCGCTATTTCGTCTATCATCAGGAAACGGCGGAAGGATCGCCGGAAAACGGCCAATGGATAGACCGGGAGCGCAAGCTGCTGAAGATCATCCTGTGGCCCTCGCTGATCGTCGTCTGGGTGCTGGGACTGGCCCTGGCCTGGACGACCGGTGCGCTCACGCAAGGCTGGTTCCATGCCAAGCTGGCCCTTGTGCTGGCCCTGAGCGCCTATCATATCTGGTTGGCGGGTTATGCCGCTGCCCTGGCACGCGGCGAGCGCAGGCTTTCCGGCAAGCGCCTGCGCCTGCTGAACGAAGTGCCGGGCGTCGCGGCCGCGCTGATCGTCGTTCTGGTGGTGGTCCGCCCGTTCTGATGCGTTGCCCGTTCTGATGCGTTGACGGCGCGCGCGCATGCGCCTATCCGCGCTCTTACCGGCCCCGTTCCGCGCGTCCCGCGCGCGGCAAGATCCGCTTTCTCCAAGCCCATACGATCCGCCGGCCATCACCTGACGAATCCCTATCGGATACTCTTATGCACCTGAAAGAACTCAAGAAGAAAACCCCTGCCGAACTGGTCGAGATGGCCGAGGAGCTGGGCGTGGAAGGCGCGTCCACGCTGCGCCGGCAGGATCTCATGTTCGCGATCCTCAAGGAAGTGGCCGAGGACGGCGAGGAAATCATGGGGCTGGGCACCATCGAAGTGCTGCCCGACGGTTTCGGCTTCCTGCGCAGCCCCGAAGCGAACTACCTCGCCGGGCCTGACGATATCTATGTCTCGCCCAACCAGGTCCGCAAATGGGGCCTGCGCACGGGCGATACCGTGGAAGGTGAAATCCGCGCCCCGCGCGACGGCGAACGCTATTTCGCCATCACCAAGCTCACCAAGGTGAACTTCGACGATCCCGACGCGGTTCGCCACCGCGTCAACTTCGACAACCTGACGCCGCTCTATCCCGACGAGCGGCTGCGGCTCGATACGCTGGACCCCACCGTCAAGGACAAGTCGGCCCGCGTGATCGACCTCATCAGCCCGCAGGGCAAGGGCCAGCGCGCGCTGATCGTGGCGCCGCCGCGCACCGGCAAGACCGTGCTGTTGCAGAACATGGCCAAGGCCATCACCGATAACCACCCGGAAGTGTTCCTGCTGGTCCTGCTGGTCGACGAACGGCCCGAGGAAGTGACGGACATGCAGCGTTCGGTGAAGGGCGAAGTGATTTCCTCCACCTTCGACGAACCGGCCAGCCGCCACGTGCAGGTCGCCGAAATGGTGATCGAGAAGGCCAAGCGGCTGGTCGAGCATAAGCGCGACGTCGTGATCCTGCTCGATTCGATCACGCGTCTCGGCCGTGCCTACAACACCGTGGTTCCCAGCTCGGGCAAAGTGTTGACCGGCGGTGTCGACGCCAATGCCCTGCAACGCCCCAAGCGCTTCTTCGGCGCGGCCCGGAACATCGAGGAAGGCGGATCTTTGTCCATCATCGCAACCGCCCTGATCGACACGGGAAGCCGCATGGACGAAGTGATCTTCGAGGAGTTCAAGGGCACGGGCAATTCCGAAATCGTGCTGGACCGCAAGGTGGCGGACAAGCGCATCTTCCCCGCGCTCGACGTCGGCAAGTCCGGCACGCGCAAGGAAGAACTTCTGGTTCCCAAGGACCAGCTTTCCAAGATGTGGGTGCTGCGCCGCATCCTCATGCAGATGGGCACCGTGGATGCCATGGAATTCCTGCTCGACAAGATGAAGGATTCCAAGACGAACGAGGACTTCTTCGCGACAATGAACCAGTAGGGGCGGCGAACCATGTTCGATCTGACAATCCTGGCATCCGCCGCCGCGGGCGGAACCGCGCTGGGCGGCCCCGTGGAAATCTGGCAGCACATCGTCAACGACTTTTCGAACATCGGCACGCCCGCGGCGATGGCGGCGTTCCTGCAAGTGCTGATGATCGACATCGTCCTGGCGGGCGATAACGCCATTGTCGTGGGCGCGCTCGCCGCCGGATTGCCGCCGGATCAGCGCCGCAAAGTCATTGCCCTTGGCGTTCTGGCGGCACTGGTGCTGCGTATCGCCTTTGCGCTGACTGTTACATGGCTTCTGGGCATCGTCGGTCTTGTGCTGGCGGGTGGGCTGCTGCTGCTGTGGGTGGCCTGGCGCATGTATCGCGATATTCGCGCGCATGGCGATACCGCGGCGGATCAATCGCCCGGCTCCCCGGAAATCGAGGGCGACGAGCATTCGGGCCTGCCCGCGTCCAAGTCCTTCGCGGCGGCGGCATGGTCCGTCGCGGTCGCGGACGTGTCGATGAGCCTCGACAACGTGCTGGCGGTGGCGGGCGCGGCGCGCGATCATCCTGGCATCCTGATCGTCGGCCTGATCGTCGCGGTCGCCATGATGGGCATCGCCGCGAACGTGATCGCCAAATATATCGAGCGTTATCGCTGGATCGGCTGGGTCGGCCTGGTCGTCATTCTCTATGTCGCGCTCAAGATGATCTGGGACGGCGCGCAGGAAGTGGCTCCGTTGGCCATGGCCGTGGTCTGACCGTTTCGAAAAGCGGACGGAATATACGGGACGCGGCGCTTCACCAGGGAGCGCCGCGTCCTTTTTGCAATCAGCCCAGGTGCTCGGCGAAGAACGCTTCGGTGCGGTTGTCGGCCAGCCTGGCGGCTTCGTCATCGCGGCGCACGCCTTCTTCGGCCGCGAAGCCGTGGTCCAGTCCTTCGTAGTCGAAGATCGTCACATGGGGGTTGGAATCCAGCCCCTCATGCATGGCTTTCTGGGCTTCGGGCGGAACGAAACCATCGGCGGTCGGCACATGCAGCAGCAGGGCCCTGGCAATGGCATGCGATTCGTTCAGCATCTCGTTGATGCCGACGCCGTAGTAGCCCACCGATGCATCCACATCCGTGCGAGTGGCCGCCATATAGGCGATCTTGCCGCCCATGCAGTAGCCGACGAGGCCAACCTTCCCGACGCCTTCCTGCCGCCGGATCCAGTGAATCACGGCTTCGACATCCTTGATGCCCTCATCGAAATCGTGCTTCATCATGTAGCCGATGGCTTCCTGGAACTGTTCGGGGATATCTGAATCCAGTTCCACGCCGGGCTTCTGCCGCCAGAACACGTCGGGCGCGACCGCCAGATAGCCTTTCGCGGCAAGATCGGCGCACTTCTTGCGGATACCGGGGTTCACGCCGAAGATTTCCTGAATGACGATCACCGCGGCGCGCGGTGTTCCGGCGGGCCGGGCGACGTGCAGCGGGATGCTGCCGTTCCCATCGAGCGTGGGGGCAGAGGAATTGGTGGACATCGCTTGCTCTCCTCGGATTGGTTCCCCCGAAACGGTCCGTTGGGGGATGATGCCGTGAATGGACTCTTCGCGCGCCCGATGGACTTTGCCAAGGCCCTGTGTCAGCAATGAGAACTGCCTGGCTGTCTTTTGGGCCGTGTGCGGGAGGTATCGCCGATGAAAGTGAACGTGGAAATCGATTGCACTCCCGAAGAAGCGCGCCGCTTTCTCGGTCTGCCGGATGTCAGCAAGGCGAACGAAGTCTATGTCGATGCCGTGGCCAAGGCGATGCAGGGCGTCGGCAGCCTGGAGCAGTTGCAGGAATATGCCATGCAACTCGCACCGATGGGGCAGATGGGTATGCAGCTTTTCCGGCAGTTCCTGGAAAGCGGGGCGGGCTTTGCGGTGGGCGGCAAGAAGAAAGGCGTCAGCTGAACGGACCGCCGCGCCGTGCTTCATGCCGGTGGCCTGACTGATGGAAGATACCATCTTTGCCTTGTCCAGCGGGGCGCCACCGGCGGCCATCGCGACTATCCGCATAAGCGGACCGCGAGCGGGGATTGTGCTGGACCGGCTGGCTGGCGGGCTTCCCGAGCCGAGGCGGGCCAGTTACCGGCGCCTGAAAAGCCCGGGCGGCGAAACGCTCGATCATGCGCTGGTGTTGTGGTTTCCAGGGCCGGCGACGGCGACGGGAGAAGATCTGGCCGAGCTGCATTGCCACGGGGGCAGGGCGGTCGTTGCCGTAGTGGAGCAGACTCTGGCGGGAATCGCCGGGTTGCGCCGCGCAACTCCCGGTGAATTCACGCGGCGCGCCTTCACCAACGGGCGGATTGACCTCAACGAAGCCGAAGGGCTGGCCGATCTGCTTTCGGCGGAGACGGAACTGCAACGCCGGTCGGCGGTGGCGATGGCCGAAGGCGCGTTGACAAGACAGGTTTCCGGCTGGCGGGACGGTGTTCTGGGCTTGTCCGCCATGGTAGAGGCCGCGCTGGATTTTGCGGACGAGGACGATGTCGGCGATTTGCCGTCCGCATTCACCGTGCAACTGGATGCTCTGTCGGATGACATTGCGGAGTGGCTGGCAATGCCGCGCGCCACGGCCCTGCGCGAAGGCTTCAAGGTTGTTCTGGCAGGTCCGCCAAATGCCGGGAAAAGCACTCTTTTCAATGCGTTGGTGGAAGATGAAGCGGCCATCACTTCTCCCTTCGAAGGCACGACCCGTGATGTTCTGGCGCGTTCGGTCGCGATTGAGGGTGTGCCTTTCCAGTTCTTCGATACGGCGGGTTTGCGCGACGAAACCGGCGATGCCATAGAAAAGATGGGCATCGACCGGGCGCGCGACGCGGCGCGCGGAGCCGATGTGGTTCTCTGGCTGGGGCCGGAAGGCCGAGGACCGGAGGGCTGTTGGGAGATAGAAGCGAAGGCGGATGAGGCGAAGGGTTCCACAAAACGCCGGTCGCGCCATCGTATTTCAGCAGTGACAGGGGAAGGATTGCGGTCGTTGCGGAGCGATCTGGTGGAAACGGCGCGCGCGGCTCTACCCCGGCCTGGTGCGGTGGCCTTGAGCGAACGGCAGCACACTCTGCTGACGCAGGCATGCGAGGGCGCCCGGGAGGCGCAGGTTCAGGATGACCTCTTGCTCGTCGCGGAAGGGCTGCGATCGGCCCGGCTGGCCTTTGACCGGCTGATCGGGCGATCCGGCACGGAAGATATGCTGGATACGCTGTTCGGCCGGTTCTGCATCGGCAAGTGATGTTCCACGTGAAACAGTGACGATGGCGCCGTGGCTTTGACGGTTGGTGCCATTTCCATTATCGGCGCCAGGATCATGCATGCATTTGACGTTATCGTTGTCGGCGGCGGCCATGCCGGAGTCGAGGCGGCGGCGATCGCCGCGCGCATGGGCGCCCGTGCCGCGCTGGTAACGTTCGACCCCGCCACGATCGGCGCGATGAGTTGCAACCCCGCCATCGGAGGGTTGGGCAAAGGCCATCTCGTTCGCGAAGTCGATGCTTTCGATGGCGTGATCGCGCGAGCCGCCGACGCGGCCGCCATTCACTACCGCATGTTGAACCGCTCTAAGGGAAGCGCGGTGCAGGGGCCGCGTATCCAGGCGGATCGCATGGTGTTCCGGGCGGCGGTGCAGAGCCTGCTGTCACGGCAAGGCGATCTCACCGTGGTGCGGGGCGAAGCCGCCGCGCTGGCGATGCATGGCGGCGCGGCGAGGGGAGTCATGCTGGCATCCGGCGAGCGGTTGGATGCGCAAGCGGTCATTCTGTGCACCGGCACGTTCCTGGGCGGCACTTTGTTCCGGGGTGATGAGCGGATCGTCGGCGGGAGGATCGGGGAAGCCTCCGCACAGACCTTGGCGGCGCAGCTACGCGATGCGGCCTTGCCCATGGCACGGCTCAAGACAGGGACGCCGCCGCGCCTCGACGGCCGGACGATAGACTGGGCGCGGTTGACGGAACAGCCTTCCGACTCCGAGCACTGGTGCATGTCCGCAATGGAAACGCACCGTGCCTTGCCGCAGGTGTTTTGCGCCATCACGCGGACAAACGCGCGAAGCCATGACGTCATTCGCGACAACCTGCATCGGTCGCCCTTGTTCACGGGCGCCATCGACGCGCGTGGTCCGCGCTATTGTCCGTCGATCGAGGACAAGATCCATCGTTTCGCGGATCGCGACGGGCATCAGGTGTTTCTTGAGCCGGAAGGGCTGGACACGCCGCTCATCTATCCCAACGGCATCAGCACTTCGCTTCCCGCCGATGTCCAGCTTGCCATGGTGCGCACCATGGAAGGACTGGAGAATGTGACGATGGCGGTGCCTGGCTATGCCGTGGAATATGACCATATCGATCCGCGTGCGCTGCATCCCGGTCTGGAAGTGCGTGCCATCCCCGGCCTCTATTGCGCCGGGCAGATCAACGGCACGACCGGCTATGAGGAAGCCGCCGCACAGGGGTTGATCGCCGGGATGAACGCGGCGGCGCGCGCGCTCGGCCGGGAACCCGCGCCGCTGGATCGCGCCAACAGCTATATGGCTGTAATGGTCGATGATCTGACGGAGCAGGGAGTCAATGAGCCTTACCGCATGTTGACTGCGCGCGCCGAATACCGGCTGCGCCTGCGCGCCAACAACGCTTCATCGCGGCTGACGCCGCTGGCGATGCAGGCGGGGTGCATCGGCGCGGAGCGGGCGGAATGGTTCGCGCGGCGGGAGGAGCGCCGGGAGAAGCTGGAGCGGCGGTTGGACCGAACGGCCAGTGCCGCCGCCCTGGCAGGCGAGGGATTGCCGGTGCGGACCGATGCGGGAGCCTTGCCGCTGCGGGAGTGGCTTCGCTTCAATGGTATCGAACTGACAAATCTCGCGCCCTGGCTTGGCGATGATGATGCCTTTGCCGATGCGGAACTGGCAGCCGAAGTGGCCGAAGATGCGGCCTATGCGCCCTATCTAGCCAGGCAAGACGCGGAAATCCGACAGTTGCGGGCCAGCGAAGCGCAGCCGCTGGGCGACGGTTTTCCCTATGCGGAAACGCCCGGGCTGTCGCGAGAGATGGTGGAGCGGCTTTCCGCCGCCCGGCCCGCATCGCTGGCGGCGGCGGGTCGTGTCCCGGGTGTGACGCCCGCCGCTCTCGCAGCCCTGCTCGTCCATGCGCGGCGGCGTTCGGCATGATCGCCAGCGAAGAGGCAGCGATCGCTTTCGTGCGCGGTCTGCCGGAGTGCGATGACGCAGCCCTCGACCGGCTGACGACGCTGGTTCGATGTCTGGCCGAAGAGAACGAACGGCAGAATCTGGTCTCCGTCGCTTCGCTCGATGTCGTCTGGCAAAGGCATATTGCGGACAGCGCGCAGTTGTTGCGGCATGTTCCACGTGAAACAGGGCCGTGGCTGGACCTGGGCTCTGGCGCAGGTTTTCCGGGCCTGGTCGTTGCGGCATTGCGGCCCGAGTGTGCGGTCTACCTTGCCGAATCGCGGGCGCTGCGTTGCGCTTGGCTGCGGGACATGGCGAATCGGCTGGCGCTCTCGTGTGTGACGGTGCTTGAAGGCCCCGTCGAGAAGGCGCCGGACATCTTGAAAGCCGCCGTGATTTCCGCTCGTGCCTTTGCGCCGCTGGGACGGCTTCTGGAGTTGTCCGCCCGCTTTTCCACAAGCGAAACAGCCTGGCTGTTGCCCAAAGGGCGCTCCGCCCGCGATGAACTGAAGAAATTGCGCGGGTGGAAACACGCGTTTCACGTGGAACAATCCTTGACGGACCCGGATGCGGGAATCATTGTCGGCACTCTGGCCGGCGGAAAGGGAAAATCCCGGTGATAAAGGTTGCCATCGCCAATCAGAAGGGCGGGGTCGGCAAGACCACCACGGCCATCAATATCGCCACGGCCATGGCGGCGACCGGCTGGAAAGTCCTGCTCATTGACCTCGATCCCCAAGGTAACGCTTCAACCGGGATCGGCATCATGGCCGGGGAGCGGCTGCGGTCGTCCTATGACGTGCTGGTCGATCAGGCCCCGGTGCGGGAGTGCATCCAGCCGACCCGGATTCCCGGTCTGGATATCATTCCCGCGACAGTCGACTTGTCAGGCGCCGAAGTCGAACTGGTGCAAGTGGACAACCGGACCGACCGGCTGCGCGACGCGCTGGGGCGCGATGGCGGGCATGATATCTGCTTCATCGACTGCCCGCCTTCGCTTGGCCTGCTGACACTCAACGCACTGGTCGCCGCCGATACTCTGCTGGTGCCGTTGCAATGCGAGTTCTTTGCGCTGGAAGGGTTGAGCCAGCTTCTGCAAACCGTGGAACGCGTGCAGCAGCGGTTCAATGCCGATCTGGGCATCGTGGGTGTGGCGCTGACCATGTTCGACAGACGCAACCGCCTGACCGACCAGGTGGCGGACGATGTGCGATCCTGTCTGGGTAACCTGGTGTTCGAATCGACGATTCCCCGCAACGTGCGGCTGTCCGAAGCGCCGAGCCATGGGCTTCCCGCGCTGATCTACGATCATTCCTGCGCGGGAAGCCGGGCCTATATGGCTCTGGCGCGCGAGCTGATCGGGCGGCTGCCCGAAAGGAGGAAAGCGGCGTGAGCGACGATCCCGTCATCCGCATCACGGTTCCGCCCGTGAATGAAGGCGCGGCCCCACAAGGCGGAGCCAGGCGCAAGCCGCCCGCGTTGGGGCGGGGCCTTGGCGCGCTGCTGGGCGAATCGCGGCGGGAGGAGCCGCTCGTCGCGGCGAGCGGCGGCAATGCCCGCCCCGCCAGCGGCCTTGCGCTGATTGCCGTGGCGGATATAGAGCCGCACCCGGACAATCCACGCCGCCATTTCGATGACGCCGCGCTCGATGAACTGGCGGCTTCCATAGCGCAGCGCGGCGTGATCCAGCCCGTGATCGTGCGCGCCGTGGGCGGGCGCTATCAGCTTGTCGCCGGCGAGCGACGCTGGCGCGCGGCGCAACGGGCACAAGTCCATGAAATCCCGGCCTTGATCCGCGATCTGGGCGACCGCGACGTTGCCGCGCTGGCGCTGATCGAAAACCTGCAACGCGAGGATCTCAACCCGATCGAGGAAGCGCGCGCCTATCAGCGGCTGGCCGAACAGGAAGGACTGACGCAGGCGGATATCGCGAAACTCGTCGACAAGAGCCGTAGCCACGTCGCCAATCTGCAACGGCTGCTGAGCTTGCCCGAACCCGTCATTGCCATGGTCGAACAAGGCGAATTGAGCATGGGCCATGCCCGCGCGCTGATCGGCGTGGACAATGCGGAAGTGCTGGCGAAGGACGCGGCCGCGAGGCAGCTTTCGGTCCGCGATGTGGAAAGGCTGGTGCGCCGCCAGACCCGGCCCCCGGTATCGTCCCCGCGCCGCGCCCGCGCCGAGCGGGACAGCGCCGAGGATGCCGACATCAGCGCGGTGCAGGGCCACCTCGAAGAGTTTCTCGGCCTGCCCGTACGCATCGCGACGGATGCCGATCCGCGTTCCGGCTCCGTGACGATCCGCTACCGCACGCTCGACCAGCTTGACCTAATCTGTCAGAGGCTTACCGGCGGCGGCATCTAAATTATTGAAATATAGAATTATATTCTATTGTTTTATGCGGACCCGCTTGTCCGGCACAGGCTTTGCCTGAGGACGGGCGCGTGGCGGAATGACGCGGCGGGCGGGAGTTGACGGCACTTCGACGTATTCCACGGTCTCGGTGCATTTCGGTTCGCCGCGCGGCATCGTCATGACGGGAACCATCATGTAAGGCCCGGAAGGCATCGCCATGGCGTGACCGCAACAGCCGTCTCCGCCCCGCGCCATGGCAGGATAGGCATGGCCGTAAGCTCCGTGGCCGTAGGGGTAGGCCCCGTTCCAACCGCCGCCCCAGCCGTTGGCATAGCTGGCGTAGTAATCGTCCAGATAGGTTTCGCACTCGTCCCTGTTGCGATCTTCCGCCTTGTCGATTGCCATACCCGTTACCGCGCCGACAGCGGCCCCGGCTACGGTGCCGACCGTGCGGTTGCCCCTGCCCGCGATGCGATTGCCCGCGAATCCGCCGATGAGGCCGCCGATGATGGCGCCGCCCACGCCGTTGTCGCGCGCGCCGACGCGGCGGCGGCATTCCGCCAGCCATGCGTCCCGGCCCGGGATTTGCTGATGCATTTGCTGGTATGGCTGCTGGTGCGCGGCGTGATGCGGCGCGGTGCGAGCGGTCGGCGGCGGAAGGGCCGGGCCTTCGCCCTGGGCATAAGGCGCGCCGGGCGGCGGTGTGACGTCCTGCGCGGCGGCCGGCGCAGCGGCGATGGCCAGCGCCAGTCCTGCCATCGCGGCGAAACCCGAAGTTGCGGAACCTGTGTTTCCTGCGCGGACGCTTCCCGTGCGGCGAACCATGCCTCGCTCCCTTGCTGTCGTGGCGTGTCGTAAGAGCCGATTAGCTGTCGACGACTAACGGAAGGCTAGCTTGGCTGCGGCGCCAGACCAAGGGTTTACCCGCGGTTCTGCGCGCCATGTCCCGATTCGGAGCAGCTTTGGGCGGGAAAGTTCATCGCGGTCGCGGCGATGGCGGCTAACATTTCGACTCCCGCCGCGTCGGCTTTGTCGAAGCGGGCGGGAAGAGGGCTGTCGAGATCGATCACGGCGATCGCCGCGCCGTTGCGGATCACCGGCACGACCAGTTCCGACCGGCTGGCCGAATCGCAGGCGATGTGGCCGGGAAAGGTGTGGACATCGGGCACGATCTGCGTCTGCCCGGTTCGCGCCGCCGCGCCGCACACACCCTGGCCCCATGCGATGCGAATGCAGGCGGGCTTGCCGATGAACGGGCCGAGCACCAGTTCGCCGCCGATCGCGCGATAGAATCCCGCCCAGTTGAGATCAGGCAGGAATTGCCAGATCAGCGCGGCCAGATTGGCCATGTTGGCGACGGCATCCGGTTCGTCGCGCGTGATCGCGCGCGCCGCGTCGGCAAGATCGGCATAGAGGTCTGCCTTGCCGGAAAACCCGGATCGGGGCGCGAAATCGAACATGGCCGCTCATGTTAGCCGATCGGGGCATTGCTGCCCAGCGCCGACGCGCCTATTCCCTTCGCATGTCATCGCGTCTCCGCAAGTTTCTCGTCGCCCTGGGCCTGATCGTCGTTGTCGCCGGGCTGTTCCTCGCCTGGGTCTGGCGTGGCAATCCGTCCGACCGTCCGATAACGGACACCATGGGCCAGCGCCCGGCCCTGGTCGAGGCCGAGAGCGAGACCATTCCCAGCGTCACGCTGGTCAAGACCGTGGGCTGGGCCGCGGGCGAGGCGCCGCAACCGGCCGCGGGGCTGGCCGTCGTCCGGTTCGCCGAAGGGCTGAGCCATCCGCGCACCATGCTGACTCTGCCCAACGGCGACGTGCTGGTGGCCGAAACCAATTCGCCGCCGCGTGATGGCAGCGGGTTCCAGGCATGGGCCATGCGGCTGTTCTTGGGCCGTGTGGGGGCGGGAGAACCGTCGGCCAACCGGATCGTCCTGCTGCGCGATGCCGACGGGGACGGCAAGGCGGAGCAGAAGTTCACGTTCCGCGAAAAGGACTTGTCCTCGCCTTCCGGCATGGCGTGGCGCGACGGCAGGCTCTATGTCGCCAATCATGACGCCGTGCTGGCCTTCGCTTTCGAGCCGGGAGCGACCGCACTGACAGGCGGTCCCGAAAAACTCATGGACCTTCCGGCGGGCGGCAACCACTGGATGCGCAACCTGATCGTTTCGCCGGATGGCAAGCGCCTTTACGTCGCGGTCGGCTCCGCTTCCAATATCGGCGAAAACGGCATGAAGGAGGAAGAAGGCCGCGCCGCGATCTGGGAGTTCGACCTGACGGCGAAGCGCCAGCGACAATATGCGGGCGGCATGCGCAATCCCAACGGCATGGCGTGGAACCCTTCCACGGGTGAACTCTGGGCCACGGTGCAGGAGCGCGACATGCTGGGGCCGGACCTGGTGCCCGACTACCTGACGAACGTGCCGGTCGGCGCGCAATATGGCTGGCCCTGGGCCTATTGGAAGGACGTGATGGACTGGCGGGTGAAAGAGCCGGTGCCCAACTTCCTGACAGAATACACCCGCAAGCCCGAATATGCGCTGGGCGCGCACGCCTCCGCGCTCGGTCTGCTGTTTTCGACTGGCGGCAACGTGCTGGGGGAAAGCTTTGCCAACGGGGCATTCGTTGCCCGCCACGGGTCATGGAACCGCAAGCCGCCCGCCGGCTATGACGTGATCTTCGTGCCGTTCGATGCCAACGGCAATCCCGCCGGCGATGCGCGGACGGTGCTGGGAGGTTTCCTGACAGGCAAGGGGGCCACGCGCGGCCGTCCGACATGGCTGGCGTGGGACAAGGGCGGGGCGCTGCTGGTCAGCGACGATACCGCCGGTGTGATCTGGCGCGTCCATGCGCCGGGCGCCCGACCCTCCGTCGCGCCGAAGCCAGTGGTGACGGAATCGATGCCGCCGCAGCGGTCGCTCTCGGGCGATCCGGCTGCCCAGTTCCAGGGAACCATCCGCGACGAATACGCGCGGGTTTCACCTTAAAGCGCCACGCCCGCCCGGCCCGCCAGTTCCGTGATATAGTGCCATGCGACGCGGCCCGAACGAGCGCCCCGGCGGCGCGACCATTCCAGCGCGTCGCCGCGATCCCATGAAAGGCCCAGTTCCCGCGCATAGCCGTCGATGATGGCCAGGTAATCCTCCTGATCGCAGGCATGGAAGCCGATGGAGAGGCCGAAGCGGTCGGCGAGGGCGAGGCGATCGTCCACCACGTCGCGCGGATTGATGGGATCGTCCTGTTCCGACATCTGGCGCGAGACGATCGCGCGCCGGTTCGATGTGACGGCAAGGCGCACGTTGGCGGGCCGGGCCTCCACGCCGCCTTCCAGCCATGAGCGCAGGAGGCGCGGGCCCGTCGAATCCCCGTCCTCGAAACCCAGGTCGTCGATATAGACGAGGAACCGGCGACCCATGGGCTGAAGCCGCGCGAACAGGCCGGACAGCGAAGACAGCGCTTCCTGCGCCACCTGCACCAGCGCGATCCGTCCGCCACTGGCTTGCGCGGCGCTGACCGCGGCCCGGATCAGAGCCGACTTGCCCATCCCGCGCGAACCCCACAGCAGCATGTCGTGCGCGGCGTGACCGGCGGCAAGGCGCGTGACGTTGTCCGCCACCAGAGCCTTCTGCGCGTCGATCCCCCGCAGCAGCGCCAGCGCGGGCGCCTCGATCCGTTCGACCGCGCGGGCCTGTGCCCCCTGCCAGACATAGGCGGGGAATCGCAGCCAGTCGGTCGGCGGCGGGGGCGGCGGGGCCAGCCGTTCCAGCGCGTCGGCGATCCGGGCCAGCGGGTCGCCCTGATCGGTGGGGGCCGGATCGGCGGAGGCAGGTGGGGATGCGGTCATCGCTGCTTTTCCTTGGCTTTCGCGGGCTTCGCCTATAGCGCCCATGCCATGCCCGGCAACAGTCCACCCCCGATCCATGCAGCCGACGCGGCGGGCATCGCGCTGGCCGTGGAGCGGTTGCGGGCGGGCGGGATCGTCGCACTGCCGACGGAAACGGTCTATGGCCTCGCCGCGCGGGCCGACAGCGACGCCGCCGTCGCGGCGATCTATCGTGCCAAGGGGCGGCCCGATTTCAACCCGCTGATCGTCCATGTGCCCGATCTCGCCGCCGCGCGGCGGCTGGCATGCGTCGACGAGCGGACGGAACGTCTCGCGGCCCGCTTCTGGCCGGGCGCTTTGACTCTGGTTCTGCCGAAACGGCCCGATGCGCCTCTGGCCGCCGCCGTCACGGCGGGATTGCCGAGCGTGGCGATCCGTTGCCCCGCGCATCCGGTCATGCGCGAAGTGCTGCGCGCCAGCGGCCTCGCGCTCGCCGCGCCGTCCGCCAATCGCAGCGGCGGCGTCAGCCCCACGGCGGCGGCGCACGTCGCGGCGTCGCTGGGCATGGCCGTCGATCTCGTGCTCGACGGCGGAGCCTGCGCGGCGGGGATCGAATCCACGATCGTCGCACTGCGGGACGGAGGGGGCTGGCAGGTGCTGCGTCCCGGTCCGGTGGGCGAACCGGAAATCGCCGCTGTTCTGGGCCGCGAGAGCGCCGCCGTGCCATCGTCCGGCATCGAAGCGCCGGGCCAGCTTGCCAGCCATTATGCGCCGGGAAAGCCGGTGCGGCTGAACGCGGACCGGGCGCAAGCAGATGAATACCATCTGGGTTTCGGCGCGGCGCGGGGCCACTTCTGCCTGTCCGAAGCAGGTGACCTCGCCGAAGCGGCCAGCAGACTCTACGCCGGTTTGCATGCCGCCGCCGCGTCGCACCTGCCGCGCATCGCCGTGGCGCCCATTCCCCGGGAAGGCATGGGCATCGCGATCAACGACCGCTTGCGCCGGGCCGCCGCTTGATTGTCAGGGGCGGGCGATCAAGGATAGGCGGAGCGTTCCCGCCGGATGCGATCGGCCAGTTCGTCCGCCCGGTCGCAGGCGCGTGATTTGCCTTTGTCGCAATCCCGCCGCGCCTCGCGATATTGCTTGTCGAGGCGGCCCAGGCGTTCCTCGCGCTCGCGCATGGCGCGTCCGCGCTTTTCATCTGCTTCGGACTGGCTGGTGGTGGCCATATCGACGGCCTTGCCGCCGACGCGAACCGGCGCTGTCGCCACGTCAGCCACGGTTTTCACTACGCAGCCTGGAAGAGTGGCAAGCGGCAGCAGGGCGAGCAGGAGAGCGAGCGGCAGGCGCATGGCGCGGATTCTTGGCGCCGAACCTGTCATTGTCATGAACGGATACGAAAAAGGCCGCCGAACATCTCCCGGCGGCCCTTTTGGTCAGCCGAACCGATTGCGATCAGGCGGTCGCCGCCGCCGTATCGTAATACTTCGGGGCGTGCTCGTTGAGGATCGCGAGGATCTTCTGCAGCGCGGCCGGTTCGTCCGTCTTTTCCATGGCGGCCAGCTCGCGCGCCAGACGCGAAGAAGCAGCCTCGAAGATCTGCCGTTCGGAATAGCTCTGCTCGGGCTGGTCGTCCGCGCGGAACAGGTCGCGAGTCACTTCGGCGATGGACACGAGATCGCCGGAGTTGATCTTGGCTTCGTATTCCTGGGCGCGGCGCGACCACATGGTGCGCTTGACCTTGGGCTTGCCCTTGAGCGTATCGAGCGCCTCGCGCAGCGTCTTGTCCGAAGACAGCTTGCGCATGCCGATCGATTCCACCTTGTTGACCGGAACGCGAAGTGTCATCCGTTCCTTTTCAAAGCGCAGCACGTAGAGTTCGAGCTGCATGCCGGCGATTTCCTGACTTTGAAGCTCGATGACCCGGCCGACACCGTGCTTGGGGTAAACGACGTAATCTCCAACATCGAAGGCATCAGCCTTGGCTGCCATGTATCGTCCTTTCGTTCGGCAGGACGGCCCGCGAGCCGGGCAAAGACGCAATACGATGCACCGGACGATCGTCACCGCTCGCGGCGACGGGATCCCCGAAATCAGCGAATTGCCGGTATCCTGCCTATCAAGATGCCAGCTGCCGGAGAGCGGGTGCGCTTTCCGGCAGTCAGACGATTATATAGCAGCTTTGCGCAAATATTGCCAGTCCCGAGAATCCACGCGGATTCCGGGGCTATTTTCCGGCATCTCTGTCCCTGCGCGCCTGCGCGCGCGCCCGGCGGTCAGTCGCCTTCGCCGGGTTCCGTCGAGAAGTATTTCTCGAACTTGCCTTCCTCGCCCTTGTGCTCATCGGCGTCGTCGGGGCAATCCTTCTTCGACGTGATGTTGGGCCATTCCGCCGAATACTTGGCGTTCAGCTCCAGCCACTGCTCCAGCCCGCTTTCGGTGTCGGGCAGGATGGCTTCGGCCGGGCATTCCGGCTCGCACACGCCGCAATCGATGCACTCGTTGGGATTGATGACGAGCATGTTCTCGCCCTCGTAGAAGCAATCCACCGGGCAGACTTCCACGCAATCCATGTATTTGCAGCGGATACAGGCGTCGGTGACGACATAGGTCATGGCTGCAAATCCCCTTTGGCAGCATCGTTGGTTTCGCCCGCTGCTAAGGGGAAAGCGCGGCGCTCGTCAAGCACCCGATAGCAGCCTTGCGCTTCGCTGGCCGGGCCGCGCCTGCCGGGCAGGCTGAGTATCTCGACGACTCGCACGCCTTGCGGCAGCGGCAGAGTGAGCACGTCGCCGGGCGCGATCTTCTGGTGCGAGCGGTCGATGCGTCTGCCGTTGAGGCGGATATGGCCGTCTTGCGCCATGGTTTGCGCGATGGGACGCGTCTTGGCGAACCGCAGGAACCAGAGCAGCTTGTCGATCCGCATGCGCGCTTTGCCGCCCGCTACCGGACCAGTTCGGCCAGCGCGGCGAATGCGCCGTGTGGCCGGGCCGGACGCACCGGCGCGGCGGGCGTTTCCCGGCGCGGCGGGCGCCAGCGCCACATGACGGGCCGGGGCGGGCCGAAGGCGCCTTCGGGCAGGGGCGGCGGATTGTCCGCGCGGAATCCGCCGAGCCGCAGCAGGGCGGCATGGTCCTTCGCCGAAAGCCCCATCGAGACGGCATGCGTCGTAGCGATCGTGAAAGGCTTGCGTCCCGCCGCCATGCGCGCGGCATGCGCTTCCCGCAGCAGCTTTTCCGCCATGTCCACGCGCAGCCAGAGATCTTGCAGGCGCCGGTAGCCGAAGGGCGCGGGCTGTCTGCGGTCGGCCTTGAGGACCGGCCGCATCGCCGGATCGGGCAGAGCGGCCCTGTTACCGGGGCGAAGGGCGGTGATTTCCCGCCACGCGGCGGCGGCGGCGGGGCGCAGCATCGGCGCGGCGACGAGATCGAGCGTGCCCACGGTGATGCCCAGCCGGGTAAGCCGCGCCCGCTGCGGCTTGTCGAGTTCGTCGAGCCCGGAGCCGATTCTCGGCACGACGCCGCCCGCTTCCACCAGCCGGATCAGGAGCGCGCGCAGCGCGGTGCCGCTGGCCGCATCGGTGCTGGCGGCCGCCAGCTTGCGCAAGGCGGCCAGCGGCTTTAGCGTTGCGTCGAGCCATTGCCCGATGGCGGAAACAAGCGTTTCGCGCGCTGGCGCGGGCAGCGTTTCAAGCTCCTGAGCGAGCACCAGGCGCGGTTTTATCAAATCCTTGCCGGGTTCCAGCCGGGCGAGCGTTTCATCCCGCCAACGGATAGCGCCCTCCGCCAGCATCAGGTCCGCGGCGCCATCGGCAATCGCGGCGGCCAGCGCGCCTGCCCGTCCGGTCAGCAGGTCCGGCACATGGCGCTCCGCCGCGGCGAGCAGCAGCTTGCGATCGTCATGTCGCACGTCGGCGTCAACCATGAAGCGAAACCCTTTCAATTTTCCGATGGATTCCCCGTCGACCCGCACGTCGTCCGCGTCCAGCGTGACGGGCAACAGCGCGGCATCGGCACCCATTTTCCGCATGAGCACGGTCGTGCGCCGGTTGACGAAGCGTTCGGTCAGCCGGGCGTGAAGCGCGTCCGACAGCCGCGCCTCGACGGCGCGGGCGCGGGCGGCCATCTCGTCGCGGGCGCGCACCCAGTCCGGCCGCTGGGCGATATAGGCCCAGCTTCGGATCGCGGCGATGCGGCCTTGCAGTGTGTCGATGTCGCCGCCGGGCTGATCGAGCTGGGCGATGGCCTGCGCCACATAGTCCGCGCCCAACTCACCATGTTGCAGATCCTGCCAGAGCCGGGCGACGAAGCGGGCATGCGTTTCCGTGCCATGCTGGCGGAAATCAGGGAGCGAGCAGGCTTCCCGGAAGCGGGCCACCTGCCGCGCGCCGCGCACGCTGTCCGCGATCTGCGGGTCTTCCGCCAGCCGCTTGAGCACGGCAAGGTCTATCGCTTCGGGCGCGGGAGCGAGTTCGGGGCGTTCCGGCGGGCGTTCCAGGTCGGCGATGAGCGTGGCGAGGCTGTCGTGGCGGGGATCGCTTTCCCGCCAGAACAGCCTGGTCAGGGGCGCGAAGCGATGTTCCTCGATCGCAAAGACTTCCTCGTCCGTGAACGCGGCGTCATGGTGGCGCGTGCCCGCCAGGGTGCCGAAAGTGCCGTCCTGCTGGTGCCGCCCGGCGCGCCCGGCGATCTGCGCCATTTCCGCCGTGGTCAATCGCCGCTGGCGCACGCCGTCGAACTTGGAAAGCCCCGCGAAGGCGACGTGGCCGACGTCAAGGTTCAGGCCCATGCCGATAGCGTCGGTCGCCACGAGATAATCGACTTCGCCCGATTGATAGAGCGCGACCTGCGCGTTGCGGGTCTGCGGCGAAAGCGCACCCATCACCACGGCCGCGCCGCCGCGAAAGCGGCGCAGCATTTCGGCGATGGCATAGACCTGCTCCGCCGAAAAGGCGACGATGGCGCTGCGCGGCGGGACGCGTGAGAGCTTGCGCGGCCCGGTGTGCGACAGCGTGGAAAAGCGCGGGCGGCCGATCACTTCGGCTTGCGGGATCAGCGCCTTGACCATCGGCTCCAGCGTGGCGGAACCCAGGAGCATGGTTTCTTCCCGCCCGCGCGCATGGAGCAGCCGGTCAGTGAAGATATGGCCGCGTTCGCGGTCCGCCGCCAGTTGCGCCTCGTCGAGCGCCATGAAGGCAAGGTCCGCGTGGGCGGGCATGGCTTCGGCCGTGCAGAGCAGCCAGCGCGCGTCCTTCGGCTCGATCCGTTCCTCGCCGGTGATGAGCGCGACCCGGTTTTCTCCCTTGATCGCGCAGACCCGGTCGTAAACCTCGCGCGCCAGAAGGCGCAGCGGAAAGCCGATGGCGCCGCTGGAATGCGCGCAAAGCCGCTCGATCGCCAGATGCGTCTTGCCGGTATTGGTCGGCCCCAGCACGGCCTTGATCCGGTGATCGCGGCCGGTCTCGGACCGAACGGGTGAAGCGTTCGCCATCGTTGATCGAATGTGGCATCGCGCAGGCCCGCCCGCAAGGCTGCCGCCCCTGTGTCGCGGTCCCGTAATCCACAGTCTTAGGCAAACCTTAACCTTGTTGGCGCAGGGCTGTTCGCAAGAGCCAGCAGGGGGTTTGAGGCGTGGCGTTTCGCCTGGCGGAAACGGACGAATATGAAAGCGGCGCGCCTGCCGCCGCCGCCATGCTTTCGCTCGGCCAGATAGAGCTGGAAACCGCTCCGCCCGATTTTCGCGGGCGCTGCGGGGCGGTCGGGGAATGGCTTGCCCGTCGTTGGCATGGGCTCGATCTCGTGCATGATCTCGCCGAGGAGATCGGCTCGGCGCGCTGGTATCGCGGGTTCGGCACGATGCTCGGCCTTTCCGCCGTCGCGCTGGCGTTCTGGCCCGATTTCACGGAAGTGGAAGCCGCCGTCGCCGTGCCCGCGGATGCCGCCGTCCGCGACGAATACCGCGCGCAGATGATCCTGCCGCTCGTCATGGGCGGAGACAGCGGCAGCCGCGTGGGGCCGACCGCCGCCGTCGTGCCGATCGCGCGCGTGCCGGAACGGGCGCGGATCGCCATGGTCGCGACATTGGGCGAGGGCGACAGCTTCGGGCGGATGCTGCAACGCGCGGGCGTGGGGGCAGACGACGCCGCGCGCGCCGCCGACATGGTTTCCGCCGCCCTGCCGCTGAGCGCCGTCACGCCCGGCACGCGCTTCCGGCTCATGCTGGGCCGCCGCGCCGCCGAGGGCGCTCCTCGCCCGCTGGAGCATCTTTCCTTCCGCGCCCGTTTCGACCTGGGACTGTCGCTGGACCGCCATCAGGGCCAACTGGCGCTGACGCGCCAGCCGATCACCATGGACACCACGCCGCTGCGCATTACCGGAACGGTCGGCGCGGGGCTCTATCGTTCCGCGCGCGCTTCCGGCGCGCCGGTCGAGGCCGTGCAGCAGTATCTTCAGGCCATCGATTCGCACGTCGATCTCGAAAGCGGGATCGCGCCGGGCGACAGGTTCGACTTCGTGGTGGACTACAAGCGGTCCGCTGAAGGAGAGAGCCAGGTCGGCCGCTTGCTTTATGCCGGGCTGGAACGCGGCGGCAAGCCGCAAGTGCAACTGCTGCGCTGGGGCAGCGAGGGCCAACTGGTCGATGCCGCCACCATTGGCGCCTCCCGGCAACAGGAAGGCACCCGGCTGTTCGCGCCGGTCAACGGGCGGATGACGTCAGGCTACGGCCTGCGCCGTCATCCCATCCTGGGCTATGCGCGGATGCATGCGGGGATAGATTTCGGCGCGCCGTGGGGCTCGCCGATCTATGCCGTGAGCAGCGGCATGGTGAAGTTCGCCGGGCGCCACGGCGGGCACGGCAACTATGTCCGGCTCGATCACGGCGGGGGCCTCGCCACGGGCTATGCGCATATGAGCCGCATCGCGGTTTCGCCCGGCGTCATGGTGCAGGCGGGGCAGGTTATCGGCTATGTCGGTTCCACCGGGCTTTCGACCGGGCCGCACCTTCATTACGAGCTTTACCGTAACGGGCAGACCGTCAACCCGGCCAGCGTGTCGTTCATGATGGCGCGCCCGGTGGCGGTCGATCCCGGCCAGATTGCCGCGTTCAAGGCGCGTCTGGCGCAAGTGAAGGCCATTCCGGCGGGCAAGGCCTTGAAGAGCCTGAAAGTGGAACAGCCCGGCAGTTGATCCGCCATTGATGCGTCACGGCGTTTGCGCCTAGAAGCGCGGGCCATGACGTCAACCAGTTCAGCAGCCTTCCCCGCCCTTCGTATGCGGCGCACGCGCACAACCGCGTGGAGCCGCGCCCTGCATCGCGAAACCGTGCTGACGCCCGCCAACCTCATCTGGCCGCTGTTCGTGACGGACGGGACGGGCGTTGAAGAGCCGGTCGCCACGCTGCCCGGCGTCTCACGCTGGTCGGTGGACGGCATCGCGGCACGCGCGAAGGAAGCCGTCGCGCTCGGCATTCCCTGCCTCGCGCTGTTTCCCAACACCCCCCCCGGCAAGCGCAGCGAGAACGGGGCCGAAGCGCTCGATCCCGATAACCTCATGTGCCGGGGCATCCGCGCGATCCGCGACGCGGTGGGCAGCGATATCGGCGTGCTGACCGACGTGGCGCTCGATCCCTATACTAGCCACGGGCAGGACGGCCTGATCGACGATGCAGGCACTGTCTTGAACGACCCGACGGTCGAGGTGCTCGTCGGCCAGTCGCTCAACCAGGCGGCGGCGGGCGCGGACATCATCGCTCCGTCCGACATGATGGACGGCCGGGTCGGCGCGATCCGCCGGGCGCTGGAACAGGCGGGCCATGCCAACGTCCAGATCATGAGCTATGCCGCCAAATATGCCTCCGCTTTCTACGGCCCGTTCCGCGATGCCGTCGGTTCGCGCGGGCTGCTGAAAGGCGACAAGCAGGCCTATCAGATGGACCCGGCCAACAGCGAGGAAGCGCTGCGCGAAGTGGCGCTCGATCTGGCCGAAGGCGCGGACAGCGTGATGGTGAAGCCGGGCCTGCCTTATCTCGATATCGTGCGCGCGGTGAAGGAGCGGTTCGCGGTGCCGGTCTTCGCCTATCAGGTGAGCGGCGAATACGCGATGATCGAGGCCGCTGTCGCGGCGGGCGCCGGCGAGCGCGACGCGCTGGTGCTGGAAACGCTGCTGGCGTTCCGCCGGGCGGGCTGTTCGGGTGTGCTGACCTATCACGCCGCCCATGCCGCGCGTCTGCTGAACGGCTGAGCGCCCATGGGGTTGCGCTGCGAGACGGAGCGGCTGTTGCTGCGCGACTGGCGCGAGAGCGACTGGGAACCGTTCTGGCGGCTGACCAACACGCCCGCCGTCATGCGCTGGCTGGGCGGCGTGCTGGACGGACGCGGCATGGCGGAAGCGCGCGGGCGGCTGGAAGGCTATGCGCGGGACCATGGCCACACGTTCTGGGTGGTGGAGCGCAAGACCGATGGCGGGCACCTTTCCGGCGAGATGCTGGGCTTCTGCGGGTTGAAGCGCGCGAATCAGCCCGGCGGGCCGCAAGGGGATTTCGAGGTAGGCTGGCGGCTGCGCGAGGATGCCTGGGGCCACGGCTATGCGCTGGAAGCGGCGCGGGCCGCGCTGGACATGGCCTTCGGGCGGTTCGGGGCGCCGCATGTCATCGCGCTGACGGTGCCGGGCAATGAAGCCAGTTGGGGCCTGATGCGGCGGCTCGGCATGCAGCGGCGTGAGGATCTGGATTTCGATTTCGACGGCTGGGACGTGGAAACGGGGCGAGTGATCGCCTATCGGCTGGATCGCGAAGCATGGCCGGCGTCCCGCGCGTGACCGGCGCGGGGAGCGGCCGGGGCGGCGCGCGCCGCCCGTTGTTCGTCGGCACGATTTTCACCGGCAGTTTCCTGCTCTTCCTCGTGCAGCCGATGGTGGCGCGCATGGTCCTGCCCATGCTGGGCGGCGCGCCCGCCGTGTGGAACAGCGCGATGCTGGTCTATCAGGCGCTGCTGCTGGCGGGCTATGCCTATGCGCACCGCCTCGCCCGGCTGCCGCTGCGGCGGCAGGTGCGGGTGCATCTCGCGCTGCTGGCCTTTGCGGCGCTGACCTTGCCCGTCACCCTGGTGACGCTGCCTCCGGCCCGGCCGGGCTGGGAAGCGGTGTGGGTGCCCGCGCTGTTCGCGCTGAGCGTGGGGCCGGTGTTCCTGCTGGTTTCCGCCCAGGCGCCCCTGATGCAGCGCTGGTTCGCCGCCGATCCGCGCGCGGGCGAGCCGTGGGCGCTCTATGCCGCATCGAACCTCGGCAGCTTCGCGGGGCTGATGGCCTATCCGCTGCTGGCGGAGCCGCTGCTGCCGCTGACCGGGCAGAGCTGGGCATGGAGCGCGGGCTATGCGTTGCTGTTCGTGCTGGTGGCGGTTGCGGCGTGGTCGCGCTGGCGGCTGCATGACGTCACCGTGGCGGCGCGGGCGGACGACGAGCGAGGGGAATCCGGCGATCCGGCGATCGGCTGGCGGCGCATCGCCCTCTGGCTGGGGCTGTCGGCGGTGCCTTCGGGCCTCATGCTGTCCACCACGACGCACCTGACGACCGATATCTTCGCCATGCCGTTGCTCTGGGTCATCCCGCTGGGACTTTACCTCTTGAGCATGGTCGCCGCGTTCGCGGACCGGCGTGCACCGGCCCGCGCGATCACGGCCCTCGCGCCGCTCGTCATGCTGGCGGGGGGCGGCATGGCGATGGTGTCGCGCCATTCGACCACGCTGGCGCAAGTGGCCGTGACGGTCGTGCTGCTGTTTGTGGTCTGCGTGGCGCTCCATGCCCGGCTTTACGAGAGCAGGCCCGTGCCGTCGCAACTCACGCGCTTCTATCTCGTCATGGCGACGGGTGGCGCGCTGGGCGGCGTTTTCACCGCGCTGGTCGCGCCGCTGGTGTTCGACTGGACGTGGGAGCACCCGCTGCTGGTCTTCATGGCCGCCATGCTGCTGCCGTTCCCCGTCCTGCTCGACTGGCGGCGGATGCGCGGGCTGGACGCGGGCATGGCGCGCTTCGCCGCCATCGTCGTCTTTCTTGTCGCCGCCTTGTTGTGCTGGTTCCTGCTCGATGTCGCCGCCGATGTGGAACCGGGGCCGCAACGCTGGGTGCTGACCGGAGCCATCGCCGTGCTCGGCCTCGCGCTGCTGCCGTGGCGCTGGGCGTGGCTCATGGTGCTGCTTGGCGTCATGCTGGCGCAAGGCGGCGTGGAGACGATCCAGGCATCGTGGGACGGGTTGCGCAAGCGCAGTTATTTCGGCGTCTATACCGTGCGCGATTATCCCTCGAGCGATCTGCGGGTTCTGGCGCACGGGACCACGCTGCACGGCGAGCAATCGACGGATCCGGCGTTGCGGCTCGTGCCGGTCAGCTATTACGGGCCGGGCTCGGGCGTCGGCATCGCTTTCGCCAATGCCGGACAGCTTGTCGGACAGAACGCGCGGGTCGGCGTGCTGGGCCTGGGCGCGGGGACGCTGGCCTGCTTCGCCCGGCCGGGCCAGCAATGGGTGTTCTTCGAGATCGACCCCGTGGTGCTGCAATATTCCCGCGACCGGACCTTCACGTATCTTCAGGACTGCGCGCCGGACGCGAAAGTCGTGATCGGCGACGCGCGGCTGGAACTGGCCCGGATGCCGGACGCCAGCCTCGACCTGCTGGCCATGGACGCCTTCAGTTCGGACGCTATTCCCATGCACCTCATCACTGATGAGGCGTTCGGCGAATATCTGCGCGTGCTTTCGCCGGACGGCATCCTGCTGGTCCATATCTCCAACCGCTTCATCGAACTGGAGCCGATCGTCGCGGCGGAAGCGAAACAGCGGGGGCTGGCCGCCGCGATCCGTGACGACGCGCCGCCTCCCACCGGGTTGCTCACGCCATCCTCATGGGTCGCGCTGGCGCGCGATCCGGCCCGGCTGGAGGATCTGCGCCGCCTTGCTCCGGCCATGGAATGGAAAGCACTTCAACCGCCCGCGCCGCGTCCATGGACGGATGACCGCGCCTCGATCCTGCCCTATATCCGCTGGCACAACATTCTGGGGAAACCATGACAGCCTCACGCACCGACGTCACCATCGCAGCCATCGACGGCAAATCTCCGCGCATTCATGACAGCGCGTTCGTCGCGCCGGGTTGCCGGATCATCGGCGATGTGGAGATCGGGCCGGACGTCTCCATCTGGTATAACTGCGTGCTGCGCGCGGACGTGAGCCGCATCGTTGTCGGCGCGCGCAGCAATATCCAGGATGGCACCGTGGTGCATTGCGACGGCCCGGACGCGCGCAATCCCGACGGTTTCCCGACGCTGATCGGAGAGGACGTGCTGATCGGGCACATGGCCATGATCCACGGCTGCGTGCTGGAGGACCGGGCCTTCGTAGGGCTTTCCACCACGGTGATGAATGCCTGCGTGATCGAAAGCGACGCAATGCTGGCAGCGGGCGCGTTGCTTTCGCCGGGCAAGCGGATTCCCTCGCGCCAGCTCTGGGCGGGCAGCCCCGCGAAATACATGCGCGACCTTTCCGATGCCGCGATCGCGGACATGCAGGGCGGCGTGCGGCATTATGTCGAGAACGGACGGCGGCATAAGGCCCAACTGGCAGGGAAGGGGCTCCATGGCCCGGCCGAAGGCTGACTGGCCCGAGGCGGCCGCGATCCGTGCGCTGATCGACGCCGAGGGGCGGCTTGCCCTGAAGGCGACGCCCGGCGCGAAAGTGGAAACGGTGGAGATCGCGGGCGGCAGGTTGCTGGTGAAGGTTCACGCCCGCGCCACCGACGGGCAGGCCAACCATGCCGTGATCGCCTGTCTCGCCAGGGCGCTGGACGTGCCGCGTTCACGCATCAGTTTGTTGCGCGGCGCAACTTCGCGCGAAAAGCTGGTGCGCGTGGAGAGTTGATTCAGGGGCGGATCGCGCCGTTCAATCCCTCGCCATGCCTTTCGCCATGCGTTCGAGCACTTCGCCCAGCGCGCCCGCGATTTCGCTGTCGGCGGGCGCGACATCGGCGATGGCGCGTTTCATCGCCTCCGCCCACTGGTCGGCAACCTGGCGGCCGATGGTGAAAGGCTGGTGCACGCTCATCATGCAGCGGCCGGGATTGGCCTCGAACCAGTCGCGCGGCCCGCCGGACCAGCCCGCCAGGAACGATGCGAGCGACGAGCGCATCGGCGTGAGATCGGGCGCGTGCATGGCGCGCAGTTCCGCATAGGCGGGATCGCCGTCCATCAGGTCGTAGAAACGATTGCAGATGGCGCGCAGCGTTTCGTGCCCGCCCAGCCGGTCAAAAGGTGTCGCGGGTTTTTCGATCGAGGCCGTCGCGTCGTGTCCTGTCGCCACTCTTGTCTCCCGTCATCGCGCATTGCTTGCAGCCTGCCTGTAGCCTCGCTTGCGGCGGAGTGAGTTGATCGAGGTCAATTCGCCGCCATCCGGCTTCGTGACGTCACTCCGCCGCGCGGCCACCGGCAATCGTTACAAAGGTCCGCGGCGGTTCAGGTTCAAGCCATGTGCGATGCGCAGAGACTGCCCGCGCGCCAAACCATTGGTGCCGCCGTGGCCCGGCCCTGGAGGAGATTGCAAGGATGAACGGGGCACATGCATCCCGATGGCCGGTCTGGCGGGCGGGAGCGGCATTGGCCGCAAGTCTTGCGCTGGCCGGATGCGGGATGGGCGAAAAGCGCGACGATCCGCCCGTGTCGCGGGAAGCGCCCACGGTTGCGCCGTCGATGCCCCTGACTATCGCCGATCCCGGCGCGACGGCGGCTCTGCGCAGCTTCGCGGGCCGCGACGCCGACCGTGACGGCTGGATTTCCGGCGCGGAGAACGCCACGGCCGAAGCGAGGATATTCCAGGCTATCGACGCCGATCAGGATGGCTCCGTCTCGGCGCGGGAACTGGATGCGGCGCGCCTGGCGCTGGGGCTGGTCACTCTGCCCGGTTCGGAAGACATCATCGCGCGGGCCGATCAGGATGGCGACGGCAAGCTGACGCTCGCCGAATGGATCGCCCATGAGGGGCAGACGTTCAAGGCGGCGGATACCGATGGCGACGGCCGCCTGAGCCGCCGGGAATATGCCGTTCAGCCCAGGCTCGACAAGATCGTTCCGCATACGCCCGCCGCCATCAGCGCGGAGGCGTCGGCGGGCATCGGCTGAGGCCCGCCGCGACTGCCCTCAATCCAGATCGCCGCTCGGTTCCGGTTCCGACCCGGCCTTGCGCGACCGCTTCGGCTTCGCGGGCGTCTTGGCGGGCTTGGCCTTTGCCGCGCGCCTGACCAGCTTCGGCGGCGCCGGAGTCAGCTGGAACGACAAGGCGCCGTCCTTCAGCGAGACATGCACTTCGCCGCCGTGGGCCAGCTTGCCGAAGAGAAGTTCCTCCGCCAGCGGCTGCTTGACCTTTTCCTGGATAAGCCGGGCCATGGGCCGCGCGCCGTAAAGCCGGTCATAGCCGCGATCGCCCAGCCACGCCCGCGCGTCGCCGTCGAACTGGATATGGACGTTCTGCTCGGCGAGCTGGAGTTCGAGCTGGAGGATGAACTTGTCCACCACCCGGCTGACCGTTTCCTTGCCGAGATAGGCGAAGGGCACGATGGCGTCGAGCCGGTTGCGGAATTCCGGCGTGAACATGTTCTTCACTGCTTCGTCGCCCGCGTCGGCCTTGGATACGTCGCCGAAGCCGATGCCTTGCCGCGCCATGTCGGAAGCGCCCGCGTTGGTCGTCATGATGAGCACGACGTTGCGGAAATCGACAGTCTTGCCGTGGTGGTCGGTCAGCCGGCCGTTGTCCATCACTTGCAGCAGGATGTTGAACAGGTCGGGGTGGGCCTTCTCGATCTCGTCGAGCAGCAGGACGCAATGCGGCTGCTGGTCCACGGCGTCGGTCAGCAACCCGCCCTGGTCGAACCCGACATAACCCGGAGGCGCGCCGATCAGGCGGCTTACCGAATGGCGTTCCATGTATTCGGACATGTCGAAGCGTTGCAGCGGAATGCCCATGATCGCGGCGAGCTGGCGCGCCACTTCCGTCTTGCCGACGCCGGTCGGGCCGGAAAACAGGAAGCTGCCGATCGGTTTGTCGGGATCGCGCAGCCCCGCGCGCGACAGCTTCATCGCGGTGGAGAGCACTTCGATGGCCTTGTCCTGCCCATATACGACGCGCTTCAGGTCGCGTTCCAGGTGCTCCAGAACCTTCTTGTCGTCGCTGGACACGGACTTGGGCGGGATGCGCGCCATGGTGGCGATCACGGCCTCGATCTCGCGCGCGGTGATCGTCTTCTTGCGGCGGCTGGGCGGAACCAGCATCTGCATGGCGCCCACTTCGTCGATCACGTCGATGGCCTTGTCGGGCAGCTTGCGGTCGTTGATGTAGCGCGCCGAAAGCTCCACCGCCGTCTTGATGGCGTCGGGCGTATACTTGACCTTGTGGTGTTCCTCGAACGCCGTGCGCAGGCCTTTGAGGATCTTGATCGTGTCCTCGACGGTCGGCTCGTTGACGTCGATCTTCTGGAACCGGCGCAACAGGGCGCGGTCCTTCTCGAAGTGGTTGCGGAACTCCTTGTAGGTCGTCGATCCGACGCAGCGGATGGTGCCGCCCGAAAGCGCGGGCTTGAGCAGGTTGGAAGCGTCCATCGCCCCGCCGCTGGTCGCGCCCGCGCCGATCACGGTGTGGATCTCGTCGATGAACAGGATGGCGTTGGGCATCTTTTCCAGTTCGGAGACGACCTGCTTCAGCCGTTCCTCGAAATCGCCACGATAGCGCGTTCCGGCAAGCAGGCTGCCCATGTCGAGCGAGTAGATCACGGCCTCGGCCAGCACGTCGGGCACTTCGCCCTCGACGATCTTGCGGGCGAGGCCTTCCGCGATCGCGGTCTTGCCCACGCCGGGATCGCCCACGTAGAGCGGGTTGTTCTTGGAACGGCGGCACAGGATCTGGATGGTGCGGTCCACTTCCGGGCCGCGTCCGATCAGCGGATCGACCTTGCCCGCCAGCGCCTTTTCGTTGAGGTTGACGCAGAACTGGTCGAGCGCGGAATCCTTCTTCTGCGCCTTGGCCTCGGGTTTTTCCTCGGCCTGCGGGGCCTGGTCCTCGGCGCCTTTGGGCGAACGGTCCTCGATCCGCTTGCCGCCCTTGCCGATGCCGTGGCTGATGAAGCTGACCGCATCGAGCCGGCTCATGTCCTGCTGCTGGAGGAAATAGACGGCATAGCTGTCGCGCTCGGAAAACAGGGCGACCAGCACGTTGGCGCCCGTCACGGTGTCCTTGCCGGAGGACTGGACGTGCAGGATGGCGCGCTGGATGACGCGCTGGAATCCGGCGGTGGGGGCCGGATCGCCTTTTTCCTGCGTCTTGAGCGACTGGTATTCCTGATCGAGATACTGGCGCACGACGTCGCCCAGATCGCCGGTGTCGACACCGCAGGCCTGCATGACGGCGGCCGCGTCCTCATCGTCGATGAGCGCGAGCAGCAGGTGTTCCAGCGTCGCGTATTCGTGGCTGCGGTCCGATGCGTGGCTGAGCGCGGCATGGAGCGTCTTTTCCAGGTTTTGGGCGAAACTCGGCATCTACGGGGTCCTCTGTGGAGGTGAACTTCGGCGTATCCGCCAACGAAGGCGCCGAAGGAACGCGGGAAACGAAACAGGTCTTGTTCCCATATGGGGAACGGATCGGGCTTTGCGAGAGAGCCCGCCCGTCACGTCGTTCGCGGCCGGAAAAGCGCGTCGGCGGCCAGCTTGTGGGCATCCGCCTTGTCGCGGTGGGCGCGAACCCTGACGATCTCCGCCTCAAGCAGCGCGATGCGGGCATCGAGTTCATCCCGCGAAAAGCTGTCCAGGCTTTCCCCGGAAAGAAGGCTTGCCGCATCGGCGCGCCGGATGGGGCGATCATCATCGTCCATTGCGGTGCAGCATCCGATGGTCTTGGCTTGCTGTCAACGGGTTAGGGCGTTAGTTCCCCCAACGCGTGATTTTCGCGCCACAGGGGTGGTAGACGGGGGCAAAGTCCGACGATGGTTCCGCAAGAGATGTTGGCCATTGGCTTCGACCGGCCGGGCGGCCCGGACGTGCTGCGCGCCGAAACTGTTCCCGTGCCTGTGCCCGGACCGGGCGAAGTACTGGTGCGAGTGGCTTTCGCGGGCGTCAACCGGCCCGACGTGGTGCAGCGGCAGGGCCATTATCCGCCGCCGCCAGGGGCATCGCCGATTCCCGGCCTCGAAATCGCGGGCAAGGTCGCGGCGCTGGGCGCAGGCGTGGAACCGGCGCTGCTGGGGCAGGAAGTCTGCGCCTTGGTCAGCGGCGGCGGCTATGCCCGGTATTGCCTGGCGAAAGCCGACCATTGCCTGCCCGTTCCCCAGGGGCTTTCTCTGCCGGAAGCGGCGGCTTTGCCTGAAACGCTGTTTACCGTGTGGCACAACGTGTTCGAACGCGGCTGGGCGAGCGAAGGCGAAACGCTTCTGGTCCATGGCGGCACCAGCGGCATCGGGACGATGGCGATCGCGCTCGGGCGCCTGTTCGGCCTGCGCGTGATCGTGACCTGCGGCGGGCCGGACAAGTGCGAACGCGCGCTGGCGCTCGGCGCGGCGCATGCCATTGACTACAAGGCGGCGGACTTCGTGGAGGAAGTGGGCCGCATAACCGGCGGCACGGGCGCCCAGATCGTGCTGGATATGGTGTCGGGCGACTATGTGCCGCGCAACTTGCGCTGCCTGGCCGACGATGGCCGCCATGTGACGATCGCGGTGCAGGGCGGCGCGAAAGCCGAGATCAACATGGCCCAGGTCATGACGCGGCGGCTGACGCTGACGGGATCGACTCTGCGTCCGCGCTCCGATTCCTTCAAGGCCTTGCTGGCGCAGGAAATCGCGAGCAATGTCTGGCCCTTCGTGGAATCGGGCCAGTTGCGGCCGGTGATGGACCGCATGTTCCCGCTGGCCGAAGCCGCCGCCGCCCATGCCCGCATGGAATCGGGCGGCCACGTCGGCAAGATCGTGCTGGAGGTGGATGATGGGTCCGCTGGTTCTTCATGAGGATACTCGCAGCGGCAACTGCTACAAGATCGCACTGACCGCCGCCTTGCTGGGCCTGCCGCTGGAGCGGGTGCGCTACGATATCCTGAAAGGTGAAACCCGCACGCCCGATTTCCTTGCGCGGGTCAATGCCAACGGACGCATCCCCGTGCTCCAGGTCGGCAGCCACTTCCTGCCGGAGAGCAACGCGGCCTGCTGGTATCTGGCGGAAGGCAGCAAGCTGGTTCCCCCTGACCGTTTCGACCGGGCGGACATGCTGCGCTGGATGTTCTTCGAGCAATACAGCCACGAACCCAACGTCGCGACCTTGCGTTTCTGGTTCCAGTTCGTGGGCGAAGCCAATCTCAACGAATTGCAGCGCGGGCAGGTCATGGCCAAGCGCGTGGCGGGCGAAGCGGCGCTGGAACTGATGAACGGGCATCTGGCTCATCGCGACTGGTTCGTGGGCGAAGCGGCCAGCCTCGCCGACATCGCGCTCTTCGCTTACACGCATGTCTGCGAAGGCGGGGGGTTCCGCCTGCACGACTACCCCGCCATATGCGCCTGGCTGCGGCGGGTGGAGGCGCTGCCGGGTTTCGTGGCGATGGGCTGACCGGATTATTGGCCGGAATTATTGTTCGAAAGCGGCGGTATCGTCCGGCGGAGTGTCCGGCTGGCTGTCGTATGATTCGGTGAAGTCCGGTTCGGGCGCGCTGTCGTCGCCCGCCGTCCTGTCGTCCGGCTCCGCATGATCCGGCGGGGCGTCCGCCTCATCGAACATGGCGTCGAACATTTCCGGGTTCCGGCTCAGTTCGTTGAACCGGGATTGCAGCCTGAAGTCGCTGGCGATGGCGACGGCGGCCAGCAGGTCGCGCAGCGGAACCATGCCGAGGTTGTTCTTCAGGATGCGATTCAGTTCGGCGCTCACTTTCCGTTCGCTCAGCACCATGTTGGGCTTGCCCATCAGCATCCGCACCGGCTTGATATCGAGGTCGGCGCGGACCACGGTGGCTTTCCCGTCCTCGACGGGTTCAAGGGTCAGGCGGATGGTCGATTCGCCTGCATCCCGGCCCGGCTCGGACACGGGGATCGTATAGAGAACCTCGAATTCGCTGGGCCTGCGCGTGATGACGCTGAGACCGGAAATCGCGCCGGCGGCTTCGGAAAAGTCCAGCCCGGTGATGGAGCCGACGACGGACGCGGGGGACTTGTCGAGCTTTACGGCGAAATCTTCCGATCCGCCGCACGCCGAGGGCAATATCGTCAGCGCCGCAAGAGCAAGGGCCTGCATCGCGTTTCGCATCATTCCCATCATGAACGGACTTTTCGCTGTTTTTCCGCGCCGCTTCATCGCGGTCAAAGTTTAATATCCTGTGTTCTCCCCCTGTTTTCCTTGCCGGACGGCGGGAAAGCGCCTACATCGGGCGCGCGACGGCCGCTCCGCGAGGGGCGGCCCTATTATTTTCAAGCGACTTTTCCGCCGGAGAAAACCCGTGACCCAGCCCACTCCGCTGATGCCTCATGCGACAGCATCGTGGCTTGTCGACAATACCGCGCTCACTTTCGAGCAGATCGCGGAGTTCTGCGGCCTGCATATCCTGGAAGTGCAGGCCATGGCCGACGATCTCGCCAGCAGCAAGTATACCGGACGCGATCCGGTGCGCGCGGGCGAACTGACGAATGAAGAGATCGAACGCGGGCAGGCCGATCCGAACTATGCCCTGAAGATGCACAAGGCGCCGGTGACGGTCAGCCGCACCAAGGGGCCGCGCTATACCCCGGTTTCCAAGCGGCAGGACAAACCGGACGGCATCGCCTGGATCCTGCGTCATCACCCGGAGATTTCCGATGCGCAGATCGGCAAGCTGATCGGCACGACGCGCAACACCATCGCCGCGATCCGCGATCGCACGCACTGGAACATCAACAATATCCAGCCCAAGGATCCGGTCACGCTGGGCCTGTGTTCGCAGCGCGAACTCGACGCCATCGTCGCCAAGGCGGCGAAGCGGGCGGGGATCGTGGAAGAAGGCGGGGACGATTCCCGGCTGGGCGATGATCGCGAGGCGCTGATCGAGGAACTGCGCGCCGAACGCGAAGCCGCCGCCAAGGCCGCCAGCGAAGCCGCGCAGGAGGCCGAGGCCGCCGCGTGGCTGGAACGCCGCCGCGCCGCCGAAGCCGCCGGCGAGGAGCCTTCGGCCGCCTGACGGGAGGCGCGCGAGGCAGCGTCCCCGCGCGGCTCAAGTTCTACTTGCCCGTCTCCTTGCTTGCGGGCACAGTCGTCCCGTGGAGAACGGAAAAGGCCCTGAAATCTGGCGGTTTCGCTATGCTCACCCTTGCGCGTGGGATCATATCTATCCGCCCATGACGATGCTGGCGCTGTTCGAGGCGAGCGTCGAACGCGCGCCCGATGCGCCGCTTGTCGATTTCTATGGCCGAGTGACCACATATGCCGAAGTGCTGGCCGAAGCGCGGGCCTTCGCGGCGGGCTTGCAGGCGCATGGCATCGGGCGCGGGGACCGCGTCGGCCTGTTCCTGCCCAATGTGCCGGTTTACCTTCCCGCCTATTTCGGGGCAATGATCGCGGGCGCGACTCTCGTCAATTTCTCCCCGCTCTACACTGCCGCCGAACTGGAAGCGCAAGTCGCCGATTCGGGCACGCGCCTGATGGTGACGCTGGACGTTCCCGCGCTGCTGCCCACCGCGCTGGAAGTGCTGCGCGAATCCTCGCTCGAAACGCTGGTTGTGGCGCATCTGGCGGACATGCTGCCCCGCCTGCAATCGCTGGGCCTGCGCATGTTCCGCCGCCGCGACATCGCCGCCATCCCCGTCGCACCGGACGTCCTGCCCTGGGCGGGCATGCTGGCGAAGGAGCCTCCCCGGCCGGTCCCGCTCGATCCGGCCGACATCGCGCTGCTGCAATATACCGGGGGCACCACCGGCACGCCCAAGGGGGCCATGCTGACGCACCAGAACCTTTCGGCCAATGCCCGGCAGGTGCAGGCGGTGGACCCGCACAAGCGCGAGCGGGACGTGATCGTGGGGGTTCTCCCGTTCTTCCATGTCTTCGCCAATGCCACTGTCCTCAACCGCACCGTGCATAATGGCGGCTGCATCGCCATGCTGCCCCGTTTCGACGCGCTGCAATGCCTCAAGGCCATCGAGCGGACGCGCGCCACGGCCATGCCCGGCGTGCCGACGATGTATCAGGCGCTGCTCGATCATCCGCGGCTGGCGTCGACCGATTTCTCTTCGCTCCGCACCTGCGTTTCGGGCGGCGCGCCTTTGCCCGTCGCCGTCAAGCAGCGGTTCGAGGAAGCAACCGGCGCCCGGCTGATCGAAGGCTACGGTTTGACGGAAACGTCGGGCGTCGCCACCACCAACCCCTATGAGGGGCTGGAAAAGCCGGGCAGCATCGGCCAGCCCCTGCCCGGCACGCGCCTGCGCCTGCTCGACAAGGAAGACCCGTCGCGCGATGCCCCGCCGGACGAACCGGGAGAACTCGCCGTGCTCGGCCCGCAGGTCATGCAGGGATACTGGAACCGGCCGGATTCCGCCGCGAACGCCTTCGCGATTCGCGGTGAGGACCGTTGGCTGCGCACCGGCGATATCGCGACGATCGACGAGGACGGCTATGTCCGCATCGTCGATCGCAGCAAGGACATGATCGCGGTCGGCGGCTTCAAGGTGTTCCCCAGCCAGGTGGAGGCTGTGATCCTCCGGCACCCTGCGGTGAAGGAAGCGCTCGTGATCGGTGTGGCCGATCCCTATCGCGGCGAAACTCCGCGCGCTTACGTGACGCTGAAACCGGACGGAGACGCTTCGCCCCTCCAACTGGCGGAATGGCTCAATGCCCGCCTCGGCAAGCATGAGCGCGTGGACAAGGTGGTGATCCGCGAAACCATGCCGCACACCATGGTCGGCAAGCTGGACCGCAAGGCCCTGCGCGAAGAAGTGGGGCGCGAGGACGTGGCGTTGGAAGACGGGGGCGGGGAAGAGGCCGCCACCCCGGCGGAGTAGCCGTTCAGGCCGATGGATTCGAACTGGCGAGCGTCAGGTGTGCCTCGCTCGAATCGTCCGCCGCCGCGTCCGCGCCCACCGGCGCGAAGCGGCCGTCGACACGGGCGCCCTGCTCGATGGTCAGCGCCTCGTAAGTCACGTCGCCTTCGATTCGCGCGGTCCTCAGGATCACAAGCTCGCGCGCCGCGATCGAGCCTTTGAGGTGGCCCGCGAGCCGGGCGCTTTCGGCGCGGATGGCGCCGGTGATCGAACTGCTTTCCCCTTGCACCAGCGCGGCGCAGGCAATGTCGCCTTCCACCGCGCCGTCGATGTGGAGGTCTGCGGTGGCGGAAATGTCGCCCCTGATCGCCGTGTCGGCGCCGAGGATTGAGAATGTGCCCGCGCCGGAAGTGCCGCGCACGGGCGCCGGACGCGGGGTTTCGCTAGTCTTGCTGCCGAACATGCCGGGCCTCCAGGAACGGGCGGGGATTGACGGGGCGGTCGTGGATGCGGACCTCGAAGTGGAGATGCGGCCCGGTAGAGCGCCCGGTGTTGCCGATGGCTCCGATCACGTCGCCCGGCTCCACGTCCTGACCTTCGCGCGTGCGGAACGCGGACATATGGGCGTAGCGCGTCATCAACCCGTTGCCGTGGTCGATCTCCACGCAATTGCCATAGCCCTGCTTGCGGCCGACGAAGCTGACCGTGCCCTTGGCGGCGGCGTAGATCGGCGCGCCGTGCGGTCCGCGAAAGTCCAGCCCGGAATGAAACGCCGCGCCGCCGCCGAAGGGGTCGGCGCGATAGCCGAAGCCGGACGAGATGAATTCGAGGCTGGCGGGAAGCGCATGGGGGATGCCGGCGAGCCCTTCCTCCAGCGCGGTCATGCGCGCAAGGCTCGCGCCCAGCCGCTGGAAGCGTGGGTCGAGCGAGCCGTTGCGGCCGGTGGAAAGACCGAGCAGCGGGCCGCCCTTGCCCGCCGTATCGTCCAGCGACGCGAGCATCGCCACGGGATTGAGACCATAGCGGCGGATGGCTTGCGCGCTGTCCGCGGCGCGGCGGTCGGCAAAGCGCGTGAGTTTTTCGACGAAGGAGAGCTGGCGCGCCTCGATCGCCGCGAGATCGCGCGCTTCGGGCAAGGCGGCGCTGACCTTGCGGATCGTGCGCTCGGCCTCGCCCCGGCTGTCGGACACGGTTTCGCCCGATTGCGCATCCGCGGGCAGTTCGCCGACATGCGCGTCGACCACCTTTTCGATGAAGTCCTGCCGCTTGGCGAGATCGCTCGCGACCGTGTCGAGATCCTTGCGATAAGTGGAAACGCGGCTCTCGGCGGACGTGACGCGGGCCTCGCGATCCAGCATCGCCAGCCGGTCGCGCGTTGCGGTATATTGCGTGACGGTCATGACTGCCATCGTCGCCAGCCATGCGAGCAGAAGCGCGCCGACGACGGCCGCGGCCATGACCTGCATCTTCGTCGTGATAGTGATGAAGCGGACCTGGCCTTGCGAACGCATGAAGAATTCGCGTTCCGGGAACATCGTCCGCAGGCGGTCCATCCGGCTGCCCGTCGCGGTGCCTTTCAAATTGCCCCCTTGTCAGGTTCTTGCCATGGTCCGATCCGACGGGGCGGCTAGCAGGCAACGGCGGCTCGCGCGAATCCCGGCGGCGGATTCACGGCAGGCGGAGCGAGTCACGCGACGAACCGATTAGTTAACGCGGCTCACCGGTATTTTACGACCACCGCTCATGCGACTCGGCACGCGGCGGACAAGGCATTACGCCTCAGGCACTACACTCTTCCGCCCATGACCATGACATGAACGCGCCATGATGCTAGGGCGCTGACCCATGACGACTGTGATTCCCGAGGCACGGCTCGATGCCATTGCCGCCAATCCCGGCGAAAGCCCTGAAAACCTGATCCGGCGCATGGCGCTGGCCGGGCGCGAGGCGCAGCGCGTGCTGGCGCGGATGAGCGATGCGCAAAAGGCCGCCGCCCTGCGCGCCGCCGCGCAAGGCCTGCGCGATGCCGAAGGCGAAATCCTCGCCGCCAACGCGAAGGATCTGGCGGCGGGCGAGGCCAACGGTCTGACCAAAGCCATGCTGGACCGCCTGAGGCTCGATCCGGCGCGTCTCGCGGGGATCGCCGATGCCGTCGATCAGGTGGCGGCGCTGGCCGACCCGGTGGGCGAAACGATCGACCGCGCGACCCGGCCCAACGGCCTCGAACTCTCGCGGGTGCGGGTGCCCATCGGGTTGATCGGCATCATTTATGAAAGCCGCCCGAACGTGACGGCGGATGCCGCCGCGCTCTGCCTGCGCTCGGGCAATGCCGTGCTGCTGCGCGGGGGGAGCGAGGCGGTCCATTCCAACCGGGCCATCCTCGCCGCGCTGCGCAAAGGGCTGGACACGGCGGGCGCCCCGGTCGATGCGGTGCAGCTCGTGCCGACGCAGGATCGCGCGGCGGTGGGCGCGATGCTGACGGCGGCGGGCCTGATCGACATGATCGTGCCGCGCGGGGGCAAGAGCCTCGTCGCGCGCGTCCAGGCCGATGCGCGCGTGCCCGTGCTCGCCCACCTCGACGGCATCTGCCATACCTATCTCCATGCGGCGGCCGATCCTGAAATGGCGCGCGTCATCGCGCTCAACGCCAAGATGCGGCGCACCGGCATCTGCGGCGCGATGGAAACCCTGCTGATCGACGCGCGGTTCCCCGAGGCGCAGGCCGTGGTGTCGGCGCTGATCGACACGGGTTGCGAACTGCGCGGCGACGCGCGCGCCCGCGCGCTCGATTCGCGCATCCTGCCCGCCAGCGCCAACGACTGGGATACCGAATATCTCGACGCGATCCTCTCGGTCGCCGTGGTCGATGGATTGGACGACGCGCTGGACCATATCGAACGGCACAGTTCGCACCACACCGATGCCATCGTCACGGCGGACGCGGCGGCGGCGGAGCGGTTCCTGAACGAAGCGGACAGCGCCATCGTCATGGTCAACGCCTCCACGCAGTTCGCCGACGGCGGCGAGTTCGGGCTGGGTGCGGAAATCGGCATCGCCACCGGCAGGCTGCATGCGCGCGGCCCGGTCGCGCTCGAAGGACTGACGACCTACAAGTGGCAGGTGCGTGGCAGCGGACAGGTGCGGCCCTGAGGGGCAAAATATCGTCGAACGTCAGGACCGGACCCAGAACCGGCCTGCTCGGCGGCAGCTTCAACCCTGCGCACGGCGGGCACCGCCGGATCACGCTGTTCGCCATGGCGGCGCTGGGGCTGGACGAAGTGTGGTGGCTGGTTTCGCCCGGCAATCCGCTCAAGCCGGATGCGGGCATGGCGCCTCTTGCCGCGCGCTTCGCGTCGGCGCGGCGGCAGGCTCGCCGCGCTCCGGTCCGCGTGACCGCGATCGAGCGCGAGCTGGGCACCCGCTATACCGTCGATACGTTGCGTAAGCTGATGGCGCGCTGGCCCAGGCGGCGCTTCATCTGGCTGATGGGCGCGGACAATCTGGCCGATTTCAGCCGCTGGCGGGACTGGCGCGGCATCGCGCGGACGATGCCGATTGCGGTGGTTGCCCGGCCCGGCTATGATGCCCGCGCCTTCGCGAGCCCCGCGATGGCCTGGCTGCGGCGTTACCGGGTGCCGCTTGCCGGTTTGCGGAACCGGAAGGAATGGAGCGCTCCGGCGCTGGTGATCTTGCGTTTCGACCCTGACGAGCGGTCCGCGACAGCGATCCGCCGGGCATGCCCGGACTGGGCGAGCCGCTTCTCCCTTTCCCGGTCGCGCGATGGCGTGACTCGCCGCCTCGTCGCCGGTCCTCGCGTTGCGGACCATGCGGGCGATTACCCGTGACACCTTTTTTCCTCCGGGCCGCACCGGCCTTCAGGACTTCACCGTTCTTGCGTATCGCGAATGACCGCGACGCCAGACAGGAGCAATTTTCAACTCCATGAATCATGCGAATCCCCAGCCGGTCTCCGCCGGCGCCGCACCGCCCCCCGATGCCGAGCCTGGCTCGCTTCATGCTCTGGTGCTGCAATCGCTCGACGACGATCAGGCGATCGACGTCATTTCCATCCCGCTCGAAGGCAAGACCGCGATCGCCGATCACATGGTGATCGCGTCTGGCCGCTCGAACCGGCAAGTCGCCGCCATGGCCGAGAAACTGGCCGAACGGGTCAAGCATGCGGGCTTCGGCTCCTCGCGGATCGAGGGGTTGCCCGCCGCCGACTGGGTGCTGGTGGATACGGGTGATGTCATCGTCCACCTGTTCCGCCCGGAAGTGCGCACGTTCTATAATCTGGAGCGTATGTGGGGCCTTGGCGACAGCCCGTCCGCGGGTTCTTCCGCTGGCGCCGCCTGAACGCTTCTTCGCATGCCGTGCTTGCCACGGCGCGGCCGCTGCCCGCAGTGGCTGAGGCGTCATGCGTCTGCATATCATCGCGCGTGGCCGCATCGGCCGTTCGCCGGAAGCCGAACTGGTGGACCGCTACACGCGGCGTATCGCCTGGCCGGTCCGGCTGACCGAACTGCCGGATACCGGCGGCGCGCCTCCCGCGCCGCTGTCTCCGGCCCGCGACGTCCTGCTCGATGAACGCGGACGGCAATTGTCGTCGGAGGAATTCGCGGCGCTGCTGGGCCGCTGGCGCGACGACGGCGTGCGCGAGGCGCGCTTCCTGATCGGCGCGGCGGACGGGCATGGCGATGCGGCGCGTGGCAAGGCCGATCTGCTGATCGCGTTCGGCGCGATGACCTGGCCGCACATGCTGGCCCGCGCGATGCTGGCCGAGCAATTGTGGCGGGCGACCAGCATTCTTGCCGGTCATCCCTATCACCGGGCGAGTTAGGCCATGGCGGGCCTGCGTTTCCGATATGCCGCGAGCGCGTTGCTCGCTCTCGCCGGGATCGGCGCGGGGGTTGCCGCCGTGGCGCAATCCACCGCCGCGCCGTCCGCTGCGCCATCCCCTGCGTTCGCCGACGCCGGGGAAACCGCGCGGGCCATGGCGCAGGCGCGCAAGGAAGGCGAGGCGGCCCGCCGGCGCGCCGAGCAGCTCGAGGCGCAGGCCACGCAAGTGACGCAGCAGGCCGAGCGCACCGCGCGGCAGGCGGCGGCGGTCGCCGCGCGCATCCAGCAAACCGAGGCGCAGGTTTCCCTGCTGGAAGGCCAGACCGTACTGATCGCGCGCGACCGGGCGCGGCTGCGCGCCCGTCTGGCCGAACGCCAGCAGCCGCTGATCCGGTTGACGGCGGCGCTCCAGCGCCTGTCGCGCCGCCCGCCGGTTCTGGCCCTGCTCCGGCCCGGCTCGATCGACGATACCGTGCATATGCGCGCCTTGCTCACCACGCTGTTGCCGCAGGTGGAACAGCGCACGGCCGCGCTGCGTGAAGAGATCGCGCAAGCTCGCCGTCTTCAGGACCGCGCCCGCCAATCGGCGCAGGCCCTGCGGGCGAGCGAGGGGCAATTGCGGGAACAGCGCCGCAACCTCGCCGCGATCGAGAGCCGCCAGCGGCTGGCCTCGCGGCAGGCGATGAGCACGGCGGACCGCGAGGCGGAGCGCGCCCTTGCGCTGGCCGAGCAGGCGCGCGATCTGGGTGGGTTGATGCGGGATCTGGACGAGGCGGGACGGTTGCGCGCGGCGCTTGCCCGGCTGCCCGGCCCGATTTCGCGCCCCGCGCGGCCAGAGGATGCCCGGGTCACCGCGACGGAAGCGCCGGTGGAAGTGTCAGACGCTCCTCCCGGCTATATGCTGCCGGTGGCGGGGCGGCTCGTCAGCGGCTTCGCGGCGGATCAGGGCGGCGGCGCCCGTTCGCGCGGGATCGCGCTGGCCACCCGGCCGGGTGCGCAGGTCGTGGCTCCGGCGGGCGGGCGCGTCGCTTTCGCGGGGCCGTTTCGCGGTTTCGGACGCATCGTGATCGTCGAGCATGAGGGCGGCTGGACGTCGCTGGTCACGGGCCTTGCCGAACTGGACGCGCGCGTGGGCGACCGGCTGGTCGGCGGTTCCCCGCTCGGTGTTGCCGGGCCGGGATCGCCTGTCGTCTCACTGGAGTTGCGGCGCGACGGCACAGCGGTCAATCCGCTTCAGTTCATCGCGACTTTATGATCGCGCGCCATCTGGCAATGTTGGGCCGGGGGGAGTATCTCTGCCGGTCAATGCTCGAAAGACACGCACGATGAACCTTGTCCGCCCTGCCCGCATGGCGCGTTTGGCCCGCGCCGCGCTTCTGGTCAGCGCTGTCGCGCTGCTGCCCGCGACGACAGCGGGCCTGGCCGCCGTGGACGGGCGTTCAGGCCCGCAATTCGGCAAGCTGATGGCCGTTTATCAGCTCATCAAGGCCAATTATGTCGAGAAAGTGGACGACGACACGCTCATCAAGGGCGCGATCAACGGGATGCTCGGCGCGCTCGACCCTCATTCCAGTTATCTCGACGGGGCCAGCCTGCAACGCCTCGAAACCATGATCGACGGCAACTATTCGGGCCTTGGCCTCTCGGTGGTGATGGATGACGGAGCGGTGAAAGTCGTCTCGCCGTTCCGGGGCAGCCCGGCGGAGCGGGCCGGAGTCAAGGCAGGCGACTACATCACTCACCTCGACGGCAAGCTCTATTACGGCGGCGACATCGACGAGGCCGTCGCGAAGATGCGGGGCGAGGCCGGGACTGCGATCCGGCTGACCATCTTCCGCCCCGGCCGCGACCAGCCTTTCGATGTGACGGTCACGCGCGGCGTCATCCGGCTCGAACCCGTCACGTCCGAATTGCAGGGCAATGTCGGCGTGATCGCGGTGAACGAGTTCTCGCGCAATGTGGGGCGCGACGTCAACGCGGCTTTGGCGGGGCTGAAGCAGCAGGCCGGCGGCAGGCTGGCGGGGCTGGTGCTCGACTTGCGTTCGAATCCCGGCGGATCGCTGGACGAGGCCATCGCCCTGTCCGACCTGTTTCTCGAGAAGGGCGATATCGTGTCGCAGCGCGGCCGCACCGCGAGCGACAACGAATTCTACAAGGCGGAATCGGTCTATCGCGGCGATGCCGCCAAGGGGCTGCCGATGATCGTGCTGATCGACGCGGGCAGCGCCTCGGCCTCCGAGATCGTGGCGGGGGCGCTCCAGGATCGCCGCCGCGCCGTCGTCATGGGCGAGCGCAGCTTCGGCAAGGGCAGCGTCCAGTCGATGTTCGGGATCGACAATGACAGCGCCGTCAAGCTGACGACCGCGCGCTACTACACGCCCAGGGGCCATTCCGTGCAGGAAGGCGGGATCGAGCCGGACATCCGCGTGCCGCAATTGTCCGACCCCGACGCGAGGGCGCGGTCCGAGCGGGCCTTGCGCGAATCCGACTTGCGCGGCCACCTCATCAACGAAGTCTCGCTGGACGACAAGCAGTTGGAGACGGACAAGATCGACGATCCCCGCTTCCGCGCCACTGCCGCCGACCTCGAAAAGCAGGGCATCAAGGATTTCCAGCTTCACTACGCGGTGGAAACGCTGCGCCGCACCGCCGGCCCCGTGGCGCGCACCGCGCAGCGGCCCTGAAGGACGGGGGGCATGGCGGTTGCCGATCCGTTGCGCGCGGCCCGGGGGCTGGCTCTGCTTGCGCCCGGCGTGCTGCTGGGCGGGGCCTATGTCAGTCAATACGGCTTCGGGCTTTACCCATGCGAGATGTGCTGGTGGCAGCGCTATCCCCACTTCGCGGCGCTCGCGCTGGCCGTTGCCGCGTGGCTGCGGCCGCCGGGAACGGCGCTGCTGTGGTTGGCCGCGCTGGCCTTGGCGGCGACCTCTGCGATCGGCCTGTTTCACGCCGGTGTCGAATACGGATGGTGGCAGGGACTGACGGCCTGTTCGACGGACCTGCCAGCGGGCGGCGATCCGCTGGAAGCTATTTTCGCCACTCCGCCGGTGCGCTGCGACGTGGCGCCGTGGAGCCTGTTCGGCGTGTCGCTGGCGGGCGGGAATTTCCTGTTCTCCGGGCTGGCCGCTGCGGCGATAGCGGCCTTGCTGGCGCGGGGGCACGGGAAGAAAGGACTTTCAGGATGACTGGCCGGATGATCGGCGGCAGCGAACGGGCCCGGCGCAGCGCGCGGATGTTGCGGGTCGACCAGGCGGGCGAATACGGCGCGACGCGCATCTATGCCGGGCAGATGGCGGTCATGGGCACGCGCGGCCCGCATTCGTCCGAGATCGCGGGCATGGCCATGCAGGAGGCCGATCACAAGGCGCGCTTCGATGCCCTCATCGCCCGGCGCGGCGTGCGCCCCACCGCCTTGCAGCCGGTGTGGTCGGTCGCGGGCTATGCGCTGGGGGCGGCGACGGCGCTGATCGGGCCGGAAGCGGCCATGGCCTGCACGGCGGCGGTGGAGACGGAGATCGACCGTCACTATACCCGGCAGCTTGACGAACTGGGCGACGACGATCCCGAGCTTTCCGCGATGATCGAGGAATTCCGCGAGGATGAGCGCGCGCATCGCGATGCCGCGCTGGCTGCCGGCGCGGAACGGGCGCCCGCCTATCCGGTGTTGAGCCGCGCGATCCGCATGGGCTGCCGTCTGGCGATCCGGCTGTCCGAACGCATCTGAGCGTGCCGCGCAAGCGCGCCGGTGCCAGCTTCAGCTATCATTCACGCGCCCTCCACCCTATATCGGGGTGACGTATCCCGGTCCGCGAACCGAACAGGAGTGTCCTTCGTGCAGCGTCTTGACCTTTTCCGCCGTGCCGCCTTTTCCTCGCTCGCCGCGCTGGCCCTGGCCGCGCCCGCCGCCGCGCAGGACGGCGACGAACGCGTCAACCAGTTGATCGTCTATGGCGAGGATCCGTGCCCGGCCTCGGCGGAAGGGGAAATCACGGTCTGCGCCCGCAAGCCGGAGGCGGAACGCTATCGCATTCCCGAAGCGCTGCGGTCGTCGTCATCCGCGCAAAACGATGCCTGGAACAACAAGGTGCTGGCCTATGAAACGGTCGGCAAAACCGGCGCGCAAAGCTGCACGCCGGTGGGGCCGGGCGGATGGACTGGCTGCGCCTCGCAGCTTATCGGGCGTGCCTATGCCGAGAAGGACAGTGACCCCAGCATCCGTTTCGCCGATCTGATCGCAGCCGAACGGGCAAAGCGTCTTTCCACGATCGACGAGGATGCGGCGGCCATGCAGGCGCGCGTCGAACAGGCGGAAAAGGAAATCGAGGCACGCGAACGCGCCCGGCAGGAAGCCGCCGGCCAGGATACGCCGCCACCCGGCCACTGATCGCTGCAAGGAGGTGGCGCACAACCGCTCCCGGCTTCACATCTTGGGCTTCACATCTTGCGAAGCTGGTTGTGCACATGCGCGAGGTATTCGCGCATGTGTGTCGCCGTCTGTTCGGTCAGCGCGATAAGATCGCGCCTGCGATCCTTGGGGTCGGTCCACCGGCGCAGCATTCCGGCCTCGGTCATCTGGCGCACCCAGCGCAGGGCCGTGCTCATCGGCACGGAAGCCGCGATGCACACGCTCGATACCGAAACCTGCTGCTTTTCCAGCGCGGCGCGCGTGAGGTCGAGCAGGATGTCCCATGCCGGATCGGCGAAAAGCTCGCTCGGGAAATAGCGGCCCCGCATGCCGCGCGAGGCAATGATGAGCCGTAGCGTGGCGGCGATCTGCTGATCCGTCACCGGGCCTTCCGCGGCGGCTTCGCCGTTCTTGGTCTCCAGCGCGGCGACGAGCCGCGTTAGCTGTTCCCCGAAACCGTTCAGCGCCGCGGGCGATGCCGTGGGCGCGCGCGCCGAGAGATAGCGCATCGCCCGCCGGAGGGCGGAAGAATAGTCGTCGAACGAGAGCGGCTTCGACAGCAGGTCGACCGCTTCCAGATGCAGGCTGCGGATCGCGATTTCGGCGGTCGGCCGTTCCGTGAGCACGATGGCGGCGACCGGCCGCCTGTCACCTACGCGGACCCGCGCTTCCTCAATCAGGGCGAAGCCGCCGGAACCGGGCATTTCGACGCAGGCGAGAACGATCTGGATCGCGGGGTTGCGCGCGATGAGCTCCAGCGCCTCGCGTGAGGACGTGACGCCGTGGTGCGGATAACCCAGTTCCGTCAACATGGCCGCGCAATGGCCGACCACCTTGGCGTCGCCATCGACGACCAGCACCGATGGCATGGCGAGTTCGGCACTTTCGATCGTTTGTGAAACAGGCGCGGCCAATGCCTGACTTGCCATTGGTCATGCTCCTCTGAACCTTGTGTGCGCAGTGCCTCAATCGTTTCGCGCGTGCGTCAATCGGCGCAAGATGAAACGTGCCTTGTTTGAGATTACTGCCATTCTGGCATCGCAATGGCAAGACAGGCGCCTGACCGGGGTGGCCGGTTGCGCGCCTTCAATGTGCGAAAGCAGTGGAGAACTTGCGTTTGCCCGGCATATCCGGCCGTGGCTTCCGCCTTGCGGGAAATCGCCTGACGACCAGTCGTTAAGGAACTCCCGGTTGTCCTCCAGAATGGTCAATTTGCTTGTGGGGCGAAAATAAGCGAATGAAAAGCATGTGGTAATATCCTCATGCGCATGGCCGGGCATGCTGGTCGTCCCATCATGACGTTCTGGCGGTGTGCGGTGCGGAGCGTCCATGGATACCCGGCTCGCCCCGTTATTTCGCCACCCGCCGGGGAGGCCTTGCGGACCGTGCCGGAGTCGATTGTGCCAGAATCGGACTGATCGTCGCCAAAATGGGGGCGGTGTGCACTCGCTTTCCTATTTTCATGTGTTAAATGCATGCGAGATTTGCAGGTAATTCTTGCATGAGGTTGTTTGTGAGCCAAGCCGTTCCCGAAGCCGGATCCGGTCCGCGCCCCGCCATGCGGGAAAGCGCGACCGGCGCCGCGCGTCCGGCGGAGGCAGGCGCAGGACAGACAGGCGCAGGACAGGCGGGCGGGGGGCAAGTGGGTCTCAACGGGGCGGACCAGCGCTGGCGGGAACTGCTCGACCTCGATGCCCGGCTCAACGAGCAGAAGGGCGTCCGCCTCCTCACGCCGGAAGCGCGCGTTCTCCTTTACCTCACGCTTTCGGGGCCGGTTTCGGTCACGTCCGCCATGCAGATCGCCGGAACGTCCTATCGCGGTTTCTACGCGGTGCTGGAGCGGCTCAGGCAGGCGGGCCTTGTCGCGACGACAAAGGATGAGCAGGATCAGCGGGTCCGCCGCCTGCAACTCGCGCCTTCGCTGGTCGTGACGGGTCAGGAGCCACGGTCCTGATGGAACATTGCCATGACTTCGCAGGCGGCCCGGCGCGGCGTGATGTCGTGCCCGATGGCATGGACCGCGTTCGCGGCTCTCGAACAGCCGGGCCTGAAGCAATCAGACCCCGAACAATCAGGCCCCAAATCAGGATCGCCGACTTGATCGAACGAAGAATCCCCGTCGCCGCCGCGCGCGCATCGCGCCGCGCGCTGTGCATGGCGCTTGCCGTCGCCGCCGCGGTCCCGGCGCAAGGCGTTCTGGCGCAAGATGGGCCACCCGTCTCCGTGGTTCCTTCGGCCCCGCCTTCCGGTCCTTCATCGGCTCCGGCCGGCGCGCCGCGTCCCGAACAGGTGGCGACCTCGGAAACCGCGTCCGGCGTCACCATCCCCGCGCCCGCCGCCGCGTCCATGGCGAGCGAGATGTATGGCCCGCCGGAGCCGAAGCAGCGGCATGGCGATCTGCCCGATGTCGCGTGGCCAGAGCCGCCCGGAGGCGTGCCGCCCGCGCTGGATGAGGCGATCCGCATCGTCACGAAGAACTATCCCTCGGCCACGGCGGCGCGTGCGGCCTTGCGTGCGTCGGCCGCGGACGTGCGCGCGGCGAAGTGGCTGCGCTTCCCTTCCGTCTCCGCCAACGTCGACTATCTGGACAGCAATAATTCGCCCGTTCCCCAGCTCGTCGTCGAGGCGCCGATCTGGTCGGCGGGGCGCATCGGCGCGCGCATCCGCCGGGCGCAGGCGGGCGAGGACGCGAGTTCGGCCGAATATGTCGAAACGGTCAAGACGCTGGCCGCGACCACGGCGCAAACCTACTTCCAGATCGCCGCGCTGACCTTGCGCGAACAGCTTCTCGCCGACAGCGTGAAGGAGCACAACCGGCTGGTCGAGACGATGGAGCGCCGCGTCCAGCAGGAAGTCAGCCCGCTGGCGGACCTCGAACTGGCGCGATCGCGCGCCGCGCAAATCGAACAGCAATACACCTCCACGCGCGCGCAGCGGCAGACGGCGCTGCGGATCATGGCGGAGCTCGTGGCCGATCCCAACTATGACCTCGGCCCCGTGCCGTTCTATGATCCCAGGCTCGAACTGCTCAACACGGGGATGCTGGAAGATCAGGCCGCGGCATACGATCCCACGCTCCGCCGGTTGCGCAGCGAGGCCGATGTCGCCCGCGCGGACGTGGACGCGACCAGGGCGTCGATCTTTCCCCAGCTCAACGCCCAGTATTCGTATGACGACTTCTACAAGAGCCGGGTCGGCGTCTCGCTGCGGGCCCAGACCAGCGGCGGGTTGAGCCAGTTCGCCCAGGTCGAAGGCGCGCGCCAGCGGGTGCAGCAGGCGCTCGAGAAGGCGCGCGTCGCCGAACAGGAACTGCGGCGCGAAGTCGCTAGCGATCTCATTCAGTTCGACTCGTCGCGTGAACAGGCCACGATCTCGCTCGGCGCGGCCACCACCGCCTCGCGGGTGAGCGAAAGCTATATGCGCCAGTTCATCGCCGGTCGCCGTTCGTGGCTCGACGTGATGAACGCGCTCCGCGAGGCCGTCAACGCGCAGATCACGCGCACCGACGCCGAGATCACGGTGATGTCGACCGCCGTGAAGCTGCTTATCGTATCCGGCCGCTGGCGGCCGGAGTTTCCGCAAAACTCCCAGTCGCTGCGCGACTGAACCACGCAACGGGGCATTGAACGTGGCCAATTCGATCATTTCCGCCATTACGGATCTCGCGCGGATGCGCCGGATCGAGTTGCGCCCCGGGTGGGCCGACGGCGCCGCAAGCCTGAGCGATGAGAGCGAAGGCGCTCTCGACGCCTATTGCGAAGCGATCGGCTGGGCGCCTTCCACGGCCTATCGCGACGATCCGCGCGCGCATGAATTTCCGCTGCTTGTCTATCACAATGCGCATGGCTGGGCCGTCGCCGAGCAGATGGAAGGCAACGGCCGGCTGCGCGTGATGCGCAATGGCATGCCCGTCGTCTGGAGCGATCTGGATCAGGCCCGGCTTTACGATCTCGTCATTCCGCTCCCGGCCGGCAAGCAGGAATTCGACAGCGCCTTCGACGTGTTCAAGGCCGCCATCCTGCGTCGCAAGCGTGCGATCGTGCTGGCGATCGCGGCGACTTTCGTCGTCAACACGATCGCTCTGGTGACCAGCCTGTTCTCGATGCAGGTCTATGACCGCGTCGTGCCGCGCGGCGCCTTCTCCACTCTGTGGGTGCTGGTGGTCGGCGCGGTGGTGGCGCTGCTGTTCGACTATGTCCTGCGCGTGATACGCGCGAACCTGCTGGAAGACGAGGCGATCGGCATCGACACGGAAGTGTCGGAGTTCTTCTTCTCGCGCGCGGCGTCCGTCCGGCTCGATGCGCGGCCGCCCTCGATCGGCACGACCGCGGCGCAGCTCAAGTCGCTCGAACAGGTGCGTTCGATGATGTCGGCGGGCGTTATGTTCACACTCGCCGATCTTCCCTTCGCGGTCGTCTTCATCGGCGTGATCGTGATGCTGGGCGGTCCGATCGCGACGGTGCTGGCGGTGGCGCTCCCGCTCGCTATCATCGTCGCCATGATATTCGCGCGGCTGATCCGCAACGACACCATGCGCAGCCAGATCAGCAACAACCGCAAGAACGGCCTGCTCGTCGAATCGCTCGACGCGGCCGAAACGGTGAAGGCCAACCGGGGGGAATGGTTCCTGCTCTCCCGCTGGAGCGCCCTGCTCGACGAGCTGCACGATTCCGAATTGCCGGTAAAGCGGCTTCAGGCGAAAGCCGGGTCGATTTTCGGCACGATGCAGCAAATCAGCTATATCCTCATGATTGCCTGGGGTTCCTACGAAGTGTTCGAGAACAGGATTTCCATGGGTGCGCTGATCGCATGCTCGATCCTTGCCGGACGCGTCAACGGACCGCTCGTCGGGCAGTTGCCCAACCTGCTGGTGCAATGGAGCTATTCGCGCTCCTCGCTGTCCATGCTCGACGCCATCCTCGCGCTGCCGACCGACAAGCCGGCCGACCTCGACCAGTTGCGGCCGAACCGGCTTGCGTCCACGCTCCGGTGCAGCAACGTGGCCTTCGCCTATCCCGGCGCACGCGAGGGCGTGGAAATCCCCGCGCTGGAATTCGCGGCGGGACAACGCATCGGCATGATCGGCGGAGTAGGCTCCGGCAAGTCGACGATGCTGAAGATGATGGCCGGCCTCTATGCGCCGCAGCAGGGCCAGATCCTGATCGACCGGCTGGATATCCAGCAGGTGGCCGACGATGTGCTGCGCCACCATATCGGCTATTTGCCGCAGGACTATCGTCTGGTTAACGGCAGTCTGCGCGAAAACCTGCTGCTCGGCATTCCCGATCCCGGCGACGACGCCATCATGGCCATGGCCGCGAAGACCGGGCTGGATTCCCTCATCCTGGCCCACCCGCGCGGACTGGACCTCACCATCAGCGAGGGCGGGCGTGGCCTTTCGGGCGGCCAGCGTGTGCTGACGGGGCTGACTCGCCTGCTGCTCGCGAAGCCGAAACTGCTGCTGCTTGACGAGCCGACCGCCAATCTCGACGTCGATACCGAAATGAAGGTGCTGCGCGCGCTCGCCGAGCAGATTTCGGCGGAGACGACGCTCGTGATCGTGACGCACAAGCTGCAGCTCCTCAACCTTGTGAAGCGCGTCCTGCTGGTCGCCAACGGCAGGATCCTGATGGACGGCCCCACGAACGATATCCTCAAGCGGCTTCAGGCCAAGCCTGCCCAGACGCAGGGGGCGGCGCAGGGGACGAAGGGGCAGCCGGTGAAAGTGCAGGTCGCGCCGCCGCAGCCCCAGCCGGCCGCGCCGCCGCAGGTCAAGGTCGTGCCTGGGGCCGCTCAGGTTTCGGTCCAAGCCGTGCCGCGGGTGCCGGAGCCTGAAGCCGCAGGTTCATCCCCGTCTTCGCTTTCATCCGATCCCGAAAAGCAGTCCGGCACGCCGGGCCCGGACGCCGTAGGAGCCAATTCGTGAGCATTGCCGCAACTCTCAAGCGCCGGGGCATCGACCAGTCGTCGGTGCTGATCGTGGGGATCATCGTGTTCTTTGCTCTTGTGATCAGCTGGGCGTTCTGGGCTGAGCTGGATCAGGTCAGCCGCGCCCAAGGCAATGTCATTCCCGCCGGCCGCGTGCAGGTGATCCAGAGCACCGACGGCGGGCAGATCACGCGCATCCTCGTGCGGGAGGGCGACGCCGTGAAGAAGGGCGAACTGCTCGTTCAGCTGGATCAGACCAAGCTGCGCGCATCGGTCGGCGAAGCGCAGGGCAAGGTGGCGTCGCTGATGTCGACGATGGCGCGAATCAATGCCGAACTGTTCGAGCGTCCGCTGTCGTTTCCTCAGGAGGTCAGCACGTTCCCTGAATTCATCGCCAACCAGACGCTGCTCTATCAGAAGCGGCGGCAGGCGCTTCGCGACCAGATCGGGGCGCTTACCCAGATGCGCGACCTGATGCAGCAGGAGCTGACGATGAACCTGCCGCTGCTCAAGCAGGGGGACGTCAGCAAGGCCGACGTGCTTCGCCTCCAGCGCGGCGTGGCGGATATTGAATCCCAGATGGTCAATGCGCGCAACAAATACGTCCAGGATCTTCAGGCCGAATATACCAAGACCGAGGAAGACCTGGTGACGGCGCGCGAAATCCTCGCCCAGCGGTCCGACGCCCTGTCCGATACGGAAATCCGCGCGCCTGTCGACGGCATCGTCAAGAACATCCGGCTGACCACGCTGGGCGGCGTCCTCAGGCCGAGCGACGAGGTGCTGAGCATCGTGCCGACGGGCGAGGAACTGATCGTCGAAGCCAAGATGTCGCCTTCCGACATCGCCTACGTGAAGGTCGGGCAGGACGCGAGCGTGAAGTTCGACGCCTATGATTCCTCGATCTACGGTTCGGGGAGCGGCAACGTCACGTATGTTAGCGCCGACACTCTGTCGGAACAGACGCCCCGGGGCGAGGAACTCTACTATCGCGTGCACATCAAGGTGGACACGGCCCGGATGAAGCCCCACCGGCGGGGCGAAAAGATCGAGATTCAACCGGGCATGACCGCCACGGTCGAAATCCTCACCGGCAAGAATACGGTCTGGCACTACCTGACCAAGCCGATCAACAAGACGATGAGCGAGGCGATGACCGAACGCTGACGCTTCGTGGCGGCCTGCCCCCCGGCAAGGAGGGCGGGCTTTCGCCGTTCAGCCGCCGCCATGGGGCATGGTCCCGGCCGGGTTCGTCAACGGATTGTCGCAAAGTGCTGCCGGATCGGCTTCGGATCGTCGCACGGTTCCGGTCGCCCCGGCGCTCCGCGCAAACGCGAGTCGATGCCGTTAACCCGTCATGTTTGATGAGCCGATTGATGTAAGTGCAACGGACTCTGCGACAATGTTATGCGAGCCAATATCGCTAAAATGGTAGTATTATGGCGATAATAGCTTTGGCCAAGTGCCGAATGGCTTGATAACGCAAACATCGCAGGGACCAGATTTTTCCCCTGCTAGCTTCCATGTTGGGGGAATAAATGAGCAAATCAGTCGTACCGGCGGCAGGCGTGGCCCATGCTAAGCACCTTGTTAGCAACAAGAAATTGATCAAGCGCCCTGAGGCCAGGAAGTCCGCTGAGGACGAGCAGCAGGCGTCCGACCACAAGGATGCCGACGCACACGCGGTGCAGACTGCGAACGCACAGAATCACGAATTGTCGATGTCGGAGGCCCCGCTCGGCACTTTTTCTTTCGCGAGCGCGCTCGCCGATGCGGCCGCCGGCACGGCGGCGCTGGCCGTTGAAACGTCCGCCCAGGACGATGACGGGTCGATGGGTGAAGAGCGCGACGGATCTGGTCCCATCCTGCTCGTTGCGGCCGGCGGTCTGGCGATTGCTGGCGGTGTCGCTGCGTTCAGCGGCGGCGGTGGCAGCAAGAATCAGGCGCCGACCGCCGCCGCGACTCAGGCGATCACCACGGACGAGGATACGCCCAAGGCGGGCAATGTCTCGGCGACCGACCCCGATGGCGACGTTCTGACTTACGCGGTGACCACGCAGGGCTCGAAGGGTTCGGCGGCCATCACGTCGACCGGCGCTTTCACGTATACGCCAAATCCGGACGCCAACGGCAGTGACAGCTTCACTGTCACGGTGACTGATCCGAAAGGCCTCACTGTCACGCAGACGGTCAACGTCACTATCAATCCGGTCAATGATGCGCCGCGCGCCGGTAACGACAATACCACGTCGCTCACGGTTGCAGAGGACACCAGCGGTGTCGTCGTGATCTCCTTCACGGATCCGGAAAACGATCCAATTTCCTTCACCGTCGACGCAGGGCCGAATCACGGCACTTTCGCGCTCGTCGATGGGGAAAACGTTTATACGCCCGCGCCTGATTACAACGGCAACGATAGCATCACGATCACGGTTTCCGACGACAAGGGCGGTTCGACGACCTATACGATCGCCATCACGGTGACGCCGGTGAATGATGCGCCGGTCGCGGACGCCTCCCAGGATGTCAGCACTGTCGAAGGCGCGTCGCTGGCTGTCGTGGTCGATGCCACGGACGTTGACGGCGATGAGCTGGCGTATTCCGTTGAGGAAGGGGATGGCCCGGCGCATGGCACTGTCACTGGCGGAGAGGGCGGCCACTTCACGTATGTGCCGGCCGCGGACTTCGTTGGCGAAGACAGTTTCACGGTAACGATCGACGACGGCAACGGTGGCACGATCACGCAGATAGTGAGCGTGACGGTGGATCCCGCTTCGATTTCGCTGGATGTGGGTAAGGCAAGCGATGCGGCGCCGGTTTCCTTCAATGCGGCTGGTGGCGATTTTGTCTATACCGATGACGCGGCGGTGGAGACTCATGTTCTTCTCGCCGGCTTCGGAGCGGGCGATTTCATCCATGTGACCGGGGCCGACGGCAAATACAGCTTCGGCACCACCGGGGATGGCAATGATCTCCTCATTTACGGTTCGGCGGCCGATGTCGGGAAAGACAATATCATCATCATCGAGGATATTCTCGTCAATCCGGGTTTCGTCACGGATTATGCTTCGGCAGTGATTGCGGCTGGCTACCAATTCATGGATTTTGCGTAATTTAGGCACGGCGTCGTAAGGCGTCTTCTCAGGACTTTCAGGGAGCATACCAAATGGCCCGTCTTTTTCTCTCCTCTGGTGAAACCTACGGCACTGTCGGCGGTTTCCAGAGCAACAACGTGTTCGGCACTCAGGGTGCTGAAACGGTCTACGTTTCGGCTGAAGGCAAGGCGATCTTCGATCCGACCTTCAAGGATGGCGGCGATGTCATCAACATCGGCGGCCAGGCCGGCATCTATGATGCGTTCCTGCTCGGCACGAGCCTGGTTCTCGTCGCGGACAATGGCGCGCGCATCGAGATTCCGTTCGGTAACGTGGGCGCCACGATCAATTTCGCCGATGTCTCGCGGGTTCTTGTCATCAATGGCCCCAACAGCATCCTGCTGGGTGACCAGGAGATTTTCACAACCGCCACTCAGGACAACCCGGTCGACGTGAATCCGGCGGCTCCCCTGCCGGGCAATACGTATCTCCTGCTTCCCACGCTGGACAATCTGACCGGCACGGCCGGCAATGATACGTTCCTCGCGGACAAAAACACGCTGAACACCGGGGACATCCTCAACGGCCTTGGCGGCAATGACACGCTTGTCATTTCGGTGGGCGGTGACGGTTATCACTTCAGCGCACCGACGCTCAACAGCGTCGAAACGGTGCGCGTCAACGCACCCAACGTGCCGACCGCCAACATCGTTATCGACTTGTCGAACAGCGATGGCGTCAACACGCTGCAATCCTACCAGACGACCAGCTTCGGTGGGGGGGCGGGCTTGGTCCAGTTCCTCGACATTCAAAATGTCAACGGCACCAAGATCGATATCATCGATACGAATGTCGATCACGTCTTCACGTATGACGCGGTTAACGCCTATCAGGCGGGGTCGCTCAATGACATCGCCGACATTCGGCTGCAGGAAGTGCGCTGGTCGAATATCTACCTGGGTAACCAGGGCTTTGACTCTTATTCGTCGGACGTTGAAGTGGTCAATCTGACGTCGGCGGCTCGTCCGGGTCAGGTTTCGAGCACTGCGGAGAATCTTCTGGACTCGCTGTGGGTGGGTTCCGATTTCGATACGCTGAACATCTTTGGTGATGATGAGGCCGGTCATGCGGATCTGGTCATCTGGGATGTGCTGGACGTCAACGTGCGCGTCATTGATGCCGGGACACTCGATGCCGATCTGGCGCTGTGGGTGAACACGGATGCCGACAATGATCGGGTGGGCATTACGAATACGCGCATGCCTTTCGAGCTGTTCGAGTATACCGGCGCGTTGCAAAGCGACAGTCTGTATCTTGAGCGCACGGGCAATGCCGATATCGACCTGAACAGCGGCGATGACTGGTTGCATGTCGATGGCAACGGCAATCTCACGGTCGTGGGCGGTACGGGTAACGATTTCGTCGAGATTCATGCCTATACGGACGACGGCATTGATGACGGTCGCCATGATATCTCGCTGGGTGACGGTGATGACTGGCTGGAGATCGCGGGTCTTGACGAAGACGGCTATTTCGCTCCGGCCAGCGTCAACGATTATGACACCCTGATCGATGGCGACGGCGTGACCACTGTCGATGCAGGCGCGGGCAACGATTCCGTCGCGATCTACAGCTACGGCGATTACGATATCGCATTGGGCGATGGCGACGATGATTTCCTCCTCAATGACGAGGATTCCATCTACGGCGATAACACGATCGACGCGGGCGCCGGCAATGATGTGGTCGTGGCCTGGAATGTCGGCACCAGCGTAGCCGATTTGGGCGCGGGGAATGACTTCTTCGCGGCGATCGGTCATGGCGTGCGCGACGTGGTCGCCGGCGCGGGCGACGATACTGTCTACATTCACGGTGACGGCGACCATACCGTCCAGGGCAACGACGGGAACGACAGGGTCTATATCGGTCTGCGGGACATCGATCTCAATGGTGTGAACGAAAGCCCCGATCAGTACAGCCCCGCCGCATCGACGCCCAATCTTTTCGATTATGTGCTCCCTTATGATGGCCATCTTTTCGAATCCGAAGTCGTGGGCCGTCATGACGTCGATCTGGGCGCGGGCGACGACTTCCTGCTGATCAATGGGCCGCGTGTTCCAGACGGCAATATCGACAACGACGATCCGGCGCTGGTGAGCACTAGGATTCTCGGCGGTGATGGAAACGATACGGTTGTCGTCACGGCCGATCATTACCTCGAAACCGATCTTGGTGCCGGCAATGACTTGATCGACATTCGTGCCAAGGATTTGTCGGTCGACGATACTATTGCGGGCGGTGCCGGCCGCGACACGCTGGTCCTGCGCAATGACAGCTACTCGCCCATCGACGGGCGCGTGCTGCAGTCGGAAACGGTCCACACCACGGGCTTCGAGGTTTACGACCTGCGCAACAACAACATCACCCTGGCGGTGACCAACAACATCATCGAGACGGCCGAGGACAAGAACTTCACGGTCATCACCGAGCACGCGGATACTTATCCGTTGCCGTCGCTGACGCTTCTGGCCGATGCCAGTACGACAGTGGCGCCGTTCTTCAACGGAATGACGCAGGCGCAGATGGAAGCGGTCGCGACTGACTGGCGCAACGGCGTGTATCTGGAAGCGGCCGAGTATATCAATGCCTGGGGCACGGGTACCAACCCGCCGCCGCCGATTGCTGCGACTCAGCAGGCCATTTACGATTATTACGAGCAGTTCGGCACGGATGCTGACGAATTGGCGCAGGCCATGACCGATCTGATCAACTGGATTGATCTGGAGATCGAATTCAACGTGCCCAATTCGGTCGATGAGAGCGAAGGCCAGTATTTCTTCGTCGCCGATATTCCCGGTGCGCAGACGATCGACATCACGAATATCACCACGCCGCAGTATTTCTTCACGCTTGAAGGCGGCAATGTGCGTGACATCGTGATTGCCGATGATGACAGCATCAACAGCCGTTCCACGCTGCGCTTCGACTCGCTGGCCCTGGGCGCGAACTCGATCGAAGATACGCTGCGGGTCGTCGACGGCGCAGAGATCACGGCCGCCGACTTGCGCAACGTCACCGGGCTGGAACGCATCGAGCTGGTCTCGACCGGTTCTTCGGGTCCGCAGACCTGGAGCATCGCGCTGACGGACAAGGTGATCGATCAGACCACCGGCGATGCGCCGCTGATCATTCATGTCGATGACGATATTCCGGCCGGCAGTGAGCTTTATATCACGCTCGACGCATCGGTTCCGCTGGCGTGGAATAATGTCTTCATCGAGCGCAACGCCAACGTGAAAGTCTATATCGACGGCGTGCTGGTTACTGAGCCGGACTTCAATAACACCGATTACAATTCCGGCCCGGCAGTGATCAGGGTCGTCAACCAGCTCAATTTCACTGCGACCGGCGATAATCTTGTCGGCGGTGATGGCAACGACACCTTCTTCTCGGCATCGCTCGACTTCATCGAATCAGGCGATTCGGCGGAGGGCAACGACGGCTTCGACACGCTGCTTCTGGACTTCGCGGTCAACAATCCGACCGCGACGCTGGAAGACATTTTCGAAGGCGCCAATATCGTCGAGATCGAGAAGGTCCAGTTCGACACTGGTAACAACGTGCGGTTTGACGGCATTGGTGCCGGTTACATGACCGATCTGGAAATCGTGGAAACGGGGTCCGGGAACGATGAGTTGACCTTCGCGCGACAAGGCCTGCTTTATCAGCTCAATGCTGGCAACGATCTGGTCGAGCTCGCGCCGGACAATGGTCCGTCCTATACGACCGTTGAAGGCGGCGCCGGTCTCGATAGCGTCGAAGGCAGCACCAGCGGCGACGAGATCGAAATCGACAGCGTCGAATATGTCGACGGCAATGGCGGTAGCGATGTGGTCCGGCTTGCAAGTTCCGCCAGCAATGCGCCTGGCAAGCTGCTGTCGTTCCTCGACGTGGAAACCGTCAACGGTTCGGATGAAAGTGACAATATCCATGCCACGTCCGCTGCGGGTGCAGTGGAAGTCAACGGCGGCGACGGTAACGACACCATCCGCGTCGGTGGCGGAAATCCGTTCTATACGGGGCTTGCCAACACCTTTGCCGCCGATGTGACGGTCAGTGGTGGTGACGGGGACGACCTGATTTATGTCGATGCGTCCGACGTGGCCAACGTATCTGGCGGTGATGGCAACGATACGATCGACGTTCATGCCTATGACGGCGCGAATGGTCCCGGCGGAAATTCGGGCGGCGATGTGACGGTCAACGGCGGCGACGGCGACGACCTCATCACGGTTAGCGCGGAAGACGATGTGTCGGTTCTGGGCGGTGCCGGTAATGACACCATTACGGTGGCGCCGCGCAGCCGGGATCTCAATGGCGATGGCGATACGGTGGATGCCAACGAAGGCACTGTGACTGTCGAAGACACGTATGTTGACGGTGGTTCCGGCAATGACGTCATCAACGTCACGGTCGATGACGATCTCAACGTCCATGGCGGAAGCGGTAACGACACGATCGTCGCGACGTTCCACAACATCAACACCAGTTCGCCGACGTTGTATGTCACTAACGTATCGACTGTCACGGGCGGCGACGGCGATGACAGCATCACGGTCAACCTGTTCGAGCAAGCGGGCAGCGTGGCCAGCCAGGCGACGGTTGACGGCGGTGCGGGCAACGACCACATCACCATCAATTATGGCGCCGGGACGGACATTGCTGCCGGTCTCGATCACACCGCGACCGTTTCGGGTGGTGACGGCAATGACACGATTGTGGCCAACACCATTGCGGATACGGCAACGACGATCATCGGCGGCGCTGGTAACGATGTGATCACTCTGCTGGCCACCTCTGAATCGGATGGTTTCGATGAGATCATCTTCGGGAACATCGCGTACAACTTCGCCCAGGTGAAAACCACGGACACCCAGGGTCTCGATACGATTACCGGTTTCGTGTTCGAGGATCCGATCCCGGGCGATCCGGCTCCCGATGTCGGGGATTCGCTCAACTTCACGGCCTTCCTCGGTACTCAGATTTCCGGGGACAACCTCGTCACCGCGCCGGTGCCGTGGACGGGCGGTGCGGTTGCGGCCGACAACGCGGAAGGTCCCGCTATCGTGGTCCTCTCGCGTGCGGGTTACACTCTGTCCGCTGCGGACTTCGGTGCGAACGGCACGGGTGGCCCCATCCAGATCCATGACAACGGCAAGGCCGTGGTGGTGGTTCAGACTGCACCCGCGCAATACGATGTCTACTATGTGCAGGACATCTCTTCCGGCGCCGGTCAGACTTGGGCTGTCGACAAGGTCGCGGCCGTGACCGGGTCCACGGCCGTGGGCATTGAAGAGGTCATGGACAATCTGCTCGACGGGCTGACGGTCAATAATCTGGATCTCCAGGTGCTTTCGGCCTCTGAAGCCGGCCTCACTGTCCTCGGCAACGATCTGGGTGTGGTAGACTCCAACCAGCTCAGTCTTGTGACGTATATCACGGCTCAGGATGGCGCGGCGCCTGGCGACATCAATGACGGCAGCCCGACCAACCTCGCTGTGACGGTGCCGCCGGTTGCCGGTTCACACCAGTTCATTGAGCTGGTGCTGGAAGACAATCTCGCGAATACCGCTGATTCCGGCTATACGCTGGTGCGCGGGCTGGCTACCGACAGTGAGCTGAACGGTGCTGACACCGCACAAGTGGCGGCAGGTCGCTCCGGTATCTTCTACGGCTTCGGTGGGGACGATACCATTCGCGGCACGGAAGGCGCGGACTCCATCTTCGGCGGTGCGGGTAACGATCATATCGTTATCGTCGGCAGCGTGGGATCGGAATATCTCCCCGTTGCGCCTGCTCCGGGTCTGGGGGGTGTCGAAGGCAATCTCCTGCTGGCACGCGCCGGAACCGATGTGGTCGCTGGCGATTACATCAACGGCGGACTCGGGACAGATACGCTGCATGTTTTCGGCACGGCGAATCTCAGCCTCGTCAACGGCGGCGGCTCGCTGCTAGTGGAAACGCTGACGATTTACTCGAACGTCACGCTGACGCGTGAGCAGTTGTTCTCGCTGGATACGCTGGCAGTCGAAGGCGATGCACCGCATTACCTGACGATCACCGGCCTCAACCCCGGCGAAACGCAACAGCAGGCGTTCGAAGCTTGGTTGGCGCAGGCCGGGCATCAGGCGATGGATGATATTACGGGTAGCGAGGTGATCATCGTCGGCGGCCAGGCTTATACGGCCGCAGAGATCGAAGCGCTTGACGATGAAGTTGTTGGGCCCCCTGCCGATGTCGAGTTCGATGTGGGTACAGGCGATCAGTCCGTAGCCGGCGATCCCGACATTATCTTCACGGGAACGTTTAGCGGTGCTCAATCGAATAATAGTATCGCTGTCGACCTTGATGGCGGCGTGCTTGATTTGAGCGCGTTCACCTGGTTGACGGGTGGCATTGAGGAAAATAACACCAACAGTGGCACTCAGAACTTCAATGGCACAATCAATCCGCTTGAGACTAACAAAGAGTACGAAGTTAATCTGAACGGAAAGCTTGCTTTGCTGTCTGGTAACAACCTTTCCTCTGTAGATGAGGCCAGTGAGATTGCCAATCGGTTTGGAGATGACGAGCCGTTTGACTTCACCTCTGCCGGTGATGATCGGGCGCTCGTGATCTCAGGATCATCTTCGTCTTCGACCGCATATCTGTGGTATATTAACAGCGACAATGGTACTATTAATACCAACGAGGTTCATTTGATCGCAACGATCAATCTCGGGACTGGTTATAATATCACGAGCTTCGAGGCGGCTAACTTCGCGTTTGCATAAAGGTGAATGCCATCTTTCCCTTGTAATCAGGGAATGATGAGTGCCAGAACCCCATCTCCCCTAAACGGGGGGGTGGGGTTCCTTTTATTAAACCGGCGTAGGCCTTTTATTCGGCTCATTATGAACATTCTTCTGGTTCATCAGAACTTCCCCGGGCAATTCAAGCATCTCGCGCCAGTGTTGGGCGCGTCGGCGGACAATTCCGTCGTGGCATTCTCGATGCTAAAGTCGCCACCGTCGATCCCAGGCGTGGCGACGGTCAGTTATCGGCCCGGCCGGGGAACGCATCGGGGAACGCATCCCTGGGTGCAGGATTTCGAATCGAAAGTCATTCGGGGCGGCGTGGCGATGAAGGCGGCGCGCAAGATGCGCGATGAATACGGCTTTGCGCCGGACGTGATTTTTGCGCATCACGGCTGGGGTGAATCGCTGTTCCTCAAGGAGATTTGGCCGCGCGCGAAAATGCTGGTCTATACGGAATGGTATTATTCACTGCATGGCGGGGACATCGGGTTCGATCCGGAGTTCCAGGAGAACGACGAGGAGGCCCTGGCAAGGCTTCGCCTGAAGAACGCGCACAACCTGCTGTCAATGGAAATGGCCGACGCGGCGCTTTCCCCGACGCAATGGCAGGCGGATAGCCATCCGGCCTGGTTCCGGGACCGCATCAGCGTGATCCACGATGGCATTGATACGCGGGCAGTGGCGCCCCGCGCCGATAACCCGCCGCTCAGGCTTGTCATCCCGGCCGATCCCGATTGTGCGATCGCGGGCGGGGAGGTCGTGCTATCGCCGGGCGAAGAGATCGTCACGTTCATTAACCGCAATCTGGAGCCCTATCGGGGCTATCACATATTCATGCGGGCGCTTCCGGATCTGCTGCGCAGGCGGCCGCAGGCGAAGGTCGTCATCGTGGGTGGAAACGAGACGAGCTATGGTGCCAGACCGGAAACGGGAACGTGGAAGCAGAGGTTCCTGGACGAGGTTCGCCCGGATATCGATCTTTCCCGTGTCTATTTCCCGGGTAAGATCCCCTACTCCGCATTTCTTGCGCTGATGCAGATGACGACAGTTCATGTCTATCTGACCTATCCCTTCGTCCTCAGCTGGAGCCTGCTGGAAGCCATGGCCTGCGGTGCGGCGGTGGTCGCCAGCGATACGGCGCCGGTGCGGGAAGCCGTCACGGAGGGTCAGACAGGGCGGCTGGTCGGCTTCTTCGAAAAGGAGCGGCTGATCGATACTGTTTGCGAACTGCTGGAAGACAGGGAGCAGCGCCAGCACCTGGGTGCCGCCGCGCGTCGGCATATCGTGGAGCACTACGATTTGCGCACCCGCTGTCTGCCAAGGCAACTGGCACTCATCAACGAAGTCGCTTCCCTTTGATACAACCGCCGCCGGGTCACGCGGCGGAGATTTTCACTGGACAATCCCGTCCGATCCCGGCTTAGACGCCTCTGGAAACAGGTAAAAAGGAAATCAACAGATGCTTATCGACGGTTTCGGCACGGCGTCGCTTGTCAACGGGGTTCTCAGGATCGAACTGGTGACTCGCAATGCCCGCGGAAAAGATGAAACCACAGGTGTGCTGGAAATCCCGGCCTCGCGCATTGCGCTGGTTTCCGCCAGCTTCCAGACGCTTGTGACCGAACTTCGCGACAGGATTGCGGAGCATCAGAAGGGCGAGGAAGCGCAGAAGGACGGGCAGGCGCAAGCGGCAGAGAACTGATCGGGGAGAAGGCGGCTGCCCCTTGCGAACCGTTGCCCGCATCACCGGGAGCTATGACCGCTCCGAAGACAGGATCCGGCTTGCCGTTCTGGACGATCGGGAGCAGCCGCTGGCCTTGTGGCTCACGCAATGGCTGGCCAATCGGCTGGTGCGGGAAGTCCTTGGCCTGTTCGGCAGGCAGGCGGAACAGATGACGCCAGCGCCGATCCCGGCAGGGCAACGGTCGGCGGTGCAGTTTCTGCAGCAGACCTCCGCCGAACTGCGGATGCAAAAGGTCTCTCCCGTCCAGACACCGCCCGACACCGTGCTGGGTCTGGTGACGGCCATCAGGATCAGGCGTCGCCAAACCCGTTTCATTCTGGAGTTTCATTGCGGCGCGGGGGAATGCGGCGAGGATGAAGGCGTGGCGCTGCCGCTCGATGCGACGGAGCTGCGGCAGTTCATGCGCATTGTTCATCGGCTTTACGGCCGTGCGGAATGGCCCACGGCGGGAATCTGGCCGGACTGGTTCGATGAAGGTGCACACAAGAAGCTGCTCGCGCCGAGCCAGATAAATTGATCGCCGGGCCGTATACATGGCCGGAACCGTGCGCGCCGGCTTTGGTGTGAACTTGCCATGACGCGCAACCGCAATATCTTCGTTCCGCCTGCTGTCCATCAAGCCTGGACCATCCCCGGTTGGCGAGTGGCCCTGACAGACAGTATTCACGAGCTGGGGCGCAAGACATGAGCAAACGCAAAGGCATTATCCTCGCCGGGGGATCGGGCACACGTCTCTATCCGCTGACGCAGGGCGTGTCCAAGCAGTTGATGCCGGTGTTCGACAAGCCGATGATCTACTATCCGCTCAGCACGCTGATGCTGGCCGGGATCCGCGACATCCTGATCATCACCACGCCCGCGGATGCGCCGCAATTCCGGCGTGTTCTGGGCGACGGGTCCGCGTTCGGCATCGCGCTCACTTATGCGGTGCAGCCCAGCCCGGACGGTCTTGCTCAGGCGTTTCACATCGGCGCGGATTTCGTCGGCGCCCGCCCCAGCGCGCTGGTGCTGGGCGACAATATCTTCTACGGCCACGGCCTCCCGCGGCTGCTCGGGAATGCGAATGGCCGCGCCAGCGGGGCGAGCGTCTTCGCTTACCGGGTCAACAATCCCGAAGCCTATGGCGTGGTCTCATTCGACGCCGGGGGGCGCGTGGAGACGATCGAGGAAAAGCCGGCGCAGCCCAGATCGAACTATGCGGTGACCGGGCTTTATTTCTATGACGGCACCGTAGTCGACCGTGCGCGCGACCTGAGGCCGTCGCCGCGCGGCGAACTGGAGATCACTGATCTCAACCGCCTTTACATGGAGGAAGGCGCGCTCTCGGTCGAGATCATGGGGCGCGGCTATGCCTGGCTCGATACCGGCACGCACGGTTCGCTGCTCGATGCGGCAACCTATGTCCGCATCACCGAGGAGCGGCAGGGCCTCAAGATCTGTTGCCCTGAGGAGATCGCCTGGCGGCAGGGCTTCATTGATGATGCCGCGCTGGAAGCCATCGCCCAGCCGCTGCGCAAGTCGGGTTATGGCGAGTATCTGCTGCAATTGCTGATGCGGAAGGGGTCGCCGTGAACGTCATCGAATGCGCCATTCCGGGGCCATTGATCCTTGAACCGAAGGTGTTCGGTGACGAGCGCGGTTTTTTCATGGAAAGCTGGAACGCCGCCGCCTTTGCCGCGATCGGCCTCGATCTCGCTTTCGTGCAGGACAACCACAGCCATTCCCGGAAGGGCGTGCTGCGCGGCATGCATTTCCAGAATCCCGGTCCGCAGGGCAAGCTGGTGCGAGTGGTGCGCGGCGCCGTGTTCGATGCCGTGGTTGATCTGCGCCGCTCCTCGCCGACTTTCGGCAAGTGGGCCGGGATTGTCCTCTCGGCTGCGAACAAGCGAATGTTCTGGATACCTGAAGGTTTCGCTCACGGCTTCCTCACGCTCGCGGACGATACCGATTTTCTCTACAAGTGCACCAGTCCCTATGCGCCGGAGCACGAATGCAGTCTTGCCTGGGATGACCCCGCCGTCGGCATCGCCTGGCCGCTCGACGGGATGGAGCCGGAACTTTCGGCCAAGGATGCGGCGGGTGTCGCATTGGCCGGTGTGCGGGCGTTCGCGTGAAGGCGCTGGTTACCGGCGTCACCGGGCAACTCGGCAGGGCGCTGCTGGCAACCCGGCCGGAAGGCTGGAACTGCGTCGCGCTCGATCGGCCTGCGCTCGATCTCGCCGATGCCGATGCCATCGTCCGCGCGGTGGACCGGCACCGGCCGGATCTCGTGCTGAACGCCGCCGCCTATACCAGGGTCGATCGCGCTGAAAGCGAGCCTGACATCGCTTACGCGATCAACGCCGGCGCGCCTGGCGCTTTCGCGAAGGCGCTGGCCGGATCGGGCGGGCGGCTGGTCCAGGTCTCGACCGACTTCGTGTTCGACGGCGCGAACGGGCGCGGCTATTGCCCTGAAGATCCCAGGAACCCCCGGTCCGTCTATGGCGCGAGCAAGGCCGCTGGCGAAGATGCGGCTGGACCGGACGCGATCGTGGTCCGCACGAGCTGGGTCCATGCGGCCGGTGGCGCCAATTTCGTGCGCACGATGCTGCGCCTGATGCGCGCGCGCGAAACGCTGGGCGTTGTGGCTGACCAGATCGGATCGCCCACCTGGGCCACGGGCCTTGCATGGACGCTGTGGGGCCTTGCCGCCAGGGACCGGCCGGGCATCTGGCACCACCGCGATGCCGGTGTTGCGAGCTGGTATGACTTCGCCGTCGCCATCGCAGAGGAGGCACATGCACTCGGTCTGCTGGAGCGCATTCCTGCGATCGTTCCGATCGCAACGGCCGACTACCCCACACTCGCGAAACGCCCGTCGTTCTCGGTGCTCGACGTATCGGCCACGCGCCGCCTTCTCGGCGACCCGCATGTCCACTGGCGCACCAACCTGACGAAGATGCTCGAAGAGGAAAAGGCCCTTGGCTAACCTGCTCGTCACTGGCGGTGCCGGCTTCATCGGCGGCAACTTTGTCCATTACTGGGCCAGAACGCATCCCGACGACGCGATCATCGTGCTCGATTGCCTTACCTATGCCGGCAACCGCGCGACCATCGCGGGTGTGGAACAGGCGGAACTTATCGTTGGCGACATCCGCGACACCGGCCTGGTCGAAACCCTGTTGCGTGAGCGTGCCGTGACGACGCTCATCCACTTTGCCGCCGAAAGCCATGTTGACCGGTCAATTACCGGGCCGGACGTGTTCATAGAGACCAACATTATCGGCACCAACAGCCTGCTCAAGGCCGCGCGCAAGGTCTGGCTCGATAGTGGATCGGGGATCGAGCACCGCTTCCACCATATCTCGACGGACGAGGTCTATGGCTCACTCGGCCCGAACGACCCGGCTTTTTCCGAGACCGCGCGATATCAGCCGAACTCACCCTACTCCGCGTCCAAGGCCGCGTCCGATCACCTCGTGCGCGCCTGTCACCACACTTACGCGTTGCAGACGACGACGACTAACTGCTCGAACAACTATGGGCCTTACCACTACCCGGAAAAGCTGATCCCGCTGTTCGTGCTCAACGCGCTGTCGGGCAAGCCGCTGCCGATCTACGGCGATGGCATGCAGGTACGCGACTGGCTCCATGTCGAGGATCATTGCCGCGGCATCGAGGCGGCGCTGAAGAACGGCAAGGCAGGCGAGACCTATAATATCGGTGGCGGAGAGGAACTGCCCAACATGGCGGTGATCGACCGTATCTGCGCCGAAGTCGACCGCGCCTTTGCCGAGATCGAGGGCCTGGCTGAACGCTATCCGCACGCCCCTGCCGCCTGTGGCCGCCGGACGAGTGAACTCAAGACCTTCGTCGAGGACCGCAAGGGCCACGACCGCCGCTATGCCATCGACGAGACCAAGGCCCGCGCCGAGCTTGGTTATGTGCCGCGGCATGACTTCGAGACCGGCCTGCGCAGCACCTTGCGCTGGTATCTCGAAAACGAAAGCTGGTGGCGCGGGCTCTTGCCGGAAAGATCTTCATAACGCATTTTCGAGGCGGCCGTTTACGGTCGATGGCGTGGAAATCCCGGCAAGACAAGGAAGTGGACCGCGATTTTGATTCAATCAAAATCGCGGTCTGGTGAGTCAATTGACGGGTTGGACCATCGGATTCGATACAAACTTCACACCTTCGGAACGAACGACCGGCGGTTGTTCCAGGCGTTCGACCGGAGCCGGTGTATTCACCACCGAAGCCTGAGAGGGGGAGGCGGGAACGGGCGCATAGGTGGAGCGAAGCGGAACCGGAGGGCGGCCATGGCGGCGTTGTAGTTTCCGGGGCCGGCGGCCGATAACCCAATGAGCTATGCGGCCTGACTGTGTTGTAATGCCGCCGCCAGGCTTCGATCAGGATTTTCGCCTCGGCCAAGGTGTAGAAGATTTCGCCGTTGAGCAGCTCGTCGCGCATCGAGCCGTTGAAGGACTCGCAGTAGCCGTTCTCCCAACTCGAAGCTCAGGCGGGCGGTCAGGGCCAGGGGACACTTCCCCAGCGACGAGGCCGCCACCAAGCTGCTCTATCTGATCTTGAACCGCTCCGAGAAAGAGTGGAAAATGCCACCTCGTGAGTGGTCCATGGCAAAAGCCCAGTTCGCCGTCATCTTCGGCGAACGCTTCATCAAGGCCATGGCGGCATAATGTTCAACCGCCCGCCCACACACGGAAATCCTGACAGTCCCGAACTGCTCAACGAGACGCTGTTCCTCAGCCTGGCCCATGCCCGTGTCGAGATCGCGGCTTGGAGGGATGACTACAACCGGGAGAGACCGCACTCATCCCTTGGCTACACGACACCGGCGGCGTTCGCCGCCGAACTGGATAAGCAATGGCCTGCTTCGCTCCGCCCTACGGGCTCCGCTACGCAGCCCATTGCTTCAACCGCGCTCATGCGCAACAACGCGGCTCGGCTCTAACCCCAGCTGGGGGAAAACTTGGGGTCAGGTCAGTGCGCCTTCGGGTGCGCGAGATCATCCGGCAGGTCTGCGACGAGATGGGCGTGACAATCGTCAACGGCGCCCTGTCGCGCGATCACGTTCACATGTTCGTCGAGATACCGCCGCATGTCTCGGTCAGCGACTTTGTGCGCCGCGCCAAGGGGCGGTCATCACGCAAAATCCAGCAGGAGTTCGAACATATCCGCAAGCGCTACTGGGGGCAGCGCTTCTGGCAACGCGGCTACTTCTCGACAACATCCGGCAACATCACCGACGACATCATCATGCGATATCTCGACCGCCATACCCACCAAAACGGCTTCAGCCCCTCCGCATGATCCTACCGGCGTCAGCCGGTCAGTCATTCAGCAGAATCGGCGCGCGTGTTGTCTCAGGGAGGCTCCACCGAAGCAGACCGCTTGCACTCTCTGGCCATGACGTGCCTCCCGAGTCGGTTAACACTTCATCAACAATTTACACTCGGTTCGTCGCAACGGTCGAGTCGAATCTTGCGTCAAGGGATGGGGTTTGTGCTTTTTCGGGACTTGCTGGCCTCATTCTCCTATAGAGTACAGACGGATATTAAGAGAAGAACTGTTCTTTTCTTTACAGGATTTTACCTTCAGACGAGGCTATCAATACTTTCTGCCTGCAGACCGTCCTGGAAATATGGTCGACCCGCAGCGGGGCCTTCGCCGCCAGGCATGGCGATGCCTGGCCTGTTGCCGGCCGACCATTCGACGCGGCCATGCCCGCAAGAGGGAAGAGGAACGGCGTTTGCGAGCCCGGCGAGGTTTTCGCCGGTTCGACAGGCATTGATGCGCCTTGACGAGGGGGCTAAGGGGGGGGCAGCGAAGCGTCCAGCTTCCGATTCCCTCCACAGGAGATTAGCTTGTCCGGTAACATCGCCAGTATTGATTGGGCGGCCGACCCCGAGAATATTCAGGTTCCCGTGCGCGCCGATTGCGGCCATATCTTCCCCGTGGCGGTTGCGCGAATGCTCGATGGCGGCGAATTCACTTGCTTGGTCTGTGGAGCAACCGATCGCTTCGACGAGGAAGCCCTGCGCGTGGCGCGTCAGGAAGTGGCCGGGCTACGCGAGAAGAACGGGGCGAACAGCTTCACCAGTCTCATCGACGAAGTTCTGGCAAAAGCACCTGGAGGCAAGGCTCCGTCCATCGGCTGACCTGATCATCTGATCATTCCGCTGCATCTATAAAAGCGATGCGGCTTCGCGTATTTCGGCGATGCCGCGCCGTCCGTCGATGCGGTCGAGCTGGACGATCACGTCGACCACGCTGGCCGTGTAATCGAGCGTTTCCCGCCGGGTCAGGCCGATGTTGCTTTGCATGGCCATGAGCGCGATCTGTTCCAGCGCGCCGCGCGGACTGTTGGCGTGGACCGTGGAGAAGCTGCCGGGGTGGCCGGTGTTGATTGCGCGCAGGAAGCTGACGGTTTCCGTGCTCCGCAATTCGCCCAGCACGATGCGGTCGGGCCGCAGGCGCAGCGCGGCCTGAAGGAGATCGTCGGCCGAGACGCGCGCTTCGCCCGTGTCGCCCTTCACGGCGATGAGGCCGACGCCGTTCTCGCCGGGCAGTTTCAGTTCGGCGGTGTCTTCCACCAGCACCACGCGCTGATCCGCCGGGATCGCTTGCAGCATGGCGTTGAGAAACGTGGTCTTGCCCGTGGACGTGCCGCCGGAAACGAGGATGGTGCGCCGCCGGGCGATCGCTTCGCGCAGCCAGGCGATCGGCTGCCGCGCGGGATCAGGCATGGCCCGTTCGCGCCGAGGCGTGATCGGGCCGCGATCGTAGGCGTCCAACCCCAGATCGAGCAGGCGATGCCGCCGGATCGCCAGCGCCCAGTGCCCGCGCGTGGCGGGCGGACCGCACAACTGGATGCGCGCGCCCGCCACGCCGTTTTCGGCGGGCAAGGTTGCGGCCAGCAGCGGGTGCTCGCGATTGATGCCCTGGTGGCTGATACGCGCAACCTGCTCGGCCAGGCGCTGAAGCAGCCGGTCGTCGATTTCGGGCACCGCCATGCGCCGCATCCCCGGATGAGCGGAATCCTCCACCCAGACCTCGCCGGGCCGATTGACCATGATCTCCGTGACGGTCTCACGATCCAGCCACGGGCGGAACGGGGCCAGATAGGCGTCGAGATAGACGCTGCCGGAGCCGGGAGGGGGCGGGGCGGGGGATCGGGCCGCCGTCAACGCCGGGCCGCTTCCGGCGCCGTCCGCCGGGTCGACGATATGAAGCGCGCCAGTCATCGTGTCACGACACGCGCGAGAAATCGAGATCGCGTGCGGTGAATACCCGGATCGGCTCGCCCTGCCGGATGCGGATCGTCGGGCTGATCTGGCCGTTCTGGCTGACCGCCGCCGCCGCCGCCGATTGCCCGCCGCCCGCCACCACGACGCCCGCGTTGCCGGTGATCGCGGAAAGCCCGCCGACGACCGAGAGCAACATGGCCGATCCGAAACGCTCGAAGAAATGGGAATCGACCTTGCCCTTGAGGCCGGTCTCTCCGCCGAAGCCGATGGCGGGCGAGGCGATGGCGACGGACACGCCATCGGGCCGGATCACGCGCGTCCAGATGACATAGGCGCGCTTCTGGCCGCCCTGGACGCCGCTCTTGTACTGGCCGATGAGGCGCGAGGAACGCGGGATGAGGACGCGCGCGCCATCGAATGAGCGCACGTCCGCGCTGATGACCGCGCGGACGAAGCCGGGCACGTCGGTGTCGATGGCGGTTTCCAGCACGGCCGGGATCAGCGTGCCCTGCGTCACGGTGGTGCGCGGATCGAACGAGGCGGAAGCCGTCGCCTTGCCGCCGCCGACGCCGCCCAGCCGGGCCGCGAACTCCTCGTTCGCATTGCCGCCGCCTTCCTTGCCATCCGCCGGAATGCCGGGAACCGGCACGGCGGGGAGCGCGCTGGCATCGAATACCACGGTGGGCGAGGCATGGGCGTTCGTGCCCGGAGCGGGCGCGGCGGCCGCTTGTGGCGGCGCGGCCAGCACCGGCGACGGCGCGGGTGCGGCAAGCGGAGCCGCCGGGGCTGGCACGGATTGCGGTTGTGCGGGGGTGGAGACGGGCGATACGGCCGGAGCCGGAACAGCGCTTTCCGCCTGCGGCCGCGCGGCGGTTTCCCCGTCTTGCCGGGCCGCGTTGAGGCCGAGCAACGTCGCGGCGCCGAGCAGGCCGACCACGGCGATTCCCGCCGCCATGCCCAGTCCCTCGCCCCGCTTGCGCTGGGATACGGCGGGAAGCACCGCGCGGGTCGCGAGGTCGATCACCTCGGCGCCCTGGCCCTCGCGCGGGTCCGTCTCCCGTTCCGGCGCGCGCCGTTCGCGGATGCCCGCCGCGAAGAGTGAAGCCGAGTTCCGCATGTTTCCTACTTCTCCGCCCTAGCCAGCGATGCCGCCGCCGGGGGCGGAGCATCAGGCCGCAGGTTCCGCAAAGTGGCCGTCGCCTTGCCGGAGCGCAGCACGATCTCGCGCGGCACGCCGTCGACGACGATCACGTCGCCGCGCACCGCGAAGTTGACCGGGCCTTCCTCGCCGCGTTCATTGCGGATCAGGATGGCGGGCGCGCTCTGCCTCCCGGCGAACTGGAGATACGTCGCCATGCCGTCGTCATAGACGCGCAGGGGCAGCAGCTTTTCCGTGCCCTGCCTGCGCCACGCGAAGTTGAGGCTGGCGGGGTCGACGGGCGTCGCGGCGGGATCGCCAGCCATCAGCGCGCTTTCCGCATCGGTGAGCCGGGAGACCGAGGGCGCTTGCTCCGGCTTTTCGTCGGCATAGGCGAAGCGCAGCATATAGACCGGCCGGTTCTGCGGCGCGGCGACCAGATCGAACAGATAGGTGCGCTTGTCGGTCAGCACCGTCATGTTGGTGCGCGCGTTCGCCGCCAGAGGCTTTACGAACAGAACGTCCGCGCGCTTGTTGGGCGTGATCTGCCACTTTTCGGCATCGCCGACAGCCACGTTCTCGATCAGCTCGCGCTCGCCGAAAGTGATCGTCGCCTGCACGCCGAGGCGGCCTTCCACGCGCACCACTTCTTCGGAGTCGTAGCTGCGCGTGACGAGGCGGTTGTCATTGGCATGCAGCGGTGCGGCAGCGGGGAGAGTGGCGGCAAGGGCGGCGGCGAACACGGCGGCCCGGTAGGCAGGTTTCATCGGATGAACTCCCTGGCGCGCGGTGGCGCGGCGCGGAAACGGCTGCCGATGCCCCGTCCGCGCGATTGCGGCAGGATGGGCATGGCGGGCGATATGGCCAGCGCCGGGGCGGGCGCCGCCGGGCGGCGCTGGGCGGATGGCGCGGCGGCCTCCACTGTCATGGGCTGGACGGAGAGGCCGGGTGCGGCCCGGCGAGGTGAAGCATTGTTCGCGATAGCCGCCATCGTCGCGGCCGGAACAGCGGTCGTCGAAGCCGTGGCGATATGCGTTGTCGCGGAAGCAACCTCGCCGCGCCGCTCGCGCGAACCGGCAAGCCCGAACACGCTCCACGCCGAAACCATCGTGCCCGATACTTTCAGCAGCATGGTCATCAGCGCGAGGTGGACCGAGGCGATGAGGAACAGCGCCAGCGCCGCTCGGCCGCTCACGCCGTCCTCGCCGACCAGGGCCGCGATCACGGGCACCAACATTTCTACGGTCACGCCGCCGCCGACCACGACGAACAACGGCGTCACCGCCGTCATCACCACGCCGCGCAGCCAACCCGCCGTCAGTCCGCGCGTCGTCTTGAATAGCCCCAGCACGATGAACACCGGGCCGACCGCGAGCAGCACGGCCAGCGCGATCCGCGCCGTCACCAGCACGCCCACGGTGCCGAGCAGCAGCATGAGCGCGGCCAGCCACATGAGGTTGGCCGGCGTGAACGATCCGGCGCTTGCTTGCCCAGCCGCGCCCTGTGCGCCGCCGCCGGCCATCTCGCCCGCTTGCGCGATGGCGGCGAAGATCAGGTCGATGCGGTCCGCGAAGATCTGCGTGGCGGAGCCTTGCGCGCCGCTGAGCACGCCCGCGATCTGGTCCGGCGCGCCGGTGGCGAGGTTCCACATCACGCCCTGATAGGCGAGCCAGCTCGTCGCGAAGGTCAGCACAAGGCCCAGCGTCATCATGCGGGGCGTCAGCGCGGATATGTTGAGCGAGGCCCGCCCGGTCAGCAGCAGCACCGCGAAGCCCGCGATGTAGAGAGTGAGCAGGATAGTGAGCGCGGGGGCCAGCGCCCCTTGCGCGCCGAACAGGCGGCCAAAGGCGCTGGCCGTCATCTCGCCCGCCATGCAATCGACCGCGCGCAACGCGGGCGCGATTCCTGCCGAAGCCGATGCGACGAGAGTTTCGCAGGCGCTCATTCCGCCGCCTCAATCCATGCCACGTCGCCGCTGTCCCACTCGCCGGGCCAGGGTTCTCCGGTCAGCGGCCCGAACCATGTGGCGGGGTCGTCGCCATGCGTTTCGCGCAGCGCGTCAAGCCGCCGCACCGTGCTTTCGCGGCCGGACAGCACCGTCAGCACTTCGGGCATACCGGACAGGTCGAGCCGGGCGACCACGGACGTGTCACTCTGGCGGATCAGGAAGCAGCGGCTCTGTGCGGGCAGGCCCCGGATCACGTCCAGTTCGTGTTCGGTCAGGCCGAAGCCCTCGCAATAGTCCTCCGCCCGCGCCCGCACGTTGGGCATGAAGATCATCGTCGCGGTCTGTTCGACCAGCGCCGATGAAATCCGGCTGTCGAGCGCGTCGCGCGCGCTTTGCGTGGCGAAGCCCACTAGCGCGTTCCTTTTGCGCAGCGTCTTGAGCCAGTCGCGGATGCGGGCGGCGAAAACCTCGTCGTCCAGCGCCTTCCAGCCTTCGTCGATCAGGATCATTGCCGGATCGCCGTCCAGCCGCTCGTCGATGCGGTGGAACAGATACATCATCACAGGCGTGCGCAGGCGCGGCGCATCGAGCAGCGCCGTCATGTCGAAGCCCATGGTGCGGGCGGAAAGGTCCAGCCGGTCTTCCGCGTTGTCGAACAGCCAGCCGTGTTCCCCGCCAGTCAGCCACGCGTCGAGGCGGCTGGCGAGGTCGCCCGGCTCGGGCCGCCGCGCGCCGGCCAGCAGTTCGCGGAAATGGGTGAGCCGGCGCAGCGCCGGATCGTTGGCATAGGCCGCGTCCACCGCGCGGGTGATGGCGGATTCTTCCTCCGGCCCCTGTGCTTTCAGCAGGACGCCCAGCCAGTCGCGCAGGAAGGCGCGGTTGTGCGGCGTGTCAGGCAGGGCCAGCGGGTTGAAGCCGGTCGCCTCGCCGGGCGAGACGCGGCTGTAGTGCCCGCCGATGGCGCGAATGAACACTTCCGCGCCGCGATCCTTGTCGAACAGCACCATGCGCGGGGCGAACTTCCGGGCCTGCGCGGCAAGGAAGTTCATCACGACCGTCTTGCCCGAGCCGGATGGCCCGATCACCGTGAAGTTGCCGAGATCGCCCTGATGGAAGTTGAAGAAGAACGGCGTGGAACTTGTCGTCTCGAACAGAGTGACGGCCTCGCCCCAGTGGTTGCCGCTCGCCTGCCCCAGCGCGAAGCCGTGGAGCGATCCGAAGCAGGCCATGTTGGCGCTGGAGATCATGGCGCGGCGCACGAGGAAGGCTTCGTTGCCGGGGAACTGGCCCCAGAAGCAGGGTTCGAGGTTCACGTCTTCGCGCACGGCGACGGCGCCCGCGTCGGCCAGCGACGCGGCGCAGGCGGATGCGGCGGCATCGAGCGCGGACAGCGTGTCTTCCCGCACCAGCACCGAGAGATGATGATCGCCGAACGCCACCGTGCCAGTGCCCAGCGCGTCGCGGGCAGATGCCATTTCCGTGCGTTCGGCCACGGCTTCCTCGTCGGCGGAGCGCAGGCGGCGCAGCGCGAGGTCTATGCGCTCGCGCGAGACCTGCCGGTCGCCCGGCGCGTAGCTTTCGGTCAGGATCATCTCGCAGGGCTGGCGCAGCAGGGCGTCGGTCAGGCCGGGCGATGTGCTGTCCGGGTAATCCTTGAGGCTGATGATCGCGCAGAACGACGGCTTGCCGTCCGCGCCGCGCAATTCCAGCGCATCGAGGCCGAAGCTGACGCGGCGATAGGGCAGCATCTGGCCAAGGTCCGTATCGGCGGAGGGAACGCGCACGGGCCGCATTTCGCCATTGTAGAGCGCGCTCAGCAGTTCCAGCATTTCCGAGCAGCGTCCCGCCGGGCCGTCATAGGCGCAGAGCAGCCGCGCGCCATAGGGCGCGAGCGAGGCGAGAAAGGCGTTGCCCGCCGCGCGCAGGGCGCGCACGTCGGCGGGATCGGCTTCGACCGGCGATTTGCCGCCGCGCTTCGCCAGTCGCGCGATGCGTTCCGCCCAGCCCGCCTTGCCGCGCGCCGGGCGGCGGATGAGCGTGACGAACTGGTCGTTCACGAACAAAGCGCCGCCGCCGATCCGCTCGCGCCACCGGGCGTCGATATGCGCGGCGACCGGATCGTCGAACATGCCTTCCAGTTCGACGTCGACGCGCCTGCGGATCACATGATGATAGAGCGCGAAACGCGCGTCGAGCGCGCTGCGGAGCAGCACTTCGCGCGTAGCGGTATGCGCGTTGAGATCGGCGGTTTCCGCCGTCTCGAACGACAGGCCCGGCACCAGCAGCGACAGCATGACCGCGCCATCGCGCAGCAGCACCACGCCGTCGTCCGCGAAGCCGCGATAGGGCAGCCGGTCTCCCGCACGGGCTTCCTTCGCGGCCCAGCCCAGAGCATCCTTGATACGAGACATGCGGGTGCTCCGTTACGCGGCGTAGCTGTTGCAGCCCCAGCGCGCCCAGTTGCGCACGCGCGGGCAGCGGCTGACTTTGGTGATCCACAGATCGAACACGCGCGGCTCGCGCAGGCAGGCGAGATAGCCCGCACCATGGCAGACAAGCGCGGCGGGCAAGGCCCAGAAGCTTTTGGTGATGAGGAACACTTCGGTCGTCACGGCGGCGTTGATGATGAAGAAGCTGAACGTCACGCCGCCGAACATCTGCGGCCGGGTCAGCGCCCGATGCATCGGATAGCGGGCGAGGTTCATGGCGTTTCAGCCGACCGCCGCCGCGCTCTGGATGCCGGAGACGATGGCGCCCGCGCCGAACAGCACGAAGCAGCCGACGATCACGGTCGCGCCGAAGCGCCAGTTCATCCGTCCCGTCAGCATCATGAAGCCGACCGCCGCCACGGCCATGACCGCGACCGCCGTGGCCACGTTACCGAGCAGCGTGCCTTGCAGCCAGCCGAGCGCCGCGACGATGGGGCCGGAACCGCGCGGATCGGTGACCTGGGCATGCGCCAGCGTGGGCAGCAGCGCTGCGACTGGCGCCAGAACAGTAATGGCACGCCTTGCAGCGCGGTTACGGCGCGATTTTCTTGAATGTGTGCGAATCATATGCCCTCCGTCGAGAGGGCAATGCGCGTTTTACATGACAGGTTTGTGACGGCGAGGCGGCAGCCGGTTCAGCGCCGCCCCATCATATAAAGCCTTCCCGCCCCGGTTTCAGCGCAGGACCAGCAGCTTGTCGCCGGACAGTCCCGCGATGGCCGTGCGTGCGGCCGCCCGCGAATCCATCCACGTCCCGCCCGCCAGTTCCACGTCATAGCGATCATCGCTGGCGATGGCTGCCATATAGAAATCGCGGGCCTTGTCCCTGTGACCCAGGCGCGCATGCGCGGTGCCCAGATTGATGAGGCGGGCCGGATCGTCGGCGGAAAGGCTGCGATTCGCACGAATTATGGCGATGGCGTCCGCAGGGCGGTTATCCATCAGTTCGGCATAGCCGACATCGTGCCGCTCTTGCTGACGCATCCCTTCGACTTCGACAACCGGCTGGGATTGCGCCAGCGCGGCGGCGGCGAACAACACAAGGCTCATCCTGAACTCTCCCTATGATTGGTCTTGCGGGGCCGATCCTATCGGGAATGCGGCGGGGCACGAAAATATTTCGCCGACTGTCATAAAACTGCAATCGCAGTGTGCATCCCGGCTCCGTCCGCGATGGCCATGGTGATTCACCGTTTGAGTAAAAACGGAAAATTGCCAAAGTAGTCATAACGCGGACATATATAAGTCATGAATATCGGTCAGATAATAGCAAACAAAGTGTCATGAACTCCTTCTAGGAGGCGATTCGCGACGGCGGAACCCCCGCCTCGTTCGACCTTGAGGGGGATTCAACGTGAAGACTATCCATGGCTTGTTGCTCGTCGGATGCAGCGCGGTGGCGCTCGCCGGGTGCGGACCGAGCGACATTTCCGGGCCGGGCACCGGCGGCGACGTTATCATCAACAACCCCGCGCCGACGCCCACACCCACGCCGACGCCGACCGGCCCCGCCACTGTCACGCCCGCGGCGGGTTGCCCGACCATCGGGGATCCGCAGGGCCTTACCGACGGCGGCACGATCAGCGGTCCGACCGGCACGTGGCGCGTCTGCACGCTGCCCAACCGAATCAACGCTTCCGTCCGGCTGACCAAGGTGCCGGGCCTGCTCTACCAGCTTCCCGGACGTGTCGATGTCGGCTGCGACGGCGGGTTCAGCGCGCCTTCGGCCGCGGCGCCCTATGCTTCGTCCACGAGCGGCTGCGGCACGCTGACCGCCGACACCAACGTGACGCTGACCATCGACCCCGGCGTGATCGTGTTCGGTGGCACCGGCGTATCGTGGCTGGCCGTCAATCGCGGCAACAAGATCAATGCCGTGGGCACCGCTTCCCAGCCGATCGTGTTCACCAGCCGCGACAACGTGCTGGGCCTGAACACGGACTCCTCGCAAGGCCAGTGGGGCGGCGTGGTGCTGATGGGCCGGGGCAAGGTGACGGACTGCGCCGTCGGCTCCGTCGCCGCCGGTACCTGCGAGCGCCGCACCGAAGGGGCCGCCGATCCGGCGCTCTTCGGCGGCAATGACGACACCTACAACGCGGGCACGATGAAATATGTGCAGATCCGCTATTCGGGCTATGTCCTGGGCGCCAACAGCGAGCTTCAGGCGTTGACTCCCGAAGCCATCGGCAGCGGCACGACGCTGGAATACATCCAGAGCGTGAACAGTTCGGACGACGGCATAGAGTTCTTCGGCGGCGTCGCCAACATGAAGTATTATGTCGCCGTCAACGCCGACGACGACAGCCTGGACGTCGATACCGGCGCGCGCGTCAATCTCCAGTATGCCCTGATCGTCCAGCGTCCCGGCGGTGGCGACGCGCTGCTGGAAATCGACAGCAACGGGTTCGAGGCGGATACGCCGCGCACCCAACTGAACCTCGTGAACTTCACTGCGATCCAGAGCCAGGTGAGCAGCAACAACGAAGCCAACGACCAGGCGTCGATCCTGCTGCGCGGCAACTCGGACAACCGCTGGGTCAACGGCATCATCGCCACGCCCAACAACGAGTGCCTTCGCATGAACGGGTCCGGCGACGCGCCCGTGACGCTCCAGGCGCGTTCGGTGGTCATGCAGTGCAACGCCACGAAGTATCTCGGCACCGGCGCGTTCAACGCCTCGCAGGTGCAGGGTTTCTTCGGTGCGGGCGCGAACGGCAATTCGGACAGTTTCACGCCGACGCTGAGCGGCCTGTTCATCAACGGCAGCAACGAAAGCGGCGTGGCCGCCGTCGATCCCAAGACGCTGGCCAGCTATTTCGACAGCACGACATGGATCGGCGCCGTGCGCGACGCGAACGACACCTGGTATCGCGGCTGGACCTGCGACACGGCCACCGCCAATTTCGGCAGCGGCCAGGCCTGCACGTCGCTGCCGGTCAACTGATCCGGCCTGCCTGACGCGCGGGGGCGGCCGGATTTGCGGGCCGCCCCCCGCCCTGCATCTTCTTTCCGGGGGATATTTCGATGTTCACGCCGTCGCGGCTGGCCGGGGCCTTGCTGCTTTCGACCGCTCTC